>NZ_BCRJ01000012.1 GCF_001552535.1 Nocardioides jensenii JCM 1364 = NBRC 14755 | reverse complement strand
CCTCGATCAGCTCGGAGGTGAGCACCTCGGCCACCGGTCCCGCCGCGACCAGCCGGCCGCGGTCGAGCACCGCGACGCGGTCGCAGAAGGCGGCGGCCAGCTCGAGATCGTGGAGCGCGGCCACCGTGGTCAGGCCGAGCTCGCGGACCCTGGCCAGGAAGTCGAGCTGGTGCCCCAGGTCCAGGTGGTTGGTGGGTTCGTCGAGCAGGAGCGCTCGTGGACGCTGGGCCATCGCCCGGGCCAGCTGGGTGCGCTGGCGTTCACCACCGGAGAGAGTGGGCCAGTGACGGTCGGCGAGCTCGTCGATGTCGGCCAGTCTCATCGCGTCGTCGATGACCTCGCGGTCGTCGTACGACGCCTGCCAGCGGCCGCGGTGCGGGATCCGGCCGAGCTCGACCACCTGTCGGACGGTGAGGTCGAGGTGGGTGGAGGAACCCTGCTCGACCAGCGCGATCGCCCGGGCTCGGTTCCGCGCCGGGATCCGGTGGAGCCCGGCCTCGTCGACCCGCACGGCTCCTGCACTCGGGCGACGCAGACCGCCCAACACGTGCAGGAGCGTGGTCTTGCCCGAGCCGTTGGGCCCCAGCAGCCCGGTGACGGTGCCGGGCTCGCAGAGCAGGTCGATGCCATCGATGATGGTTCGTCCGTTGGCACGCCAGGCCACGGAGCGCGCTTCGAGCTTCATGTCTCGCTCCCCTGTCGGCGCAGCAGGAACGCGAAGACGGGTGCGCCGAGCACACCGGTGACCACGCCCAGGGGGATCTCCTGGCCGGCGACCGCCGTCCGAGCGATCGTGTCGGACCACACCAGGAGGATGGCCCCGCACAGGGCGGACATCGGTAGCAGGAACAGGTGCCCGGGCCCCGTGACGAGGCGCACCATGTGCGGAATCACCAGCCCCACGAAGCCGATCGCGCCCACGAACGCCACCAGGACCGCGGTGACCAGGGCGGTGCCGACCAACAGGACCCAGCGCAGCCGGGTGACCTCGATGCCGAGCGACCGTGCGGAGAGCTCACCGAACGCGAACGCGTCGAGCTGACGGGAGACTCCGAGGACGAGCACCGTGGCCAGCACCGCCAGGACGGTGAGCGGGATCGTCGTACCCCAGCGCAGGCCGGCGACCGAGCCGAGCGTCCAGTCGAGCACCCGCCGGGCGGAGTCACGGTCACCGGTGACGATCACCAGGAACGACGTGTACGCCGCGCAGATCTGGCCGATCGCGACCCCGGCCAGCACCGTGCGTGTGGGGGCCAGGGCGCCGCCTCGACCTGCGGCCAGTCCCAGCACGAGGCCGAGGGCACCGAGGGCACCGACGAACGCGGCGGTGGCGACTGCGGCCGACCCCGCGAAGCCAGCGAAGGTGACACCGAGCACGATCACGGTGACTGCACCGGCGCCTGCTCCCCCGGAGATGCCGAGCAGGTAGGGGTCGGCGAGATCGTTGCGGGTCAGGGACTGCAGAACGGCGCCGCACACGGCGAGTGCCGCACCGACGGCCGCGGCACCGAGCACGCGCGGCATCCGCAGCTGCCACACGATCTGGTCGTCGACCAGCGGTACGCCGAAGTCGCCGAGTCTCAGCCGCCGGCCCACCACCGCGAGTACATCGAGCACCGGCACGGACACGGATCCGATCCCGAGCGCGACCGCCATGCTGAGCACGAGCGCCACGGCGGCGACCGACAGCATGAACGGACCCAGCAGGCGGCTGTGGGCGGGGAATGTGGCACGCCCGAGGACCGGTGCGCTTCGCTCTCGTAGGACAGTCACGGGTTCGGTGCGAGCTCGTCGAGCTGGTTGGACACCGACGCCGCGCCGTCGGCGAGTCTGACGCCGGGAGTCGACTCCGAGAAGGGGATCGTGACGTAGGCCTCAGCCTTCACCGCGGTGAGCTGGCTGAGGACCGGGTCGCTCTCCAGGTAGGCGACCTTGTCCTCTGCGGTCGACCACGACGCGTCGGCGAGCACGATCACGTCGGGGTCTGCGGCGAGGACGTCCTCCCAGTTGCCGTCGGCCCAGCCCCCGTCAAGATCGGCGAAGATGTTCGTCGCGCCGACGGCGTCGAGGATCAGCTGCGGGCCGCCGCCACCGGCTCCGACGAACGGCTTCTTGTCCCCGGAGTCGAACCAGAGGACATCGACGCCCGTGCCGACCTTCGTCGCGGCCAGCTCCTCGAGGGTCTCCCCCTGTTCGGCGCGGAAGTCGGCGGCCTTCTCGGGTTCACCGAACGCGGCCGCGATCGCGTCGATCTCCTGCCAGACCGCCTCGAAGGTCGCCTTCGGGCGCTCCTCTTCGTCGTCACAGCCGAACGGCGAGAGGTAGGAGCCGGTGGCCGTCTTCTCCAACGATTCCTGGCTGCCGGCCACCTTCTTGTCGAAGCCGCTGGCGTAGGAGGCGTAGACGAAGTCGGGCTGGGTCTTCAGCAGCACCTCGTGGGTGGGGTACTCCTTCGAGAGCACCGGCACTTCGTCGTACGCCCTCTTCCACTTCGGGGGGACGGCGTCGTCGAGGTAGGCCGTGCCGGCCAGCTGGTCCTCGAGGCCGAGTGCCAGCACCACCTCGGTGGCGCCCTGGTTGAGCGTGACCGCCCTCGTCGGGCGAGCCGTGATCGTGGAGGTGTGGCCACAGCTGGTCACCTCGACGGGGTAGTCCCCGTCGGACGGATCCGCCGCCTTCCTCTCCAGCGCGGGCGCCTCGGCGCATCCGGCGAGAGTGAGGACGAAGGCGGTGCCGAGAACGGCACCGCGGATGACGATGGCGCAGCGCATCGGGGTGCGCAGAGGTCGACCGACCATTGGTTTTCTCCAAACCCTCGTGGAACATGACGCGCCGTGGCCGGTCTCCTGGCTTCCGTCTCAGCGTCTCTGGCCGACCTTCCCGGGACTTCTCCCAGTGGTCCGGTGCCCGTCCCCCTCTGCTTCAGGGTCGAGCACCGCAAGGGCCGTCAACTCGACGGTTACAGTGGCGAGGGCCGCGCCGGCATTGAACCGGCTTCCCGAACACCACGGCACCAGCACCGTATCAACGTTCGTCCGGAGCCCCTTGGCAGGCCGACGCATGGGACGATGCCGCCGTGAGCTCCCCTGCCGTCCGTCACCGACGAGACCTGTGTCCTGGCGTGCTGCGCCCGTGGCCGGCCGAGGACGGCGCGTTGGTGCGGCTGCGTCTGGTCGGCGGGCAGGTCTCCCCCACGTCGTTGACCCGGCTGCTCGAGGTCGCGACGACGTACGGCGACGGCACGGTGCACCTGACCAAACGGGCAAACCTGCAACTGCGCGCGCTGCCCGCCGACGGCGGTTGCCTGGCGTCGGAGGTCGTGACCGCGATCGAAGCGACCGGCCTGTTGCCCTCACCGACCCATGAGCTGGTGCGCAACATCATGGTCTCGCCGCTCTCGGGCCTGCTCACCGAGGATCTCCGTGGATCGCAGTCACCAGGCGACTGCAATCCACGGAACAACGGCCGGGCTGACCTGCGGCCGCTCGCCCGGGCGCTCGACGAGGCCCTCTGCGCGGATCCGACGTACGCCGGACTGTCCGCGCGGTTCCTCTTCGTGCTCGACGACGGGCGCGGTGACGTGGTGGGGCGCAACTGCGATCTGGGGTGGGTGGCGCTCGACGCCGACACGGTGCAACTGCGCATCGGTGAGGCCTGGGGCGAGGTCGTGCCGCTCGAACGAGCCGTCCCGGAGCTGCTGGCGCTGGCCGGTGCGTTCGTGGCGGCCCGCGGCACGGGCCCCACGTCGCCGTGGCACGTCACCGAACTCGACCGGCCGTTGACCGAGACCCGAGATCGGGACCCCCGAACCCGAGTGAGCACCGACCCGCCGGCGTACGGGCGGCTGGCTGAGGGCGTGGAGCACGTGGCCGTGGCCGACGGACTGCTCACGCCCGGGCTCCTCGAGCGCCTGGTCACGGGTCGGCCCGACCATCTCGTGGTCACGCCGTGGCGTTCCGTGATCGTGTGCGACTGACCGACCGGCACATGGCCACCATCCGGCCCGCCGCCCCGCGTGGGCCGTCGACCGCTTAGGCTGCCTGACGTCCTGTGGACAGGAACCCGGTGCGACTCCGGGGCGGTTCCGCCACTGTGAGGCCCGAGAGGGCCGAGCCAGACACTGACACCAGGACAATCCCGCACACTGCCGCACTGGGGCGAGAACCCCGAGGAGTGAAGTTGTCTGCACCGGCTGCACCGTCCAGGCCCACGCGTCGCTACGACTACATCGACGACGGCTCGGCGATCTACGTCGACTCGTTCGCCACGATCCGTGCCGAGTCTCGCTTCGAGCACCTGCCCGCCGACGCCGAGAAGGTGGCGGTCCGGATGGTGCACGGCACCGGGCAGACCGACCTGACCGACGACCTGGTGATCCATCCGTCGCTGGTGGCCGCTGCCCGGGGCGCGCTGGACGCCGGTGCACCGATCATCGTCGACGCTCACATGGTGGCCGCCGGCGTCACGCGTGCCAGGCTCCCCCGCGACAACGACGTGGTCTGTCTGCTTCGCGACGAGCGGGTTCCCGGGTTGGCGCGCGAGCTCGGCACGACGCGGTCCGCGGCCGCGTTCTCCCTCCTGGCCGACCGGCTCGAAGGCTCGGTGGTGGCCATCGGCAACGCCCCGACGGCGCTGTTCCACCTGCTCGAGATGCTGGCCGACGGGGCTCCCCGACCGGCCGCCGTCATCGGCTGTCCGGTCGGGTTCATCGGGGCCGCCGAGTCGAAGGACGCACTCGCCGCCTTCGCCGACGACCACGGCATCGACCTCCCGTTCCTCACGGTGCGGGGTCGTCGGGGTGGCTCCGCGATGACCGCCTCTGCTCTCAACGCCCTCGCCCAGGAGAAGGAATGACCGGTCATCTGTACGGCGTGGGGCTGGGCCCCGGCGACCCGGAGCTGATCACCCGCAAGGCCGCCCGCCTCATCGGTGAGGCCGACGTGATCGCCTACCACGCAGGGGTCGGCAAGGAGTCGAACGCGCGACGCATCGCGGCCGACCTGATCCCCGACGACGTCGTCGAGGAACTGCTGCGCTACCCGGTCACCACCGGCCCGACGGCGCACCCTGGCGGGTACGCCGGCGCGATGGCCGAGTTCTACGAGTCGTGTGCCTCGCGACTGTCGGATCATCTGGCCGCTGGCCGCACGGTCGTCGTACTGGCCGAGGGCGACCCGCTCTTCTACGGCTCGTTCATGTATCTCCACGACCGGCTCTCACCGCTGTTCCCGACCGAGGTCGTGCCGGGTGTGCCCGCGTTCGCCGCCGCCACTGCCGTCGTCGCGACGCCGCTGGTGCGCCAGACCGACGTGCTCACCGTGCTGCCGGGAACGCTGCCGGTGCCCGAGCTCGCCCGACGGCTGGCCGACACCGACGGCGCGATCATCATGAAGCTGGGACGGCGTTTCCCGGGCGTGGTCGACGCGCTCGCGCAGGCCGGTCGACTCGAACACGCGTGGTACATCGAGCGGGCCTCGATGCCGGCCGAACGCTGGATGAAGGTGACTGAGGTCGACCCGTCGTCAGTCCCGTACTTCTCACTGATCGTGGTGCCCGGCGACTCGCTGACCGACGACCCCGGCGGCCGGCGTACGGCGCTGTCCGGTGCGGTGGTCGAGTCTGTCGAGTCCGCCAACGGCGTGGCTGACGAGTCGGTCGGGTCCACCCCTGCCCCGGCTGCCGAGCTGCTCGTGATCGGCCTGGGCCCCGGTCCGGACGACTGGCTGACCCCCGAGGCCAGCGCGGCACTGGCCGACGTGGAGCACGTGATCGGCTACGCGCCGTACGTCAACCGTGTGCCGCAACGGGCCGGTCTGACCCGGCACGCCTCCGGCAACACGGTCGAGGTCGACCGGGCACGGTTGGCTCTCGACCTGGCCCGTTCGGGCCAGCGGGTCGCGGTGGTCTCCGGCGGTGACGCGGGCGTCTTCGGGATGGCGTCGGCGGTCTTCGAGGCCGCCGAGGGTGAGTACGAGGACGTGCCCGTCCGGGTGCTGCCCGGGGTCAGTGCGATCCAGGTCGTGGCCGCCCGAGCCGGAGCTCCGGTGGGCGCGGACTTCGCGGTGATGAGCCTGAGCGACCGGCTCAAACCGTGGTCCGTCATCGAGGACAGGCTGCGTGCGGTCTCGGAGGCCGATCTGGTGCTCGGCATCTACAACCCGGCCTCCCGCTCGCGCACCGAGCAGATCGTCCTGGCCCACAAGGTGCTGCTCGCGCATCGCTCCGCGGAGACCGTGGTGGTGGTCGGGCGCGACATCGGCCGCGACGAGGAGTCGCTGACCGTCACCACGCTCGGCGAGCTGGACCCGACGACGATCGACATGAAGTGCCTGCTGATCATCGGCGCCTCGAGCACCCGGCGTACGACCAACGGGCAGGCCTGGACGCCGCGTTACGTCGAGTCGGCGCGAACTCACGACGGGTCGGCGCGAACTCACGACGGGTCGGCGCGAACTCACGACGGGTCAGCGTTTGAGTGAGCGGTCGCGGGCGGGGTCGTAGAGGTAGGACTCCGCAACCACGGCCGGGTCGATCGCGGGGCCGACCATGATCAACGCCGCCTGGCGCAGGTTCGCGGCCTCGACCTGGTCGGCGATGTCGGCGAGGG
Organism: Nocardioides jensenii JCM 1364 = NBRC 14755; assembly: GCF_001552535.1. GTDB lineage: Bacteria > Actinomycetota > Actinomycetes > Propionibacteriales > Nocardioidaceae > Nocardioides > Nocardioides jensenii. The sequence goes on along the minus strand of NZ_BCRJ01000012.1, from coordinate 3,807 downwards.
TTCCGCGCAGGACCAGCTCCGAGGGCTGGCTCACCCGCGAGACCACGGCCACCGGGCAACTCGCGCCGTAGTGGGCGGTCAGCTGCTCGGCCAGCTCGCGGGTGCGGGTGATCGCCAGGTGCAGCACCAGCGTCGCGCCGGTGGCCGCGAAGTTGTCCAGGGTCTCCCCTGACGGCATCGCCGTCGACCGGGCCTGGGCACGGGTGAGCACCACCGACTGCGCCAGCTTCGGCACCGTCAGCTCTCGGCCGAGCGCGGCCGCCGCGGCGGCGTACGCCGGGATGCCGGGGGTGACGTCCCACGGCACCTGCGCGGCGTCGAGCCGCCGGGTCTGCTCGGCCAGCGCCGAATAGACCGACGGGTCCCCCGAGGTGAGGCGTACGACGTCGTGCCCGGCCCGGTGCGCGTCGACCATGACGGCGGTCATCTGGTCGAGGTCGAGGTCCTGGGTGTCGACGCGGACGGCGTCGGCGCGACAGTGCGAGAGCACCTCACCGTCGAGGTAGGTGCCCGGGTAGAGCACGACCTCGGCCCGGGACAGGAGGGTGACCGCGCGCAGCGTGATCAGGTCGGCCGCGCCCGGGCCGGCGCCGACGAAGTGGATGGTCATGACTGCTCCTTGACGAGGGCCCATTGGGTGACGGTGCGGGCGGGGGACCATCCGGTGAAGGTGCCGATCGGTGCCGCGGTCTCGATCTGGTGCCGGGTCAGCTCGCCGCCGTGCTTCTGGTGGGCGTTGGCGAGCACGACCTCGGTCTCGAGGGTGACCCCGTGGACGACCAGCCGGCCTCCAGATCCCAGTGCTGCCAGGCAATTCTCGATCACGCCGGTTGCGGTGGCGCCGCCTCCGACGAAGATCGCGTCGGGTGTCGGAAGTCCGTGGAGGGCTTCGGGAGCGCGGCCCTGGACCACCTCCAACGCGGGCACGCCGAGGGCCAGCGCGTTCCGCGTGATGCGAGCGGCTCGCTCCACGTTGCCCTCGATCGCGATCGTGCGACAGGTGGGGTGGGCGCGCATCCACTCGATGCCGACCGAGCCGGCACCGGCGCCGACGTCCCACAGCACGGCGCCGGGAGTGGGCGCGAGCCGGGCCAGTGCCGAGGCACGCAGGTCGCGCTTGGTCAGCTGTCCGTCGTGCTCGAAGGCGTTGTCGGGCAGTCCCGCCGACCAACCGCCGACGACCGGTCCCACCAGCTCGAGGGCGATCACGTTGAGCTGTGGCGCCTGCCCTCCCCACTCGGCGGCGGTGCTGGCGAGGTGGGTCTCGTCACGGGAGCCGAGGTCGCCCAGGACCGTCATCTTCGAGGAGCCGTAGCCGGCAACGACGAGCAGGCCGGCGACCTGGGTCGGCGTACCCGCGTCGGAGGACAGCACCACCAGGCGGTGCCCGGGTGCGAGGGCCCGAAGGACGGCGTGGGCGTCGCGACCCACCGTGCTGACGACCTCGACGGTGGCGTCGTCCCAGCCCATCCGGGCCCGTGCCAGCGCCACCGACGACACGGCCGGCTCGACCACGACGGCGCTGCGACCGAGCAGGTCGACCAGAGTGCCACCGATGCCGGAGACGAAGGGGTCCCCGGACGCGAGCGCGACGACGCGGCGCCCGTCGTACTTCCACAACAGGGCGGGCAGCCCCTCGCGCAGGGGCGAGGGCCACGCCTCACGCACCTGGCCGGGCGCGTCGGGCAGCATCTCGAGATGACGGGTCCCGCCGAGGACCACCTCGGCGTCGAGGACGCGCTGACGCAGGGCGGCGGTGACGCCGGGCCAGCCGTCCGCGCCGATACCGATGACGGTGACTGCTGACATGGGGCCGACCCTAATCGCTCAGCCGGCCACGGCGAACCAGCGTCCGCCCCGACGACCCACCTCGATCGGGTGGTCGAAGGTGTCGGTGACGAGCTCGGAGGTCAGGGTCTGCTCCACCGGGCCGGCCGCGACGACGCGGCCCGAGCGCAGGAGTACGGCGTGGGTGATCGACGCCGGCAGCTCCTCGAAGTGATGGGTGACGGTCACCGAGGTGAGCCCCGGAATCACGTTCGGCAGGTCGGTGATGGTCTGGATCATCTGCTCGCGCGCGGCCACGTCGAGCCCGGTGCTCGGCTCGTCGAGCAGCAACAACGGCGGGTCGGGCATCAACGCCCGGGCGATCAGGGCACGGCCACGCTCGCCCTGGGACATCGTGTGCCAGTGCGGGTCGTCGGCGTCGATGCCCAAGGTCTTCATCAGCAGGTGCGCCCGCTCGTGGGTCTCGGGCGACGGCGTCCAGCGCGGGACCATCTCGTTGGTGCCGGTCTCGCCGGTGAGCACGACCTGCTCGACGGAGAGGTTCGACCCGATCTGGTGGCGCGGGTTCACGTGGCCGATCGAACGCCGGAGCTCACGCAGGTCGACCCGGCCCAGCTTGTGGCCGAGCACGTGCACCTCGCCGCGGCTCGGGAAGGTGAGCGCGCCGAGAATGTTGAGCAGGGTGGTCTTGCCGGCACCGTTGGGGCCGATCAGTGCCCAGTGCTCACCGCGACGGACGGTCAGCGAGATGTCGTCGAGGAGCGTTCGACCGGCACGGGTGAACGCGACGTCGCGGAGATCCAGGGCGGTGTCGGCAGTGCTTGCACTCACCGCGCAACCGTACGTCGTAGGCCGGGTCCTCGTGCCCGGGTGGTGGCCACGTGGACAGACCCGGGGCGGGACCGGCTACCGTGACGCCGAAGGCACGAGGTGCCCCGAAGGTCGCCGTCACCCGACGGAGGTCGAGGGGAGAATCTGGGAAGCCGGTGAGAATCCGGCACAGGGCCCGCTGCGGTGACCAAGGCTTGACCTTGGAAGTCCGAAGACCGGCCTCGCGCCGCCACCTGTCAGATGGCAACGAGAGCGGGAGCCCCCATGCCACAGCCCCACCCTGTCCAGCGCTACCCCTTCAGCGCCGTCGTCGGATCCGACGACATGGCCCTCGCCCTGGTCCTCACCACGATCTCCCCGTCCGTCGGCGGAGTCCTCGTGCGTGGGGAGAAGGGCACCGCGAAGTCGACCATGGTGCGCGCGCTCGCCGCCGTGCTGCCGCCGATCGAGGTGATCGCCGACGACCGGTTCTCCACCGATCCCCACGAGGCCCACCCCCTCTCCCCCGACGGCCCGTTCGCCGCGGACGCCGACACCGAGACCAGACCGGTGCGCCTGGTCGAGCTGCCGGTCGGCGCCACCGAGGACCGCGTGCTCGGGTCGCTGCACCTCGAGAAGGCGCTCTCGTCGGGGGTCGCCGAGTACGAACCCGGCCTGCTGGCCCGCGCGCACCGCGGCATCCTCTACGTCGACGAGGTCAACCTGCTGCACGACCACCTCGTCGACCTGCTGCTCGACGCGGCAGCGATGGGCCGCTCGACCGTCGAGCGCGACGGCGTCTCGGTCGAGCACGCCGCCCGCTTCGTGCTGGTCGGCACGATGAACCCCGAGGAGGGCGAGCTGCGCCCGCAGCTGCTCGACCGGTTCGGGCTGACAGTCGAGATCGCCGCCCCGCGCGACCCGGCGCTGCGGGTGGAGGTGGTCCGCCGACGGATCGCGTTCGAGACCGACCCGGCTGCCTTCGCGGCGTCGTACGCCGATGCGGAGCGGGCGCTGACCGACCGGATCCTGGCCGCCCAGAAGCTCGTCGACCAGGTGCACCTCGGCGACGCGGCACTGCTGAAGATCGCCGAGATCTGTGCCGCTTTCGACGTCGACGGCATGCGCGCCGACATCGTCACCGCCCGCGCCGCGATCGCGCACGCCGCCTGGCACGGCCGTACGACGGTCGCCCGCGAGGACGTCCGC
>NZ_BCRJ01000011.1 GCF_001552535.1 Nocardioides jensenii JCM 1364 = NBRC 14755 | reverse complement strand
AGGCGGCGGCTTCAACGTCTCGGCCACGATCTGTCGATGATCCAACGTCCTTGGCCGACCCGGCCGCGGAGCATCACGCAGCCCGGCAATGCCACGATTCTGATAGCGGCCGCGCCAGTTCAAGACGGTCGTCACCGTCGCGTCCGTCAACTCCGCCATCCGCGTGTTCGCTACGCCCTCCGCAGCCAGCAGCACGATCCGCGCACGCTTGGCGGCCGAGCCCCGAACCGGTCGGAACGGGTCCATCGCTCAAGCTCTGCGCGATCACCATCACGAAGAACCAACGCCGGAGCAGGACGATTCGCCATGCCTCATGATTTCAGACACCGAACCATCTAACAATTAACGACGCGCTCCGCAGCGAGCAGGGCGAGTTGTTCGCGTCCTACCGTCACCACGCCTTCATCACCAACAGCACCCTGGGCATGGTCGAGGCCGATCAGCGTCACCGCGATCACGCGATCGTTGAGCAGGTCATCGCCGAACTCAAGGACGGGCCGCTCGCGCACCTGCCGTCCGTTATCTTCAGTCGGGGTGCTGACTGGGTCGCTGACCTGCATGTTTGCGTCGCGGACAGTGTTGTCGACGCAATAGCGTGACGGCAGTTGTCAGCACGGACCGATGAGTTCGGCGGCTTGCCTCCCGGGCGTGTTGCGGCGCGAGGTCTGGCCGGTGACTCGGGCTGTGCGGGTAACACCGAGGGCTTCGGCGAGTGCCTCGCGCAGCTGACGGTTGTCTGCTTCGAGCTGGCGCATCCGTTCGGTCGCGGCCTCGAGGCGTCGCAACAGCGAGGCGTCGCTGGCAGCCTGCCGCTGCGGGGTCCGCGGCGTCGAGGGAGTCGGTGTGTGGCGTGCCCGTAGCGCTTGGATCTGGTCGCGGAGGTCGGCTTGAGCGTAGAGCCAGGAGCGGGAGACGCCGGCCTCGCGGGCGACGGCCTCGAAGGTGATGGCAGCGCCGTCCTGGTCGAGTCGGCGCAGCGCGCGGAGTGCCCGGGTGCGGGTCTGCTCGGCCCGGTCCCGGGCAGCGCTGACGAGGTGTCGGGTGTTGTCAGCTCGCATCGGCGGTCCCTGCCGGTTCGTGTTCGATCTGACCGATCATCTTGTCAAGATTGGTCAGGACCTCGGTGTTCATCTGGGCCAGCCGGGTGTGCCCGTCGGCTTCGGCCTTGTCGATGAGCGCGAGGGTGCGGCCTCGATGTTCACGCAGTTCGGGGAGGAATTCGGGTCCGGTGATGAACACCGGGCAGGTCAGGCAGGCGTTGGCGTGCGGGCAGCTCTTCTGCACCGGGAGCCCGCAGTAGCCGTTGGGCAGCGTCTGGGTGGCCATTCCGTAGCGGGTCTTGGCCCACTGCGCCTGACCGAGCGGACCGTCGGGGTCGATGTCGACCCGCTCGCCGTTGATGTTGACCTTGGTGGCCTGCTCCCAACGCCGCCGGACGGTCTGGTCGGTGATCCGGGCGTAGTGGGCAGTCATCTGCGTCGACTCGTGGTCGAGCAGGACCCGGATGACCTCCTGGGGGACGTCTCGGTTGATCAGCCGGCAGGCGAAGGTGTGGCGCCACTGGTGCGGGGTCAGGTGCACCTGGCCGCCGTGCTCGTCGTGGACCTCACAGAGCGCCAGCCAGGCGTTGAGCATGCCGCGGTAGCTGTAGTAGCTCAACGGACGCTGACCGCCAGCGTTGCCCTTGAGTTGCGGGAACAGGTGCGGGTGCCGGTCCGGCCACCGGGCCGCGACCCGTTGCTGTTGGGCACGGATCTCGACCTCGAGGTCAGCATCGATCGGGACGGCGGCCTCACGGCGCATCTTGTTGTTGACGTAACGCAGGTAGGGAGCGCCCTGGCCGTCGTGGAGCAGACAGTTGAAGGCCAACGTGCAGGCGTCGGTCGCCCGCAGGCCGGCCCGCATCAAGATCAACGTGACCAGTCGTCCCTCAGGGTTGGGCCAACGGTCGAGGTTGGCAACTGCTTCGACCTGGGCCATCACGTGCTCGGCGAGGTGCCGGGTGACCTTGCCTGAGCGGCGGGGCAGGTCACCGGTGAAAAACACCGCGGTCGTCGGCAGGCTCGGCTCCCATCCGTGCTGACGCAGCGCCTGGAAGAACATCCCCAGACAGGTCACGGCATCCTCACGGGCGCCGGGTCCGACCTCGGCGGTGGCCAGCCACGCCAGGTAGCGTTCCAGCAGCGCACGGTCCAGGCCAGCGATGGCGTCGGTCTCGGGGACGGCCTCGGCCAGGAAGCCGCTGAACCGCCTCAATGCCTTGACGTCGGAGACGACGGTGCCGACCGCGAGCCCGGACGACAGCCGCAGCCGGGACCAGCGTTTCACCGGCTCGCGCAGCCAGGGCTGGGTGATCTGGTCGAAACGCAGCCGGTGCCGTGAGGAGGCCTTGCCGGGGTTGGGAGTCAGGCCGGGCAGCCGTTCCAGCCGCCAGATGTCGCGGGGATACTCCACCTCCCAGCCGGTGCCCTCGTGCAGCGTCTCCACGGTGTCTCGAGCGAAGGCAAGGAACGCCGGATAGCTGTTCGTCTTCGGCCCCGCTCGATCGGCCCACCAGGGTGCCGGTTGGTCCAGCAGCGAGGACACCGCGGCGTCCCGAGCCTGGCGGATCGCCCAGTTGACGACCGGTGCCGGCAGCATGATCGTCGCGGCGTCGGCGCGGCACTGGACGGCGTACTGCAGCTCGAGCTTGAGCAGCGGTGGGAGCCCGGAGAAGTCGATGCGGTCCCGGCCGGTCAACAGGCAACGGCTGATGAACCCCTCCACCTCAGGGCGTCCCTGCATCCGCCACCGGGTCTCGTGGGCCTTGCAGAATCGGTTTCGTTCGCTGTCGATCCATAGCGAGCAGAACGGCAGCCCGCAGCTCCTGCGACCCGTCGGGTCCGCGGCGACCGCGGCCGCGGCCCAAGCCACCGGGTCGGGGTGGCGGCTGGTGGTCCAGGCGCTGCGGTGCCGCATGCACAGCCCCAGACCGCTGCTGCCGTAGCGGCAGCCCGGCACGGTGCACCCGGTCAAGTCGCGACGCCCGTTCAGCGGTGGTCCAGGGTCAGTGAGGAACTCAGCCAGCTCGGGCCGCCCGCGGTCGATCCATCGCTTCTGGTGGGTCGAGCACAACCGGTTCCCCGACGGCGACCGGTCACAACCAGTCACCGAACAACAACCACGACCCAGCACCGGATGATCGGCGTCGGGGACGTAGAGGTCGACGCGGAACTCGCAGCGGACCGCCCTCATCAGCTTCTCCAGCAGCCCCGGCCAGGTGCTTGTTGCCGCGGCCGGCCTCCTGGCCGGGCTCATAACCGGACCTCGGCTCCGGTGAACCAGCCGGCGGCCGCCAACGTGGCGCGGGCGTCCTCGATCGTGAGGTGTCCGTAGGTGTCGACGGTGGTGGTGATCGAGGCATGGCCGAGCAGTTCCTTCACGCTCTCCATCCCCGCCCCTCGGCGCAGGAGCCAGGTCGCATACGTGTGCCGGAACCAGTGCGGCGAGAAGTCGACGCCGGTGCGGCGGCGCAGCCGCCCCACCAGGTCATAGACCGCCGGATAGGTCAACGGATGCCCGTGCGGGCGTCCCCACAGGTTGACGAAGACGTAGTCCGAATCCAGCGTCCCGTACTCGATGTTGAGGTAGTCGGCATAGAGCCGGATCAACGCACCGCTGGTCGGGATGAACCGGGGGCGGCTGCCCTTGACCCGGGCCCGATTGTCGTTGACTCGGGGCACCACCCCGACCTGGCAGCCGGCGATGTCGAGGTCTTCGTGCCGCAGCCCGAGCGCCTCACCGATCCGCATCCCGGTGTCCAGCAGTAGCGCGAACAACAGCCGGTCGCGCAGGTGGTCACAGGCGTCCAGGATCGTCTGCGCCTCGGTCGTGGTCAGCACCCGGGGTCGTGGCTGCGGGGACGCCAGCTTGATCGTGCGGCGCCGTTGATCCCCGTGCTTCACGATGTGCTGCAAGAACGGTTTGAACGACGTCACCGACGACGACCGCCCCCGACCCGGCGGCGCCATCGTGACCAGCAAGCCAGCCAGTGCCACTCCGTGGCGGGCGTGGAACTCGCAAAACGACGTCAACGCCGCCAGCTTCCGGTTCACGCTCGCCGCTGAGCAGTGATGCGCCACCGACGGCAACACCTGCACCCGCCCGTCGCGCCCCTCGGGAGGCAGCCGGAGCCACGCCACATACCCCGCGACGTCCTCCAACGTCGCCGTCTGCCAGTCCAGGTCCCGCCCGGCCAAAAACGTGAACCAGTCCTTCAGATCATGCGCATAGGCCTTGACGGTGTTCGGTGACCGCTCGATCGAGGACAAGTAGCCGAGGAACCGCTCGACCGGATCGACCGGGACATGGTCATCACCCAGGACCGTCCACGACTCGAACCGAGAACCGGGCATGAGCACGCGCTGGACTCGCATAAAGGACGTTCCGTCTGCGTCATGGACAACGGAAGGTAACCGCATCCAGCACGCGGTCCCCGAGCACAGAGCCCTCGTCATGCACGTCGTGGACGCCCTCGAAACGGCCCCAGATAACCAGCGGGAAGTACTCCGCCAACGCAGCCTGGGTCGCCTGCGCGGTGATCGCGTTCAACCTCGCCCGCGCCACCGCAGCCGCGGCCGCGATGCACACCGCCCGCTGGGCGACCCTGCGGACCCAGATCGTCAACATCCCCGCCCGGATCGCCACCACCGGTCGCCGGCTCGTGCTGCACCTGCCAACCCACTGGCCCTGGCACCCGGATGGGAGTCGCTGTGGTCGACCGCGACCGGCCCGCCAAGCCCGATCACGACCTGACCAACCAGCCGGCGACGGCACAACCCGAGGGCCTCAAGTGGAAGAGCCGGAGCAGACCGGCGGGTCAGCCATGCCCACTACCCGAGTCCCACCGCGAATCAGCAAAATCACCCATCACGAATCAACGTCGGTGGAATCTCAATGAAGTTGTCAAGCGGTTCGTAGCGGTGGATTCGACGTGAAGACGCGGTTGTCACGCAGTAGCGCCCAGAGCACGTCGACCCGGCGACGGGCCAGGCAGATGAGTGCCTGGACGTGCTTGTCGCCCTCGCTGCGCTTCTTCAGGTAGTAGTCCCGGTTGGGTCCTTCTCGCATCATCGCTGCGTTGGCAGACAGGTAGAACACGCGCCGCAGCTTGCGGGAGTAGCGCATCGGGCGGTGCATGTTCCCAGTCCGTCGACCCGAGTCCCGCGGAACCGGAACTAGCCCAGCGGCTGAAGCGAGACAGCCAGCGTTGGCATAACCGTTGAGATCGCCGGCTGCAGCGATGAGCTCGGCGCCGAGGATCGGTCCCATGCCGGGCAACGACTCAATGATCTCGGCCTGAGGATGGGCTCGAAACGTGTCGGTGACCCGGGCATCGAGGTCCTTGAGCCGCTCATCGAGCGCCAGCAACTGGGTGGCCAGATCGGCCACGATCGTCGCGGCTACGTCCTGACCGGGGACCACCGTGTGCTGGGCAGTTGCTGCACCGACGGCGCCGGCAGCGATCTGCGCAGCGCTGCGGACCTTCCGCTTGACCAGCCATGCCTGCAGCCGCGATTGGCCGATGCGGCGGATCGCCGCGGGTGTCTGGTAGCCGCTCAGCAGGACCAGCGCTCCGCGGCTGTGGGCGTAGTCGAAAGCCCGTTCCAGTGCGGGGAAGTAGCCGCTGAGGACGTCACGGAGCCGGTTGACCATGCGGACTCGGTCAGCGACCAGATCGGTGCGGTGAGTGACCAGGAGTCGCAGCTCGGCCACCAATGTCGCCGACACCTCCACTGCGGTCAGGTCGCCACGTTGGCGGACAGACTCAGCGATCACGTAGGCGTCGCGGGCATCGGTCTTCGCCTCACCGCGGTAGGTCTCAGACATCCTGTTCACGATCCGGCCGGGCACGTACTTCACGCTCTGGTCGTGAGCGGCAAGCAGCGCCAGCAGTAGCCCCGACATGGTCCCGGTGACGTCCACGGCCCAGATCACCTGATCGGCACGGGTGTTGATCGCACTGATCGCCTCGAGGATCGCGGTCTCGTCGTTGTAGACCTTGCTTGACCACAACGTTTCGCCGGCCTCGTCGATCAGACACACCCAGTGGTGTCCCTTGCCGACGTCGACACCAGCCCAGCCCTGAGAAGCTGGCTCTTCCATCCGTTGGTCTCCCTTCGGTGACTCGACTCCATCGTCGGCCCGAAGAGCTCCTCGCTGGCGGATCCGTAAACAGCGACCAGAACGCGCATCTCAATCAGCAGCCAAGGCGCCCCGGAGGAGCCGGGCGGCCATTCCACCGGAGCCACCTCAAGGGCGATCAAGGCTCAGCCACACCCGACCCTCCCGGGCCACTGAACAACTTACGGATCAGGGCTCAGGAAGATACGGCATCAAACCGCGCGACGGTTCACTGACGATGCGGCGCCGACCGCGTACGGACCAGCACCTCCAACGCCTCTCCGCTGGACCTTCGACATCGGCAACGGGTCTGCTGGGGCATCACCCCAATCTACGATCCAAATAGTTATCTACTCGTCAGACACGCCACTAGTGACCATCACCGTCGAGGACGGGCCCTATCGCACTGCTTCCCTCAACAATGTATTGGGAAATCAGCTCCCGAGGTCGTCACCCCCTCGGATCTCCGGTGAGGCCAGAGAACGCCATACGTGCACGTGTCGCAGCGTGGCGGTCATGAATACAAATGCTGGTCGACCGGGCTCACCGGCGCCTGAGGATGGAACCGGTGCCCGCGTGACATTTTGGCGGCGAGGTAGTGTGTGTTCTCGGACGTCTCGTGGCGGCGGGTAGGGAAGACTCCACTGATGCCGATCCCCCACGACGCAAGTTCACTGGCCTTACGGGGATTGCCGGTGAGCAGATCCACCCGGTTCACGCCGAGCGCGATGAGCATTTGGGCCGCCACGCGATAATCGCGAGGGTCTTCATCGTACCCCAACGCCATGTTGGCCTCGAAGGTGTCGAGACCCTGGTCCTGCAGGCCGTAGGCGTCAAGCTTGGCGTAGAGACCGATGCCCCTTCCCTCTTGACGCAGATAGAGCAGGTACCCACCAGTGGACGCGACGGCCGCCATTGACTCCTCCAACTGAGAGCCGCAGTCGCAACGGCGTGACCTGAAGACGTCCCCGGTCAAGCACTCCGAGTGCACCCGGACGACCGGAGTCCCGGTAAGGGGGCGGAGGTAGGAGCCGAGCCCCAGGGCCAGATGCTCGCCCTGGTCCACGAGGCTGGAGAACGTGAAGGCGCGTGCCATCTCTCGCTCGCCACCCGGGAGGCCGACCGGTACGTCGACCGACGTGCGGACGAGCGCCCGCGGGAGCGAACATGCTGAATGCTCCGAGCCATCTGGAGCCGCTCGCCTCACTGGTGCACCATCCTCTGGTCGGCGGGTTCAGATGATCTGCTGATGCACCCCTGGTCCCCGCCGGGCCACCGCCACGTTCGCTCGACCTTCGAGGTCCAGCATGCGTTCTGCGGGGTCCGGTGGCCCAGGACACCCAGACCGGCTACAGGGCTGTGCGCCGGAGAGCGCCGATCAGTGAGCGACCGGCTGTGGCGTCCCGGGACCACCGCGTGTTCTCTCACTGCTCCAACAGCGAGGAACTGACAATGAGTGTCACCCCTGCCACCGTGCCAGCGCGAGTCTGCGCGGGTGTTGATTGGGCCAAGGACGACCACGCGGTTTGCATCGTCGATGCCGACGGCGAGGTCCTGGACCGGTTCATGGTCGAGCACACCGCTGCTGGCCTCAAGCGGCTCATCCGCCGTCTGCTGATGGCCGGTGTGGTCGAGGTCGGCATCGAACGCGGCGACGGCCCCGTCATCGAGGCCCTGCTCGCCGCCGAGCTGGTCGTGCTCGTCATCGCACCGAACCAGGTCAAGAACCTGCGCTCGCGCTACGGATCGGCCGGCAACAAGGACGACCGGCACGACGCCTATGTCCTCGCCGACGTGGTCCGCACCGACCGGCGCCGCCTCACCCCGCTGACCCGCTCCACTCCGGCGACCATCGCGCTGCGCAGCAGCGTGCGCGCCCGCCGCAACCTGGTCGAGCACCGCGTCGCCGCGGCCAACCAGCTCCGCGCTCATCTGCAGATCGTGTTCCCCGGCATCGTCGGGCTGTTCGCCGCCATCGACTCCCCGATCAGCCTGGGGTTCCTGGAACGGTTCACCACCCAGACCAAGGCCGACTGGCTTACCCCCGACCGACTCGCTGCCTGGATATCCAAGGTCGGCTACTCCGGCCGGGTCCCCGCCGAGGTGCTGCACGCCCGTCTGCTGGCCGCACCGCGTGGCACCAACCACAGCGAAGCCGAATCCAACGCCGCGGTGACCCTGGCGTTCGTCGCGGTCCTGCACGGGTTGAACACCCAGATCGCTGCCCTGGCCGATGTGATCGCCGAACAGCTCGAAGTCCATCCCGACGCCCACATCATCAAGTCGCTGCCCCGCGCCGTCACCCTGCGCGCCGCCCGGCTCCTGGCCGAGATCGGCGACGCCCGCGGCCGGTTCCCCACCGCCGACTCCCTGGCCTGCCTGGCCGGCGTCGCACCCTCGACCCGCCAGTCCGGCAAGGTCAAGGCCGTCACCTTCCGCTGGTCGGCCGACAAGGAACTCCGCGACGCCCTCTGCGGCTTCGCCGGCGACTGCCGCCGGGCCAACCTCTGGGCCGCCGACCTCTACGACCGCGCGCGAGCCCGAGGACACGACCACCCCCACGCCGTCCGCATCCTCGGACGCGCCTGGGCAAACATCATCTGGCGCTGCTGGCAAGACGGCGTCGCCTACGACCCCGACCGACACAACGCCCTCCAACGCGTCCTCAACGAACACACTCCGAAGGCCGCCTGAACTGGCAGACGTTGACACAGGGCAACTCATGCCATCACCTCGAGAATTGGGCGGAGTGGAGTTTGTCAACGTGCGCGCGCGTATGAACACCACTGGCGAGCGCCGTCGGAGTCGGCGGGTCCAGGTCGCGGACGTCGGTCCGCACCAAGTTCGCGTCCGGGTGTGGGTGGAGCGATTTAGCAGCCTCCACCCGCGTGTGCGGGGGTCGACGTACGGGGGTAGGCGCGCTCGCCGCCCCGTTGGCGGTCACGGTGAAAGATCGTTGCACGGCACCAGACGTGTCCTGCGTGTATCCCTGCCCGTGGTGCTCGGCATCGGCAAGGTAGGCAGCCGGCCACCGCGGAGGGAGGGCGCGGAGAGTGAGAACCGCCGGTACGATGCGCAACCCGTACCCGGGGAACCGCGCGAGGGATCGCAGTACGCCCCGGAGCTGGACGGGGCCGTTGAGGCCGATAGAGGGCACGGCCATCACGTCTCGCCCGTGCACCCTCGCTGGTCCGCAGGAGCTCGAAGAACAAAGCGACATGCTGGACCCACTCGGTCGCGCTGACCGCCGCGACGGTGTCATGCCAGCATCGCAATCGCGATGGCGCGACGTCGCGTCGGCTTGACCCCCAGCAGTCCCTCGCCGTGCCCAGGGTGGCTTCTGCGGGATGACTGCCCAACATCGGTCACGGACGCCGTCACCTACGTCGGCCCCTCGGACGCATGGTACTGGCGAACTGCCTATCGTCAGCGCCTGAGGGCTTTCGGGACTTCGCCGTCTCGTTCTCGCCACCTTCGTCCTCCGGAGTTCGTCCTCAGCTGTTCCACTTGTCCTTGCGCCCTTGCCGCCCGTTCAGAGCTAGGGCCGAACGGCGATCTCCTCCACAACAAGTGCCGCCGACTCGACCAGCGCCTGTCCGGGTCGGCGAGCGGCGAGGACGGGCAGCACCTTGCGCAGTCGGTCCGCCTGCTCCTCGTCCTGCACCGTCCAGTCCAGTCGAACCGTGTCGAACGCAGCACCGTCATCGACGCCCATCACGCGGTCCACATTGAGCGTGGCTGACACTTTAAGGCAGACGACCTCAGCGATATCACGTTCACCTAAGATCCCGAGCACCACTACAGATGCACTGGCAACGCCGGCCAACATGTGTTCGACGGGATTGGCCCCCGCATCGTGCCCCCCGTATTTCTCCGTCTCATCGATGGTCAGTTCATGGCCTCGCACCGAGACTCCGAGCCCCTTGCTCGCGTGCGTCACCTCGACCACCAGGTCCTCGCGCCGTCGCGTACTCATCGGACCTTCTCGTAGAAGTTCCGGACCGACCCTGGCTCTACGGCTAGGACGTCCGACAGCCACGCGACGGAGCCGCTCCCGACGGTCTCAACATCCTCGGGTGTCGGGCCGTAGTTCGGCGCAACGTAGTCGCGAAGCAGTCTTTCCGCGTCCTCGCGCGAGGCCTCCGGCAGGAGTGCCGCGACGGCATTGACCGCGACGGTCGCCTGCGCCTTGATAAGTTCGAGGCCCTCACGCTGGGCGTCGATGACAGCGCGAACCTCCCAGCCGTCGGGATCGATCATGGCCGCGTCGATCCCCAGACCGGCCGTCGGGAACATCATCGCATCCCCGAAGAACAGCAGCTGCGTGAGTCCCAGTCGCGCCAACGCTGTCGGCGCGAAGGAGGTTCCGAGCACGGCGGCGTCGACGCTTCCGGACATCAAGGCCTTCAGTCGTTCGTGATCGCCCGGAATGCCCACCGGAAAGCGCTCCACATCCAGCGCTTCTACTCGAAGCCCGCGGTCTTCCAACAGCTTGTCGGTGAACGCCGAGACAATGGACCCGTCTGGATGGCCCGCGAGGCTCCGCAGGTCGGTCAAGGCGGCGCCTTCTCCCCGATCCCATACCCAAAAGAACGGGTGGAGGGTGTGAACAAGACCCGCGCACCAGGTCCGGTGTCCCTTGAGCGTCTCAATCAGCGAACCACCCAGACCCGCCGAAAGCGGCGCCTCGGGGTGCTCGTGACCGGCCACGGTCTGAACGTCGACACCGAGGCGCGCATAACTGCCAGCTCGGAGAGCTGTCTCGTGCACGACGAGCTCGTGAACGTTGCGATCGCGGTACCCCAGGAGAACCATAAAGCCTCAGTTCGTCATAATGAACGCAGGTCGTTATTTCGAACGAACAATAGCAGGGGCGTGTCACCCCGTCAAGGCAGGGAGGTTCGACTTGCTGCGGGATCAATCTCTGTCGACGACGGCCGAAACTGGACCGACAGAGTCCCGCGGGGTGTTGCGCTATGAGGTGATCCTCGGTGCCTACTCGCCGCTCTCGATCGCGGCGCTGTCCCCAGTATTGCTGTCGCGTAGAGCCAGCGCCATGGACGCGCACTTGGGGCGGCCCAGCCCACGGTCTACATGCGCCTGCCTGCCTGCGCGACTGTGCACTGGTGGCTTCCCGGCCGCAGGGGCGGGCATCGATGTTCGCGCTGACCCAGCCCGAGCTCGTGGTCGAGGTGCTGCGCGCCACCGAAGGCGTGCTGGCCGCCACCGGTGACGCGGTCACCCTGTGCCCGGTTTACGGCGAAGCGGCGAACGAGTGAGCCCTGCCGCAAGCACCGGGTGGATCACAGATCCTCACTCGCGGCGTCGGCTGGGCGGCCGGGCGCAGCTGCTCGCGGGGCGCGTCGGTGACCTAGAACATCGTCCAGGGAGCGTGTCAAGTTTTCTGTGTAAGGGGGCCGATCCCTTTACTTGTCCGGATGGGTTCTATAGGCGGGGGTTGATGCGGTCGGGGTAGGCGATCGCGACTGGGCCTTGCGGTCCTTGCCCTTCTTCCCTCGGTCTCGCTCGCGGTGGCGGGCTCGCTTGTCCTCGATGTTGCAGATCGCCAGCCACAACAGCGGCCACCGAACACGGTGAAGGCCTACGCCCACGACTTGAAGGACTACTTCGTGTTCTTGGCCCACCACGGAATGGATTGGCGCGAGGTTCGGCTGGAGGACTGAGCAAGAGCGGCCCGCGGAAGCGGCGGGCGATCGCGCTGAAGACGCCGCAGCGGACCCCTCGGGTGCTCACCGCAGCCGAGGTGCAGACGATCCTGGATGCGTGCACCCGACTGCGGGACCGGCTGTTGTTCGCGGTGCTCTATGACACCGGGATGCGCATCGGGGAGGCCCTGGGCCTGCGCCATGAGGACCTCGCTGCGGCAGAGCGCGAGGTGTCCATCACCGCCCGGGTCAACGACAACGGCGCCCGGGTCAAGACCGGCCGCTCACGCACGATCCCGGTCGGCACTGACCTGCTGCGGCTCTACGCCGATTACCTCCATGCCGAGTACGGGGACCTCGACAGCGACCACGTGTTCGTCAACCTCTGGGGCGACCCGATCGGACATGCGTTATCCTACCGGGCTGTCTACGACCTGGTCCTGCGGTTACGCAAGCGGACCGGGATTGACTTCGACCCGCACTGGTTCCGGCACACCGCGGCCACGAGGATGCTGCGTGACGCGGTCCCGCTCGAGGTGGTCTCCAAGCTGCTGGGCCCGCCTCGGTGACCACGACCGCCGACATCTACGGACACCTCACCAGGAGGACGCCCGCCGCGTGCTGGAACAGGCAGGCTGGTTCACCGGGACCGAGGTCCGCCTGTGAATCCGCAGCTCCCGACCACGATGACCCGGGCAGGAACCGCCGGGCTGCTGGAGAAACTGATGGCCACCGTCCGGGCCGAGTTCCGCGACGACGTCCTGGTCTTCGACGCCGACGACCCGATCTTCAGCGGCCGCACCTGCCGGGTCCGTGAATGTGAACGGTCCGCCCACGGATAGTAGATGTGTCAGGGCCACCCTCAGCGTTGGGTCCAGGCGGGACGTCCGGACCTGGAGGGCTTCATCGCCTCCACCGGTCCGCGGTGGCGACGCGGGCGTCCGAACATGGTCTGCGGTCATCGGCTGCGGCTACGGCTCCTCGCGGCGTGGCCCGTGTGTGCTGCACGCCCAACGCTGGGAACGCGCCGGTCACCCGGATCCGGCGGCCTGGCGGACGGACCCGCTCCCGGTCAAGCAACCCGCACCAGGAGCGACCTGCGCGATCGGGCACTGCGATCTGTGACCGCACGCGACACCGTGGACCGTGCGTGGTGGGAGTTCTTCAAGAACTACACGCCTGGTGAGCACGGGCTCCGATAAGTCCGTGAGCCCCAACGCCGGCACCACCCGCGCCGCCGAGCCGCGGAGACAGGAGCCCGAGCCGCAGGCGTCGAAGCCAGCCGAGAAGGCGCCGGCCGCGAAGGGCGAGAAGAACTCCATGACGGCGGGGCTGTGGAACCGAGGCGAAGGCAGCCGGCCCCACGCCGCAGGTGAAAAGTGCCGCCTCGGCGCGCCCACGGGCGCAACAGACGCCCGCGAAGGCCCCTCGGAAGAGGCCGCCCCCGGTGCCGATCGGCTGTGCCACCACCGGCCCGACACCCCAAGAAGCCCGAGCCGGCGCAGCAGGCCGAGGCCACGGACGAGCCGGAGATGACCGTGCTCCGCGGTGCCCCTGCACGGGCCGCGCAGAACATGGACGCCAGCCTGTCGGTCCCGACGGCCACAGCGTTCGGTCGGTGCCGGTGAAGCTGCTCATCGACAACTGCACGGTGATCAACAATCACCTGGCCCCTGCGCGTGGCGGCAAGGTGTCGTTCACGCACCTGATCGGCTCTGCGCTGGTCAAGGCGGTCCGGGCGATGCCGGAGATGAACAACGGGTTCGACGTCGTCGACGGGAAGCCGCCCTGATCCAGCCGGCGCACATCAAACGCGGGCTCGCGATCGACATGGCGAAGCCCGACGGCGTCCGGCAGCTAGCGAACCGGGCGATGAGGTCGGCGGCCACGGCCTGGCCCGGCAGTCTGGCGCCTTCCGCGGCGGCCGCGGACAGGGCGCGCGGTCGCGAGCATTGTGGGAGTAGCGCATAGCGGACCTTGCGGGCGCGGAGCACCCCGCGAGGTCGGACCGGTCGATCGCGGCCAGGGCATCGGGGGTTCGGAATCCGCTGATCAGCACGGGCGGACCGCGGTTGGAGAAGTCCGGCGCACGCTCCAGGGCGGAGAAGGTAGGACCAGCTCGACGATGTACCCGTTCGGAAGAAGGACGTGCTTCGGCTAGAACCCTCGCGATCCGGCCGTTCGCCTCTTGGGGAGCGCGGCGAGCAAGCCGCCGAGGCGCCGGCTCGCCGCCGCCATCGCGGTGTCCACCATCGGCGCTCGCACCGCTTGCCGCACCGATGGCATCAGCTCCAGTCCTTGCTCCCGAACAGCGGCGAGTCGGCGTCCATCTGATGCGGGTTGACGCCGACGAGGCACTTGTAGGACAGCTCGCCGCCGAGATAGCACACCGCAGTGATGCCGTACAGGTCGGCGAACAGTCCTCCGGCGCCGAGGGAGACGAGCCTGCCGCCTTGCCAAAGGACGCCCATCGTGGCGAAGATCCGGCTGCGGCTGTGCTCGGGCGTCTCGGCCTGGAGCATCGAGTTGAACGTCACCTCGCCGGTGGAGGTACCGACCCCGTAGAGCACCAATGCCACCACCGCGACCGGCAACACGGCCACGCTCGCGATCAGCAGATCGACGACGCCGCGCAGTGCGAAGGGACCGAGCACGAATACTGGTCGGCGCGGGTTCCGGATGAGCCGCAGCAGTGCGAGTGGGCCGAGAGCCGCGCCAACGCCGATGGCCGCGATGAGCGTCCCGTAGCCGCTGCCCGTAACCACAAGGTGTTCCTCGGCCAGCACGACCAGCAGCGCCGATCTGCGCGGTCTCGATCTGCCCGGCGAGGCTCGGCCAGTCTAACAAGGTCGCCAGGCCGACCGTGGTGTCGACGATCCGCTTCCACCGTGCGGGTCGTGGTGGTGTGTGCCTGCGCAGCCCCCTCACGCAACTGGGCGACCTGCGCCGGGTCGAGGAGGATCTAGATCTAGGTCAGTGGCCATCCTGACCAGGATCTCAGCAGCTCGTGCTGACGTCGCCGGCTGCCCGCTCAAGAGGGAATCCCGGGCGGCTGCCGAGTGCCCGGCGAGGGCGTGTTCCGCTCCTTGGGCCGGTCAGGGAGCATGTCCGGCGGCCTCAGCGCCGTCGAGCGGCCACGAATCGCTCCCGCGCGGCGGTCAACCGCTCCTTGGCAGCGGCGGACGGCTTCGGCTGGTCCGACGCGCTCGCCGGCGCCGCCGGCTCCTCGAGCGGTTCACCGCGCCACTGCAGCTCGGTCAGAGGACCGCCTGCTCACGCCGCGCCTGCTGGGCCGCGTCGACCAGCATCCGCCGCAGGTCTGTCGCGGAGATGCCCTCGAAGGATCCTCCGAGCCGCCGGTCATCACGCCACCTGGATGCCGGCGGCCTCGGCAGCGTCGCCGGTGTCTTCGACGGTGCCGTCGGCCGAGTGGGCTCCGGTGTCGTCTCCCGTGTCGGTCTCGACCTGACGCAGACGGCGTACCGTCGCCTGGTCCAGCCCGGTGAGCTGCACGACGTCCTTGATCGCGACCTTCTCCGCCAGCAGCCGCTCGATCGCGGCCGCGGCCGCGACCTCCGCGTGAATGACCGCCTGCTCAGCCCGCGCCCGCTCCTCCCAGGCGACCTCGACGTCGACCGACGCCTCGTCGATGCGCTGCTCTCGGACCAGCTGGTCCGCGTCCAACTTCAGCCGGCGCTCCCGCGCCGCCTTCAGCCGGGCATCCCGCGCCCGGTCCCGACCCGCTTGTGCCTGTGCCGCCTTCCCCATCGGGGACCACCTCTTCCTTGATCGTCACGTCACGGCAACCGCCATGATCCCCTTCACAAGCAAGAAGCAACCTCGACCGACCCAGATCGGACACCTCGACCTCACCGAATTTCCAACACCACAATCCAGCCCACACACTCGACTTTCCGCATTTCCCGACCTCACCAAATCCCTCGCACCCCATGCACTGTCGGAAATTGGTGCCGGGCAGGTGTCCGAAACCGGGTCGCCGTGGTTGCTTCTCCATGGCGTGATGGGTGTGCACAAGCTGACCGCGGGCGACGGGTACACGTACCTGACCCGCCAGGTCGCCGTGCACGATGCGACCGACCGCGGCCATGCGGGGCTGGCCGACTACTACGCCGAGAAGGGCGAGTCGCCGGGCCGTTGGTTCGGTGCGGGGCTCGGTGCGCTCGACCTCGAGGTGGGCTCGCAGGTCACCGAGGCCCACATGCGGAACCTGTTCGGCGAGGGTCGCCACCCGGACGCGGAGCGGCTGGAGAACGCCGCCCTGGACGCAGAGAAGAGCGTCGAGCAGGCCAAGAAAGCCTCCCAGCTCGGCCGCGTGTTCGCACGGTACCTGGGCAACCAGCCGGAGTTCATCCAGGAGACCGCGAAGCGCTACGTCGCCTACAACCTGGCGAACGGCGAGCACTGGAAGACCCCGGTGCCGGCCGACGTGCGGGCGAAGATCCGCACCGAACTGAGCAACGAGCACTTCCTCCGTGAGCACGGTCGGGCCCCGATCGATGACCGCGAGCGCGGCTCCTTCATGGCCAAGGCCACCCGTCAGCAGACCACCGCGGTGGCTGGGTACGACCTCACCTTCGCCGCGGTGAAGTCCGTCTCGACGCTGTGGGCGCTGGCCGATCGCGACGTTGCCAAGGAGATCGAGGCCGCCCATCACTCGGCTGTCGAGGCCACGCTGTCGTGGCTGGAGAAGGAGGTGTTGTTCACGCGCCGCGGCCGCGGCGGCCTCCAGCAGGTCAAGGCGAAGGGGCTGATCGCGGGCATGTTCACCCACCGCGACGCGCGCTCTTCCGACCCGCACCTTCACACCCACGTCGCGGTCAGCAACAAGGTCCAGGACGAGACCGGCCGCTGGCTCGCGGTCGACGGACGGGTTCTCTACAAGGCCAACGTCACCCTTGCGGAGATGTACAACACCCTCATCGAGTCCGAGCTGATCGCCCGGCTGGGGGTTCGTTTCGAGAACCGCAGGAGCGGTTTGGCCAAGGGCGTCGACAAGCGGCCCGTGCGCGAGATCGTCGGCGTCGACGAGCGGCTGGCCAAGACCTGGTCCAAGCGGCACAGTGCCATCGAGGCCCGCCGCCGCGAGCTGGCGGCCGCCTTCCAGACCGAGCACGGTCGGCCGCCGACCGAGGGTGAGGCCGTCACCCTCGCGGAGAAGGCGTGGGACCAGACCCGGCAGGCCAAGCACGCACCCCGCGCCGAGGCCGACCAGCGGGCCGCGTGGCTGGCCGAGGCCGCCGCGATCATCGGTGGTGAGCAGGCCGTCCGGGACATGGTCGAGGGCTGTCTCGGCCACCGCCCGGACGCGCAGGACGTCACCGACGAATGGGTCGCCGAGACCGCGCAGCGTGTCGTCGAGTGGGTCGCCGAGGACCGGGCGACCTGGCAGGTCTGGCACCTGCGCGCCGAGGCACAGCGGCAGGCCCGCTTCCACGGCGTCCGGCTGCCCGACCTCGATACCGCCGTCGACCGCGTGGTGGCCACCGCGATCGCCGAGCACTCGATCGCCTTTAACGACCCTGACCCGCTCACCCACGCGACCACTGCGGCCGAGCAGGACGTGCCGATCCCCGCTCCCCTGCAGCGCACCGAACACGGGGGCGACGGTGAGGAGATCGTCAGCGTCTACAGCCTCGCCGGCGCCCGCCAGTACACCTCCCAGGCCGTGATCGACGCCGAACGGCGCATCGTCGAGTCCGCCCGACGCGCCGGCGGTCGCACCATCAGCGAGGTGCGCGTCGGCATCGCGATTGCCGAAGCCGCCGCCAACGAGCTCCAGCTCAACGCCGCCCAGCAGTCCCTGGTCCGCGAGATGGCCACCAGCGGCCGCGCCGTCCAGCTCGCGCTCGCGCCCGCCGGTACCGGCAAGACCACCGCCATGGCCGTCCTCACCCGCGCCTGGCAGGACTCCGGCGGCACTGTCATCGGCCTCGCTCCGTCCGCGGTCGCGGCGCAAGAACTCGGCGCCTCGATCAACCCCGAGGCCAGCGATGCGGGTGCCGCGGCGAAGGCCAGGGGGCTCCTGAACGGGCCGTGGCGCCCGGGTCGGAAGAAGGTTCGCGCCGACACGCTGGCCAAGCTCGTGTGGCACGCCCAGCACCCGGATCAGCACGGCGGGGCGCCGGCGTGGATGGAGATCAACCCCAAGACCCTCGTCCTGATCGACGAGGCGGGCATGGCGGCGACCACCGATCTGGCGGCCGCGATCGACTACATCACCTCTTGCGGCGGCCAGGTGCGGCTCGTCGGCGACGACCGACAGCTCGCCTCGGTCGCCGCCGGCGGTGTCCTTCGCAACATCGCCCACCAGGTCGGCGCCGTCACTCTCAGCGAGGTCCACCGCTTCCGCAACCGTGACGGCAGCCTCAACCCCGCCGAAGCAGCCGCCACCTTGGCGCTGCGCGACGGCGACCCGTCGGCGATCGCGTTCTACGCCGACCGGGGCCGCATCCATGTTGGCGACCTCGGTGCCTGTGCCGACCAGGCCTACGCCGCGTGGGCCACCGACCGGGCCGACGGCACCGACTCGGTCCTGATCGCGCCCACCCGCGACCTCGTCGCCGAGCTGAACACCCGGGCCCGCAACGACCGCCTCGCTGGCCTCGACGAGAAGGAGATCGGGCGCGTTCTGACGCTGGCCGACGGCACGAAGGTGTCCGAAGGTGACCGGATCATCACCCGCGAGAACGACCGTCGCCTACGCATCAGCCGCACCAACTGGGTCAAGAACGGCGACCGCTGGCACGTCAGATGCGTCAACGCCGACGGCTCGCTGCGCGTGGTCCACGACCAACTCGGCAAGACCATCACTCTGCCCGCCGACTACGTCTCCAAGACGGTCCAGCTCGGCTACGCCACCACTGTCCACGGCGCGCAGGGCATCACCACCGGCACCTGCCACGTCGTCCTCACCGGTGACGAAGACCGCAACCTGCTCTACGTCGCGCTGTCGCGCGGCAAGTTCGCCAACCACCTCTATCTCAACGTTGCCAGCGACGGCGACCCGCACAATCTGATCCGGCCCGAGGCACTGATCCCGCCGACAGCGCTCGACCGGATCGCCGAGATGCTGCGCCGCGACGGTTCGCCGGTCTCCGCGACCACCGCGCTGCGTGAGCAGACCAACCCGCGCCAGCTGGTTGGCGACATGGCCGCCCGCTACCACGACGCTGTCACTGCCGGCGCCGAGAACCTCATCGGCCTGGTCGGCATGGAAAAGATCGACGCGCACGCCGAAGCACTAATCACCGGGCTCACCGAGGCCCCCGCGTGGCCGACGCTGCGCTCCCATCTCGCGCTCATTGCACTGGACGAGCACAGCCCTCTGAAGCTGCTGACTGCCGCCGTGGGCGTCGGTTCGCTTGCTGACGCCCGCGACCCCGCGGCCGTGCTCGACGGCCGCATCGACGACCTCGTCGCCGAACTCACCGCGGCCCGGCCACACGACCCGGACGCTCCCGCGCCCACCGACGGGCCGCTGCCCTGGCTGCCCGGCATCCCAGCCCGGCTGGCCGAGGCCCACGATTGGGGACCGTTCGCGGCCGCCTACCACCAGCTCGTGCGTGAACAGATCGACGCCGTACGCGAACAGGCTCGGGGATGGACCGGCGCCACCGCACCGGTGTGGGCACAGCCCTTCCTCGAGGACGAGGACGCCGACCTGCGGGCCGACCTGGCAGTCTGGCGAGCCGCTGCGGGGACCGACGAGAACGACCTGCGCCCCACCGGCGACCGCACCATCGGCGCCCCCGGCGCCTACCAGGCCAAGCTCAACCGGGCCGTCCGCTCGGCACGTCCGAGCTACCCCTTCTCCCAGCGCACCTGGTACCAGGTGCTGCCCGACAACGTCCGCGCCGACCCGTGGATCACCCCACTCTGCCAGCGACTCGCCCGACTCGAGCGCGCCGGGCTGCCCGTGACCGACTACATCAAGCAGGCACTGGCCACCGATCCATCCCTCTCGGGCGACCAGGACACCGACACGGACACCGCCGCGGCCGCACGGCCGCTGCCCGACGAGCAGCAGGCCGCCGCGCTGTGGTGGCGCATGGTTCCGCACCTCGGGCCGGCTGCACTCGGCGCCGACGAGCACTCCGCGAACCTGCTGCAGCCCACATGGCGCACCGCGCTGGCCGAACTCGTCGGCACCACCAAGGCCGACTACCTGCAGAAGGCTCCCGCCTGGCCCGCGCTCGTGGCGGGGGTCGACGAGGCCTGCGAGCACCACGGCTGGACCCCGACCGAGATCCTCTCCAGCGCACTGGCCGGCGTCCCCCAAGACGGGAGCCTGACCGGCGTCGAGGTCGCCGACGCGCTCGTACTCCGCATCGCCATGCTCACCGACCAGCCGACGGAAGCGCCGCCGCCCCGTGACGACGAGGCGCCGTACCCCGAGGCCGACGTCCCCGCGGACCTCGACCTGCTGCCACCCGAGGACGCCGACGAGTTCATGGCCGCCTTCTACCGCGACCAGCCCGACAACACCGACGTCCCTCTCCCCCACTCCCCCGCCCCGGACGACTACGACACCCTCGCCACCGAGCCGAAGGACCAGGAACCGCCACCGGACGAGCACGACCCGACGTCGTACGACGCCATCGCGGCCGGCGACTACCCGTACGTCGAGGACTCATACGCGACGCCCCTGCCGTGGGAGCAGGCCGTCGAGGTCACCGCCGAGAACGCCTTCCCCGACCCGAACGAGATCCCGGCCGAGCGGATCCATGAGCTCAACCAGCACGCACTGGCCTACTACGAGTCCTGCTACCCACGCTCCTGGGCGCCGGACTACCTACGCGAACGGCTCGGGACCGACCTCGCCAACCACCCCAACTACTCAGTCGGGTACGCGCCCGGCAGCGGCCGCAGCCTGATGCGCCACCTCACCGACCAGGGCGCCACCTTGGACGAGCTCGAACAGGCCAGCCTCGTCACTCGGCGTGAACGCAACGACGGCACGACCTACTACCGCGACTTCTTCCGCGACCGGCTGGTCATGCCCATCCGCGACCCCCAGGACCCCGCAGGAGAGGCGATCCTCGGCTTTGTCGGCCGCCGCAATCCCACCAAGACGGACGACGACTTCGCCGGACCGAAGTACCTCAACACCCGCAACACGAGCATCTTCACCAAGGGCGAGGCGCTCTTCGGGTACGCCGAAGCCCGCGAACGCCTCGCCGACGACGCGCTCCCAGCCATCGTCGAAGGCCCCATGGACGCGCTGGCCATCACCCTCGGCAGCGGCGGCGCCGCCGTCGGCATCGCCCCGATGGGAACCGCGCTCACCATCAACCAGATCAAGCTGCTGCGCGCCAGCATCGACCTCGTCAACGGCCGCGACCGCATCGCCGTGGCCACCGACTCCGACCCCGCCGGTTGGAAGTCGGCGCAGAAGGCCTTCTGGCACCTGACCGCCGCCGACCTCGACCCCACCCACCTCGAACTTCCCGACGGCCTGGACCCGGCCAAGCTGTTCGAGACCCAAGGCGCCGCCGCGATCACCGCCGCCATCGAGAACCGGTCCCCGCTCGGAGACGCGATGATCGACCACCTGCTGCGCACCGCCGGCCACTGGTCCGAGACCGACGTCCGCCAGAAGCTCATCCACCAGGCCGCGCGCATCCTCGGATCCCGCGGCTCCGAGCGCTGGCTCGAAGCCTTCGAACGTCTCCGCGCCAAGCTTCACCTCTCGCCCGGCATCCTCGAGCACCAGACCGTCACCGAGAGCATGGAGCGCGACCGCAACCGCTCGGCCTACGCCCAGGCCCGCATCGATGAGATCAACGCCGAAGAGCGCAAGACAGCCAAGGCCGATCCTCAGTCCCGGCGCCGGGCAGCCGAGCAGCGACTCGCAGCTACAACCACCACCACCCTCCGGCAATGCCACGACGTGCCGCCAACAGGCCCCGATCACGCGGGTCCCGCCCGGTGACAGCACCTCGCTCAGTATCGCTCTGAGCGATTCAGTGGACCCCACTGTGCCCGAACGGGCCATTCACAGTTCAGGAAGCTCGTCAGAAAGCGCGCCGAACCGCTTGGCGCGTTCAGCGGCCCCGCCCCATCCGGTTCGTAGAACAGCACCATCTACTGCGCCTCGTCTGTCAGTGGAAGTCGAGTGAGTGGGTTGGGGAGAAGCAGCCCATCCTGGCCAGCGCGAAGGCTGGCCAAGACTCAAACGGCACAAGTGGAGTCCAGCAGGCAGCACCCAAGACGCTCGGGTCATCCTGCCCGTGAAGTGACACGTCGACCGACGACCACGCGAAGCCACCCTTGCGGCGCAGCGATCCGACATCGACGCCGAGAACCAGTGGGGGTGCTCCCTCACTCCTCCCCCTCGGACTCGCCAATGTCAGTGTCGATGTTCAGAACCCGCGTAGCGGGAGTCGTCTGAGCTCGAAGACGGCGGCGTTCTCCGCCAGGCGACGGGCTGACTTCAGGCGAAGATCAGTGTCTTCACCGTCCTGGATGCTCACGCCCGTAGCGATCGCAAACTCAATCGAGCCCCCCGGCTTGTAGTTGCTGGACGATCTCCTTGTGGATCCTCCGGCTCGTGCGCTGACGGCTTCGATCCGTCTTGGCATTGCGATAGTTGCTGGCGCGGCGCATGAGCTCGACTGACTCGCCGATGTACAGGGTACGGACACCGGCATCATCTAGGCCGAAGTCGTATCGATACAGGCCAGGCAGTCGCGGTAGCGATGGGAACTTTGGCAGCCCCTCAGCGTCCAGGACGACGGGGCCAGCGCGAGCCAGTCGAAGGTGACTCGCACGTCCACAGACTCGAGGACGTCGAGTGCCTCTGCGTCGAACGCGGCTCGGTTGGCTCACGGCTTCGAGCTCCTCGCGTTGGCCGAGATCACCGACCCTCCCTGGCCGACCGAGAAGCCAAGGCGCTCGAGAAGGCGCCGGCTGTTCTGGGATTGGAAGGCCCGACGATCGAGACCCGTAGCAAGCGCCACTACCTGTTTCACCGGCCAGCGGACACCATCGATCTCGACCCAATACTCCTGGATCGATTCCGGCACGCGATCCGTCAGCTCGCGACGGACAAGGTCAGCCGTCAGATCGAATGACCGACTGGCTAGCGTGAATTCCATGCCCACCTCGCCTCTTTGAACGGTTGCTAGTCGCTAGACCCTTCGGGTCTCAGCAAGGACACCACACGCCTTCTGTCCTCGTCAGTGTCGCTCCGTAGTGCATTCGAAGTTGCCAAAGGGCTTCGACTCGTCGCTGACCGAAAGAGCTCGATGGGGACACGGCACTGCGCGGCCAGAAGACCAGCATCGACGCCCTCGCCCTCCAGCAGCTCGAGCGCCCTGGGCAGGAGGGACGGCTGCTCGAGCACTTGAATCTGACCGGGTTCGGCACGGCGCCAGCCGCGCGTCGAGACTGTGGTCATCGCGTTCCGATAGGACACGTCACCCATGACACCAAGCTCCCTTGCGCGGAAGAGGAGCGCCTGCATGCTGACCCCCCACTGCTCCTTGAGCCTGGCCAATGAGGTCCAGCTGCTGCTGTTGATCGAGCGGGGCAGCATCGGGGCTATCTCCTCCGCCGGCATAAGCAGCTCGCCCGCGAATCGGTGCGCCTGAGTTTCGACGATGCGTCCGCCTGGCTCGGCATCTGCGTGCATCACCAAGTGGCCCAGTTCATGCGCCACATCGAACCTTTGTCGGTAGTAGTCCCGCTTCAGCGGGTTGAGGACGACGACGGGGCGGAGGCGACTGTCGAATGAGTAGGCATCGACCGCTGCGGCTTGTGGCGGGCTAAACACCACCAGCACGCCGTGGTTCTCCAACTCGCGCACGAGGTGACCAGCGGGTCTAACACCGAGTCTCCAAGATTCCCGAACCTGACGCGCCGCCTCCTCGGGTCCGTCGTTTTCGATGTCGTCGACGTCAACGGCAAGCCGCTGGATATCAACGTTGGGGAACTCGACGTGGCGCTCAAGGCCCGTCGCGATATCGACCGCAAGTTGGCCGTAGGCCTGTGCTTGATCTCGGGCGAGCTGGCTTGTGGAGCGCAGGGATCGGAAGTGGGGAGGGCTCGTCAGGTTCGATACGTCCTCATGAGCGACCGCGAAGAATGCGGGGTCGACTCCTAGGCCGAGAGACAGCTCGGCAACGGTCGACGCCGTCGGCCGCTTGGTTCCCGACTCCCAGGCCGCGACAGCTGTTGGACTCTTGCGGATCACTCCCGCCAGGTCACTCTTCCGTTTGCCGGCTAACTGGCGAGCAAGAGTTAACCGGGCGCCGTCAAAAAGAGCGGCAGCATCGGCTGCCGACATCGAAGCGTTCATCGCAGGTCATCAGCCTGGGACTGCTGCGCGCGTCGCTGACGAAGACGAACCTGCGCATCCGGGACCTCGTCCGGCGCCGAAGGTGCCGGACTCTCCGGCCGTCGCGAGCCCGAAGTCGTCGGACCACCAAGGAGGTCGACATACCAGTGCCACGCATCTCCCCCGCCGTCGTTAAGGCGTGGCCGGCCAAGGACCAACTCACGGCGCTGACTAACGGCGTCAAGGGAGTGGGCAGAGACAAGGGTCGTCAGATCTAGCGCATCATCATCGATGGCGAGCAGACCCGCAACCTCCTCGGCGACCAAGTCGTCGAACAGCGTCATCTCGGGCTCAGGGTTCGGCTGTTTGGCGACCAACTGCTTGGTTGGACTCTTCTGCGGCCAGGGAAGCGAGTCGATCTTGCCGAAGGCGCAGGAGGCGAGCAGGAAACGCAGGTCCTCAATGCGCCAGCCGGGGCTGTGGTTGAGATCCGCACGCCGAACGAGATCCGGCGGCAACTGGGGCATGGTCTCAATTTCACGCTCGGTCAGCTCGGCATGGACGAGATCCAGACCCTCGCTGGAGTCAGCTCCGACGTGGAGCGCGTACTTGCCACAGGAAGTCACCCGATCGATGCGATCGCGGAACAGGGTGAAGCGCGTGTTTCCCAGCCAAGCTGCGTCGTACCCGGCATCCTCGGAGTAGTCGTCGAGGGTGCGGGTCACCGCGGAGGTGTACGCCCACGCCAAGGCGCCCATGAGTCCACGGTCCTCGAGCTGGCTGATGATGTCGGTCTTCTCGGTCACGGAACCGAATCTACACCCTATGCCAGCATTTTCTGTGGCAGAATGAACTGATCGGCGATACCTTCGTCGCGAACACGACTACGCGGCGCCAGCGCCGAGCAGGAAGCAGAGGGTCGAACCCGGTGGACGACGAGAAGCGTCGCGACGAGGTCAAGCGGCTGGGGCGTGCCGTTGTCTTCGTCCACCAGCACGACCACAAGATCACCGATCCCCTGGTGCGTGCCGAGGTCGAGATCCTGCTGCTCACCGGCAAGGCCATGGACCTCGCGGCCCGCCTGAAGGGCCACCAGAGCCTCGTCGTACTCACCCACGAGCTCGTCGTTGGCTACGCCAAGCACGCCGGCCTCGGCGGCCTGGAGCTGACCAACACCGTCCTCCCGGCGCTCAAGGCAGCTGGCCTGATCGACTACCGCATCGACCAGGCTGGGCGGATCTCTCACCTCGAGGAGTACATCGGGGTCTCGGCGACGGTGACCGAGCAGACGGTCTCCCTGCTCGACTCGCTCGGGCCGCAGCGTTCAGACCTGGCCTTCTTGCACTCGGTGGAGATCGGCGCGATCGCGCCACTGGCGGCGAGCCAGCACCTGCAGGAGATCACCAAGCGGGGCTTCACCGAGCCAGAAGCGCTCGAGGCATTGCGCCTGGCCCGCGCTGTCGGCCTCAACCTCGACGCGCTGTCCGACGAGCTCAACGAGCTGGTGGTGTTTAGTCCGTACGTCTGGGGCACGAAGCAGCTGTCGCTCGCCACCTTCCTTGGCGGGCTCCCGCCCAACGAGCGCGAGGCGCTCCTGGGCATGAGCGAGCAGGTGCTGTCCACGCCCGGCCTGCACCTGTCGAAGCTGAACGCTAACCCGGCAATCATCCGCAGTGCCACGAACGTCGGCCTCATCCAGGCAGCCACCGTTCGTTCCGCCACCGGCGCCTCCTCGACGTACGTCTTCTCGCCCCTCCTCGAGGTAGAGGACAACGCCTGCACGACCACCGAGGCCTTCCACCTGCGGAAGCTGTTCGTCGCGCACATTCTCTTCGGTCGCGACTCGGCGGCCCTAGGTGGTGGCCGGGTCCAGGACCCGGCTGTTCTGGTTAATGCGCTGCTGCGCAGGGGCACCGTGGGGCCCGCCACCAACATCGGCACGGACTACCACTTGCTGG
Organism: Nocardioides jensenii JCM 1364 = NBRC 14755; assembly: GCF_001552535.1. Taxonomy (GTDB): domain Bacteria; phylum Actinomycetota; class Actinomycetes; order Propionibacteriales; family Nocardioidaceae; genus Nocardioides; species Nocardioides jensenii. Next base: position 62,393 of record NZ_BCRJ01000011.1, on the reverse strand, counting down.
AGGCCGCCGGCGTCGTCGCCGTCGAGCCGAACGAGGGTGGCCGGGCCTTCCTGCGTCTCGTCAAGCCGGAGATCGCGGAGTCCGCGCTCACCTGGATCCGTCGCATCACCGACACGTCTGGGACTGCCGACCTGACCCGCGGGCAGCGACCCGCTACGTTCATCACGCCGGAGGATGGCCGGACGAAGGAGAGCCTCGGGGCCTCTCACGAGATCATGGTCGCCTCCATCCACGAGCTGCGGAAGGAGATGCAGCGTGCCGCGCGCCGCGACGACCCCTGGGCTTGATGCCGGAGTCCTGGCCGAGATTCGGGTGGCCCAGGCCTGGTTCTGGGACGGCTTCTACGTACGTCGTGGAGTCGACCTGCAGCACCGCTTTGGCTCCGAGGTCTCGACCGTCACCGACCTCGACGTCTTGGGCTACGCCTTCAGCCAGGCGCTGACGCTCCACAAGCAGATCGGCGAGGTGAAGACCGGCACCTCCAAGAGCACCCCACGTCCGCTCGACCGTGCCCTGTGGAGTCGTGGTCTCCGCGAGCTCGTCGGCGCCGACCGAGGTGAGATCACGACGGCGTTCAAGACCACCACGGCCACCCGCGACGCTTGCCGACGGCTCGGCGTGACCATCCAGCACATGGATGACCTGGCCTCGCGCGAGAAGCGGCTCGCCATCGGCAGCGTCGACGACGTCGGCTCTCAGGGTGTAACGATCGCCTTGCTGCGCAAGGAAGTGCTGGCGTTCGTGAAGTCCGATGCCATGTTGGAGCGCGGCTTCTGGTTCCTGGTGTCCGAGGTCTGGTTCCTCGAGCCCTTCGACGCCGTCAAGCGCACCCTGGGCTTGATCCGCGAGCTGAGCAAGGCCTGGCCGCCTGAGACCCACGCGGAAGCCACCAAGGCCGCACGGTGGTTCTTCGCAGAGGCCATCTCCATCGTGACCTTGAACCTGGCGATCATCGCGGGCGAGGCGAACACGATGGACGCGGCAACGTTCCAGGAGATCGCCACAGCGCGCCTTGCGACCGGCGACGTCCCGTACTACGCCATGCGTAAGCAGGCCGAGCGGGTCGACGAGTACGTGGCTAAGATCCTCAACTCCCTCGACGCCCCAGCAGACGTACGCACTGGTGCCATGGGGGCGTTCCTCCCACTGGCACCGGACTACGCCGACCCACTGCTCGAGCTCATCTCGCGTCTCGCCGCTGACGCCGCGACCACGGCCAACCTGCCGCGGCAGATGGACGCCCTACTGTTCGAGCGCCTGGTACGACGACGCGATCTCACGGTCGCCCTGCAGGGTCGGCTGCACATGAGCCAGGCGACCGAGCGTCAGGTCCACCTGATCGCAGCGTTCCTGCGCGGCCAGTTTGGCGTGCAGGGGCCGGTCGACAAGGTGCTGACCGCACCGTTGTCGCAGGAGACCAAGGGTGACCGAGCCGAGCAGGCAGGGTTGTTCGACGGTCTCACTGGCCCAACCGGTTAGACCTGTCAGCTGGCTCGGATCGGCGGGACGCTCTCTTCAGGGGAGCCTCCGGCCATACGACGGGCCGCCAGGACTGGGCTCTCGGCGATTACGGTCACCGACCGTGCTCCCCGCGACAGCGCCACGTAGAGCTCCTGAGCCGAGTAGCGGCTGGGATCTAGGATCACGACGTGGTCGTACTCCAGACCTTTTGCAAGAAGGGGCCTGGTCACGATGCGGTCGCTCGGTCGCCGGCCAGCAACTCGGGCGTGATTCCGAGTCAGCAGAAGTGCCTCAGCGACAGTGCAGTCGTCGGTCTCTGCGACGGCGATCGACCGAGTGACCTCGTACCAGGCTTCCCGGCAATGGATGGTGACGCCAGGTAGCGCGGCGATCTCAGTCAACGCCGCACGGATTGCAGTCGGCGATACCTTCGATCGAACGTTGTTGATCGCGGCATACGCGCTCTTGAGCTCATCCTTGGTCGTCGTGAACGTCTGGCCATTTCCAAGCCGAACTCGTTTAGCGCTGGGGATGTGCCCCGCCAGTCCGGCCGAGGCGTTGATCGCGAAGTCCACGAGCGCCTTCGCCACTTGGGCGGCAGGCTTGGTGTCGATGGTGCTCGCCAGCTTGGCGGGGACCTTCTCGTCGATCGCCTCCATGACCGAGTAGGTGCCCTGCAGGTTGGAGGCGGCGCTGACGCAATCGTTGCGGAATTGGCCGAGGACTGCGACGGCGCCGTCGAGTTTCAAGGCACGGAAGCAGACCCTCACGAACGTTCGTGCATCGTCGCGTCGCACTAAGGCGATGGGGGCAGTCGAGAAGTCGATCGGCCGGCCCTGCAGCAAGTTCTCCCGGATCTCGACCAGCCAGGTGCCGAGCGCTTCGTTCTCGGGCCAACGCCGCGGCCGATAGTCGACTTCGACGAGGGGGAAAGTGGGCAGCACGTGGATCGCCCAATCCACCGGCTGGTTCCCGCCGAAGTTGAACAGGCTCTGCAGAGGATCACCGAGGACAGTTGTTGGCACTGCCTGTGCGACGGCGACGACGAGACCATGCTGGTCGATGAGGCAGTCCTGATACTCATCAACAAGCACCATGTCGTAGCTCAGACGCAACATCTTGCGCACTGCCTGGGACTGCGCGGCCGTGGCCGCGCCTCGGTGATACTCGGCCGATCGGTTCCAGTCGGGTGATGGCGGGACGTCGAGTTCGGCGAGGAGCGGGAAGTGACTGATCAGGTCGAAGGCCCAAGAGTCGATGGTCCGAACAACTACCTGATCCCGTGGGACCTCGAACTTGGCCATACGCCGCCGAAGTGCGTCGACACCGGCATGGGTGTGGGTGAGGACGAGAGCTGTACCGCCGTCGGCTGCCGTTGCCGCGACAACAGCGGCGATGAGCTCGGTCTTTCCACATCCCGCAGGGAGCGACACCGAGCATGGCATCCCCTCGCGTATCGCTCTGACACCATCCTCCAGGGAAGGGTCGTCAGGCATCGGCTGTCTCGGCCGTCTGCTGCTCGGCTGCCGCGTCTGGGACGGGGGCTTCGTAGTAGGCGAACTCCTGGACGCGACCGATGATGTTCATCAGTGCGGTGCCTTCGAGGTTGCCCGAGTCCGTCATCACGACTGCCGCCAACGACTCGCCAGCATCTTCACGCTTGAACCAGGCGTTGCCCTTACTCTTTGTTCCCTTGGCTGCGGCGGCGACCGCGTCGCGGAGACCGCTCTCGTCAACCGCTGCTTCAGTCTGCCACTGCGCAAGATCGGTCCCCGTCAGCTGTGCGTCACCGAGCTTGGCGCCGACCGATGCACGGATCGACTCCTCCCCGCGAAGTTCGATGGCGAGATCGAGGAGAGCCTGCAAGCCCTCGACCGTGAGTGATTGCACAACCTCATCTTCAAGCGCCCGACCGTAGGACCATCGTTCGGCCACAACCCCGTCAGCCACAGCCGAAGCGACCTCGTCGTCAACCGTTCGGTCATCGTTGTCCATGAGGAGCAGGCTTGGATAGCCGAGGCTCTGAAAGTTGCGGGCGCGCTGTGTCGGTTGCGTGCCTCCGCTGCCGTTGACGATCACGGTGCCGATCGCTGAGACCAGACTTAGTTCGACCGCAAGGCGCAGCTCATCCCAATGACGGATCAGACCGCGCAGGAAGCCAACTTCGGTTGCCCCCTCTCCGACGATTGCGCGGCGTCCCAATAGCGCCGAAGGGGCGGAGCGGAAGGCCCCTTGAGCATTCTCCAAGTGGTCCGGGACGGCGCGGCAGGACGTCGTGCCGCCGTCCGTACGAATCACCGCGAGGTGCTGCACTTCGAGGGTCTCAACCGTGATCGGGGAGTGCGTCGTCAGGATGACTTGCAGGTGCTGGTCATCCGCTCGCCTCTTGAGGTAGCGCAGGACGTGCGCCAGGCGATGCGGTTCCAGGCCGTGTTCAAGTTCATCGATACCGATGATCGACCCGCCAGCCATGGCCTGGTCCTGGACAGAAAGGCTCGTGAGGCGACGGGTGCCGAGGCCGTAACTCGACAACGGAACCTCGCCGTCGTGGAGCATCAGGGCGTGGGCGGATGCAGCGGTGCCTGGCTCCAGCCCGGGTCGCAGTTTCGTGAACGGGGAAATGCCGAGCTTGGTGGCCGACGACTGGGCCGTCCCTGCCGCCGCGTGAAGCGGGTTCGACTCAGCGTCGAAGACGGCACGGCGTGCCTCGCGTTGCGCGTCGAGAATGACCGACGATGCACCATCACTCCCTTCAGTAAGGCCCGAGAGCGCTGACCCGCGCGCCCACCGCAGATGGAAGTCCGGCCGCTCCCCCAAACGAAAGAAGCCGAGTTGGCGCCGCTGAGAAGCGGTGATCCCACGGGTCTCATCCGAGCCCGGTCGCACGACCTCCCACGTCGGCTCGAGTTCACGGGTCACCGTCAACCGGATGACCAGGCACTCCTCGGCGTCGTCGAGTGGGTCATGAACCAGGGTGCCGTCTGACTTCAGGCCAGAGCGCTCCTTGCCCAGCTGACTCTCCTTGACGAACGAGTCCGGCAGCTCCGTGATGACGGCTTCAATCGTGAGGGGCGCCGACATATCCAAATTGAAGAAGTCCGCATCGGTGAACTGCGGGCTGTAGTTCGGACTTAGGACCAAGCCAACGGCGTCGAGCAGTGTGGTCTTAGCACTGTCGCCGGGCCCGACCATGGCGATCAGACGCTGGTCTATGGACCAGTCGCAGGACTTGATCCCGCGGAAGTTCCTGATGCTGAGTCGTCGCAACATCATCGGCTCATCCCCCCGCTACCGATCACGTGCCATCCTCGCCAGCGGAAACGGCGAACGTGTAGCTGGCCCCGGACACCGGCGCCTCCCTCCATGGTGACGACAAACAGCGGCTCACTGCCTGAGCCAAAGTCGCGTTCATGACCATATCCGCCAGGTCCGACGGATTGTGGGAGCGCGCCCCAATCCAGCCCCTTGGACGAGTGGCGAGGCGTTGGCGACTGCGCCTTACCTCAAGTAGGTGCAACACAGAGGACAAATAGACCGCCATGGGTCAGAAGAAGGCATGAGAGAACGAGAGCAAGCGTCGCAACTCCGCGTAGTCCTTGCAGAGCACGTTCGCGCAAGAAGAAGCCGCTCTGGGCGGTGCCTGTAGGTCACCGAGCCGCGGTGGCACACCTCAAAGCCATCTGCCATCTCGAGCGCGGAGGGACGTGCTAAGACAATCCCTCCTCGCTGATCTCCGACTGAGCCGCGAATAGCCTTCGATGTCGGGCTGAACGAGGCCTCACCGTCGAAGCACAGGGGCGCAGGGACGCCGCTGCAAACTGGGCGAAGTGCAGCGGGGCTTCGGGTTGCCTGCATCGAATCGCCGGCCTGGATGGCGGCGGACTGGGTCAGCACGGCAGGCGCCGCTGGCTGCCGGTCGAGAAGCTCGAGCAGGTCCACAGGCTCGTCATCGACGATTTAGCGGAAGAGCACCGGCGATCGCCGCCTCCCCAAGCCACCTTCCAACACGACCTTCGGCCGGATACGGCGCCAGGTCTCCTTGTCAGTGCCGGCTGCCTTCATCGTCGCCTCGGAGAACCCCGAGTGGTCTTCGAGCCAGACCGCCTTGCGGTTGTAGTTGATCCAGCAGCCTGCCTGCGGTGCGGAACGGCCGCCTTCCAGTGTCCCGCGGTCGCGGAGGCTGTCGAGGAGAGCGTCGGCTGCCATTGCGGAGCCCAGTGCGCCCAGCAAGTTCTGCTGGTCCCGGTTCAGCATCGCGCTCGGCCCTGCCCTATCTGGCGGGCGCGGCCGAGACCGCGAGCCGCTGGCCGTCTTCGTCCTGCTGCCGACGGGCGGTCTCGTTGTGGGCCTGGTCGAGGGCGGCCAGCTGCAGCGTTGTGCTGCGCCCGCTCCCGGGGGCGGCGGGGTCCTCGGCGGGGATGCGGGTCGGCTCCGCGTAGTGCTCATCGAGTTGGTCGACGATGCGGGAGCACACTGCGTTGAGCCGAGGGTTGTTCGCGACCTTGTTCTGGGCGTACATGACGCTGGTGTGGTCCTTGCCGAAGTAGGCCGCGATCGCCGGCAGGGTCAGGCCTCCGCGCCGGGCTGCCGTCATGGCCACGGCGCGGGCGTCGGTCACCGCGCGGTGGCGGTCGGCGCTGAGCACCGCGTCGCGGGTGGTGCCGAAGGGCTGCGCGGCTGTGGCGATCGCGATCGCGCAGATGCCGTCTGGTCCGACGTCGGCCACCTCCCCGGTTGCGGTCTCGGCGGCGTTGACCTGGGTGGCCAGTGCGATCGCGAGCGACCGCAGCTGCTCGGCGTTCATCTGGTCAAGCGTGTAGCTGACCGCGGTCTGGTTGGCATCGGCGACCAGCGCGGCGAACGCGGCGGCCTGCGTGGCGGTGAGTTCGCCATCTGGTGCAGCCGCCTCGGCGGGCTGGTCCTGCTGGTCGTCGACGAGCCGGAGCCGCAGGCTGTTGTTGTCTGAGTGGCCATCGCGGCTACCACCTTTCGTGAAGGTCGTCGTGGTCGGGCTTGGCGTAGTCGGGTTGGGGGGCGGCCGCGGCCAGTTCACCGGCGCGGTCGACGTCGTCTCGGTAGCGCTGCTTGCGGCCGCGACGCACGGGCGTGGCGGCGTGGGTTTCGTCGCGTTCGTGCCGGGGCCGGGGCTGGTGCTTGCTTGGCTGGCAGCCGTCGCCGAGCCGGTCTCGCAGCCGCTCGAGGAACCCCGGTAGCGCGTAGCGGTGCCAGTCCTCCAGCGCGGCCGGGGTGACGGCGAAGCTGGTGTAGTAGCGGCTGCAGGCCAGCACGGCGAGGTCGTGCACGAGGTGCGGGTGCGCGGGCCAGCACTCAGGGATCCCGGGGCGGGTCACGTTCCACAGGTGCTGCTCGTTGACCCACATCGCGACTAGGTCCAGCCACGTCCACAGCTCGGAGCGCATCAGCCCGGTGCATGTGGCCGGGTCCCAGGGCCGCGGCATCTGCGCGAGCTCGCGCAGCTCGTCCTCATCGGCTGGCGGTTCGACGCTGGCCTGCTGCAGCTGCTCCATCGCCGTGCGGATGGTGGGGCCGGGCTCGGGGAGCGGGCGCACCATCAGCCCGACCAGCGGCATCATCGCGTGGCCTTTCGGTGCGGCGGCCCCACCCGCTGCGCGGGAGGCGACATGGGAGGGGTGCCGCCCGGTGAGCCCTTGTGTCGTCATCGGCTGCTCCTCGCCTACTTGGGCATCCCGAGCCGCTGCCGGGTCCTGGCCACCGGCTCGGTCGGCGTCGCGGGCTCGACGGTCACCGGGTGAATGGGCTGTGCGACGGTCTCGTGACCGCGCGCTGCGAGCCGGGCACGCTGCTGCGCGGCCAGCAGCTCCTTGCCGCGCTTGCCGTCGATGCAGCGGTGCAGGTTCGCGATGATCGGGTCGTACATCTCCGCCAGCACCAGGGCCTTGCGCTGCTCGATGCGGCGCAGCTCGGCCGGTTCGAGGATCGGCACCCGCCGCTGGTCATAGGACCGGTCCATCACGCCGAACAATTCGTGGCCGCGCGCCGAGTACCGGGTCTCGGTGTGGCTGGTCGACCCGATCAGGTCGGAGAGCTCTTGGTAGAAGCGGATGTCCTTGCCGCCACCGAATACCACCAGGTTGTTCGACAACCCGTAGATGGTGCGGGCCTCGTCCTCGCCGTAGCAGACCACGAATTGCCGCCAGGTCTGGGCAGCGAGGATGAAGGAGAGCCCGAGGGCACGTTCGTTGGCCATCCGGGTCGACAGCGTCGGGATCGGCGCGGTCGACGGGAGCTCGTCCAAGCAGGCCAGGAACGGTGGGCATAGCCGCCCGTGCGGGGAGGTCTCCCCAAGCCGCTTGGCGGTGTCCAGGATCTGCTCGGTGACTGCCGTCATCAGCGGCGACGCACTCGCGTACGGGTCGTCGCGGCCGAGCAGATAGAGCGTGCCGCGGGCCCGGATCAGGGTCTCGAGGTCGGTCGCCGCTCGCGTCGCGGAGGGGACGCAGCGTTCCCGGATCGAGCGCTGGAAGAACAGCGCCATGGACTGCTGGACGGTGGTGGTCGTGTTGCCGGCGGTCCGCTCGTCGCCGTACAGGGCTCCGCGCAGTAGACCGTCCCACAGCGGCTCCGCGGCCGGGTGGGTACGCAGGATCTCCTCGGCCTGCGGGTACTCGCGCGGGCTGGAGACCCACATCAGCACCTCGTCCAAACCGATGCCGGCGATCGCCGCGGCGTGGAAGTAGGCCTGCAGGACCTTGGCGCATTCGCCGGCGTAGAACCGGGCGGCCTGGTCGGAGGACTGAGAGGTGGCGCCCTTGATGGTTCCGTTCGCGAACGCCTTCGCCCGCCGTTCAGCGAGCATCGCGTCCTCACAGCCGTTGATCGGGTCCCACACCAACTCCGGGGTGCCGGGGGCGGCGTTGAACGGGTCGAGGACCGCGACTGGCCGGCCGTCGCGTTGCCGGGCCTCCAGGGTGAGGAACAGATCCTCGGGCTTCGTGAGGGTCACCAGCGCGCCACCGGGCGTATCGAGCAGGGCGGGCACCAGCAGGTCTAGGGTCTTGCCGGAACCCTGGGGGCCGATCACGCACGTGGTTCGGTCGAAGGGCACCCAGAGTTCGGGTCCGCTGCGCCCGGCCTGGCCGAGCCGCCAGCCCACCTCGTGGGGGTTCACGTGCTTGAGGGCTGTGGTCACGTTGGCTTCCTTTCCGCTGTGCATTTGGGGTCGGCTATTTGCTGCCGACGGGGGTTCGGCGCCCGGAGCGGGCGTAGAGGTCTGGTCGGATCACCGCTGCGCTCCTGCGCAGTCGCGGCACCCCGAGGGCCTCCGCGGCCTGCGTGGGGGTTGCCAGGCCGTGCCGGGAGCCGGTGCCGGTCAGGTCGCGCATCCACATGCCGACAACGACGGCGGCTCCGAGCACCAGGATCTCGCCGAGGAGCGTGAGCACCCACATCACGGCATCCGACGGCAGCGTGTCGGCGACGCCGCGGTGCAGGCCCGCACCGAAGTGGCCGTGCAGCAGCCCGGCGTAGGCGTCCAGAAGGTGCCCGTTCGGCAGCGCGAAGCCCCCTGAGGTGGCCCACGCGACACCGCCCTGGACGACCAGCGGCGTGATCAGGAAGAAGAAGAGCCCGGCGAGGAGGACGGCCACCGTGCACTCGCCCGCCGTCGGGGCGACGTTGGTGAACCGGGCGCGCCGGGAACGTTCCATGCTCATCGCGCCACCGCCGATGCACCGGCCGGTGCCTGCCAGCGGTGACACGGGAAGTCCATCGGCCCCCGCTGATCCGGGATGACCGCGACAGTGCCGATCGGCCAGTCCAGGCGGCCCTGCCCGTCCAGGACTGCGGCCTCGGCAGGGTCGGCGTGATCGCGTCGGACCAGGCCCAGGCAGTCGAGTTCGTTGTCGAGCAGCGCGCGGCCGGCCAGGGTGTTGCCGCCGTGAGAGGTCAGGATCGTTCGCGCCCTTCCCCGCGGCAGGAAGGAGATGCGGCTGTCGTCGAGCAGGTCCATGTCGTCGACCACGACCAGGCAGGTTTCCAGGAGGCGGTCGCTGCCGACCGGGTTTTCCAGCTGGTCGGGGTGCTCGGGCTCGCAGCGCAGGTCTGCCCATTCGCTGGGTGCTTGGGCGTACACGTGGGCATGCCGCCGGGTGTTCGCCAGCCACCACCGGGTGAGGTAGCGCGCGGTGGTGGTCTTGCCTCGGCCGACGTCGCCGACCAGCATCAGCGGCCGGGCGCTGCTGGTGTCGAACCCGGCGGCCTGGCCGTCGACTGTGGTGCCGATCCGTACGTCCATGCTTGGAAAGGCAACCCAGAACGGCGCCGATCGGACACACCAGCGCGACCGATTTTCGACTTCCGCTGCGATCGCCTGTCTTCCGTCGCGGCTTACGCGGCCGCCGCCGGCATCCCGCCCAGGTCAAACGCCTGCTTGGGCAGGGCCCAGGTGACCGAGCCACCGGGGGTGTGGACGTCGGCGAACCCGACGCAGCCATAGACGCCGTTCGCGCTACAGCCGTAGTCGTTGCCGAAGATCTTGCCGCCGCCCACGTAGATCGCCACGTGGCCGACGCCGTTGCCGGTGTTGTAGGAGACCACGGCGCCCACGGGCGGGAGCGGGTCGAGGCCTGTCCCGTGGGACTGGGCCAGTCCGGCGTTGATGATGCCTTGGGCGACGTCCTGCCCGTTTCCGTAGCCCCGGCCGACGCCAGGGCCGCCGTAGAGCGCGTCGACGACCTTGGGGCACTGGTTGTCGTAGGTGCAGGGAGCGCCGCTGGTCCACGACAGCCCGCAGAGGCCGTTGGAGGTGTTCATCATGGCGTCGAGGCGGGCCTTGAGTGCGGCCGAGAGCTCACCGGCGACCTGGATCGGCGAGGCGGTGCAGCCGGGGTTGCCGACGTTCGTGGTGCCTCCGCCGGTTGCGGCGACCGCCTGGCGGGCGACGTCGAGGAACTGGTGGTAGTCGGTCTTCTCGAAGGGGATCCAGTCGGCGAACTTGGCCTCACCCGACCCGGGTCGAGCGGAGTAGAGCGCGAAGGCGTAGCGGGCGTTGAGGAGCGGGTCGAAGATGTCGGCCTGCGTGTTCCAGCCGGGCACCTTGCCTTTGTGCTGTGCGGAGATCTGCCACAACCCGTAGTGGCTCCCGTTGGTGGCCTTCGGATCCCAGGTCGACTCCACACGGGCGATGGCCACCGCGGTGACCAGGTCCTCCCCGCGGAAGCCGGCCTGGTAGGCGGCCGAGGCCGCGACCTTGGCGGCCTCGAGGTTGCCGGTCGCAGCGACCGGCTGGAGCAGTGTGCCGAGGTTCCCGGAGGTCGGGCACGGTGGGCAGCCGGCCGGCCTGGTTGCGCCGGGCTGGGTGCCGGGGGGTGCGTTCGTGCCGGGACCGGCACCGTTCATGGCCATGCGTGTGAACAACGCGGGGTGATCGGAGTGGACGGCGGCCTTTCTGATCTCCCAGGTCTTGGTGACTTCCACGGGGGCGGCGTAGAAGTTGTAGATGACGCCGGAGTCCTTGGTGTAGCGGTAGCCGGCCGCCGCCATTCGTGGCGCGGCCGCGTTGGGCCCATCCCCGGGGTGGGAGTTCATGTCGCCACCCACCAGCACCGGCCCGTACGGGGCCAGGACGCCGACCAGGTCGGTCAGGTAGTCCATGCCGAGTCCGTACTGCTCGGCGCGGCTCATCGGCGGGTTCCCCCACTGGCGGGGGAACCGATAGACGTTGTTCATGTGGTGGACCGCGATGATCGAGACGACCGCGTCGTCGGAGCGCTGGAAGATGCCCCAGGCGGCGTACCGGTCCCACAGCTTGTTCGTGCCCTTGAACACGGTGTGGTCGTCGTCGACGATCTTGACGCGGCCACCGTCGAGCATCGTCCAGGTGTCCGCGCGCCACATGATCGCGCTCCCCATGGCCTGCCCAGCATCATTTGTGTCCGCCGGCTGCGCCTCGCGGTAGGCGTCGTAGCCGGGCGCGGCGGAACGCATCTGCGACAGCGGCACGTCCTCGACCTCGTTGAGCGTGATGAAGTCCGGCGACGGGCCGGCGAGGGCGCGGACACCGGGGTTGAAGCCGCCGCGGGTCTTGATGTTGGCGTTCGCGACCAGCACCTGACCGCGGACTGGCCCACCGGGCGTGGCCGTGATGCTGGCGGGCATCACACCCAGACCAGCGCTAGCTCCTGGTCGACCGGACTCTGAGCCGGCCAGCTGGGCGGTGGTGTGAACGAAGGGGTGGTCGGTGTAGTTGTGCGCCTTGTCGTTGGTGCTCCGGTCGACCACGGTGCCGGAGAAGGTGACGGCAGGGCTGCCCATGATCCAGTCGATCTGCTGGTCGCTGGGGTTGGCGGCCGACCAGCCCGACGCCAGGGACAAGAACAGTCGCTTGAACCGGGCCTTGTCGTTCATGTCGCCGACGAGGAACAGCGGCGTGCTCGGCTCGGCGGCTTGCAGTTTCCCCAACGCCTCGGCCTCGGCGCGGACGGCGGCATCGCGCATCGCGTCCGAGCCGCCGACCGCGTTGGCGGGGTTGTGGGTGTTGAGCACCCAGATCGACCCGAGTCCTGAAGTGGAGGTGAACCGCACCAGAGGGACCTGGATCATCGGGCCGCCGTACCTGATCGAGACGTAGCGGACCTCGTCGACGTTCCAGGCCGAGGGCTGATAGGCGATCGCGTCCGCCGTGGATGAGTGCCCTCGGCGCTTGCCGGCCACGATCTTCCACGCCCCGTCTGTGGCCTCGAGGAAGGCCTCAGCCTGTGGCGGCTCGAACTCCTGGAACCCGATGATCGAGGCCCCTGAGGCGCCGATCTTGGTCGCCATGTTCGGCACACGCTGGCTGTAGGGCCGCTCGCCGGGGTGGGGGTTCTTGTTGTAGTGCGAAGCGCCGCGCCAGTTCAGCGTGCCGATCCCGAAGGACCCGCCCGCGGTTGAGTTGGTCGTGGTGGCGCATGCCGCGCGGACCGCCTCGATGTTCGCGCTCCCCATGCCCAGCATGAGCAGCATCAGCGGAGCGATCAGCACCAGCGGCAGGCCGAGGAGGATGCCCTTCTTCACGACTGCGGCCTCCTCACGCAGACGCCGAGCGGGTGCAAGTTCGACGCGAAACCGTCAGAAATCCGGCGAACATTCAGGTCACCGGGTCGATCGCGTCGTTGGTGTACGTGAGCCGCCTTTCGAGAGGCGTAAGCAGCGTCTGCACCTTGTACCGCTGGTCGCCGACCATCCACAGGGCGCGGCCCTTCTCCTGCATCGCCCAGTTCGTGATCACGGACTGCTGCATCTCCGAGAGCCCCATCAGACGGCCGAGCTCGTCGGCGACCGAGTCGTCCTGACCCATCAAGATCCGCACGTCGGAGAGGTTGAGCAGGTCCTTGGCGATCTGAGCGGCCTGGCTGCCCTCGTCGCCGGCCGAGAGCGGGTCGGAGGGCTTGTGGTAGGTCACCAGCTGGATGTCGCCCTCGGTGCGAGAAAGCCGCAGGTTGGCGTCCAGCGCCATGACCGCGTCCAGCGACAGCCGGGTCTGCAGCCACGCCTCGTCTCGGAGCACGATCCGCCGATCACCTGCCGATGCGGTCTCCCGCATGCCCTGACCCCAGGAGTTGAGGCACATCAGCGCGATGCCCACGGCGACCTTGTTGCCGGTCTCGTGAAGCGAGCGCAGCGACAGCGTCTGGATCGGTGCACGCCAGTCGGGGTTGAAGGTCGACTCGGTGTCGAACATGCCCTGCAGCGATCCCTCGCACAGCGCACCCAGCGCGTCGCGCAGCGGCCGGGTGCCGTCGTAGAAGTCCTGCTCGGTGGCGTAGCGGCAGTCCGCGACCAGGTCTTTCGTGGGCGAGTCCAGTGCTGCCCACACTTGCGGGATGGTGACCGGCTTGAGCCGGGAGGCGCCAACAGACCAGCCGGTCAGGTGCCGCAGCACCTTGTTGATGACCCGCTCCTCGGTCGGGGTGAACGTCACGCCCTGGGAGCCGATCAGGCCCCGGATCAGGAACAGCCAGCGGTTGAAGGTCACGTTCGCGCGGCGGTGCTGCTCCTCGCGAGTCTGCTTGTCCCAGTCCACGCCGAGCGGGCCGAGGTCGAGTGGGTTGATCCGGCCCGCGAGACCGGGGCCGATGCGGAACGGGTCGACGCCGAGGAACCGGGCGAGGTCCTCGTACTCGTCCTTGACGTCGCCGAGCACCAGGGACCGGTAGCCGTATCGGATCATCCGGAGCATGAACGCCTTGACGGTCGCGGACTTCCCGCGGCCCGGCTTGCCGAAGATGAAGATGTTGGGGTTGGTGACCGGGATCGAGTCGTCGAGCACCCAGCCCATCGGGTCGCAGTAGAACTTGCCGCCCGAGAGGACGTCGTATCCCATCTCGGCACCCCACGGCGGGAGCCCGTCACCGGAGATCAGAGGCCACAGGACCGGGGTCTCCTCCGAGGTCATCTGATAGCCGGCCAGCGGCGGCATCGTGGCCGCCCACCCATGCCCCATCCGGCGTACGCCGTTGGGCTTGACCGAACCGGGGAACAGTTTTTCAGCCGGGGGATCCGCGACCGGAGCCGCCTTGCGCGGCATCGTGGTCCCGAAGTCCGACAGCAGGTCGTCGATCGTCCGCGACGACGGCCGCGAGGTCTTCGAGCCACCACGAGCGCGGGTCTTGGTCGCCGCCACGCTCACCACTCCCCCGTCGTCACGCGCGGCGAGGGGTGCGTGGTCGCCATCGCGTGCAGGCGACCGACCAGCGGCGGTCCCGCCGCGCCCAGGTCCGAGCGGTTCCTCGATCGCGTCGACATCACAGGTGTCTCCTTCGGCAGGGCGGATTGGTGCTCCATGCCTGGAGAAGCAACAGCCCGGCCGCCAAATCGGACATCTGACGACCGGGTTGTTTCAGGCCGGGCCGGGTCTGCGCGCTTCTCGGGTTAGCGGCGCTTCTTCGGCAGGCCTGCCCCCAGCGGGATCGCGGACACGGCGAAGGCCGCGTCGTGTGCCCCGTCCAGAGGGAGTGGGGTGAAGCCGCTGATACGAATGGAGGCGTCGAGACGGCGGCCGAAGTCCTGGATGTTCCACCCTGCCGGAACCGTGACCGAGACGGCCGAGGACACCTTGACCAGTGAGCGACCCATCTCGAGCTTCTCGTCGCGCTCGTGCAGCTTGCCGACCGACTGGCGGTCCTTGGCCCGTTCGACCTTGCCGGCCTTCTCGCGCAGCGTGCCGGCCATCACCGCTGACATCTGCGCCCGGCCGGTGGCCCGGTCGGCCGCCTGCTGCGAGACGGGCCGGTAGAACACCGTCAGCGCGCGCCGCTCGCCTGGCTGCGATGGGACCAGCACCCGCGCCAGCGCACCCATCCGGGCGCCTTTGCGGGGCAGCAGGATGGTGGAGGAGATCGACTCCCACTCCCCGTGCCGGTAGGACCGCAGCGCGGTCGACGCGTTCGTCGGACCGGCGGCGCCAAGCGGGACACCGGCCGTGATCGCCGGGGCTTCGCGGTGGTGGATCGCCGCGTCCGCGAGCGCGGGCGCATCACCGGGCTCGAACCCGGTGCGGATCGCCACTGCGAGCTCGGAGCTGTCGAGCCAGTACACCCGGGTGCAGCCGATCGACCCGGTTAGTCGGGCCTCGACCTCGGCCAGCACCGAGTACAGGATCCTCGCCCGGCCCATCACGCCTCGCCCGGCGCGCTTGGCGTCCTTGTTGATGACGTCCTCGCGAACCACCACGGTAATGAACGCCTCGCGGCGCACGGCCGCGCCGGCGGTCATCGACTCCAGTTGAGCGTTGACCCGGGCTGAAACCTCGGGCTCGTCGGGGCGCGCGTTGTGACGCACCCACTCGTCGCGCTCGGTGCCGTCGTCGGGGATGGTGCGGACCTGAACGACGACCAGGTCGATCTGGTTGCCGGCGGTCGCGGCCTCCATCATCTCGGTGAGGCCGGCGCCCATGCGGAACCGATCTGCGTCGTCGCTCATCCCGATGCCGGGGTGGACGACCCGCGCGGTGGCCGCCCACGTGCGGGTTGCGTGGTTCTGGATGATCGCCGGGCGTGCGGTCTGTCCGGTCATCGGCGGGCCGTCGTGGATCTGGATGCTGGACAGGATGCCGGGCAGGTCCGCCTCGCCCGCGTCGCCGTCGTCCTCATCGTCGTCGGCGTCGCCGAGGTCGAGGTCACCGGCGGCGGCCTTGGACTGGAACCGGGACCAGCCGAACGCTGCCCCGGCCAGGTGCCGGAACAGGACGCCGATCCACTGGAAGGCCGAGTGGCCTCGGATCGGTAGGCAGGTCAGTAGCGCAATCACGCCCCACATCGGGACGAGGCCGAGCAGTGCGAGCCACTGCCCGATGGCGATCGCCATCCAGGTCGGGAACCCGGCGGCCAGCACCATGAAGAACTGGGGGCCGGTGAGCCCGAAGAGCCAGGCCTGCCGGTCACGGGTCGCGGATGCTCCGTAGACACTCATGCGATGAATGCTCCGTCCTCAACTGCGGCCTGGGCCTCGGGTGGAATGTCGTTGGCGACGCCGTCGCCGTTGGTGTCGTTGAGGGGCCGGAGCTTCTGTCCCTGCTGTCCCTGACGTTTCTGCTTGGGGGTGTGGTCGGTCGGGTAGTAGCCCTGGTTGCCGATGCCGGACTGGCCGAGCACGTCGACGCTCATCGAGGCGCCGGCCTGGGCGACATTCCCGGTCTTCTCCATCGCCCCGCCGACGACCCCGCCGACCTTGCCGCCGAGCTTCTTGCACCCCGAGGACTGGAACCGGTTCGCGGTTTCAGCGTCAGCACCGTTCTCTGAAGTAGTGCGGCCGTCCGAGGCGGTCTCGCTGGCAGCACCAGAGCCGGACGCCTGGCCGCCGGCGCCCTTGCCCCGAAGCAGTCCGGCGACGCCGCCGTTGGCGTCCATCGTCGACCGGAACGAGGCACCCGAAGCGGTGCCGGGGTCGACGAAGGCCAGCAGCCGGAACAACACCAGCGGCATGAAACAGGCCACCAGCATGATGATCGACCCGACGACGGACATGCCGATGTTCTCTGACGTCGAGGAGAAGTGCAGCGGATTGTCGCCAAGGCCCTTCTCCTGGCCGTCGGGCATGCCGGCCCAGGCGAACTGCGTGCCCATTCCCACCACCAGCGCCAGCAGCGGCTCCATCAGCACGCAGGCCAAGAACCAGCGGATCGACTTCCACATCCACGACTTCGTGCCCTCCGACAGCGCTCCCGCGGCAGCCATGGGCATGGTGGCCACCAGGATCAGCAGCGCCGCGGAGCGCACCATCATGATCACCATGTGACCGAAGGACGCCGGGATCAGGATGAACAGCGCACAGATCCCGAGCGTGGCTGCCTGGGTCGTGCCCGAGACGCGGTCCACGAACCCGTCGCCGGCCGCGTAGCCGGAGAAGCTGTCGACACCGAGCAGCGTGTCCAAGATGCCCTTGGTCAGCCCGGAGGCGGCGGCGATGAACCCAGCGCTCACGGTGATCCAGCAGGACAGGACGACGCCGTACTGGACCACCCCGGCCGCCAGGGTGCCGAACCCACGGCCGTCCTGCCGGATGACCGCGAGGCCGATCTGGCCGAACGCCATCACCAGGGCGATCACCAGGGCGATCCACAAGGTGACCGAGTACAGCTTGGCCAGGTCGGGGTCGGCGACGTTGGGGGTGAAGTTGTCGATCAGTCCGAAGGCGGTCTTGAGCAGCCACAATGCGCCCGACCAGATCGACATCATCATCGACGTGAACCCGTCGGCCAGGCCCTCCTTGGCCTTGTCCCCAAGCCAGTCCAAGGGGTTGAGATCGATCATGGGGACGATGCCCGCAACGGTCTGCGTGCTCATGACTGAGCTCATGACTGGGGCACCTCCAGCCACTGGTAGCCGGCGTCGAAGGAGGCCTGGGAGCCGGGCCACAGCGACGGCGCCGGTGACGGCTCCTCGCCCTCGCCGATCACCCATCGGCCGTCCTGCCACACCATGCGCTGGCAGTCGGCGGCCGCGACCTGCTGCGGCTGGCCTGACGCGGTGGTGGCGGTGATGATGAAGTCGATGCACGGAATGACGAAGTCGTCCCCGACCGTGCCCTTGATGAACCCCATCTTCGGCTCTGCGCCGATCGTGATCGTGTTCTGCGCCTCCGAGGACATTCCGGCGGACTCCAGGAGCGCGGCCAGGCCCCGCACACCCGACCAGCTCTCGGCCGTCGGGCCACCAGGGGCGGCCCACGCAGTGATGACCTCCTGGGCCACTCGAACCGACGCCGAGGTCAACGCGGTCGTGTCGATCGCGGCCAGCTGAGCCAGGGCGCCCTCCGGCGTGTGCGGGAACCCGGTCGCAACACCGACCTCCCCCACCTCCATCGGTGCCGGGATCTGGAGGGTGCCGGTCTCGCCCGAGGACAGGCTTCCGGGCTGTGCGGCCTCCAAGGGCGCGTCGGGCAGCTGCTTGTCGGCGAGCTGGTCCTGGGCGGGCTGTGCCGAATCGGACCCGGTTCCGTCGCCGGACGAGGAGCCGGTGAGCATGCTGACCACCGACCACACGGCCCCCGCTGCCATGGCGAGGACGACGACGGCCACGGCCCCCAGCAGGATCTGGAGCCTGCGGCGGGTCCATTCGGTGTCGGGGTCAACCAGCTTTGACTGGTAGACGTGTCGGGTCCGGGTGAGCATGTCAGCAGCCGTTCCCGACGATGCCGTTGAGGATGGCGTAGATGCAGACGAACGCGATCGCGCCGATCACGGTCCAGAACAGCCCCGAGGCGCCGATCTGAGCGGCCCGGCCCATCTGGCCGAACTTCCCCACGATCAGCGCCCCCGCGGAGGCGAAGCCGGCGCCGATGATGATGGCGATCACGCCGTACTTGACCCAGCCGAGGATGTCGTTGACGTACGGCTTGACTCCGGTCGGGGCCTGAGCGCACACGTCGCCGACGCCTTCGGCCTTGATGTTTCCGGCGGCCGCGATCTGGATGGCGACCTCCGAGATGGTCTCGATGATCATTTCTTCTCCTTCTTTCCTTTCAGGTCCGGTTCGCCGTCAGCGGGCCGGTGATGGTGGTGATCCGCTTCAGCAGGCGCTGGGAGGGGCTTGTGAGCTGCTTGGGCAGTGGGTCGGGGCCCAGACTCGGCAGGGCCTTGGCGGGCAGCAGCGGCGCGAACAGAACGGCCTCCTGCTGTCGAGCTACGCGCAGCAGCCGGCCGGCGGGGGCGAACTCGCGGTCGCTCCAGCGGGCCGCGCCCACGACGACGACCACGACCCCGTCGCGGGTGAGCTGGTCCTCGAGGTCCGCCAGCGCCGCCTCGGTCTGGCTCAGTGCCAGTCCATGCGGCCGGGTCACCAGGACCTCCGCGCGTGCCGGGGTCGTGGCGACCCAGGAACCCGCCCCGGAGGCGGCGAGCTCACGCATCGACCAGCCGGCGTCCAGAACCGTCAGGTCGACGCCGTCCACCGACCTCGGGCTGGGCACCTCCCCGGGCATCCGTACCGGTTCCTCGACGCGGTCGATCAGCACGCCGTCGCCGCGGCGGCCGCGGCGCCATCCCTCAGCGGCGCCGAGCTCGGTGACCGTGGCGCCCAGCAGTCCGGACCACGCCGGAGCGGCGGCATCAAGCACACGGGTGCGGATACCCGCGGCGTCTGCGACTTCGGCCAGGGCGAGGGCGATCGTCGAGGCCCCAGCGCCAGCGTTGGCGGCACGCACCCGCACCAGCGGCCCGGCCCCCGTCGACACCGTCGACACCGCCGACGTGGCGCCCGGGCTCGGCGTGGAGCCGTCACCACGGGAGGCACGGTCACGCTCCCCCTCGGTCGCGGCGGTCACTTCGAGGGTCGCGCGCGGGTCCTGGTCCCCGGCCGTCTCCGGTGTCGAGGGTCGCGTGGCCGGGGTGGCGAACTTGCCGGCCGCCAGTGCGGCAGCGGCAGCCCGCAGCTCGCGGGTGGAGTACCGGGTCGCGGTGCTGGTGCTCATCGGGTCGCCTCGATCCGGGCTGCCCGGAGCCGCAGCGCTTCACGGAGAACGGCGGCGGGGGTGTTGCGGAGTACTTCGCGTGCCTCCGCGGCCTCGACGGCGTCGGCGCGCAGACGCGCAATCATCCGCTCGATGTCGGACAGCGCGTGGTCGACGCTGTGGTCGGCCACCACGTCCAGCAGCTGCGCGGCGACCTCGGGGGTCGGCTCGGGGACGGTGACTGCGGTGTGTGCCTGCTCGCTCATGTTTGGAGAAGCAACCGCGCCCTGTCCGGATCGGACAGGGCGCGGCGAGGTTCTTCGAGAATGCTGAGCGAGGTGCTCAGGCGATGGCGGCCAGGTACCTCGGGGCGGCGTCCCGCAGCCGCGCGGCGGTGCGGTCGCGGCGACGCCGGATCGTCCGCATCGCGACGCCGTGGCGCTCGCCGACGACCCGCTGCGCCTCCTCGCGACCGAGGCCGTCGTTCTCCGCGGCAAGGAGCTCGACGAGCAGGTCGATCTGCTCGGTGTCGATCACGCCGACCTCGCGCGCCCAGATGAGCAGGTCGGCCAGGTCCTCGACCGGGTCCTCGACGTCGGGGACCGCGAGGATCAGGTCGCGGTCCTGGCTGGCGCGGCTGGAGCGGCCCGCGCCGTCGGTATGGCTGCCGAGCACCAACGAGTTGTTCGTCTCGGTCCGTGCGTCCAGGGACGTCGTGTCGATCCGGGAGACCATACCGGCGGCCGGGCGGCTCAGTCGCTGCCGGGCGCGGCGCAGCAGGTAGGTGGCGGCGTGACAGCCCACCTGCGGTTCGGCTCCCTTGACCTCCTCCCACACCGTGGCGTTGACGTCGTCGATCTCGCACACGTCGGCCAGGGTCATGGCTACCCGGTTCACACCGTCCTCGAGCAGCACCGCCACTGCCAGCGCGGCGTCGTCGTCGTCGCCCCCGCGCCGGGACCCGAGGGCGGTTAGGCCGGCCACCACCTGATAGCAGCGCTTGTCGCGTCGACGCCATCCTTCGCGTGCGTCCTCGAGGCTGGCGAACCCGGCCAGCCGGGGCTCGACCTGCTGCCACTCGGTCCACTTCCCGGACCCCTCCAAGCTGCTGATGACCGAGGTCGCCAGGGCACTCTGGGCCTTGCGCCGCCGGTGCTGGCCGTCGCTCCACGACAGGCGTGGGTTCGGGATTTGGGATGCGGCGCCGATGGTGACTTCGTGGACGGGGTGACTGGCCGACATGGCGGTCCTCCGAGAGAGGCGATCAGGACGCGCCTACTGCAGAACCGACCCCTCACCACCTCGCTCACCACAGCGCTCACCACACCCCCGGACCGGCCCGGTGACCGCTCACCACACCCGCTCACCAAACGCAAAACCGCAGGTCAGAGCCGGTGAGGCCGCTCACCAGCCCCCTCCGAGAAGAAGTCAGAAAAGTGCGTCCGAACGGTTGCGGACACCCCCGTGGGCGACCAGAAAACGGGCTTCGGCCCTGTCCCACCATCCAGGTGAGACAGGGCCGAAGCCGTCCTCGAGAGCCCCGTCGGAGCCTGCCGCGAGCTACCCGGTGGCACCCCACTCGCGCTGCTCCACGACGGCCTCCGAACGCGGCGGGAGGTCCTCGTCGTACCGGTCGAGGACCTGCTCGCGGATGAGCTCGCCAGCGGCGTCACGACCGCTCTCGGCTTCGGTGGCCGCGGCCTCGTCGAGCCACGCGATGTCACTATGAGGGCTGGCCCTCCTGGCTGCGTCACAGGCCACCCGGACCAAGTCGGTCCGGCCAGCCGTGACCGCCCGCGTCGCCAGGATGTGGGCCGCGTCATGGATGGCCCCCACCAGGAGCTCGTCCCACCGCTGCTGCCCCGACTTGAACAACCACTTGAACCGGCTCTCGGTAGCCGCCTCGAACGGGGCACCAGTCACCAACGACAGCGCGGTCACCAAGTCCTCCTCGCAGCCGTTGTCACCACGGCGCTCGGCCCGGTGCTTGAGCCGCACGAACAAGTCCGCACTGTTGAGGACCCCGCCGGTCCCCCGCACCAGCTCGTACGTGGGGCTGGTGCCCCGCCGGGCGCCAGCGCTCATGCTTGCGTCCGGCAGCCAGTCGCTCCCGTCGGGCCGGGTGCCCAACAGGAAGCGGGCGTTGGTGGCACGGTTCTGAACCGTCTTCTGCGTCTTCCACCCGCACGCTACGGCGGCACGCTCCCCCGTGACCCCTTGGTCCTGAACGGCCAGGTAGGCGATGAAGGAGACCGTGCCCCCAGCGTTGTCGATCGCCGCGGGGTCGCCGCCGTTGAGTGCGGTGACCGAGACCGGACCGAGCAGGTGCACCTTGGGCCGCGGCGAGGACTCGTCGAACCAGTCAGCGACGTCCTGGTCCAGCGTCGGGTCGAGTGCCGCGATCTCGACGCGGACCTCCTCGGGAACACTCGGCGCGGCCGAGGCGAGGTCTTCGGTGGTCGTGGCCGCGGTGGCCAGGTAGACCTCGTCGGCATCGGGCAGCATCGAGGACGGGTCGTTGCCCTCGGTGCGCCGCGGCTCGGTGTACTCCTCACGCAGCGACCCGTCGGCACGGGCGTACTTGCCCAGCGGACCATCGTCGGACTGCGTGGCCGGCACCGGCTCGTCCTCGAGGTTGCGGGTCGAGGCCATCAGCGCCGCCATGGCCTCCGCCTCGGAGGTCGGCAGCGTGAAGGCCTTGACGCTGATGCCCCACATCGACAAGAACGCCATCCCGTCGCCGGCCAACTCCACGGCCGGCGTCTCCTCAGCCCCGTGCACGACCACGACCCGGGAGCGGTCCCGGTCCTCGATGTCGGCGACGAACTCGCCCTCGGGACGGGAGGACACCACGACCACCACCGGGTTGGTGCTGTCCAGCAGCAGCCCATCGCGGCGGCGCGTCAACACATCAGCATCCAGGTTCTGCTCGCCCTCGCCCATCTCACCGGTCAGCACAGCTGCCCGGGCCAGGGCGTCGCTGCGCTGGACCTGCCGCAGACGGGCGGGGTTGAGGCCGATCGTCTCGGTCCCGAACTGGTCCGCCAGCAGCACCTCACTCCCCTCCGACCATGCATTGACCGCCAGCTCGGCCACCATGAACCGCGCCAGGTCAGCCACCTGCGCCGGATCGCCGCCGATCCCGCACATGCCCAGCGTCTCCAGGTCGAGCAGCCAGGTACGACCGCCCTCGTCCTGGCCGATGGTCACCAACGCCGGGTACGGGGCCGGCTGGTTCTCAAGGTCCTCCTCGAGGAAGGTCCAGCGCGGCAGCATCCAGGCCCGGGCGTCATCGGTCGCGGTCCAGCCCTCCGGCGCTTCGCCGGGGGCGGGGTCGGTGAAGAGCAGGGTCAGGTCCTCATCGCCCAGCACGGCGGCGCCAAGCTGGGGAAGCCGGTGGCCTGCCACCTTGCAGCACGCGGCGATGTGCCGAAGAGCCCGGTCGAGGAACGCGACGTCCTCCTGCGCCTCTGAGCCGTGCTCGAGGATCGCCTGTTCCACTTCCACGAGCTCGTCGGGCGTCGAGGCAATCGTGCGGCCGATCCGGCGCCTCCGGAACTGGCGACGCCGGTTGCCGGCCACCAGTCCCAGGGCTCCCACCGACAGACACGCGGCGGTGGCCAGCAGCGCCCGCAGGCCCGTGATCCCGCCCTCGTCGCTGGCCTCGTCGGCTTCGGTGGAGACCTGCTCCGTGCTGCCCGGGGCCACCTGTGCCGATCCTTGCGACGGTGCGGTCGGCGTAGCCGGCTCCGCGGGCGTCTGTTGCTGGTCCTGCGCAGCGTCGATGTCTCCGCCGGAACCGTCGGCCCCCGTGTCGTCTCCCTGACCGTCCTGGCCGTCGGTGGACTTGCCGGGCACGTGGTCGCGCTGCCCGGGCTCTCGCTGGGGCGGCCGGCCGGTGCCCGTGGCCGGGTCGACGTCACCAGCGCCCGGCAGTACGAGAACCTGTCCGGGGTAGATCAGGTCGGGGTCACTGCCGATGACGTCCTTGTTGGCCTCGTACAGCGCCTGCCAGTTGTCGGGGTCGCCGGTGGTCTCCTTGGTGATCCCGGTCAGCGTTTCACCGGCCGCGACGGCGTGCTCGGTCTCTGCGCCGGGGACCTGGTCGCCGGGCAGGTTGGTCGCATCGACGGGCAACAGCAGCTCCCAACCAGGCTCGATGCTGCGCGGGTTTGTGAAGGTGCGGCCGTCGGACATGGCCCGCCCCTGATTCAGGTCCGCGATCTCCTGCCAGCGGAACCCGTCGCGAAGGTGCTTCTCGGCCAGGCCCCACAAGGTGTCGCCCTTGTCAGTAACGATCCTCGGATGGTCGGCCCGCTGGTCCTGGGTGCTGTCCGGGGCCCCCTTGACCGGCGAGGCGGCGGGACTGGCCCCCGGGTTCGCGACCGGAGCCTGGTGCGCCACATGGGTGACAGGCCGCAGAGGTGCCGCCGGGGCAGCCTCCGAGGTGCCTGCGTGCGAACCGAGCAGCGTCGTCGAGGTGACTCCGACCGCGAGCACGGTGTGGACCAGCATCCGTATGAACCTCTGCTGGCCACCGACCGCGATCGGCAGCCTCGAGGCCCCCTCGGTCTCGTGTCGCAATGCGGGCGGGATCTCCCACAGGGTGCACAGCAGCAACTGCGCCCACACGAACCAGCCCAACAGCGAGACCATCCCGAGCACGGCCGAGTTGCTCATGAGCGACAGCTCGTTCAACCCGCCGTCAGGCCACGCGTTGCCCACAGCAGCGAGCAGCAGGGCAGGGAACCCCACGAGGAGGCCCAGCAGCAGTGCGAGGGCTCCGAGTCGCTTGACCAATCCCAGCATGATGTTTCTTCTCTCTCCCGGGAACCTAGTTCGGGCCCGTGATGGACGTTGCGGTGCCGGTCTCGTCGACCGGGAAGCTTGTGAAGCCGAGGACATTGAGGAACGCGTTGTCCGATCCACCGGTCACCCTCACCGTGACGTCGAGGCCGTCGATGTTCACGGTGCCGCTCCAGCCGGCCTGCTGCAGGATCTGGTTGGCGCGGGCGGTCGCGGTCGCCTGGTTGATTCCTTCGGTGCCGTCACGGACGCCGCGCATCTCGTCGGCGGCCGCACGAGCGGCCTGCTCAGCGGCGCGGTGCGCCGCGATCCGCTGATTCATGGCGTTGCCGCCGTCATAGACCAGGCCCAGCAGCACCAGGAACACCCCCGAGGCCATGAGGATCGTCCACGTCGAGACCACACCCCGCTCATCGCGCCGACGCCGCAGCCGTCGGCTCATCGGGGACGTCAGAAATCGTGAACCCGTCACGGCAGCCGCCGGTACTGCTCGATAGGGACCACAGCCGTGCTGGTGAAGTTCTTGGCGCCAGGCAGGCCGAACCCGACAACGTCGCTCAGGTTCGCGTGGCAGGTGACCTCGACCCTCACGTGTCCTGAGGTGCGGAAGTCGGTTCCCGCGAACGACACGGTCAGGCGGGTGCAGGCCTTGCCCCGGTCGGCCAGCGCATCCTCCGCAGCGTCTCGGCCGGCGATCTGTCCTGCCTGGAAGTTCGATTCCAGGGATGCTGCCCGCGCGGCCGCATAGGCAGCGTCATCAACCTGGCTGTTCGAGTCGACTATCCGTCCGCCGCCGACGACGACGGTGATAAATCCGACGAGCACGGTAGTCATCGCCAGCAGCTCGACGGCGGCGTAGCCACGCTCGTCCCGGGGTGCGCGAAGACGCTCTCGCCAGGAACGGCCGTGGCGCGAGTAGGGGTGGCGGGAGGAACGGAGCGACTGGACCACGACCCACGGCGAGGCAAGGTTCCTGTCGCGTCCGACTCGCCAAGACCCATCTGTCTGGCGGGTGACGCTCTCCCCGCCGATCTTCAGCGGCTCGTCGTCGGGCGTCAGCTCCTGGAGAGCGGCCATCAGGTCCGGATGCTGGACTGCGAGCGCTTCATCGCCGCCGGGGCCGTCGTGGCTGAAGGAGCCGATGACGTCTCGCCAGTCTGGTGTCGCGCTCGGCGGCCGCGTCATTCTGCGAACCTCTCCCGTGGCACGGTGGCAGTCGCGGAGACCTGCTTGGTGAAGCCGGGCACGAGAGTCATCACCTCGCCGGAGACGGTGACGGTGACCTCGGTCGCCCCCACCTTGATCTTGACGCTGGTGTTGGACAGGTCGCTGCCAGAGTCGGCCAGGTACTCGTTGGCGGTCTGCCTGCCAGCGTCCTCGGTGCCTTCCCAGGAGGCCGCGTCGACCGCTGCCTCACGGGCCGCGGCGTGCACGATCCGGTCGTTGTACAACTGCACCGACCACTGCACCAGCATCAGGAAGACCAGCATCACCAGCGGCATGACGACCACGAACTCCGGGGCCGCGATGCCGCGCTCGTCGCGGCGGCGCGGCAGCAGGCACCCCAGGGGCCGGAGGCGCTTCCGAATGGTCATGGCTGGTCTTCTTCGTCGCGTTGTCCAGTAGCAGCGTGGATCTGCGGTCCTACTGGCCGTTGAGCTCGTTGCCCTTGTTGGTGACGAAGGTGCGCACGGCGATGATCGCCAGTGCCGCGATCGCCAGGATGCCGAGCAGCAGCACCAGGTACTCCGGTGCCGAGGCTCCGCGTTCGTCTCGCTGGGCGACCTCCCAGCGGGAGCGCCAGTACTCGATCGCCATCTTCAGGTGGGTGGACTCGTTCATGAGATGGTTCCTTTCTTCAAGCAGTAGAGGTTCGGGCTAGGCGGTGAACAGGAACAGGACGCGGGCGAGGATCACGTACGCGGCGGCCACCAGCGCCATGACCATCAGGTTGTTGCGCATCGCGTCGGTGGACTTGTTCGCGCGGGCGTGGGCATCGGCCAGTCGGGCATCACGCATCGACTGGGCGCGGGCGATGAGGGTGTTGCGGATGCTGGAGCCCTCGTCCTGCGCCAGATTCAGCGATGCCCGGAGGTCGAGCAGCTCCACGACGCCGAACCGCTCACCGACCTCGCCCAGCGCCTCCCACGGGGTCATGCCGTTGGGCCGGGCGTTGTCGATCGCGTCGTAGAGGGCGTGGAAGGCCCACCCGGTGCCGATCTGCGCCACGGTGGGCAGCGCGTCGGCGTGGCTGCGGCCGCCCTCCATCGACATCACGACCAGGTCGAGGAAGTCCGAGAGCGCGTCGCACAGTGCCTCGCGGCGCTTGCCGGCGGTCTCCCGCAGCTGGCGGACCTCGCCGATCACCGCGACCACGGCACTCACGAGCCCCAGGGCGGGAGCGACGAGGATCGGGATACCCAGTCCGGCGGCGTTGCCGAGCAGCACCAGCGCGACCGGGCCGAGAAGGCCGATGAGGAACCACACCAGAAGCTTGGCCAGCCACTCCTCCATCGGCTGACCCGTGACGGCGAGGTCACGCTCGTAGGTCTGCATGTCGTCGGGGCGGCGGGTGCGCAGCTGCTCGGCGAACCACTCCGCGGCCCTCTTCGACCAGGTCTGGTCCTCAGGTGCGATGTCGAGACGGGCACGGCGACCGGCCCGGGCGCGTGCCCGTTCCCACCGAGCCGCCTGGTCGGCCAGCGGCGGCGCGGAGGGGAACGCCAGCCGGTGGAGCCGCAGCAGCCCGAGGCCCGCCACCGCGGAGACGATCAGCATCGGAATCACCAGGCCACCTCCCGGCCCGTGGCCTGTGCCAGGGCGTCTGCCCCGGACAGGAATCGGGGGTGTGGCTCAGGGGAGGCCAGCCGCTGCAACCGCACCAGCAGGCCCACGTAGACCGCGGCCAGCACGGCGAGGACCATCTGTCCGTACACCGTGCTGTACGGCTCGACCCAGCCGCGCAGGAAGACCGCCTGCAGCCCGGCCAGCGCGAGCAGGCCGAGCGCGACCTGGTTGGACTGACGGCGGACGCCGTTGCGCTCGGTGAGCACCTTGCGGCGCATCTCCAGCTCGGCACGAGTATTGGAGGCCAGCGTCGTGAGCACCCGCTTGAGGCTCCCGGCACGCTGCTGGGCTGTCAGCGAGAGTGCGATCACGACTTTGTCGGCGCCCCGGTCATCGACCTCGTCGGCGAAGTGGGCCAACGCGACCGGCAGCGGCGTACGCAGGTCCAGGGCGTTGACCAGGTTCCGCAACGGCCGGCGCAGCAGCGCCGGCGCACCGTCCAGGGTTGCCGGCAGCGCCTGCTCCAGCCCCGACTCGGAGGCAGCGGCATCGCGCAGCGACTCCGTCCAGTTCGCGATCGCCTCGATCTTGGCCACGCTGTGCTTCTCGATCGCACCCGAGCGCGCCAGCTTCGGCCACAAGATCACCACAGCGACCGCCATCAGCCCGGCCACCGGCCAACGGGTCAAGATCCCGACCACGACGCCGACGATCAGCGCGATCGTGACCTGCCGGGCAGCCTGCTGGGGGTCGGCCACCTTGCGCCGGGCCGTGGTCACCCGCGCCGGGAGCAGGTTCTTGCCGCGGGCGGTGCGGATCACCCCGATGATGCCGAGGCTGACCGCCAGGACGCAGGCCACGAAGAGGGTCATCAGATCTGCCACCCCTCATCGCCGTTGGCACCGCTCGGCTCGGCGAACCTGTTCAGGTCCGTCGTGCCATCGGGGTCCCAGCCGACATCGAGGAGGGCTTCCTCGCGGATGATCGCCTTCCGGGTGAACTCGGTGCGACCGGTGGCCCTGTTGTACTTCCACAACTCGGTCGTCTTCACGCCGTCCTCATCACGTCCGGCAACCTCACGGATCGACTCGACGATCCGGCGCTGACGGCCGTCCTCGGTGCGGATCCGGCGAAGGAACACGATGAAGTTCAGTGCGTTCGCGATCAGGCCGTTGGTGGCCTCGAACGGCAACCGCTCCTGAGCCTGCAGAGCGTAGGTCTGGATCTTCCCGATGACATCGCGCGAGGAGTTCGCGTGGATCGTGCTCAGCGACCCGTCGTTGCCCTGGGCCATGGCGTTGAGCATCGTGATGACCTCATCACCCAAGACCTCGCCCACGATCACCCGCGAGGGGTTCATCCGCAGCGAGTTGCGCACCAGGTCGGCCAACCCGATTGCGCCTTCTCCTTCGACGTTCGCCAGCCGCTCCTCGAGCGGCACGATGTCGGGGTGGCGCTCGGGGTCCTCATGCAGGCCGAGCTCGATGGACCGCTCCACGGTGACCAGACGCTCGATCGGGTCTATTTCGGAGGCCAGCGCCCGCACAAGCGTGGTCTTCCCCGCACTTACGGCTCCGGCGATCATGATGTTCTGACGCGCCTTCACCAGCGCGGACAGGAACGCGGCGAGGTCGTGGTCGACGGTTCCCTCGCTCAGCAGGTCCTTGGTGCGCAGCGACTCCGGAACCCCGGCGGCGCGCTCCCGCTCGGCCAGCCCGGGAAGCGGAAGCAGGGTGGCCCTCTTGTGGCGGTGCTTGCGGATCGAGATCGACAGACCGTTCGCGCTCACCCCCTGGACCGCGTGCAGACGTGAGCCGTCGTGCAGCCTGAGGGTGACGTTGTAGTTGATCAGATCGAAGGGACGGGTGGACAGGCCGTCGTGGGCAGAAATCGTCTTGACGATCTCCTCCAGCTCCTTGTCCGAGGAGGCGACCGGCGGCATCTGCGCCTTGGTGCCGTCGGCGTAGGTGACGAACACGTTCTGCCAACTGTTGATCACGATGTCCTCGGCCTCGGGATCCTCCAGCAGCTGATCGAGGTTGCCCGCGCCGAACAACTGGGCCTTGAGCGCGGCCTCCAGCCGGTCCCGGGCGTCTTCCTCCAGCGGGTTGTGGCCGTCCTCGACCAGGTCGGACTCGTACTCGGCCAGCACCGAGGCCAGCAGGGCTTCGGTGTGCTGCCGGGCGTCCTCGCCCTTGGGGATCGGCTGGCTGTTCCGGCGGAACTCCTCCAGCGCCTTCCCGCGGCGAGCACCCACGCGCGACTGGAGACGCTTGACCAGTACCTGGTCGACCGGCACGAGCTGCTTCAGGTGCATCCCGTTCACGTGCGCGCCACGGCCATTCGAGCTGGCTCCGTTGTTGCTGTTCATCACGCCTCTCCCCCCTGGCCGGCGTACGCGTCCACCGCTGCAGCCTCATGCGCGCCGTACGGCCCGACACCAGCGGCCTGGTTGATCTGGTCGTTGAGTACGCCCGCGGACCTCAGCAGCGGCGTGCGCTCGTTCTTGCCGCCGACCTGGCCGGCGTGAATCGCCTCGACCCCTGTGGGGTCCAGCGCGATCCAGCCGATCCCGGCGATGACGCCGGCGGCGTTGCTCGGCGCCAGCATCCGACCGACGTGCTCGAGCACCGACCCGGCGATCCGCTTCGGCGTCACCACCACCGGCACCACGATCGGCGGGGCGTTGCGGATGTTCGCCAGCACCGGAGCGAGCCGCTCCAGCCTGTCCTTGAGGTGCATCACCGCACCCACCTCGGGGCGGGTCACCATCACGACCACATCGGCGGCCGCCGCCACCGGGATGCTCGGCGAACTGGAGTGGATCCGTCCGAGGTCGGCAACGACGCGCGATGCAGAGGCGCGCAGCGCCTCGGCCAGTGGAGCCCAGTTCTTCACGCCTGCGGCCTGCTCGGCCGAGAAGTGTCCCGGCACTATCCGCGTCGATCCCGTGAACTCATGGGCCTTGCTGGCCGCCAGACCGGGGGTCACCGACGTACGTGCCTCGGTCGCCAAGGTCAGCACCGTCGGAGTCGGCGGGAACGCCTCACCATGGCCACCGGGTGCTACACACCCCAGGGCGAGGTCACCGCCGTACGGGTCGGCCTCGACCACGATCGTGGGCTCCGGTGTCGAGACGCCCAGCGCCAACGACGTCGTCGTCGACCCCGGGGCGCCGCGGTCGCAGCACACAGCGATGAGCATCAGCCCTGCCCTCCGGCAGCGCCGTCGTCCTGCGGGGCGGAGTCAGCTGGGTCACCCTCGGTAATCGGGGCCTGCAGCAGCGTCAGCTGCCCCACCGCCCCGTACGCCGCCACCGTCTTCGCGTCGGTCTCCGCGATCAGGATCGTGACCACCACGGTGCCGTCATGCGACTGCTTCGAGGAGTACACCGTGGCACCGGCCGAGATCACCACCGGGTCATCGAGAGCCTTCGGGTCACCCGCCTGCCCCTCCTGCGGCACCGCGATCGCGTCGACCACCGAACCAGGGGCCAAGGTCTCAGGCACCCGGCCGGCCGGGAGGTTCACCGCGATCAGGCGCTTGCCCTCCTGCGGCAGCAGGTCGCTGGTCAGCGAGTCCTGTGTCAGCACCTGACCCGGCAACAGTGCGACCGTGGTGCGCTGCCCGAACACCGAGTCGACATCGGAGACCAGGATCGCCCCGTCGATGCCAGACACGCTTCGCGAGACCAGGAGCGGGTCCTTGGAGGTGCGGACATCGTCCTCGGTGATCGGGTGCCCAGCCGGGATCGGCTGGGCAACCACCAACACCTCCTCCACGCCGCCCTTGTTGACATAGAGCCAACCGCCCGCGATCACCGCCGCGATCACAACCAGCACGCTCATCAGCATCTGGCCGTACTTCCGCGGAGCCTTCGACACCGCCTTCGACAGCGAGGCCGCACCAGGCAGGCCGCCCGGCAGCGGCGCCGCACGTCGGTCGTTGGCCCGGCGCGACGTCCAAGAATCCAGGCTGGTCACATCTACCTCACTACTGTCTGTCGCTGATACACCGTGATCGAGGTCGAGTCACCGGCGAGCGCGGTCACGTCGCCGAGGTCGCCGCTGGTCTGGCCGCCGCAGTTGCCGGTACAGGTCCAGCCGACCGAGTAGTTGATCCGAGCCGACACCGTCCACTTGTCGCCCTCGGGGTCCTTCATCTCGTCGTAGGCGTACGAGCAGTTCGTCGGCGCGTCCTCAGGCATCCCCTTGACCCACTCACGGCCGGGACCCACACACGAGACGGTCGCTCCGTTGCCCATGTCCCACGAGGTGTAGTCCGGCGTCGCCGTCAATGTGACCGTCGCGCCCGCAACCGTCAGGCTCACCGACACGTCGTGCCACTGGCCCTCGGGGATCCACATCCAATTCGAGTAGCTGATGTACGTGTGGTAGGTCGGTGGCGGCGCGATGTGCGCGTTGGCCAGTTCGAACGGAGCCCGCTCCACGAGCTGCTGCGCCACCTGGCCCGGGTCGATCACCGCCGCCCCGTTGGGCACGAACCACACGTTCTCGGGAACCGAGACCGTGGGATCGCACGACCAGATGGTGCCTTCGGCCGGGTCATGGCCACCCCAAAGGGGGCTGTTCGCCTCGGGCTGCGGGTCCAGCGGGAATGCGTAGCAGTTGTGGGCGCTGTTCCAGATGAAGCCGTAGTCGTTGACGCAGATCCCATTCGGAGCGCCGGGGCAAGCCGGTCCGCTAGGCCCATCGCCCGCATCCCCCGGGTCGCCGGGATCAGTATCCCCCGGGTTCCCTGGGACGGTGTCGGAGAGGCAAAGTCCCGTCTCGTCGACCGGGTCAGGAGGGCAGTCCGCCATTGCAGGGCTGCTGGTGCCGATCACCAGAACCACGACAAACGAGACCAACATCGCGGCTGCTGCCGCAGCACTCACTCCGCGGCGCACGACTTCTTGTCCTTCAGATCTGTCTCGTAATACATCCAGCCATGCTGCTCGTCCGGCTTGGTCATCGTGATCAGCAGCGGCGTCACGAGATGCTTCGGCTTGTTGATCTTCTGCGGCTTCCCGTTTCGGGTGTAGCGCAGAGGCTCGTAGTCGGTGCATTCGACGATCACTACTTCGCCTGACTTGCCACCGTTGTTGAGCCGAACTGACTTCACGTAGGACCACAGAGCTTCGACGTCGGTCTCTCGTCGCAGGCCGCCCTTCTCGTAGGTCTCACCCAAAGTCACCATGTCGCGCTGCCACCAGAAGTCGTACTCCTGGAGCGTGGCCTTGGCTCCCGGGGTGAGCACGCCGTTCCGGTAGATCTCGGCCGAGAGCTGGCGCCACTTCTGCCAGCGGGCGAGGGCCTTCTTGCCCGCGGCCAGCTCTGCCTGGGTGAAGTTCGATTCCCAGTCAGTTGGCGGGCCGCCTGCGTCGCTGGTAGGGGTCGGCGACGAACTCGTAGTGGGTGGTTGCGTCGGGTCGGCCTTCGGCTCGTCGTTACCCCCGCAGCCGGCGAGGGTTCCCGCCAGGGCGAGAGCGGTTGCAGCGATGAGAGTGCGCTTCATGAGCGTCCTTCCTGAGCCCGAGTCGCCCGATGCACGGGCCTGGGGCACCAGTCTTGACGACATGGCCGACGGGTTGCCGACCGCGCCGTACTGCGCGTCGGGTTCAAGGTGACGTCCTTCCCTCTGGGTGGGGCTCTCTAACAGCGAAGGCAACCGGCGGCAGTACAGATCGGACACCGGCGGCGAGTAATCTTCGGAACGCGCTCGCGCGCCTCAGTTGAATGGGGTGTCGCAGCGTCAGACGCGGCAGCTGGTGCGGTGGCCCGGCCACCAGCGGCGGCTGATCGATGCCGCGGGTCGCAGCTCCACGCGGATCAGCGAGCGGGGAGTCTGGCGCACCGAATCTCGCCGGGGGCGTCTGTGCCCCCGGTTGTCGGATCTGCTGACGCATCCCCAAGACCGCGCGTCCTTCCCGCCCCGGCCCGAACCGGGGCCTTCATTGTCCAAGACGCCGTCAAGCCCGACGCTCTGGACTGACCCGTGGTTCCCACCACCGGATCCTGTTCTGCATTACCCTGAGCATGACACATGACAGGTGCTAAAGACACGTCATAACGAAAGGTCCGGCGAGTTTCGCGTTCCGGCACAATGCAGCGCGTGCCACGTCTGTCGAAGCCGCCCACGATGCCCGAGGGGGTGCTGGCAATCATCGACGCGATTGGCAACAGTGCGCGCACCGAGATCCTGCGGCACCTCTCACTCCGGGCCATGAGCGCGCCGGAACTAGCCAAGGCAATCGGCGTCGACCCCAGTCAGGTGCGCCGTCACCTATCTGCGCTCGAGGACCTGGGACTGGTCACCGCCGACCACCCGCGGGGCGACCGCCGTGCAAAGGGGCGGGTTGTGCTGTGGGAGACCGACCCCGCCCGCGCTGAGGAAGTCGGCAAGATCTGGATCGACTACGTCGCTGGTCGCCCTCTTCCCGACCCCGAGCAGGATCAGTAGGAGCGAGGCCGGTGGCGCGGAATAGCGCGGCGGAGAAGCCCTGGTGGGACAACCTCTCCCCGGCCGCCCGCGCCGGAACGCACCGCAGCGAAGCGCCTCGAGTTCGATCAGATGTCGATCAGCCAGCAGTCTGCGCTGAAGTCCCGTCTCTCCGGGCGACGCATCCGCGCCGGCCTCCACGAGCTCGATCAGTACAAGACCTGGCTACGGAGCGTCCCGGCCGACGAGCACGTCGCCCGCAGCGAAGCGCGTAATCAAGGGTTCAAGGCCCTCTCCCCCGCCGAGCGAGGCGCCTCCGTCGCCGCCTGGGATCGCCACCGACTCCGCTACGGGCTAACCGCGCAACGTCTCGCCACCCCTGCCCTCGACGAATGGCCAGCGACCCCCGACCTCGAGCAGGCAGCACTCCTGCCCAACGGAGCCACCGCGCGCGATGGAGCGTTCCTCGAGCGCCAGGGCAACCTTCTCGACGACGTCGAACGCCAGGCCGCGGGCTAGAAAACACCCAGTTCCAGCCCACCGTCGTGGGCCGGCAAACCAAGCCTCGGGTTCGTCCACCACCGTGATGGTGGACGAACTTCCCGCTCACTCGCCGGAGGGCAGTCCCCGGCGAGCGAGGCGCTCACGTGCGTCGCGCAGGATCGCCTGGAGCCGCTGCTCCAACTCCGCCTTCGGCGGGAGCGCCGTCCAGTACTCCGCGACGACGATCCCGTCCTTGTGCATCTCCAGCAGTTCGACCTGCTCGCGGCTGGCCTCTGTGCACAGGATCAGGCCGATCGGTGCCTCTTCGCTCTCAGTGCGCTCGTACCGGTTGAGCCACTTGAGATACAGCTTCATCTGGCCCTCGTGTCGGGCATCGAACTTCCCGATCTTGAGCTCGACGGCGACCAGGCGCCGCAAGGGGCGGCTGTAGAAGAGAAGGTCGAGGTGGAAGTCGTCGCCGTCGATGATCACGCGCTTCTGGCGCTCGACGAAGCTGAAGCCGGTGCCGACCTCCAGCAGGAAGGCCTCCAGGTCCCGGAGGATCGCAGCCTCCAGGTCCGCTTCGGCGTATCCGTCGTGGAGGCCGAGGAAGTCGAGCAGATAGGGATCGCTGAACGTGTCAGCCGGCACCATCGACCCCGGCTCGATCTGCGAGTTGGCGATCTCGCGGCGCTCGTAGGCCTTGCGCTTGATGGCGCCCTTGAGCTCCCTGACCGTGAGCCGCCCGGCGGCCACCTGATCCGCGTAGAAGGCCCGGGCCTCCTGCGACTTGAGCGGCATGAGGGTCACGAAGTGGGTCCAACTCAATTGTCGCGCCAGCGACGCGACAATCTGGGCGTCGGGGTACAGCTGGGCGAACTTGATCATGCGGCGCAGGTTCTTCTCCTCGAAGCCCCGTCCGAATCGCTCAGTCAATTCTCGCGCCATTGACGCGACAATCTGCGACCCGTAGTCAGCCCGCTCCCCGCCGAGCACCTCGGAGTCGATCAGCGCACCGACCTGCCAATAGGTCAGCGTCAACGTCGCGTTGGCGTAGGACGCGATCGACTCTCTGGCCTCACGGACCAGCGACGACACCCGCTCGACCAGGTCGTCTGGCGTCGCAGCCTCACCGGCCGGGGACCGGCGCACCGGGCTGATGCCGCGCTCCTGACTCGGCGGGGTCGGCTCACTCATGGGTCAACTCTCCCAAGACCGTCCGACACTGACCGGGTCCGGCCGGGCCTCCGCTCGGGGGTGGCCGTGAGCGAGCGGGGCTCTTTGGTCGAGGCGAGCGCGCCCCGGCGGTGCAGCGTGGCCCCGCGACGTAGCAGCCTGCGGGCTGAGTGGAGGCGGAGGCTGTGTTGGAGCACCTGCGAGTCCGCGAGGAGCGCCGTGAGGCGCTGCTCGAGGTCGGCCAGCCCCGACCGCAGGTCACCCACCTCGACCGGGACGTAGTGCGAGGGCCGCCGTTGCCCGAACTCGGTGAGTTCGGCGCGGGCCATGCCCAGGAACGGCAACACGATGGCGTGCTCCTCCTGCCCGGTCGCGTCCTCGAGCGCGGCGAGCAGCGAGACCGCGTAGACGAAGTCCGGGGCCGCGTCGTACACATCCCCGGCGCGATCAGTGGTAGGAACAGCCACCAGTTGTGGTCCTTTCCAGAGGGGTCGGCAGTGGAGTTCTACCCCGCTGCCCAGTGCAACAGAATCGGCCAGCACAGCGCATCCGGCGCGCCCGAACCGGTGGACAACAGTCGGCCACGCCCCGCCTGTGGGCAGGAGTTGGACCAGCCCGTGCTCATCGTGACCACCCCGGCGTGCCCGGTGGCCGCGGACGCTCGCCAGGTCGAGCGGGCGGGGAAGGGGCCGGCGGCGCGATCGCGGGGCGACTCGTCTCACCCGGTTGGGCAGGCGGACTGGGTGGGGTGTCGGGCCGGTATCCGTTAACCGCAGGGGTACCCGGGGCAGTGGGGTCATGCTCGGTCGCGTGTTCGGCGGTGGCCTTCTCGGCGCTGTCGGCGGCCAGCTCGGCCGAGAGCCGGTCCCGCGTCGCGCGGACCTCGGCGAGTTCGCCGGCACGCGGAAAGGCGTCGGCCAGGCCCGCTTGGGCCTTCTCGGCCTCGCGGGTGATCTTGGTGGTGTCCATCTCGACCTCGTCGAGCACCCGCTCCAGGCGCCGGGGGAGGTTCTCGGCCCGCGTCACCAGGCCGATGTTCGGTTGACGGACGTCGCCGGCCTCGACGAGCAGGTGCACGCGCGGCACTTCGACGAGTGAGACGACGTAGCGGGGCTGGCCCATCCACGAGTCCGCGGTCGCCTGCAGGTGCAGCCCGCCCACGTCACCGAGCGGCTGGGGGTCGCGTTGGTATGGCTGCACCGCGAGCAGGGCCCGCTGCAGGGCCGGGGCGGCGTCGGCTCGCTTGCCGTAGGCCGCGCCGTTGATACGCATCGAGAACGCGTCGCCGTCGGTGTCGCGGCGCAGTGGCATCGCCGCGATCAGCTGCTCGCGGTCGGTCGCGAGTCGTTCCAGCCGGGGGCCGGCCTCCCGGATCGTCGCCGCGAGGCTGCGCTGGGCTGCGCTCCAGGCCCGCTCGAGTCGCTCCAGCTTGGTCGTGTCGGTCTCGGCCTTGGCCAACTCCATGATCCTCGGGTCGCCCGACGCGAGGGCCTTTACCTCGGCGTAGGAGAGCGCAGAGTCGCCGATGTCCTCGATCTCGCGCACATCCAGCCGGCCGCGCATCAGCTGGTTGATGAACTTCGCCTTCCGCTCCACCGTCTGCCACAGGTAGGTATCGAAACTCGACTCGGTGACATATCGGTACACCCGGACGGACTCGTTCAGGTTGCCCTGCCGCATGATGCGGCCGTCGCGCTGCGCAAGGTCGGCGGGCCGCCACGGGCAGTCCACGTGATGCAACGCGACCGCGCGGCGCTGCACGTTGGTGCCCACACCCATCTTCTCCGTCGACCCAACCAGTACCGCGACATGGCCGGTGCGGGCCTGCTCGAACAGCCGCGCCTTCGCGCGGTCGTTGTTGGCCTCGTGCATGAACCGGACCTTCGGCGCCGGCACGCCACGGGCGACGAGCTGGGCCTTGAGCTCCTCATAGGCGTTCCAGCCCGCCCCGGTCGGCGTACCCAGGTCGCAGAACACCAGCTGCAGCGCGCCCGGCTCCGGGTCGGCGCCGAAGACCACGTCGGCGTGGTCGTGGTAGATGCCGGCGACCCGCTCGGCAACCGCATCGACCTTCGAGGGCTCACGGTCCAAGAACGCGCCCAGGCCGTCGATCTGATGATCGACGAGCCGTAGGTCGAGCGCGGCCGCGCGGCCGTGGCCGCTGATCTTGAGCATGTTGTCCTCGCTCGGGTCGACCGCCCGCGACGAAACGGCATCGGCCCGCTGCGCGAGCAAGGCCATGAAGTCGACCAGCTCCTGGCTCGGCGGCACCACCACCGTCTCCGGCGCTCCACCCTCGAGGTCGGGGGTGGGCAGGCTGAGGTCGTCGGCGGTCTTCACGTCGGCGACCTGGTGCCACAGCCGCAGCAGCTCGGGGACGTTGTTGAACTTCGCGAACCTGGCCTTCATCCGGAAGCCCGTCCCGGACGGGGAGAGCTCGAGGTCGGTGACAACCTGGCCGAAGGTGGCCGCCCAAGTGTCGAAGTCGCTGATCCCCGCCGCCTCCAGGTCAGCGGGGGCGAGGTAGCGCAGCATCGTGTACGCCTCGGCCACGCTGTTGGCGATCGGGGTCGCGGTCATGAACGTGGCCACCCGGCGGCCGTGGCGGCCGCGTAGGTAGGACATCTTCAAGTCCAAGTCGGTGGCCCGGTTCGACCCGTCCACGGCGACACCGGGGATGTTGGAGGCCAGCCGGAGGTTCTTGTAGCCGTGCGCCTCATCCACGCACAGGTAGTCGATCCCGGTGGCCTCAAAGGTGATCGCGGGGTCACGCTCGACGTCGCGCAGCTTCTTCAACCGCTCCTCGGCCCGCGCCAGTGTGCCCTCCAGCCGCTTCACCGACAGGCCGCGCTCGGACTTCGAGGCGGCCAGCCACATCCGCAGCTGGGTCAACTGCTCGTCGAGGTAAGCCTCCTCGGTGTCCTTGGAGACCGGGATCTTCTCGAACGCCGAGCGGGACATGATGACCGCGTCCCACTCGCCGGTCGCGGCTCGGGCGACGAACAGCTGTCGCTTGTCCTTGACCAGATCCTCGGTGCCACAGGTGAGGATGCGGGCCTGCGGGTAGGCCTGCAGCCACTCCCGGCTGAACTGGTCCTGTTGACTGCACTTCGGAACCCGCCCTGAAATTGCCGAGTGCAATGACCCCCCTTTATTCCCGGGCTGGTTCCCATGGGTCAGGCGTCATCCGGCAGCGACACCCGCGCCGGCGGGTTGAGCGGAAGGCGCTGGACGCGATGGTGAATGAGATCCGACGGGCTCTGATGGATGGTGGCGAGCAATTGCCTCGAACGGGAGCGGTACGCGCCGGCGTAACGGCGTCGTTGCCGTTCGTTGTCGTCGACGAGCACGGCGAGGAGGTCGAGCCGTTCTCGGCGTTCTTGCGGGACCTGATGCTCACCGACATGAGCCCGCTCACCGCGCGCTCCTACGCCCAGGACCTGCTGCGCTGGTGTCGGCTGCTTCACGCGCTCGAGGTCGACTGGGATCGTGCGACGCGCGCCGATGTCGAGGTTCTGGTCGGCTGGATGCGAACAGCCGACAACCCGCAACGCCGCCGCAACCCGTCGACATCGAAATCGACGTCGACGTCGATGGCGTCGGTCAACCATCGCACAGGCAAGCGCGCGCTCGGGTCGGGGTACGCGCCGGCGACGATCAACCACACCCTCTCGGTGCTGTCCTCGTTCTACGCCTTCCACGCCCAGTTCGGCCGTGGCCCAGTCAGCAACCCGGTGCCGGCGAGCTCTACTCGCCGCGCACGGTTGGCGCACCGTAGTCCGCTCGAACCGCGGCCGCAGCACCGCCGCGCGCCGCTGCGACAGAAGTCGGCCGAGCTGGTCCCGCGGTCTCTCCCAGACGAGCTGGCCGCCGAACTGCTCGCTGCGATGCGTAACGCGCGCGACCGGGCGCTACTGGCCTTGTTCCTGTCCACGGGGGCCAGGGCCAGCGAACTGCTTGGCGTCACCGGCGACCGGGTGGACTGGACCCGACAGCAGCTCTGGGTAATCAGCAAGGGCACACGCGCTTTACAGCCGGTTCCTACCTCGCCGGAGGCGCTGCGGCTGCTGGCGGTCTACTTCGACGAGCGCGGCACGCCCGCCGGCGACGAGGTCATCTGGCGCACCCTGCGCAGCCAGCCACGGCCGCTGTCGTACTTCGCCGCACGGCGGGTGCTGCAACGCGCGAACGATCTGCTGGGCACGGACTGGACGCTGCACGATCTGCGGCACACCACGATCGAGCGGATGACCGCTGACCCCAACCTGACGCTGGAGGACGTCATGACCGTCACCCGGCACCAGCATGTGACGTCCCTGGACCCCTATCTGCGACCCCGGGTCGAAGAGGTCTTCGACCGGCTGCAGAAGCACTACGCCGCGGCCCGCCCCGCGACCACGCCGACGCCGGGCTACGACGACGCCGACTTCAAGACTGTGTTCGGTGGCGACAGTTCGGCGGGTGAGGTCGATGGCTGAGCGACGACACACCAAGCAACGCGCGCTGCGCCCCGAAGCCCCGGCGCGCCCGCGTCGGCAGCTGGCTGCCCGGCAGGTGATCACCCCGTCACCGTCCCCGGCCCCCGCGGTCCCGCCACGCCCGCATGGGAACCTGGACACTGCGACCGCGGAACAGATCGCAGGGATCGCCGACGAGATCTGGCCGGTTGTTCAGTCCCGCTCCTCGGAGCGCCGCATCGGGCTGCGCCACCTGCTCGCACGCCTGGCCGAGCATCCGGGCGAGACGTGGCAGGAACGGTGGCTCGCGTCCGGGTTGGACGCGGGTATCACCCCGGTTCGCGACCTGTTCACCATGCCGTCGCACCGCGAGCACGCAGGCCACGCGCTGAAGCTGCTGTTTTGCCTGCGGGTGATCCGCCCGTCCCTGCCTGCATTCCGCGGGAACCGGTTCAAACACTATTTCCAGGACTTCGAGGCTGCCCAAGTGGATCCGAGTCTGGAGCGGTTCTTGGCATTGGTCGATCAGACCAACACCTCGCTCCACTACAAGCGCTGCGCGAGGATGGATGTTGCCGGCGCCCTGACCACCCAGGGCATCGAGCTGGCCGACCTGACCGCCGAGGGGTTCCTGCACCACGCGGTCGAGACGCGCCGCGGCCGCTACGGCGCCGGCTACGAGCACCACATCGGACACCTCGCCTGGCAGGTCCTGCACCACAGCGGGCACTTCCCACCCGGTGTGCCCGCCACGCTGCGCGGCGCGATGCGCGCCCCGGCGATGACCCCGGCTCAGCTTGTCGATTCCTACGATCTGGCCAACCGAGACGTGACCGAGATGTTGACGGCCTACCTGACGCGCCGCAGCCACGACCTGGACCACTCGACCCTGCGAGGGCTTGCCCGGGACCTCTGCGACCTCTTCTGGCGCGAGATCGAAACGATCAATCCCGCCCAGACCGATCTCGCCCTGTCCGAGGAGACCTACCAGGCGTGGCGGGCCGCGGTCGATGTCCGACGCGACGGGAAGCCACGACTGGGCGCCAGCGGGATCGTCACCAACGTCCGAGCCCTCTACCTCGACATCCAAGGCTGGGCCACCCACGAACCCGAACACTGGGCCCGCTGGGCAGCGCCCTGCCCGATCAGCGGCCGCGACGGCCGCGCCAGAACCCAGGCGCTGCGACGCGCCAAGGAACGCACCGACCACCGCACCCGAACCCTGCAGCCGCTGCTGCCGGTCCTGGTCGCAGCAGCCGACCAGCGACGCCACCACCTCGCCGCACTGCTCACTGCCGCGACCGACGCCGTTCACGGCCAACGTTTGGTCGTCGACGGTCGGCACTACAGCAGGATCTTCAGCGCCGGCGACGCACGCCATCAGCGCTACCACGGGGCCGCCAACGTTCGGGTCAACGACGAACAGAGCGGCACGACGATCAACCTCACCGACGCCGAGGACGCCGCGTTCTGGACGTGGGCCTGCATCGAGACCCTGCGCCACACCGGCGTCCGCAACGAAGAGATGCTCGAGCTGTCCCAGCTCAGCATCCGGCAATACGTCCGACCCAACGGCGAGGTGATCGCGCTGCTGGTCATCGCCCCCTCGAAGAGCGATCGGGAACGAGTCATCCCGATGACGGCCGAACTGTTCCACGTCATCGCCACGATCATCCGGCGCCTGACCCGTGACCGTCCGACCATCGCGCTGGCCACCCGCTACGACCGGCACGAGCACGTCACCAGCGAACCGCAGCCGTTCCTGTTCCAACGCACCATCGGGCAGCGCACCGAGGTGATCACTCCCTCGGCGCTGCGCACGATGCTGATCCGGCTCAGCCACAGCCTCGCGAAGCAGCATCCGCAGCTGGCGAAGATCCGGTTTACTCCGCATGACTTCCGGCGCTTGTTCGCCACCGACCTGGCCAACAACGGGCTGCCCATCCACATCGGCGCAGCCCTGCTCGGACACCTCGATGTGCAGACCTTCCACGGCTACGTGACCGTGTTCCAAGAAGACGTCATCCGCCATTACCAGGCCCACCTGGCCAACCGCCGCGCCGCCCGCCCAGCAGCCGACTACCGGCCCGTCACCGACCAGGAATGGGGCGAGTTCGAGGAGCACTTCGACAATCGCAAGGTCGAACTCGGGCAATGCGGCCGCCCCTACGCGACACCTTGCGAACACGAGCACGCCTGCATCCGCTGCCCCATGCTGCTCGTCGACCCCAAGATGATCCCCCGGCTCGACGAGATCCACACCGACCTGCTCGCCCGCCGCGCACACGCCGAGACTGAAGGCTGGCTCGGGGAGATCGAAGGCATCGACCTCACCTTGCGCTTCCTCGCCGAGAAACGCGCAGAGACCCGACGACTCGCCGACGTCGACCGAGGCCGCGATACCGTCACCGTCCTCGGCATGCCCACGATTGGAGTACAAGCGTGAGCAGCGTCGACCTCGACCCGGCGACGCCGCAGAACTCGCCGGGCAGCTCACCCCAGTTGTCGCCCCGTCACCGGGAATCGTCGCGGACAGGGCTTGCGGCACGCTCGTACACACGCAGGCGCGGTGAACCTGTGGCGTTGCCGTAGGGGGTTCCGCTTGCGGTGACGAAATCTGCTGCCGGCGCCCGGCGCACCCAGCTCTCGTACGTCGTTCACTGTGGGACGTTCGCCAGTCAGGTCTGCGACTTGCTCGACCCGGGCGGGCCTGCGACCGACGTGTAGGGTGGGCGTCGTTGTGTGCGGGAGCTCGGACGAACCGGGCTGAGATAGCGGCTGGATGTGCCGCTGACCGCTTGAAC
Source organism: Nocardioides jensenii JCM 1364 = NBRC 14755 (assembly GCF_001552535.1). Lineage (GTDB taxonomy): Bacteria > Actinomycetota > Actinomycetes > Propionibacteriales > Nocardioidaceae > Nocardioides > Nocardioides jensenii. The sequence goes on along the minus strand of NZ_BCRJ01000011.1, from coordinate 20,071 downwards.
CTGACCGGGTAATGCCGGCGTAGGGAGCGCGCGTGGATACATCTGTCAAGCATGACGTGGCCGGAGTGCCGGACGCTCCGCTGACTCTGGAGGGACCTCCGCCTCGGCCGCTCGGCCTCGCGTCGAACACGGCGTTCTGGTGGAACCTGGGCATCAGCCTGCTGCTGCCGGTGGCCGCCGTGTACGTCGTACTGCCGGACCGGCCACTGTCGACGACCCTGCTCGCGATCGTGGTCGGCGCCGTCATCGGCGGCGTCCTGTTGGGGCTGGCGGCGGCGCCGGGGGCACGTGAAGGCGTCCCTGCGATGGTGCTGCTGCGTGGCCTGCTCGGCGGCCGGGTGTCGTACGTGCCGACGGTGGCGAACCTGGCCCAGTGCGTGGGGTGGGCGACGTTCGAGATCGTGGTGATCGCCGAAGCGGCCTCTCGGATCGTCGGCGCGCCGCGGTGGCCGTTCGTCGTCGCGGCGGGGGTGTTGGCCACCTTGATGGCCCTCCGTCCGTTGGGCGTGGTGCGGCTGTTGGCGCGGTACGCGGTCTGGGTCGCCCTCGCGGCAGTGGCGTACCTGTACGTCCAGGTCCTCCGCCAACCCTTGCCGGCCCGGGCCCCGGGGGGGAACGCGACGTCGTTCTGGACCGCGGTCGACGTGGTCATCGCGTTGCCGGCCTCGTGGGCACCGTTGGCCGCCGACTACACCCGTCACGTTCGCAGCGCCCGGGCTGCCGGGCTGGGCGCGGCGGTCGGTTACGGGGCGGCGACCATCGTCTTCTTCACCTTGGGGATGCTCGCGCTGGTGGCGTACGGCGCCGGGGGCCTGGACGTCATCGATGCCTTGCTGGCGCTCCCGCTGGGTGGGCTCGCGCTCCTGGTCCTGGTGGTCGTGGAGCTGGACGAGGCCTTCGCCAACGTCTACTCGACTGCCGTGTCGAGCCAGAACATCGCGGCTCGGTGGGACCGTCGGGTCCTCGCTGTGGGCGTGGGCACGGTGGCGACCCTGCTCGCACTGAGCTTCGACATCGTGGCCTATGAGCCGTTCCTGTTCCTGATCGGTTCGGTCTTCGTGCCGTTGATCGGAGTCCTGATCGTGGCCTACTACCTGCTGCCCCGCGGAGCGTGGAACGTGTCGGCGACGGCACCGGCCAGGCCACTGCTGGTGGTGCCCTGGGCAGTCGGCTTCGTTGCCTACCAGCTCACGTTGCCGACCTTCTTCGCCGGCCCCGGGGCGGGCTGGACCGCGTGGTGGTCCGCCCGCCAGGGGGACCTGGGCATCGACCCCGCCAACGGCATGTCGGCCTCCCTGGTCAGCCTCGGTGTCGCGATGGCTCTCACCGCGATCGTCGGATTGCCGACCGCGGTGCGCGCCCGGAGAGAAGGACGCCTGCGATGAGCACCGAGCTGGGTCGTCTCCATGTGGTCAGCGATGCGCGCGACGGCCGGGACGCACTCGGTGTGGTGGCTGCGGCGGTCGCCGCCGGTGCTCCCGTGGTGCAGGTCCGCGCAAAGGACTGCACCGACCTCGAGTTGTACGACTTCGCGCGTCGGGTGATGGAGCTCTGCGCACCGGCGCGGGCGACGTGCATCGTCAACGACCGCGTCGATGTGGCACTCGCCGTCGGCGCCGCGGGAACCCATCTGGGCGCCGAGGACCTGCCGGTCGCGGCGGTACGTCGGGTCGCGGGGCCGGGGCATCTGATCGGAGGCACCGCACGCGGTCCCGAGCAGGCGGCTGCGCTGGTCGCTGCGGGCGCCGACTATCTCGGCGTGGGACCGGCGTACCGCACGGTGACCAAGGCGGGGTTGCCGGGCCCGCTGGGTCCGGACGCCATCGGCGCGGTGGCCAGCGCGGTCGACGTTCCGGTCATCGCGATCGGTGGAGTCAGGGCCGAGCACGTTCCCGACCTGGTGGCGGCCGGTGTGCACGGGGTGGCCGTGGTGACCGCGATCTCGGACGCGCCCGATCCCGTCGAGGCAACGCGGACGCTCCTGCGGCTGTTGGGGGCCCACGATGAATCACGACGCTGACGCCGGCACGGTGGATGTGGCCGTCGCCGGTGGCGGGCTGGTCGGACTCGGGATCGCATGGCGGTGCGCACAACGTGGACTGTCGGTGGCTGTGGTCGACGATGCCCCGGGAACCGGGGCCTCCCATGCCGCGGGCGGGATGTTGGCGCCGACCGCGGAGGTTGGCTACGGGGAGGAGCAGCTGCTCGAGCTTTGCCGGGCCTCGTTGGCCCGCTTCCCGGCGTTCGTGGCCGAGCTGGAGGGCGAGAGCGGGATCGATGTCGGCCTGCGCACGGCCGGCACGTGCGTGGTGGGGTTCGATGCCGACGACATGGTGGCACTCGACGTGCTGCACGCGTTCCAGCGCGAGCTCGGATTGGGTGCGGAGCGGCTCACGGCGCGCGAGGTGCGGCGCCGGGAGCCCGCGCTGACGCCGCGGTTGCGCGGGGCGCTGCACATCGCGGGTGACCACTCGGTGGACGCCCGGGCGTTGCATGCCGCACTGCGGGCGGCGGCGGAGGTGGCCGGTGTCCTGATGGTGCCGTCGAACGCGGCGGCACTGTGGGTCCGGAACGGGCACGCGGTCGGTCTCGAGCTGGCCCGGGGCGCCAGGATGGCTGCCCACACGGTGGTGCTGGCGCTCGGCGCGCGCAGTGCGGCGCTGCCCGGTGTGCCACCGCTGCCGGTGCGACCGGTCAAGGGGCAGATCCTGCGGTTGCGCGGCGCCTCGGGGCTCCTCGAAGGGACGGTGCGCGCCCTGGTCCGTGGCCGTCAGGTCTATCTCGTCCCTTGCGCCGGAGACCAGTTGATCGTCGGAGCCACGGTCGAGGAAAAGGGGTTCGACGAAACGGTCACCGCCGGCGGGGTGTACGAGCTGCTCCGCGACGCGATCGAGGTCGTGCCCGGGGTCAGCGAGCTGGAGCTGGTCGAGGCCCTCGCCCGCCCGCGACCCGGCACTCCTGACAATGCTCCGATTCTGGGGGCGTCGGCGATGCCTGGCCTGGTGCTGGCGTGCGGGCACTATCGAAACGGGGTCCTGCTCACTCCGGTGACTGCTGAGGCGGTCGCCGAGCTGGTGGTCACCGGAGCCCTGCCCGAGTTCGCGATGCCGTTCACGCCCGACAGATTCGGAAGGTGAGAAGAGTGCAGATCACCATCAACGGCTCCGCCGCCGAAGTAGACGAGAGCATCACGGTGGCCGCGCTGGTCCGAGATCGCATCGAGGGGGACCGCCGGATCGCGGTGGCGGTCAATTCCGGGGTGGTGCCGCGCAGCCAGTGGGAAACGACCCAGCTCGGACCCGGCGACAGCATCGAGCTGCTCGCTGCCGCAGCAGGAGGGTGAAGGCGATGACGACAGATCCGGTGGTTCGGCTCGAGGCCGAGGAGGCGGCCGACCCGTTCGTGATCTCCGGCAGGACGCTCACGTCACGGCTGCTGCTCGGCACCGGCGGCGCGCCCAGCCTGGAGGCACTCGAACGCGCCGTCGTGGCCTCGGGGACGCAGGTGGTGACGATCGCCCTGCGTCGGGTCGAGGCCTCCACCAGCACGGGACTGCTCGAGGTCCTCGACCGCTGCGGTGTCCAGCTGCTGCCCAACACCGCAGGGTGCATGACCGCCCGAGAGGCGGTCCGGACCGCCCAGCTCGCCCGGGAGGCGTTCGACACCGCGTGGGTCAAGCTCGAGGTCATCGCCGACGAGCAGACGCTGCTACCCGACCCGATCGAGCTGCTCGATGCCGCCGAGCAGCTGGTCGCCGACGGATTCACCGTGCTGCCCTACACCAGCGACGACCCGATCCTGGCCCGCAGGCTCGCTGACGCCGGATGTGCGGCGGTGATGCCGCTGGGGTCCCCGATCGGCAGCGGCCTCGGGATCGGCAACCCGCACAACATCGCACTGATTCGCGAGCTGGTCTCCGTACCGGTCATCCTCGATGCAGGCATCGGCACCGCCTCGGATGCTGCGTTGGCGATGGAGCTCGGGTGTGACGCGGTGCTGCTCGCCTCGGCCGTGACCCGTGCCCGGGACCCGGAACAGATGGCCCTGGCGATGCGACACGGCGTCGAAGCAGGACGCCTGGCGGCCCGGGCCGGGCGCATCCCCCGCCGGTGGCACGCGCTGGCGTCCACCTCGATGCAGGGACGCCCCGACCTATGAAGCTGCCGCCGTTGATGGTCCTCACCGACCATGCCCAGTGCTCCGGCCCTCTGGTCGACGTCGTCGCGACCGCCGTCGGGGCCGGAGCCCGCGCTGTGATGCTGCGGGAGAAGGACCTGCCCGACGCCCGCCGGACGGAGCTGGCGGAGCAGCTCCGCGCCGTCCTCGCGCCCGTCGGAGGGGTGCTGATCGTCGCCGGCGCTCGCGGTGAGGCGGTGCACCTCTCCGCGAGCGATGCCTTCCCTGCGCGTCGGCCTGCGTTGGTCGGCCGTTCCTGCCACAACGCCCCCGAGGTGAGAGCCGCCGGCGACGCTGGGTGCGACTACGTGACGGTCTCGCCGGTGTTCGCCACGGCGTCGAAGCCCGGCTACGGCCCCGCGCTCGGCGTCGACGGGCTCGCCGCTCTCACCGCCATGGCCACGTCGCCGGTCTACGCGCTCGGTGGCGTGCACCCGGCGAATGTCGCGGACTGTCTCGCGGCCGGTGCGTCCGGGATCGCAACGATGGGGCCCGTCATGCGCACGCCGCAGCTCGTGGCCGACTACCTCGCCGCTCTGTCCCAGGAGGCCTCATGACTCCGGCCGTCGCACTGACCATCGCCGGCTCGGACTCCAGCGGTGGCGCCGGCATCCAGGCCGACCTCAAAACCTTCGCTGCCCTCGGCGTCTACGGCGCCTCTGCCATCACGGCACTGACCGCCCAGAACACCCGCGGCGTCAACGGCATCCACGTCGTGCCCGCGGAGTTCGTCGTCGAGCAGGTCGAAGCGGTCCTCGAGGACCTGCCCGTCGCCGCGGTGAAGACCGGCATGCTCGCCACGCCCGCCATCGTCTCCGCGGTCGCGGAGCTCGCGGCGGCGGGTCGACTGCCGAACCTCGTCGTCGACCCCGTGATGGTGGCCTCCAGCGGCGATCGCTTGCTCGATCCCGAGGCGGAGTCGCTCTACGTCGAGTCGTTGCTGCCACACGCCCGCATCCTCACCCCGAACCTGCGCGAGGCAGAGGTGCTGCTCGGCACCACGATCCGTTGCCTCACCGAGCAGCGCGAGGCTGCTCGCGCACTGGGAGCGCTCGGCCCGGCCGTCGTCGTGATCAAGGGCGGCCACCCGGTCTCCGAGTGTTCCGAGCAAGCCGTCGACGTCGTCTGGGACGGTACGTCGATCCACGAGCTGTCAGCGCCCCGCGTCGACACGGTCAACAACCACGGCACCGGCTGCACCTTTGCCGCAGCAGCAGCCGCGGCGATGGCGGGTGGAGCGGTACCGGCCACGGCGCTCCGGACGGCGAAGGACTACGTGTCCCTGGCGCTCAGCAGGGGGGCGTCCTGGCAGCTCGGTCACGGTCATGGCCCCCTGGACCACTTCACAGGAAGTCACCGATGAGCCACACGCCGGTCGGCGGTCTGCCGCTGCGCCATGCCGCCGCCTGGAGCCACGCGACCCAGCACCCCTTCCTCGAAGCCGTGCGCGACGGGACAGTCACCGAGTCGGCCTTCGAGGCGTGGCTCGTGCAGGACTACCACTTCGTGTCCGACCTGCTCGCGTTCCAGGGAAGGCTGCTCGCCAGGGCGCCGCGCCTGGCGCAGGCGGCCCTCGCCGGCGGTGCCATGGCGCTGGTCGACGAGCTGACCTGGTTCGAGGAGCTGGCGGCCACCCACCAGCTCGACCTCATGGAGCCGCCGAGGCCGGAGACCGCGACGTACTCGGCCCTGCTGAGGAAGCTCGACGACGCGGACGTGGCTGTCGCGCTCACCGCGCTGTGGGCCATCGAACGGGTCTACCTCGACGCCTGGTCCTTCGCGGCTCCGGGTGCCCCGGCCTACCGGGTGTTCGTGTCGCACTGGACGACGCCACAGTTCGCGACCTACGTCGGCGACCTGGAGCAGGCGGCGGACGCTGTGGCGACGCGGCCCGCGGAACCGGACGTGGAGGCCGCGTTCGTGGCGGTCCTGGAGGCCGAGTCCCGCTTCTGGGCCATGGCCCTGGGGGACGAGGCGTGAACGAGACAGCTGCCGTGAGCCTTTCGCAGGCCCTCTGGGCACGCAACGCAGACCGGGCGGCGGAAGCGCTCGGGCACCCGTTCGTCCGGCGACTGGCAGACGGGACGCTGCCCCGCGAGTCATTCGCGGACTTCGTGGCCCAGGACGCCTTCTTCCTCGAGGCCTTCTGCCGGGCCTACGGGTTCGGGCTCGCGCACAGTCCGGATCGGATGGCGCTCGACACGTTCGCAGAGCTGCTCATCGGCGTGCGCGAGGAGCTGCGGCTGCACGCGTCGTACGCCGCGGAGTGGGGAATCGACCTGTCGACGGTCGAGCCGGTGCCGGCGACACTCGCATACACCGATTTCCTGCTGACCATCGCGGCCCGAGGAGACATCGGCGTCACCTGCGCCGCGTTGACGCCCTGCATGCGGCTCTACGCGCACCTTGGGCAGTCGCTGTCGCTCCCGACCAGCGACACCTATGGCCGGTGGGTCGCCACCTACGCCGACCCCGACTTCGAGAGCCTCGCAGCGACGATCGAGCGGCTCGTCGACGTCTACGCCGACGACACCGCAGAGGTCCGCACCGTCTACGGACGGGCCATGCAGCTGGAGCTGGAGTTCTTCGACGCGGCCTGTCACCGCACCTGAGCAGTGATGTCCGCCGGGGCCCTGACATGGGCCCCGCGCGTCGACAGGCAGCCCAGCGGCATCCGATTTGGGATCCCAACCGGAGCTTTCGTGGCTCATCCGAATCGAGGGTGTAGTCGCGGTCGGAACCCTCCGGTCTCGAGCAGGCTTCTAGCGATGTAGTTGGTGAGGTTGCGGAACCCGAGTGCTGAGCCGCGGAGGTGTTCGAGCCGTCCGTTGATCGCCTCTGTCGGCCCGTTGCTGGTGCCGGGTCGGTCGAAGTAGGCCAGGACGTCGTCGGCACGCTTCTTCAGGGTCCGGCCGAGTGTGATGACCTCGCTCAGCGGGGCCGGGACGCCGTGGCTCACCGACTCGATCAACCTGACCATCAGCTCGCGCCCGTGGCGTCGGTCTTCGTGACGGTAGGCCTCGATCATGCGCTGGTAGATCGACCAGGTCGCTTCGACCTCGACGTGCTCGTCGACGGCGAAGAGCGCGGTGAGCCGGGTGGTCTGTTTGTCGGTGAGGAGGTCGGCGCCGGTGTGCAGGGTCCGGCGGGCCGAGTAGAGCGGGTCGCCCTTGTGGCCGCGGTGGCCGTGGATGGCCTGCTGGACCCGGCGCCGGCACCGGTCCAGGGCGTCGCCGGCCAGGCGCACCACGTGAAAGGGATCCATGACCGCGACCGCGGCGGGGAGCTCCTCGGTCGTGGCGGTCTTGAACCCGCTGAACCCGTCCATCGCGACGACCTCGATCCCGGCGCGCCAGGCCTCACTGCGAGCGGCGAGCCAGGTCTTGAACACCTGCTTGGAGCGGCCCTCGACCATGTCGAGGAGCCGTGCTGGGCCGGTGCCGTCGCGGATCGGGGTGAGGTCGATGATCACGGTGACGTACTTGTCGCCACGCCTGGTATGGCGCCACACGTGCTCGTCGACGCCAACGACCCGGACGCCGTCGAAGCGGGCTGGGTCGTCGATGAGGACTCGCTTGCCCTCCGCCAGGACGGCGTCGTTGGCGGTGTCCCACGCGACTCCGAGGCCCTCGGCGACCCGAGCGACGGTGAGGTGTTGAACCACGATCGCCTCGAGTGCCCACCGCAGCCCACGCCGCGAGAGCTTCGCCCGGGGCTCGGCCGCCAAGGTGGTGTCCTGGCGCCACACGTGCCCACAGCCACCGCACCGGTAGCGGCGGACGGTGACCAGCAAGATCGTGGGCCGCCAGCCGAGCGGCTCGTGGGCCAGCTCCCTGGTGACCGTGTCGCGTGGGAATCCTTCGCAGCCGCAGCGCCGGCACCACTGATCTGGTTCGGCGACCCGGCAGGCGAGGACCGCACGACCGGGCTCGAGGCGCTGGCCGGTGACGACGAGGCCGAGCTCGTCGAGCCGGCAGAAGGTGGTCAGATCGGGGTGGGCGAACGCGTCTGGGCGCTCGCCGACGGTAGCGTCGGGCACGTCGAGGTCTTCCGGGTTGAGCGTGTAGGAGCCTTCATCCTCGGGAGACCTCGACGTCTATCCCGGGACCGCCGCGCCAGCGCTCGCTACACCGTCATCTGGGAAGAGCCGCTTTCGTTTGCACTACAAGACGCCGTGTTTAGTGAGGTACGCCACCAGGTCAGGAGTGAGCGGCATATCCTCCATCTCTTGCAGTCCGAACCAGCCAACGTCGGCGGCGTCATCTCCGGCGACCAGGTCGCCACCCACAACGTGTGCCAGGAAGTCGTGAATCTCGAAGGTCTCATCTGGGCCGTTCGAGACATCGAGCGACCACACTTCTCGTTCGACGGCAACGTGGAGTCCGGTCTCCTCGAATGCTTCCCGCACCGCGGCATCCTCAAGGGACTCACCCAGTTCGACACGCCCGCCCGGGACACTCCAGCATCCCGCATCAGGCTCCCGTGACCGAAGCACCAGGAGAACCTTGTTCTCGGCATCCCTCACCACCGCGCTAGCGGCCAATGTCTTCATCGCGGCGACTCTATCGATACGCCACGACTCAGCAGTCGCATCGGTAGGGGATATCGGCACGCGGACCGTGCCAAGCGGGATCCGCATGCGGGACGAGCGCCTCATGCCGTGCCCTTGACAGGTGCAGAGAACTCGAGCATGTGGTTGGGCACCACCACCGCCGGCTTGCGGACCAGACCCAGCCGACGCAGCTCCGAGACACCTGTCACCGCAGCGAGAGTCTTTCCCGCTCCGACCTCGTGGGCCAGCAGCACCGAGGGCTGAGCCACCATCCGGGCCACTGCGGCGTGCTGGTGCGGCCGCAGCCGCAGCGGGCGTCCTTCGTGGACACGGGCCATGCCCGGGTAGTGCTTGGCCTCGTCGACGTCGTAGGAACGCAGCACGATCGCGTTCAGCTTGTCGTTGTAGGCGCGGACCAGTTGCTGACACCGGTCGGGGTCCTCCCACAGCCAGGTCACGAACCGCTCCTGCAACGCCTCGGCCTTCTCCTGAGCGGCGAAGGTGGCTGTCTCGTTCGGGATCCGACGACCATCCGGGGTCTCGTCGGTCACCCGGATCTGCCGCTGCTCCAGACACGCCTGGACTATGTCGATCGCGCTGACCCGCTCGGTGCCCCAGGTGTTCCGGGCGGCCACCGAGTGTCGGTTTCCGCGCACCGACCACACGGACCCGCCCGGATGCTCCACCTCAACGGTGCGGTCATCGAGCGTCTCGCGCAGGAACTGCTCCACCGTCTTGGCCGGCACCCACGGCACGCCGAGCTGGGCGACGATCTCGGTCGGCCCCAGGTCCTCGGGCAGTACCTCTGTCAGCGCGGTCTCGGCCGCCTGGAGTCGGCGCACCATCGGCCGTGCCGACTCATCGCCCGTCGCGGCAGCGCCCTCGACGAGCTGCTCGAGGACCTCTCCGACCCGGGTCAGCCGGGCACGGACGTTCCCGGAAAGGAGATCCGCGCGTGGCACCCATGCGGCCGACCAGCCGTCCTCGGTGCGCTTGACGGTTTCGGGGTCGACGAACGCGAACGCCTCCAGCTCGGTCTCCGCCTGCGTCTGGTCGACGCCGAGCAGCCGGGCGACCTCGCTGGTCCGTAGCTCGCCGTAGGTGTCCAGACACAGCGACACTGCATCGGCCGGGGAGTCCGCGCGAGTGCGCAACACCCGTGGCGCGACGACCCGCTCGGTGAAGATGTCGGCCTTGCGGGCCGTGCCGGTCGCGGAGTCGTAGTGCTCGAGTGCGAACACGGCAGGAGAGTGGGGGTCGCCGCGGAACCCTCCCTGCCGCGGCCGCACCTGCGCGAGCACCGGTTCACCGGTCTTCGGGTCGATCCGGCCGGTGTTGCGGCTGGTGACCCGGTTGATCGGCCCGTACCGCTTGACGTAGGCGTCGTACTGCCGGTTCAGCCGCCCCCGCAGCGCCGTCATCCGCTCCTCACCCACGGCGCTCGGCCCCTTGGGCAAGGTGGCGGCCGTCGGCAGGTCACCGGGTAGGGGCGTGGTCGCCTCGGCCTCCAGCAGTGTGACGACCGTGTCGCGCAGCCCGGTGAGCATCCGCAGCTCGTGCGCCTGCGACTTCGGCACCTCCAGTGGCTCAGGGACGCCGTCGCGCACGTGCAGCCAGCCGCCGTCCGCGCCCATGCTGAAGTGGCCCTCGGCCCGCACCACCGCCCCAGGCAGCATCAGCGGCTCCTCCTCGCCAGCACCGCGACGAGGATGCGGAACCGGCATACCCGGCATCGACGGACCGGCAGCCGGGTTCGGCGTCGACGACGTGGTCGCCGGGGCGCTGGTGGGCCGAGTCGGGGCCGGGGGAGGGGTGAACAGGGGCCGTACGTCGGCGTAGTTGGACAGGTCGAAGCCGAGCTGGCGCTCCAGATCCGCTGCGACCCACTCGGCGAGGCTCTGACCTTCGCTGGTCAACGGTGGGCTGACGGCGACTTCGGGCCCGAACCGGCCTGAGCGGGACGTGAGGCGTCCCAGCACACGGGCCGGCTGCTGCACGAACAGCGAGTTGAGATTGACTTCGGCGTCCTCGAGCCCGGTCCCGGCCCGGAACGACGGCAACCTCTCCAGATTCCGCCAGCCAGGCGTGAGATCCAATGGCTCCTCGCCCTCGAGGCGTCGCCGGAAGACCAGCAGGTCGGTGATCACGTCAGTGCCGGCCGCCTGGTGGTGGGTCTGGTTCGGCAGCCGATACGCGGTGACCAGGTCCGCCATGTCGGAGAACGCGTCCCGGGCGGCCGGGTTCGCTGCGTCCATCGTCCATCGCGAGGTCAGCACTGCCACGACACCACCAGGGCGGACCAGGTGCAGGCTCTTGTAGATGAAGTAGTTGTGCAGGCTCAGCCCGAGCCGGTTGTGAGTGGAGTCGTGCGGGACGACGTCGGCGAACGGAACATTGCCGATCACCAGGTCCCGCTTTCCCTCGGGCAGCCGGGTCTCGGCGAACGACTCGCCGCGGATGTCCGCGGCCGGATAGAGCAGCGACGCGACCCGGGCAGTGGTCGGGTCCAGCTCGACGCCGACCACGTCTCGGACATGGTCGGGCGCGAACCCGATGAAGGTCCCCGACCCACAGCCGGGCTCCAGGACACGGCCCCCGGAGGCCTCGTCGAACCCGGCTCCGCCGAGTGCCGACCACACAGCCTTGACCAGAGCGGCGTCGGTGTAGTGCGCGTTCAGCGTGGTCCGTGCCGCAGCGGCACGGACGCGGCCCTGCAGCAGCTCGCGAGCCCGCGCCGCGGCCTCGTTGTGGTTGGCGGTGTCGTCGAAGACCTCCGGCAGCGACCCCCAACCCGACCAGCGCGCCAACACACCCTGTTCCTGCGCCGAGGGGAGCCTGTTCTCCTCGTCGAGCTGGGCGAGCAGTTCCAGCACAGCCACGTTCGCGGTCAGCCGCTCCCGTGGCGTCGACGGTGCCAGGTCCCGCTGCGAGCCCGGCCGGAACCGGAGCGACTCCCCGGAAGGAATCAGCCCGGCAGGTTCCACCGCCGGCGCTCCCGTCGGAGCGGTCGCAGTCGCCGGCTGTACGTCGACGACGAGGTCTGCCGCGGTTGTTACGTGTTCGGGGGAGTCGTCAGACCCGGCCTCATGTGCTGCCGCAGGACCTCCGACTCCGCCGTCGTCCTCGCCTCGGTCAGCCGGCCCACGCGCTCCAGGTAGCCCTCCGACGGGTCCGACGGGCCGGCGATCTCGTCCGCCAACGTGTCGATCTCCGTCTCGATCTGCAGCCCCAGCTCCTCGAAGAAACTCTCCGGATCGGCGATCGCCGCCAACTCCGTGGCCCGATGCTTCGCGTAGTGCTCCCGCATCCGCGTCCCGTACGGGTTCATACCGAGCCCCTTCCTCCGTCACGACCTGCAGGGAGCTGCCCGTGTGGAGCTCGCCCTCGCTGGTGACCTCACCGGCCTGGTCACCAGGTTCCTCACCAAGATCCCACAGCGCCAGCTGATCAGAGTCAGCAACACTCGCACGCCGTCGCGCCACGCCCGGCACCTCCAACCAGTTGGCGAGGACGCCGGCCGCGACACCCACGCCACGGCTCACCACCGCCCTCACCACGAAAGGCACCCACCCGGACCGCAGATCGGACACCTCGGCGAGAAGATGTGGAAAAAGTTCAGGCCGGCCCGGCGCGAGGCGTCCGATCGGCGCGTGGGTTCGTTGCTTCTCCGGGCATGACCACGACACACAGCGCCCCGCCAAGCGGCCGGGCAGACCACGGCAACGACCACGCCGGTGACCGGCAGACCTTCGAGCTCTACGGCCACCGGATCACCCACATCAACAACCGCGACGTCCAGCAGCTCCTCGCGGCCGCGCACACCGACCGGATCCGGCCCCTGTGCCTGTGCCGCCCCGACGGCGTGGCCATGTACGTCGCCAAGATCGGGCCCGACAAGTACGTCATCAAACGCATGCCCGACTCCGGCCTCGAACACGCGCACCGCTGCGGTTCCTACCTGCCGCCCGAACAGCTCTCCGGGCTCGGCCAGGTCCTCGGCTCAGCGATCACCGAAGAAACCGACAGCGGCCTGACCGCCATCAAGCTGGGGTTCCGCATGTCCAAGGCTGAGCGAGCAGCCCCGGCCGGCGCCGGAGGCGGGGGAGTAGCCGACTCCGTCGCAGCCGACCCCAACCGCCTCACCCTCCGCGCCGTCCTGCACTACCTGTGGCAAGAAGCCGACCTGGCGACCTGGACGCCCGGTATGGACGGCAAACGCAACTGGCGCATCGTCTCCTGGTACCTGCGCCAGGCCGCCCGCGGAAAGTTCACCAAGGGCAAGCCGCTCGCCACAAGGCTGTACATCCCCGAGCCGTTCAACGTCGAGAAGAAGGCCGAGATCGCCGCGCGGCGCCTCTCCGCGTGGGCGCCGATGCAGCAGCACGGCGCCGGCCAGCAGTTCATGATGCTCATCGGCGAATACAAGGACATCGTGCCGGCGCGGTTCGGGCACAAGCTCCTCGTCAGGCACCTGCCCGACGCGCCGCTCATGATCGACGACAAGCTCCTGGCCCGCCTCAACAAGCGGTTCGGTGACGAGCTCGAACTGTCGCAGGCCGACGACGAGGGCCACCTGATGGTGATCGCGACCTTCTCCGTGGGACGCGCCGGTCTGGCCACCGCCGAGGAGATCTCCCTGGTCATGACCGATGAGCACTGGCTTCCGTACGAGTCGCTCCTCGACAAGCTGCTCCTCGACGCCGCGATCGCCGCACGCCGCAGGTTCACCAAGTCGCTGCGCTACAACCTCGCTCCCGACAAGCCCATGGCCTCCCTGGTGTTCACCGACACCGAGACCCCTACCGCGGCGTTTCTGCTCACCAGCGACGAGGACCGCGACACCGCCGCCCAGATCGCCACCGACACCGGCACCGAGGTCTGGACGTGGGTCGTCACCGAGGATATGCCGGCCCTCCCGCCCGTGGCTGACCATCGGCACACCACGCCCCACAGCGACCACTGAACAGGACGTCATGCCCAGCGGGGCAGCGCCGAATCATGCCGGCGTAGAGGGCCCCTGGTTTTTTGGAGTATTCCGGCGGCCGCCGTCGGTAGGGTTTCAGGTCGGGGCCGCACGCTCGCGGCCCTGCCAAACCCCGAGGGAGCCGACGTGCGTCTGACCGCCGACAAGGTCGTGAATTGGACCGATCCGTCCGCGCCCGAAGGCGTCACCACCGAGAAGGTGTACCTCGGCCCCGACCCGCACGGCCTCGGCGGGTTCCAGGTCGCTGTCGCGACCGCCATCGCTGCGCCATCGCGACAGGGACTCCGTGACCTCTTCACCGCCCGAACCGGGCGGACGCAGGTCCAACTCGTCGTCGCCGTTGTCCACGACGGCTCGGTCCACCTCTTCGGCCCCGACCCGCAGGCCCAGCCGATCGCCCTACCGCTCGAGCAAGCGCAGCGCCAGCTCCAGTCAGTGCTCGCCGAGCCCGACCTCCTCGCCGCAACCGAACGGTTCGCCGGCCTCCGCAAGGCCAACGACTCGACCGGTGTCGCCGGGTTCACCAACAGCGGCCTCTTCGCCTCGCACCACATCACCAGCAACGTTCCGAAGCGATCCGACTGGGAGGCACTCGGCAACAAGGCCGGGGGCCTGCTTAGCAAGCGCGGCAAGCAGCTCGTCGAAGCCCTCGGGTTCGGAACCCAGCCTGGACCGAACGGCACCATGCTGCTGTCCATCGGGGGGTACCCGCCCCGCGCCGTCGCTGTCCTGCTCGACGACACCGAGCAGTTCGACGCCAAGACCCAACGCTTCCAACTCTCACCGGTCGCGTTCGGGCTCGCGGTGGCATCCAAGCAGGAGGTGCCCTGGCTCGTCGTACTCCGCAAGGACCAGATCCGGCTCTACCCCGGCCGCGACGGCGTCGGGGTCGGCTCCAAGGGCCAAGCCGAAACGTTCTTCGAGGTCGACCTCTCCACCATCGACTCCGAGTACGCCGCACTCCTCCCGCTGGTCTTCTCGGCCGACGCGCTCGTCGCCGACGGCACCGCCGATGAGCTCCTCCGCGACAGCTCGCGCTACGCCAGCGAACTCGGCGCGCGCCTCCGCGAGCGCATCTACGACGAGATCGTGCCGCCCGTCGCGGTCGAGGTCGCCCAGCGCCTCGCCAAGTACGCCGCCGTGCCACTCGACGCCGACGGGCTCTCGCTCGCCTACCGCGTCACCCTGCGCATCCTCTTCCGGCTCCTGTTCCAGGCGTACGCAGAGGACCGCGGACTCCTGCCCTCTGGCCGAAACGAGGGCTTCGACGCCAACAGCCTCAAGACTAACGCGCGCCGGCTTCTCGACTCCGAATCCGACGAGTTTGGAGACTCCGCCACCATCTGGTTCGACCTCGTGCAGGTCTGGAACGCCATCGACCAGGGCAACCCGCAATGGCAGATCCCTTCCTACAACGGCGGACTCTTCTCGACCGACCTCGACCGCTCGCCCGAAGGCGCGCTCATCAAGAAGATCGAGCTGCCCGACAGCGTGATCGGCCCAGCACTGAAGAGCCTCCTTATCGACGTCACTGGTGACGGTGTGCTCGGCCCGGTCGATTTCCGCTCTCTGAGCGTCCGCGAGTTTGGCACGATCTACGAAGGCCTCCTGGAGAGCTCGCTCTCGCTCGCAGAGGAAGACCTGACCGTCGACAGCAGCGGTGCCTGGGTCCCGGCCAAGCCGGGCGATGAGGTTTACGCACCATTCGCGTCGGTCTACTTCCACACCGCATCGGGCGAACGCAAGGCCACCGGTTCGTACTTCACCCCGAAGGTCGTCGTCGACCATTTGATCGAGCGATCCATCGTGCCAGCCCTCACCGCCCACCTAGAGAAGGTCGCCGACTACCTCAACAAGGGCGACGCCTCAGCGGCTGCCCGCGAGTTCTTCGACTTCCGCGTCGCTGACCTTGCCATGGGATCGGGGCACTTCCTCGTTGCCGCCGTCGACAAGATCGAAGCACTCATGCGCACCTTCCTCACCGAGCACGCCGTGCCTGGCGTCACCGAGGAGCTGCTCCGCCTCGCAACTGTGGCTCGCGATGCCCTCGGCACAGACGACGTCGCCACGAGCGAGGTCGACGAGGTCGGCCTCCTTCGCCGCCAGGTCGCGCGGCGCTGCATTTATGGCCTCGATATCAACCCGATGGCTGTCGAGCTCGCGCGCCTCGCACTCTGGATCCACACGTTCGTACCCGGATTGCCGATGAGCAATCTCGACCACGGCCTCGTCAACGCCAACAGCCTCACCGGGATCGGGACCATCGACGAAGCGCTCGACGCTCTCCAGCCCGGCCGAACCCCAGGCGACATGAGTCTGTTCGACGAGATCCTCACCGACCAACTCGCCTCATCGAAGACACTGCTCGTCGACGTCGCCAACGCCAGCGAGGCGAACAAGGCCGAAGTTGAGCAAGGCGCGCGCCTCCTCGCAGAGGCACGGCAGGCTGCGGACACTGCGCGTCAGATTTTCGATGCCGCTGTCGCGGCACGGATTGGAACTGTCCAGCCGGATCTGATCCTCGATGAGGAATCGCTTCGTCGGGTCCTGTCGAAGCCCGCGGTCCAGGAGACAGCCAACGATCTGGTGCCAGCTCACATGCCATATCTCTTCCCAGAAGTCTTCGTCAGAGACTCGCCGGGCTTCGACGTGGTTGTGGGCAATCCTCCCTGGGAGGAACTTGTCTACGAGGAAATCAAGTTCTGGACGCTTCGCTTCCCTGGGCTGAAGGGGCACCCCGTCAAGCGTCAGCAACAGCTGATTGAGGAGTACCGCGAAAGCCGGCCCGACCTCCTAGCCCAGATGGAGGTCGAGCGCGATGCATCGAACGCTCTCCGCGCGGTGCTGGCCAAGGGACCGTTTCCTGGCCTCGAGAGGGGCCACGCTGACCTCTACAAGGCGTTCGGGTGGCGATTCCTCCAGTTCACGCGTACGGGAGGTCGGTTCGCGGTCGTCCTCCCGCGGACGGCGACCTCCGCGCTGGGCTCATCTGACTGGCGCGATGCCGTGCTAACGGCCGGTACCTTCGCTAGCGTCACCAACCTGATCAACACTGGCGGGTGGGTGTTCGAAGGCGTCGATGGCCGCTACTCAATCGCCCTGGTCGTTGTTGACAAGGGGTCCGACGCGGACGTGCACGTCAGTGGCCCATTCACCGATCAACGCACCTTCGTGGAGAAGGCCGAGGCCAGCGCCCTGCCGGTGTCGAAGGACCAACTGAGGAGCTGGTCTGAGGGCGCATCATTTCCACTCCTGCCGTCCCCAGAGAGCTTTGACGTCTTTCTGAAACTGCGGGAGGCACCGAGCATTGGGCAGAGTCGAAACGACTTCGAGATGGTGCCCGTCCAGGGCGACTTCAACCAGACGACGGATGCAGCCCTTTGGTCGGTAGGCGACTTCAGCAAGGCGGTTCGGGTCCTCAAAGGTGCCTCCTTTGACATCTGGGCACCAGATGCTGGTACCGCGCACGGATCCGCCGGCGCACAGGCGATCAAGGACAGAGTCGTGCAGAAGCTCCAGCGGCAGGTACGCACTTCCTCGAGCGCCTACCGCGGCATGGACGTTGCGGCGATGGTCAAGGAGGGACGCCTGCCCTACCAGGTGCCTCGCATCGCGTTCCGCGATATCACGAACCCAACCAACACCAGGACGATGATCGCTGCCTTGATTCCTCCGGCGGTGCTCATCAACAGCGCGCCCCTCCTGGTCCGGCGAACGGGCGGCGCTGATGCCGAAGCGTATGTCCTGGGCATTCTGAGTTCGATTCCGCTCGACTGGTACTCGCGCCGATACGTCGAGTTGCACATGAACTTCCACATCTTCAACTGGCTCCCCGTCCCCGTGTTCGCGCCGAGCGATCTGAAGGTCTCGCGCGTAGTGGAGATCTCGGGGCGACTCGCGGCAGTCGATGAGCGCTACGCGCAGTGGGCGGACGAGGTCGGAGTACCGATTGGTTCTGTCACCACCGCTGTCGAGAAGGACGCATTGGTCGAGGAGCTCGACGCCCTCTCGGGCCTGTTGTTCGGTCTGACCGAGGACCAGCTCGAGCACGTCTTCGCTACGTTCCACCGCGGATGGGACTACGAGCCTCGGCTGGAAGCGGTGCTAAAGCACTATCGAGAGTGGAAGGGCAAGGCATGACGCAGCTTCCCGACTTCGCGACCAACTACGCGCCGAGCGACCCAGAGACAACGGTCGCCGACAAGGTCAACGAACTCTTCCGGCTGCTGCGCGAGAACAAGGTCACGGCTCCGCCCATCGCGATCGCTACGGCGTACATCAACCCTGCCGGGTTCGCCCTGCTCGCCGACGAGCTGGAGACCGCGCCCCGCGTGCGGCTGCTCCTCGGCGCGGAGCCCCAGGAGGACTCGGTCCGGGCGATCACCCGGGGTGACGCGGATCAAGACGCCCGTCGCGACGCCGCGATCGCACACCACCAGGCCTGGCTGGAGGCCGAGCGGGACAC
Source organism: Nocardioides jensenii JCM 1364 = NBRC 14755 (assembly GCF_001552535.1). Classification (GTDB taxonomy): domain Bacteria; phylum Actinomycetota; class Actinomycetes; order Propionibacteriales; family Nocardioidaceae; genus Nocardioides; species Nocardioides jensenii. The sequence continues at coordinate 1,894 of NZ_BCRJ01000011.1, read as the reverse complement.
GATGGGATTCGCGCGGGTGCCCACCTCCGAGGCGAAGCGGATGGTTGAGTGGCTCCAGCGTGTCGACCCCGACGGCGCCGCCCGAGTGGAGGTTCGCCGGTACACGGGTGGCTTCCTGCACGGCAAGACCTACCTCGTCGAGGACGGCGCCGCGCCGACGGCGATCGCTGGATCGTCGAACATGACGTACGCCGGCCTCGCCCACAACGCCGAGCTGAACCTCGGCACGGGCGGTGGCACCAGCTCGGCCGGCAAAGTGCGCGAGTGGTTCGAAAACTTCTGGGACCTCAGCGATGCCTACGATCTCGCCGAGCTCTACGGCCGCCTCTGGGACCCGCACACCCCGTGGTCGGTCTACCTGCGCATGCTCTGGGAGCTCTACGGCGAGCACCTCGACGTCGACGAGAACCCGAACGTTCGCACCGGTCTCAACCTCACCCGGTTCCAGGCCGACGGCGTGACTCGCATGGAGCGCCTTCTCGACGAGCACGGCGGTGTTCTGGTTGCCGACGAGGTCGGCCTCGGCAAGACCTACCTCGCAGGTGAGGTCATCTACCGAACCGCGAATATCAACCGCCAGCGCGTGCTCATCGTCGCTCCAGCGGCGCTGAAGTCCTCGATGTGGGAGCCGTTCCTGGAAACCCACGACTTCAGCCGCTGGGTGAAGGTCTACTCCTACGAAGAGGTCCGCAACCGCCTAGACCCCGACAAGGGGTCGATCGACGCGTTCCTTCAGGAGGTCGAGGACTACTCCCTCGTCGTGATCGACGAGGCCCACAACCTCCGCAACTCCGGCGCGCAGCGCTCTGGTGCCGTCGACCGCGTAATCACCGCCGGGAGCCCGAAGCGGGTCGTGCTGCTCACCGCGACGCCGGTCAACAACTCCCTCAACGATCTTGAGACGCTGGTCAAGTACTTCATCCGTGACGACGCCCGGTTTGCCTCCCTCGGCATCCCCAGCATCCGCGAGTACATCAAGCAAGCGCAGGCCATCGACCCGGCCAACCTCACGCCCGAGCACCTCTTCGACTTGATGGACCAGGTCGCCGTTCGCCGCACCCGGAAGTTCGTCAAGGAGCACTACGCCAACGAACTGATCATCGGCCCGGACGGCAAGCCCACGACGATCAAGTTCCCCCAGCCCAAGGTCCGCCGCATCGACTACGACCTCGACGACGATGGCCTTGCGCTCATCGACGCCATGGTTTACGCCCTCGATGACCCGACCGACCCGCACGCGCCGCGCGCGTGGGAGGACCGCAGCCGCGACCCCAAGCGGCTGATGCTTGCCCGCTATCTGTCCAGCATGTACACGGTCGACCACGACTTGCAGGAATACCAGATCAGCAATGTCGGCCTTCTCCGCTCGGGGCTGCTGAAACGACTGGAGTCGAGCCCGCAGGCGCTACACGCTTCGCTGGAGAAGATGATCGTCTCCCACGAGTCGTTCCTTGACGCGCTCGGCAAGGGCTTCGTGCTCAAGGGCGAGGCACTGAGCGAGTGGGTCTCCTCGGACTCCGATGACCTCGACGAGTTCGTCTTGGAGTTCGACAGGGACGACCAGATCGAATCAGCTGACGGCTACCACCTCACCGAGCTTCAGGCCGACGTCGACTCCGACATCACCCTGCTGCGCGAGCTGCGGGACCTCGCCGAGGTCGTCATCGACGGCATCGAGCCCAAGGTCGAGCGGCTCATCGAAGAGCTGACCCAGGTCGCGGCCGAAGCCCAGCGCGTCGACCCGCGCGGGTTGTCGCATGCCGACCGGCGCAAGGTCATCATCTTCTCCGCCTTCACCGACACCGTGCTCCCGATCCACGAGGCCGTCGTCGAGGCGATAGCGAACGCGCCTGTTGGGTCACCGCTGGCGGACTACCGCGGGCGCGTTGCCCCG
>NZ_BCRJ01000010.1 GCF_001552535.1 Nocardioides jensenii JCM 1364 = NBRC 14755 | reverse complement strand
CGGGCGCGTTGCCCCGCCGATCATGGGCTCCTACGCCAAGACCCACGAGCGCGGCGCGAGCGGCGGCGTCGACCAGGGCGGCCGTGCCTCGACGATCGCCGGATTCGCCCCGGCCACAGCTGGGCCGCGCAACGCCGCGGGCGAGCCCTCGGCCAAGGACGAGTTCGACATCCTGTTCACCACCGACGTGCTGGCCGAGGGCGTGAACCTCCAGCAGGCCGGGCAGATGATCAACTACGACCTGCCGTGGAACCCCATGCGCATCGTCCAGCGCCACGGCCGCGTCGACCGCATCGGCTCCAAGCACGACTACGTCTTCCTCGGCCTGTTCTTCCCCGCCGAGCGCCTCGATGCCCTCCTCGCGCTGGAGTCACGCCTGGAGGCGAAGCTCGCGCTCGCAGACGCCGCAGTCGGTGCCGGGGAGGTCCTCCCGGGGCGCGGTCCGGGACACGATGTCAACCTCGCCGACGACCGGGTCATCGACGAGTTTGAGAAACTTCTCGACTCGGGCGGCTCAAGCGCTTCGCTGTCCGGTGAGGAGTACCGCCGGCGCCTCTTCGGGGCCTTCAGCATGGAGCCGGTCCTCAAGTCCGACGTCCTGTCCCTTCCCTACGGATCCGGCAGCGGGTTCGTGAACCCGGTCGTCCACGGCAACGGCTACGTCTTCTGTGTCAAGATCGGCAAGAGCTCCAAGCCCTGGTTCCGCTACGTCCCCGCCACCGACGACTGGACGCTCCGCCTCACCGAAGACGGCGAACCGATCGTCTCCTCGGACACCCTCATCTCGCTGCGTGTCGCAGACCCGGAGAACTCCAACGCGGAGCGCTGGCTGCCCGATGACGTCTACGACCACGCGTTCGACGCGTGGGAGATCGCTCGCGACAGCGTCTACGCAGCGTGGCAGGAACTGACCGACCCCAACGCGTTCCAGCCCGACCTGCCGCTGTCCTTCCGCGATGCCTACGCGCTGGTGCTCCGCAAGGGCGGCTACCTCGGCAAGGACGCACAGATCTCCCTCGCCAACCGGCTGCGCAGCGTGCCCTCGGCCAAGGTCGCCCGGCAGGTGCGCGGTGCACTCAACCAGGGCGCCACCGACGAACAGCGCATCGGACTCGTCACCGAGGTCCTCGACGAGGCTGGCATCACCGCCCCACCACCTCGCGAACCACTGCCGGACATCGAGAAGCACGAGGTTCGGCTCGTGACGTGGATGGCGGTCAAGGGAACCCGCGGCCAGGAAGAGGCGCTGGACCAGATTCCCGGAACGAAACTCTCGGGCGAGCTCTTCTGATGGCCTTCGACGCTCGCTACTCCGTCGACAGGGGTCTGCACCACCTCGCTCAGCGACTCGACCCGATCATCGGCGCCAGGCTGGCGCCGAGCCTCGGTGGGCTGCCGTGGCCGACAGTGCTCACCGAGCTGGACAAGATGCGCGGCAGGCCGCCGAAGTCGTGCGTCGCGACCGACCTTCAGTCGCAGCTCAAGGCGATCACCGAGCGCCTCGGCAACCTGGGCTTCCCCTTCGATGACCACACACGCCTGGTCAGTGCGCTCGGCAGTGAGCTGCGGATCGTCCGCAACCGCTGGGCGCACCACGACGAGCTGACGACCCTGGATGCGTGGCGTGCCCACGACTTCGCCGTGCGGCTGCTGGAGCACTTCGACGACAGCGAGGGAGTCGCGGGAGCGAGCAGGCTAAGAGAGGAGGCGTTCCACGCGCTCGCCGAGGAGAAGGGCGTCACTCCATACGGCGGCCCGGTGAGCCCTGAGCCCATCGTGCCGGCAACCCCCCCCCCGCGAAAGCGCTCGCCGCCGCGGACGTGGTCCGCCCCGACCCTGGCGTACTCACCCGCGCCGACGCGAGCGCCACCCCGACCATCGGATCGGGTCGCCTCGAGTTCGAGCCCTGGGCCGTGGTCCCCGTGGGCGATGTCTCGGTGCTCGATGACCTCCCCAAGAAGGTTGCCAAGGAGAAGGTCCGCGCCGTTGCCACAGAGATCGCAGAGTTTGAGGGACCGATCCACATCGACCGGCTCGCCCAGCTCACCGCCGCCTCTTTCGGAGTCCAACGCCTCTGGCCGGCTCGTGAGAAGAAGATGACCTACCAGATCCGGCAGGCCGGTCTGCTGGTCGACGACGACAAGTTTGTGTGGCCGACCGACCTCGACCCGAACAGGTGGGGCGAGTTCCGCCCCAATGACAGCACCGTCGGCAGGCCCTTCATGGAGATCAGCCCAGTCGAGATCGCGAACGCTATGCGCCTCCTCAAGAACGGCACCCCGAGCATCAGCAGCGTCGACCTCGACGCCGCGACGCTGCAGACCTTCGGTCGCAAACGGAAGACGAAGCAGTTCGCAGCCCACCTCGACCAAGCCCGAACCTTGCTTTGACGTTGTTCGCCGCTGGTTACCGCGGTGGAGCGCTCGCGCTGACTACTCGGTTTCGCCGTATGGATCCTCACCGGCGATGAGACGCAGGTGGTCGCGGTTTGGCCACCCGTGATCGACCCGCAACCGTGCGTTCTCGATCAAGTGGACGGCGGGACAGTCAGGGTCGTTGCACGGCCCGAAGAACAGGTCGGCCTCGAGGTGGAGGTCATCCACGGTCGATATCCCTTCTTTGTTTTCAGCGGAGCGCGGTCGGATGTGCCAGCACTAGGCCGTTCCCCTCGTGTCCGGCCGGCACGGACTCTCCCTGCGCGCATGCCTGCTTGCGTTCCTCCGCGGCTGCGCTGATGCGGTGCACCCGCTCCAGCGAGGCGGAGCCGTGCTGCCACTGCGCGAGCTGGATCAGCGAGCCAGCGAGCCCGCGCTGGGCGACGATGCAGTCGGCGTCGCGCTGTACCACCGAGCGCCAGGCCCGATCGGCAGCCGGTGCGATGTAGCTGACCGCCACCAGCACGCCGGCCGCGACCCCGATCGCAGGATCGCCGCCCGGTTGGAAGCCCTGGAAGACGGCGAGGACACCGACCACGACCCGAAGATGCCACGCGAACCCGCCGGCGGGCACCCACGAGAACAGGCGCGCGATCTGCCGCACAACCACGAACACAAGCATCCAAGGCAGCGCCCACAGCCGCGCCGCCAGGTCGAACCGGGACGGGCCGACTCGCTGGCTCGCGACCGCGTGCCCGATCGCCATCGCGGCGTCCTCGGTCGTCAGTCGACGCTCGTACAGGCCCTGCACCAGCCACGGCTCCACGATCACCGTACGGCGCCCGATCGGTGTTGCGGGCAGCCTCGCGTCGTCGTCGAGCCGCACCAGGACCCGCCCGGGGGCGAGGTCGAGCTTCTCGAGGAGGGCCAGCGTCGGGTCGAGGACGGAGCGTTGCCCGGGACGAAGGCCGCGGGCAAACCCGAAGATCCGGGCAACGGGAGCCTCCAGCCAGCCACACGCCAAGATGAGCGAAACCAGCAGCGTGCCCAGGAACGCGAACACCAGGCCCTCGCCGGGCAGGAAGCCCAGGCCGATGACCGCGACAAAGCTGCCAGCGAGACCAGCCGGCACGACGGCGCACAGGCGGATCAACTTGGTCGACATCCGCATGTTCCTCACGTCCCCTCGTGGCGGGACTCTTCATGAATCCGCGCCAGCCGGCACGACCCGAACGCGCCGACACTTCCACTCTGAGTGTGTACCGAACCACCGACAGCGCAACCGCAGCGCCGTCGGCCTGTGGATACCGGTCAACTATCCACAGGTTGCAGGTCGGATCCTTGACAAGTGCCCCGGACGCCTACTCGCGCAGGCACATGTCCAGGCGATCCTGGTCGGCCAGGGAGAGGTGGACGACGTCGATCCGGGGCTGTCCCGGCGCGGGTCGCGCAGCGAGTGGGGGAGTGGTGGTGAGGAGCTGCGCGAGGCGCTTCTCCAGTCGAGAGCGAGTGTTCTGCACGGGTCTGGTCTCCGTCCTTCTCAGCGGCCAGGGGTCGACGACTCCGGGCCGTCGACGCCGTGGGTGTTGTGGGCGTCCTGGTCGTGGGTGCGGCGCTCCGGCGCGGTCCTGTCGCGCAGGGCTGCCTGCTGCATCAGCGAGCCCGCGGCCTGTGGTTGCAGCGCACGCTCCCACTCCCGCGGGTCGATCGCCTGCTCAAGGGCGGTCGCCACGAGGTCAGCCAGCGGCGGACGCGGCTCGGAGATCTGATCGAGCGCCACCCACGCCTGCGCGCCATTGCCCTCCAGGTACGAGCTGAGTGCCAGCATCGCCGCCGGAGTATCACGCACCTCGTCCGGCGCGCGACGGACGAGGTCGTGCCAGAACTCCGAGTAGACCGGCGCATTCTCACGCGTCATCCGCATCTCGGCCACGTTCCTAGCTCCGCTGTCGTGGATCACAGCCAGGACGCGGGCCGCGTCGACGTCGGAGAGGTACTCCCGATCGCTCCGGAACTGGTCAAGCCGAGTTCCCAGCCACCCGACCTCGGCACGAAGGGCAGCGGCGTCCATGTCCAGAACACGGGCCTCGGCAGCCGGCAGATGCTCGGCGACCGCAGTGGGGTCGCCCTGCATCGCGGCGGCGAGATCCTCCCGCGTGGCGACCGGCATGGCCCGGCCCATCAGGGCGAACTCTGCGGCCATCCGGACGCGGGTCGCCGGGTCGACAGTCCCGCTGGTGCCGTCGAGGACGTCGAACCACTCCTCGCCGTTGACCCATAGCATCGGGCCGACGTCGGGACCGCGGTCGCTGTCGACCAAGGTCTCGCCCAGGGCGGCAAGAGCCTCGATGCAGGCCCGCCCGTCCTCGCCGAACGCGATGAGTGCGACACCGCGAGTCGGGTGCCGACGGAGGTAGACGTCGGACATCTGGTCCAGGAACAGCCTCATCGCCTCGGGCGAGTCCGGAAGGTCAAGGCGCGCGGTCGGTCCGCCGCCGATTGCGAGGCACACCATGCTCGACTCGATTCGCTGGAAGCCCAGCAGGTGCGGGACGTAGGCGATCAGCTCGTCATGCGATCGGATCGTGAGCGTGTTGTTCATCGAGGACCCACCTGTTCAAGTTGGCGCGGACGTTTTCTGGAGAAGCAACCGGCGAACCGGCGGATCGGACAGCCGGGCGGCTACCGATCTGGGGCCGACGTCGAACGAGCCTGACCCGGCGCGTCGGCGGGCATCCACCGCGACGGTCCGGAAACGAGCTGGTTGAGCGCGACGGCTTGCAGCGGTGCCGGGCGGAGTGTCGCTTGGGATCACGATCCCCTTGTTCGCCTCGTCGAGCTGCTCGAGCGCGGTCTCCCAGGTGCGGCCCGTCAGGTGCCCGAGCTGAACGCGGTCTGCGTCGGTGCGTTCGATGAGGCGGTCGACCTCCTCGCTGGTGAACACCGAGCGACCCTGCGCGTCGCAGTCCGCGACGAACACTCCCGGATACGGGCCGGGCTGGTGCGGTCAATAGGTCCTCCCAGACCTTCCAGGCCGCCTCGGCGGGCAGGGCCGCCGCGATCTCCGCACTGGAACCCACGGAGATGTCGCTGTGGATGTACTCCCGGCCCAACTCGAGGCTCCGCTGGTCGCTCGGGCCTGGCACGGGGGTCACCAGGAAGCCCGACTTGTCTCCCAGGCCGAACTCCTCGAAGAGCTCGAGGACGGCGTTCACTCTCTCCGGTGGGCAGGAGTAGACGATGACTTCGATCGGTGTGCGATCACCCATGGCGCGTGCACCTTTCCTTTCAGATGGCGATGCCGGGGTCGGCCGGCTTGTCGGGCTGGTGGGTCTGCTGAGGACCGCTGGACCACGACTGGCGGCTCGTGTGCGTGGCCGCGTAGCTGAGGGAACCGGCGAGCGCCGCTGAGGTCCGCGCCCGGGACTGTGCGCTCTCGATCACCGAGCGCATCATCGACACGCCCTCGTCGGCCCGGGTCACCTCCTGCCCGGCGTGGTGGACCCGCGAGTCGAGGAGCATCAGTGCATCGGTCGCGGCCGCTGACTCAGCGGCGTGCTGGGCGTGGCGGGTGATCTGTTCCGCGACCGTCCGCGCCAGCGTGACGACCTCGGTCAGGATGTCGATCTGGGTGCGCAGTGCCCGGACGTCCGTGTCACGGTCATCCCCGTCGATGCCGCGCGCGAGCTCGTCGCCAGCGCGCTCGATGGCGCTGCCGGCGGCGGTGAGGTGGCGGGTGAGGTCCTCGCCGAGCTCGTTCATCAGACCGGACCTGTTGCGCAGCCGCGCCAGTTGGTCGCCGGCGGACTCCAGGTGGAAGTCCCGCCGCTCCTCCTGGTGCGCGTAGAAGGCGTCGGTTGCCGCATCATCGAGGACCCGCAGAGACGACGCGGCAAGGTCGCCGAGCTCGTCGACGGTGTCAGCGGCCAGCCGCAGCGCTCGCTCCGCGTCGAAGACGGCGTCGGCGGCCGCGAGCACCTCGCACTCCTTCATCGGATCTCACCGAACCTGCGCCCGGGGTCATCGACCGTGGCGAGGATCGACCTGAGCTGTTTCGCCGCCATCCTGGTCTGCGTCAGCTGGTCGCGCAGCGCAACTACTGGGTGAGCCTGGGTGATGCCGGCGGAGCCGGTCGAGTTGTTCGGGAACTGGTTCATCGGGCTGCCCTCCTCGTGAGATGTGTGCTCTGCCGCGGAGAAGCAACCGGTCGCGTCCTCGATCGGACAGCCGAGTCAGAACAACCTGACCGAACACGACCCAGCGGGGGAGAAGGTCCGAGGTCTTCCGCCCGGGCGGACTGGTCGTCGACACTTGCTGGTCACGGACGACGAGGTGGCGTTACGCGCTCTGCCTGTGGCGCGGGCGGCATCCACCCTGGCGCCACTCGAAGTCGACACCGACAGAGGCCTACCGCCGCCCCGTCGTTGCGACCAGCGAGTTGGAAACCTGCGTCGGCCTCGCAACCCGACGAGTTGGACCTGACCGATGTTGCCACCCAACTCTGTAGGGCCTCACGTCGAGCCTTGCGGGCCAGGCCGAGCGAATGCGGAATGTGGCACTGGCGCGTGATCGCCGGCACCGCTGCGTGACCTAAAGGTGATCGAGAACGTCCGACGGCAGGTGTCCGAAATTCCACGATCGCGGTTGCTTCTCCAAACAGACAGCAACCTGCGGTCGATTCACGAAAGGAGTTGGGCCGTGACCATCGCCCCGATCCGAGTCCCCGATGAGTGGGACGACAACGGCATCATCCTGTTCGAGGAGTTCTGCGCCCTCACCCGTACGCCGCAACGCGCGGTACGCGAGTGGCACCGTTGCGGTCGAGGCCCGACCTGGCACCGGTTCAACGGCAACGGCCGGCTCTACATCACGGTCGCGGAGCTGCGACGCTTCCTGAGAGGAGGCCGGTGACATGCCTTCATTGCGACGGACCGGCCAGCCGATCCCTGGCGACAAGCACTGGATGACCCTCCAAGAGGCCGCGGTCTACATCGCGACGTCCGTCAAGACCGTCCGCCGGCGCATCGCCAGCGGTGACCTGCCGGCCTACGTCTGCGGTAAGCGCGGGCTGCGAGTACTCCGCGAGGACCTCGACAACCTGATGAGACCGGTCTGAACGAGCAGCTCAGCGCCAGGTGGGGTTCCATCCACATTTCCCCCGGTCAGTCGCGCAGTCTCCTCAGGGCTGCGCCGTCCGTAACGCATGATCGTAGGGATCGGCCCCGACAAGCTGCGGTGTGCGGCCAAGGGCCGGTCGACCGTCATGGTCGCTGACAGCAGGGGCGGCCGCTCGTCGACGACCCCGAGCAGGCCCAGCGCGACGGGACGCGTGGACCATGGCGGTGACGTTGTGTGCCCCGTTCCGGCAACCGGGGTCCGTCTCCCTTCGCCTCCGCCTATCGTTGATCCTGATTGCGGCATGGGAGCTGGAGGTGCGTATGCGGGTACTGGGAGTGCACGCCACCGCGTCCACCCTGTGGCTTGCCTGCGCTGACGCCGACGGGCCGGTCGACCTGGGGAAGGACTACAAGGTCACGCTGCCCACGGCTCTCGAGTCCGGGGCCGCGCTCGAGCGTGCACGCGACGCGATCGCTCGCCTCGTCCGAACCCACGAGATCGACCGCGTCTGGCTGCTGTCCGCCGAGTACTCCAAGCGGTTCAAGTACACCTACAACGAGCTGGTGGACCGGATCACGATGGAGACCGTGGTCGCGTTCGCCGCAGCATCCCGTGACATTGAGTTTCGCCGGGTTGCGCGAAAGACCGCCCGGAACGTCCTGGGCATCCCGGACGAGAACAAGATGTCCGCCCACGCCTCGAAGGTCGTGACCCGTCAGGACCCGCACTGGGGGCCGGACAAGCGTGACCTCGCTGCCATGACCGCACTGGCCGGCCTGAAGGAGGGCGGGCGCGATGTCTGAGCCCCAGCAGGCGACGCTGCATGGTGAGTACCTCGAGCGGCCGACCTACTCGCTGCTGCACACGGTGGGTGTCGGGGCCGAGGGTAAGTCGATTCTCTGGGTCAACGAGGTACACGGCCGCCAGGTGGTGTCCAAGACCATCGACCTTTTCGGCGTTCCCGGTGGTGTGGCCCGCAGCGAGCCGCGCATCCTCATGGGGTTACGCCATGACCGGGTGGTCCGCATCTTCGAGGCACAGTGGGACGGGCGGTACCCGCCGGAGCGCAAGGTCGTCACGTTCACGACGGAGTACTGCGAGGGCCGCACCGTGTACAGGGCCTTGGAGGAGGGTTACAGGTTCTCGGTCAGCGGGGCGCTCCAGATCGCCTACGACATCCTCGACGCCCTCGACTACGTGCACGTCGAACACGAGCTGGTGCATCGCGACGTCAAGCCCGACAACGTGATGCTGGACGCGGACCGCCGGCGCGGCTACCTCGGCGACTTCGGCTCCGCCGCCCGGCTTGCCGCTGGAAGGGTTCCGGCCGGTGGCCAGACGCGGCCGTACACCGCTCCGGAGGCAGTCGACGGGGGGCTCGACGTGCGCGCCGACCTCTACGGCGTTGGCATGGTCTTGCTGGAGATGCTCAACGGACCGCTCCCCATCGACGATCTGGACTATCGGGTGATCGACAAGCGGCTCGCCGAGCGGCGCCGGTCGCAACCGGACCGCTACTTTCAGCCCGCCCCATGGGTGGCACCGAAGGTAGCCCGGATCGTGCGTACCCTCTGCGCTCGAGACCCCGAGCGCCGCCCGGACACGGCCGCCGACGCTATGCGGCTCTTCGAAGACGCCGCCTGCGTGGACTGGCGACGTGAGAGCGGGGAGGGTTTCGTCGGCCGGTGGGAGGGTCGGTGGCCGCCGAACGCGCCCGCCAGTCGTTCACGCCAGTATCGGGTCGTGGCCGAACCGGTCGGGTCCGGTCAGTACAAGGGGAAGGTGAAGCTGACCGCGGCCTGGCGGACTGCTGGCCGTCAGTGGCGAGGTTACCGAAGTCTGACTCGTCGCGTTGACGCCGACGACGCCGGGAAACTGGCGGCCTTCTTCCGTGCCGTCGAGGCGGCAGCGAGCGACGCCCCCGTCCGGTAGACCGACGTGGCCTGCTCGACGGGGAGCCGCAACAAGCGGCGTCGGGCGTTCGTCGACGATTCGTGGCCGAGGACGAACTCGGCGTTTGATCCGTCCGGGTCCTCGGAGGTGGTCATCATTCCGCGCGTCACCGCGTCCCACAGGGCATCGGTGACGCCCTCGACCCGGCGTTGGACGTCGGCATCTCGGTGTACCGGTGGCCGACCACCGAACCGGAGCCAGATCGCGTCGGCGTCGTCGCCGGTGTCGGCGTGCAGCGACGCCAGGACCTCGTGAAGGGCACGGAGCTCCCGGGCAGGTAGCGCGGCGACCTCGCCGGCAGCCATGATGGTGACGATGAGGTCAGATAGACCTCTGACAGACATATCTTTATTCTAGGAACGACCGCCGACATGACTCGCGACCGACACTCCGTGCCGTTGGATGCGCGCCTGTGTAGCTCCCAGGACCGGCAGGTGGGTTTGAGGTGGCCGGTCGCGCTCGATCGTCGACTGGACGATCTGCTCGACCGGGCGGAGGACGCTGGAGAGCGGACCAATCGGCGCGAGCTCATCGCCGCACTTCTGTTGGCTGCGGAGTACGACGGTGAGGAACTTCGTGAGCTACTGCGCACGTACCGAACCGCCCTGGTCCGAGACGCTCCGTTGGCAACCGACGTGGAGGACGGTAACGTCCTTAAGTTCGAGCCGCCCAGCCCAGGACCACGCCCCCGGAAGAGCCACCAGGAGTCGTAGTCGGGCCGTTCGTACGGCGTAGGTCACAGGTGCGCCCGGGCCCGGCAGATTGGTGCGGTGGTGCCCGGGCAACCCGGCTGACGCATGGGCCAGCCCTCCCGGCTTTCATCAAGTTTCGTCATTTGCGTGGAGGGCTCCGCTGGCACAAGTAAGGGCGGCGGCTCCTGATGGCCCGTGGCAAACACTCCCGGCGTGCCGCCAACCGCCGCTCCGCACAGCACCAGCCTCGCGTCGAGCAGCTGCGCGCCGAGATAGTCGGCCAGCCGTTGCGCGTGTGCCGGACCGGGTTCGCCGCGCCCTCGGCATCGAGGTGTGGCTCGTCCCGGACGCCGGGCGCGCTGCATCCGCTAGACGGGTAGGCCGGACCGCGTTTGCCCCCGACCGGACACCAGGCCCCTGTCTGGTTGGGACACTTCGACCGGACTCCGCAGGGGTCCACTCCCGGTAGTCCGGAGTCACGGAGCATTGTTCCGTGCTCGCACCTCCGGAACGCCTGGCGACGCTGCTCGTCGCAGGAGACCGACGCCGTGTTCAGCGGCCGCTGCGATGCATGGTGCACCCAGCAGAGGCGAGTCGTCGATGTTGGCCATCAGCCGTCCATCGCCGAGGAAGGTCATTTCTCCGGTTCGTCATGACAGAAGTGTTTGCGGTAGCCGCCCGACAACTCCTTGGCCGATCTGGCACCAATCTGGCACCAGCCCGGTCGATCTGGCACCTATCGCCGGCCCCGAAGTGAGTAGAAACTGTAGCCTGACCTGCGGTTTCTCGTGGTGGAGCCTAGGGGACTCGAACCCCTAACCCCCTGCTTGCAAAGCAGGTGCGCTACCAATTGCGCCAAGGCCCCGAACGACCGAGCCGGTCGGGGCCGGATCGATCAGAGGTGGGTCAGTTCTTCTTGACGTCGTCGGTCGCCGCGGCCCAGAGGGCCTGCTCGTTCTTCGACTCGTCGAGCTTCTTCTTCGCGAAGACGGCGCCGGCAGCGGCCAGGACGACAAGCAGGATCTTCTTCATGGGATGTGTTCCCCTTCGTAGCGACGTGGGATCTGTGGGTGGGCCTAAGAGGACTTGAACCTCTGACCTCTTCCTTATCAGGGAAGCGCTCTAACCGTCTGAGCTATAGGCCCGTGCTGCTCCGGTCGACCAAGGCCAACCGACGGGGAAGATTACCCCACCCGCTGGGCGGGGTACAAAACGGGGCGGTCCCGGTCTCGATACGGTCGCTGCGCGACCTACTCGACCACCGAACAAAAGCGCCGTCCGACTCGACCAACGGAATCAAGGGGTCAGCGCTCGTCCTCGGCCAGAGTGAGCTCGATGCCGCCGAGCAGCGCCGCGGCCATGTTGTAGAGGAACGCACCGAGGGTCGCCATGGCGGTGAGGAGTACGACGTCGATGACCGCAACGAGCATCGTGAAGCCGAGGACCCGCGACATGCCGAGGTAGTCCTGCACGTCGAACGTGGAGCTGTCCTCACCGATGACGGTCTCGACCATCTGGTTGACCGAGTCCCAGATGCCGGCCATGCCGAGCACGCCCCACACGATGGTCACCGCGACCACGGTGACGATGCCGAAGGCCACCGAGAGCAGGAACGCCGTCTTCATCACCGACCAGGGGTCAATCCGGGTCAGGCGCAGACGCGCCCTACGCGGACGGCGTCCGCCCGACGTCTTGGCCGCCGCGTCGGCGGCCTTCGACGACTCGGGGTTCGCGCTGGCCCTCATCTCGTCGGCTGCGGAGGAGATGGCGGTGCTGATCCGGGCGCCCAACGTCGCGGGCTTCTGGCTCTCGGCCATCAGTCATCACTCTCCTCGGAGGCGGGTTCTGCCTCGGCGGGGTCGGTGTCCGTGGAGGTTTCCACAGGAACGTCGGCCTCGATTGTTGCACCCTGAGCCTCAGAATCCGACTCGTCGGCGAGCTCCTCGTCCTCCTGGGCCTCGACCGAACGGGCCACCACGGCCACCGAGTCGCCCTTCTTTGGAGTGACGAACTTGACCCCCATGGTCGAGCGCCCGGTCGACCGGAAGTTCTCGTTGATCGGGCTGCGGACGACCTGGCCGGAGTTGGTGATCGACAGGACCTCGTCGCCCTCTTCCACGATGAACGCGCCGACCAGGCCGCCGCGGTCCTCGTTGGCCAGCGACATCGCCTTGATCCCGATGCCGCCACGGGACTGCAGGCGGTACTCGGTGATGCGGGTGCGCTTGGCGAACCCGGCGGCGGTGATGGTGAAGACGTACTGCGGATGGACGCCGAAGTAAGCACCCGGTGCAGCGGCTTCGGCCTCGGCGGCCTCCACCGCTTCGGCACCGGCGGCACCGTCGGCGTCGAGTCCGGCCTCGGACTCGGCCTCGACCTGCGCCGCGCGGATCACCGACATCGACAGCACGGAGTCGCCGTCGCGGAACTTCATCCCCGAGACGCCGGAGGTGGCACGCCCCATCGGCCGCAACTGCGAGTCGTCGGCCGGGAAGCGGATGGCCTGGCCCTTGCGAGAGACCAGCAGGATGTGGTCCTCACTGTTGACCAGCTCGGCACCGATCAGCTCGTCGTCGTCCTCGCGGAAGTTGATCGCGATGACGCCTGCCTGCCGCGGGCTGTTGTAGTCACCCAGGCGGGTCTTCTTGACCAGCCCGTTGCGGGTGGCCAGCACGAGGTACGGCGCCTGCTCGTAGTCGCGGATCGCCAACACCTGGGCGATCGACTCGTCGGGCTGGAAGCTGAGCAGCCCCGCCACGTGACCGCCCTTGGCGTCACGCGATGCCTCGGGCAGGTTGTAGGCCTTGGTGCGGTAGACCCGCCCGGCGGTGGTGAAGAACAGCAGCCAGTGGTGGTTGGTCGTGGAAATGAAGTGGTCGACCACGTCGTCGCCGCGCAGGGTCGCACCCCGCACGCCCTTGCCGCCGCGCTTCTGGGTGCGGTACTGGTGACGCAGGGTGCGCTTCGCGTAGCCGCCGCGGGTGATCGAGACGACCAGCTCCTCATCGGGGATGAGGTCTTCCATCGACAGGTCGCCGTCGGCGGCGATGATCTGCGAGCGACGGGCGGTGCCGTACTTCTCGACGATCTCGGCGAGCTCCTCGGAGATGATCCGCCGCTGCCGGGCCTCGTCGGCGAGGATGTCCTCGAGGTCGGCGATCTCGCGCTCGAGCTCGGCCAACCGGTCGAGGATCTTCTGGCGCTCGAGGGCGGCCAGACGACGCAGCTGCATGTCGAGGATGGCCTGCGCCTGGATCTCGTCGATCTCGAGCAGAGCGATCAG
The DNA here is from genome assembly GCF_001552535.1 of Nocardioides jensenii JCM 1364 = NBRC 14755. GTDB lineage: Bacteria > Actinomycetota > Actinomycetes > Propionibacteriales > Nocardioidaceae > Nocardioides > Nocardioides jensenii. The sequence goes on along the minus strand of NZ_BCRJ01000010.1, from coordinate 42,847 downwards.
CCCGGCGCGGGCTTCGTCGACGTCGGGGGAGCGGCGGATCAACGCGATGACCTCGTCGAGGGCGTCGAGCGCCTTGCCGAGACCACGGTAGATGTGGGCGGCCTCTTCGGCCTTGCGCAGGCGGTACCTGGTCCGCCGCTGGATGACCTCGACCTGGTGGGTGACCCAGTTGCTGATGAACTGGTCGATGCTCAGCGTGCGCGGCACGCCGTCGACCAGGGCCAGCATGTTGGCGCTGAAGTTGGTCTGCAGCTCGGTGTGCTTGAGCAGGTTGTTGAGGACGACGCGGGCCACCGCGTCGCGACGGAGTACGACGACCAGGCTCTGACCCGTGCGCGAGGAGGTGTCATCGCGTACGTCGGAGATGCCCTGCACCTTGCCGGAGTCGGCCAGCTCGGCGATCTTGAGCGCCAGGTTGTCCGGGTTGACCATGTAGGGCAGCTCTTTGATCACCAGGCAGGTGCGGCCCTTGGCGTCCTCGTCGATCTCGATGACCGCGCGCTGGGTGACCGAGCCGCGACCGGTGCGGTAGGCCTGCTCGATGCCCTGGCGCCCGACGATCAGGGCGCCGTTGGGGAAGTCGGGGCCCTTGATCCGCGCGAGCAACGCCTCGAGGAGCTCCTCGCGCGTGGCGTCGGGGTGCTCGAGGGCCCACGTCGCGCCCTCGGCCACCTCGACCAGGTTGTGCGGCGGGATGCTGGTCGCCATGCCGACCGCGATGCCGGCCGAACCGTTGACCAGGAGGTTCGGGAACCGGCTGGGCAGGATGGTCGGTTCGGAGGAGCGGCCGTCGTAGTTGGGCTGGAAGTCGACGGTCTCCTCGTCGATGTCGCGGACCATCTCCATGGCCAACGGCGCCATCTTGCACTCGGTGTACCGCATGGCGGCCGCGGGGTCGTTGCCCGGCGAACCGAAGTTGCCCTGGCCCAGGATCAGCGGCGCCCGCATCACCCACGGCTGCGCGAGGCGCACCAGGGTGTCGTAGATCGCGGTGTCCCCGTGGGGGTGGTACTGACCCATCACGTCACCGACGACGCGCGAGCACTTGGAGAACCCCCGGTCCGGACGGTAGCCGCCGTCGTACATCGCATAGAGCACGCGGCGGTGCACCGGTTTCAGGCCGTCGCGTACGTCGGGCAGGGCGCGCCCGACGATGACCGCCATGGCGTAGTCGATGTAGGAGCGCTGCATGGAGGTCTGCAGCTCGATCGGCTGGATCCGTCCGCCGTCGTTGCCGCCGCCGTGGGTGCCCGTGGGTGTCTCGGTCATGACTGTCTCTTGTCTCTCTCGTCGCTTCTACCCGAATCTAGGAACTGTGTTAGAGATCTAGATATCGAGGAATCGGACGTCCTTGGCATTGCGCTGGATGAACGAGCGACGTTGTTCGACGTCCTCGCCCATCAGGATCGAGAAGATCTCGTCGGCCTGCGCGGCGTCGTCGAGCGTGACCTGCAGCATCAGCCGCTGGTCGGGGTTCATCGTGGTCTCCCACAGCTCGTCGGCGTTCATCTCACCGAGACCCTTGTAGCGCTGGACCGGGTTCTCCTTGGGCAGCTTCTTGCCGGCCGCCAGACCGTCCTTCATCAACGCGTCACGCTCGGAGTCGGAGTAGACGAACTCGTGCTCGGCCGGCTTGTTCCACCGCAGGCGGTAGAGCGGCGGCTGGGCCATGTAGACGTAACCGTGCTCGATCAGCGGCTTCATGAAGCGGAACAGCAGCGTCAGCAACAGGGTGTTGATGTGGTGGCCGTCGACGTCGGCATCAGCCATCAGGACGACCTTGTGGTAGCGCAGCTTGTCCAGGTTGAACTCTTCCTGGAGGATGCCCGTTCCGAGCGCCGAGATGATCGCCTGGACCTCCTGGTTGGCCAAGACCTTGTCGATGCGGGCCTTCTCGACGTTCAGGATCTTTCCGCGAATCGGCAGGATCGCCTGGATCCGCGGGTCGCGGCCCTGCTTGGCGGAGCCGCCGGCCGAGTCACCCTCGACGATGAAGACCTCGCACTCGGCGGGGTTGGTCGACTGGCAGTCGGCCAGCTTGCCGGGGAGGCCGCCGCCCCCGAGCAGACCCTTGCGACCGCGGGCCAGGTCACGCGCCTTGCGGGCCGCGATGCGGGCGGACGCCGCCGCCTGCGACTTGCGGACGATGTCGCGACCCTCGGCGGGGTTCTCCTCGAACCAGGCACCGAGCTCTTCGTTGACCGTGCGCTGCACGAAGCCCTTGGCCTCGGTGTTGCCCAGCTTGGTCTTGGTCTGGCCCTCGAACTGCGGCTCGCCCATCTTGATCGAGATGATCGCGGTCAGGCCCTCGCGGATGTCGTCGCCCGAAACCCGGTCCTCACGCTTCTTGATCAGGCCCCACTCCTCACCCCAGTGGTTGACCAGGCTGGTCAGCGCGGAGCGGAAGCCCTCTTCGTGGGTGCCGCCCTCATGCGTGTTGATCGCGTTGGCGAAGGTGTGCACCGACTCGGTGTAGGAGGTGTTCCACTGCATCGCCATCTCGAGCGACATGTGGTTCGTCGCGTTCTCCGGGCTCTCGGCCTCGAACGCGATGATCGTCGGGTTCGCCTTGTCCTTGCGACGGTTGAGGTGTTCGACGTAGTCGACGAGACCGCGGTCGTACTTGAAGACCTGCTCGATGCCCCCGCCCTCGTGCCGCTTGATCGCGTCGGCGCCGGCCTGGTCGATGTCGTTGCTGATCGTGTCGTCGGCGACCGCGTCGGCGACGTCGTCGGCCGAGGGGCGCTCGTCGCGGATCACGATCTCGAGGCCCTTGTTGAGGAAGGCCATCTCACGGATGCGGTGGGTGATCGTCTCGAGGGAGTACGTCGTGGTCTCGAAGATGTCCTCCGAGGCGTAGTACGTGACCGTCGTACCGGTGCCCTCGTCGGCCTCGAGCTTGCGCACCTCGAACAGGTCGGCGTCGGGGACACCGAGCTGGAAGCTCTGCTCCCACAGGCTGCCGCGGTTCTTGACGTGGAGCACGAGGCGGCTCGAGAGCGCGTTGACCACCGAGACGCCGACGCCGTGCAGGCCACCGGACACCTTGTAGCCGCCGCCACCGAACTTGCCGCCCGCGTGGAGCATGGTCAGCGCCATCGTGGCGGCCGGCAGCTCCTGGCCGGGTGCGGTGTCGGTGGGGATGCCGCGACCGTCGTCCTCGACACGGACGCCGCCGTCGGCCTGCAGCGTGAGCACGATGCGCGTGCAGTAGCCGGCCAGGGACTCGTCGACCGCGTTGTCCACGATCTCCCAGATCAGGTGGTGCAGGCCGCGTTCGCCGGTCGACCCGATGTACATGCCCGGGCGCTTGCGCACCGCCTCGAGGCCCTCGAGCACGGTGATCGCCGAGGCGTCGTACGTCGTGCCCTCGGCGGGTGCCGTGTTGACTGCGTCGTGGGAAACTGTGCGGGCCTCCGACTCCGGGGGAATGGTTGCCTCAGTGGTCTCGACGACCTCGTCGTTGTCCGGCACGCGTACCTCTTCTGTTCGTCCTCGACATGCAGAAGGTCGCTGCTTCTGGAGCGTGCGACCCACCTGTCATATTACCCGCCAGAAGCCGGGAATCCACGGTGTGACCCCTGGAATCGGGGGATCTGTGGATGAAAGTGCCCATTTCCCGGCTCTGCAGGGCGGCGCGGACGCGTTGGCAGGGGGTCGGCTGGGTCCCCATACGCACGACGCCCCCGCAGATCGGCATTTCGTCGCCGGCGGCGGCGCTCGACGTACGCGCTTCGACGTGTGCGGTGTTGTGGTCGGATGCGCGGTCGTATGGCGCGTGTGCAGCGACGGGTGACCCGCGTTGCACGGGGGAGGGCGGAGGGAATCAGCCGTAGGTGTCGCGGGGACCCCGGCCGTCTCGGACACCGAGTCGACCCTTCTTCCAGGAGGGCAGGTTGGGCCCCTCGACCTCGATCAGCGTCACCGAGCCATGGCCCAGCTCCTCGTTGAGGCGACGCACCAGGGTCGGCGCGAGCAGGCGCAGCTGGGTGGCCCAGGCGGTCGAGTCGGCGCGGACGGTGAGCCGGCCGTCGACGTACGACGTGGGGGAGCAGTGCTGGGCGACCTCGTCACCGACGATGCTGGGCCACCGGCCGAACACACCGTGCACCTTGAGGTCGAGGGCCCAGCCGTGGTCGGAGACCAGTCGTCCCAGGGTGGTGTCGAGCGTCTGCGGGTCACGCTCGTCGGGGAAGGCACCCGAGGTCTTGGGTCGGCGACCGCGCGGCATCCCCTCCGGCAGGTCGCGGCGGCGACGCTTCTTGCGGGCCGGGGAGAGCGCCGATCCGGCGACCGACTTCGCGATCGACCGGGCCAGCTCCAACCCCGTGTCGTCGTGGTCCTCGCTGACCCAGAAGGTCGAGTCGGGTGTCCCGCCGGACTCCACCGAGTCCACCGACTCGACCGCCGAGGAAGCCGTGGTCTCGACAGGCTCGACCACCACAGACGGCTCGGTGCCGAGCGGCCCACCCTCCGGTTCAGGTTTCACGGGAAACACTGTCCTCCACGCCGGCGCCGTCTTCCAGGGCGGTGCCGACGGAGTCCTCGGTCGTGTGCGGCCCGGCACTCTCCGGCGCGACAACGTCTGTGCCAACGGCCTCGCCAGCGTCCCCCTGACGTGTGACCGTGCCGTCGGCAACGACGTACCGCGCCCCGGCCAGGGCGTCGGGCACGTCCTCGGGAACCGCGGCCGTGACCAGCACCTGCTCGGCGCCGGCAACCAGCTCGGCGAGCTGGCGTCGGCGTTGGACGTCGAGCTCGGCGAAGACGTCGTCGAGGATCAGGATCGGGTCGTCGCCGTCACTGCGCAACAGGTCGTACGACGCCAGCTTGAGCGCGAGGGCGAAGGACCAGGACTCCCCGTGGGAGGCGTAGCCCTTCACCGGGAGGCGGGCCTCCGAGCTGCCGAGAGTGAGCCCGAGCTCGTCGCGGTGCGGGCCGACCAGGGAGATGCCGCGATCGAGCTCGTCCTTGCGCCGTGCCTCGATGCCGGCCAGCAACGCTCCCTCGAGACTCGACTGCTCGACCAGCACCCCGTCCAGGTCGAGAGACGGGCGGTAGGTGATGTCGGCGTCGTCGCGCGAGGCGCCTCGGGCCACCGTCTCGTAGGCCTTGCCGACGTAGGGGCGCAGGGCGTCGACCAGACGCATCCGCTCGAGCAGCAGCTCGGCGCCGAGCCGGGCCAGGTGCTCGTCCCACACGACGAGGGTGGCCAGGGCACCTTCCTGGGAGCTCGATCCGCGGCGGGCGTTGCCGGCGGTCTTGAGCAGGGAGTTGCGCTGTTTGAGCACCCGGTCGTAGTCGGCGCGCATGCCGGCCAGCCGGGGCGTCCGGAGGATCAGCAGGTCGTCGAGGAAGCGTCGCCGGTCCGACGGATCACCCTTGACCAGGGTGAGGTCCTCGGGTGAGAAGACCACCGTGCGCACCAGGCCCACGATCTCGCGCGCACGGGGGAGCGGCGAGCGGTTGACCCGCGCCCGGTTCGCCTTGCCCGGGTTGAGCTCCACCTCGAGCACGGCGGTGCGCCCGTCACGGACCACCGCCGCCCGCACGATCGCCCGCTCCGCGCCGGCGCGGATCATCGGCGCCTCGCTGGCGACCCGGTGCGACGAGAGCCGCGAGAGGTAGTCGATCGCCTCCACCAGGTTGGTCTTGCCCTGGCCGTTGCGGCCGATGAATGCACAGACCCCGGGCTCGAGGGGTACGTCGACATCGGCGTACGACCGGAAGTTGTGCAGAGTCAGGTGCGCAACGTGCACGGACGTCTAGGCCTTCGCGGCGTCCCCGCCCTTGGGCGGTTCGGTCTTCATGGCGTGACCGCCGAACTGGTTGCGCATCGCGGCCACCGCCTTCATCGCGGGGGAGTCGTCCTGACGGGAGACGAACCGGGCGTAGAGCGCAGCGGTGATCGCCGGGGTCGCCACGGCGTTCTCGATACCGGCCTCGACGGTCCAGCGGCCCTCGCCGGAGTCCTCGGCGTAGCCCGCGATTCCCTCGAGGTTGGGGGCGTCGTCGAGCGCGGCGACCAGCAGGTCGAGCAACCACGAGCGGATCACGGTGCCCTCGCGCCAGGAGCGCAAGACCTCGGTCACGTTGTCGACCGACTCGACCTTCTCGAGCAGCTCCCAGCCCTCGGCGTAGGCCTGCATGATGGCGTACTCGATGCCGTTGTGGACCATCTTGGAGAAGTGGCCGGCGCCGACCTTGCCGGCGTGGACCGAGCCGAACTCGCCCTCCGGCTTGAGCGCGTCGAAGGCCGGCTGCACCTTCTCGACGTCGGCGGCCGCGCCGCCGTACATCAGGGCATAGCCGTTCTCGAGGCCCCAGACCCCGCCCGAGACGCCACAGTCGACGTACCCGATCTTCTTCTCGGCCAGCAGCTCGGCGTGCGCCAGGTCATCGGTCCACCGGGAGTTGCCGCCGTCAACGACGACGTCACCCTCGCCGAGCAGCTCGCCCAGTGCGGTCACCGTCTCGCGGGTGGGATCGCCGGCGGGCACCATCACCCAGACCACCTTGGGAGTGGGCAGCTTCTCGACGAGCTCCTCGAGCGAGGCAACGTCACTCACGTCGGGGTTGCGGTCGAAGCCCACCACCGTGTGGCCGGCGCGACGCAACCGCTCGCGCATGTTGCCGCCCATCTTGCCGAGGCCGATGAGTCCGATGTCCATGCCTTCTCCTCAGTCGTGGTGGGAGTTCCTGCTGCTCAGTCAAGCACCGTGCCGGTCAACCGGCCCGCTGGTCAAGGACCGTCAGGACAGCAGGCGGCGCGGCATGAGGAGGTAGCGGAAGCCGCTGTCCTTGCCGTCCACACCGTCGCCGGGGGTGCCGCTCATCACCACGGGCTTGGAGGCCTGGGTGAAGGCGAGCTCGACGACCGGCTCCTCGATGGCGGTCAGGCCGTCGAGCAGGAACTGCGGGTTGAACCCGGTGGTGATGTCGTCGCCGTCGATGGTCGCCTCGATCGACTCACTGGCCTGGGCCTCGTCGCCGGAACCGGCGTCGAGGGTCAGCACGCCGTCGCTGAAGGCGAGCTGGACGGCAGTGTTGCGCTCGGCAACCAGGGCCACGCGCTTGACCGACTCGACCAACGCCGCCTTGTCGACCTTCGCCACCGTGAGGTGCTCGTTGGGGAACAGGCTGCGGACCTTCGGGAACTCACCGTCGAGCAGTCGAGTCGTCGTACGACGCACGCCGCCGGGGGCCGCACCCTCGAAGCCGATGATGCCGTCGCCGGATCCGCTGGCGGCCAGGGCGATGGTGACCTCGCTGCCGGAGGTGAGCGACTTGGCGGTGTCGGCCAGGACCTTGGCCGGGATCAGCGCGGCGACGCTCTCGTCGGGCGTGCGCGGCGACCAGCCGAGCTCGCGGTGCGAGAGCCGGAAACGGTCGGTGGCCAGCAGGGAGATGCCCGAGCCTTCGATCTCGATGCGCACACCGGTCAGCACCGGGAGCATGTCGTCGCGGCCGGCGGCGGTGACGGCCTGGGCCACCGCGTGGGCGAAGACGTCGCTCTGCACGGTGCCGGTCGCGGAGGGCATGTCGGGCAACGAGGGGTAGTCCTCGACCGGCATCGTCTGGAGGCTGAATCGCGCGGAGCCGCAGGTCAGCGAGACCCGGGCGCCCTCGATGGTCATCTCGACCGGCTTGTTGGGCAGGCTCCGGCAGATGTCGGCGAGCAGTCGGCCGCTGACCAGGGCGGTGCCTTCGTCGGCGACGTCGGCCTGCAGGGTGGCCCTGGCCGACGTCTCGTAATCGAAGGTGGAGAGGACCAGGCCCTCGTGGCCGGCTTCGATGAGCAGACCAGCCAGGACGGGGACGCTGGGCCGGACCGGGAGGCTGCGGGCAGCCCAGGCCACGGCATCGGCGAGAGCATCACGCTCGACGCGGAACTTCACGGTTCTTCTGCCTCCGGGGGATGTCATGACAAGTCTGGACTGTGCATCCTGCCATGACGCCGGTGGTCATGGCATCGGCCGGTGTGGTTCTCCCCAGGCAAGCCGCTCGCAAGAGGTTGACGGGCATCGGGAGTCCATAGAGGTCTCATCGTTGTCGTAGGTTCGGTGGAAATTGTGGACAAGTCGTGTCGTCGCAGGTCAGCGGCTGTTTTCGAGTGCACATGCCCTGTGAGGGAAATCGGGACGGACGGCCGGCCGGTGTGGAATCACGACGGTGTGAATGACAAGTCCACGTGCGGTTCCACAAGTCACTCACGTGTGATTCGGGGGTTCCGACGGGGTTTCTCCACAGCCTGGGGGCTCCTGGGTGCTGCGACTCAGCTCTGACGCGCCTGCATCTTGATGCGGTTGGTCAGCTCGCTCACCTGGTTGAAGACCGAGCGCCGTTCGGCGAGCAGCGTCTTCATCTTGCGGTCGGCGTACATCACGGTGGTGTGGTCGCGGTTGCCGAACTGGGCGCCGATCTTGGGCAGGGACAGGTCGGTCAGCTCGCGGCACAGGTACATCGCGATCTGACGGCCGGTGACCAGGTGGCGGCTGCGGCTGGGGCCGGTGAGGTCCTCGATGGAGACCCCGAAGTACGCCGCGGTCTGGGCGATGATCGACGCCGCGGTGATCTCGGGCTCGCCGCCTTCTGGGATCAGGTCCTTGAGCACGATCTCGGCCAGGGTCAGGTCGACCTCCTGGCGGTTCAGGCTGGCGAAGGCGGTGACGCGGATCAGCGCGCCCTCGAGCTCGCGGATGTTGGTCTGGATCTTGCTGGCGATGAACTCGAGCACCTCGGGCGGCGCGGTCATCCGCTCGATGGCAGCCTTCTTGCGCAGGATCGCGATGCGGGTCTCGAGGTCGGGCGGCTGGACATCGGTGATCAGGCCCCACTCGAACCGGCTGCGCAACCGGTCCTCGAGCGCCTCGAGTCGTTTCGGGGCCCGGTCGGAGGTCAGCACGATCTGCTTGTTGGCGTTGTGCAGCGCGTTGAAGGTGTGGAAGAACTCCTCCTGCGTCTGCGTCTTGCCCTCGAGGAACTGAATGTCGTCGATGAGCAGGACGTCGACCTCGCGGTAGCGGCGCTGGAAGGTCTCGGGCCGCTTGTCCTTGATCGCGTTGATGAACTCGTTGGTGAACTCCTCCGACGAGACGTAGCGGACCTTCGCTCCGCGGTAGAGCGAGCGCACGTAATGGCCGATCGCGTGCAGCAGGTGGGTCTTGCCGAGCCCGGAGTCGCCGTAGACCAGGAGCGGGTTGTAGGCCTTGCCGGGTGCCTCGGCGACGGCAACGGCGGCAGCGTGGGGGAACCGGTTGGACGATCCGATGACGAAGGTCTCGAAGGTGTACTTGGGGTTGAGCCGGGTCTCCAACACGCTACCCAGCTGCTGACTTGTCGACATGTCGACAAGTCGACTTGCCTCCATGGTGTCGGGCAGGTGCTGGGGGTCGGGGGCCCGGTCGACGGGTTCCCGGTGGTCGACCTCCGACGGCGCCGGCTCGTCGAAGCTGGCGTCGTCCAACTGGGGGTCGACGGTGACCGCGATCCGGACCCGGTGGCCCAGGGCGTCGGTGAGTGAGTCCTCGAGCCGCGTGCGAAGCCGCCCCTCGAGCTGGCCGCGAGTGAACTCGTTGGGCACCGCGATGATCGCCGTCTGCTCGTGCAGGGTGACCGGCTCGCTCGATCTCAGCCAGGCCCGCTGGTTGGGCTGGAGGTCATCGACCAGTGTGCGCCAGACCTCGTGCAGCGTGGGCTGTGCCTCGGCCGTGGCTCCGTCGCTGTTGTCCACCAGTGGTTCTCCCCAACTTCGTCGCTCGCGGGGCGGCCGGAGCCGCGTGTTACATCACATCGTGCCGTCGCGCTACCCCGGTCGTTGCCGGGAAAATTCTGTCCACAGCTTTGTCCACAGGCTGTGAACGCAGGGTATCTCTTGTGGAGAACCCTGCTCAAGGTCACTCCCGTGGCCTCGGTGCTCATGCGTTTTCCCTGCTCAGAGGCATTTTCAGCGACTTTGTGACCGAGGTCACGCTGGGTTGCGCGGGGCGCCGGAGAAGGGGACTTCGGGGGCGGGGTAGGGGCGAACGTAACAAGCGAAGGGCTCCCGGATCAACCCGTCATCCACAGGCTGGGGGTGGGTGAGTTTGACCCCCTCTTCGCCCAACGCGTACCGTGACTTGGTCACCCCGGTGTCGACCGGTGCCGCATGTCCACGACTGCCCTGACCGTTCCTACGGACACAGGGCCTTGCGTGGGTGGGCGGTGCCAGCCGAATTGCTGCCCGTCGCGTTGGGCGCCGGTGGTGAAAGACCAGCGGACCGACCAGTCCTGAACCCATCCTCCAGGGGAGATAAAGCTCGTGAGCAAGCGTACCTACCAGCCGAACAACCGCCGCCGTCACAAGGTGCACGGGTTCCGTCTGCGCATGCGCACCCGCGCCGGCCGCGCCATCCTTTCCACCCGCCGTCGCAAGGGCCGCAGCAAGCTCGCTGTCTGAGCCCGCTGCTGAATCTGCGCGGCCGTGCTGCCCCGGGAGCACCGTCTCACCACTGGCGCTGACTTCCGTTCCGCATCACGCAACGGCCGCCGTGCCGGTTCGCGGACCCTGGTCGTCCACCTCTGGACGCCCGAGGATCCCGCTGCGTCGCACGACGCGCCGGTGCGAGTCGGGTTCGTGGTGAGCAAGGCAGTCGGGAATGCGGTCATCCGCAATCGCGTGAAGCGTCGACTTCGACACCTGATCCGGGAACGGCTATCGCTGCTCCCGGATTCTGGCGTGCTCGTGGTGCGCGCACTGCCGGCCTCCGCGGGGGCGTCGTACGCCGACCTGGCCGCCGACCTGGCACACACCCTGGGCCGGGTGAAGGCGTGAAGTACCCCCTGATCTGGTTCCTCAAGGCCTATCGGCTGTTGATCAGCCCGCTCTACGGTCAGGTGTGCCGCTACCACCCCTCCTGTTCGGCGTACGCACTGGAAGCCGTGACCGTGCACGGCAGCATCCGTGGCTCCTGGTTGGCTGTGCGGCGTCTGTCACGCTGTCACCCGTGGGCTGCCGGCGGCTACGACCCCGTGCCACCGGCCCGGTCCGCCGAGCCTCAGGCCCCGGAGGCCGCCACCCAACGTCCTGCATCACCCGCCCCTCTCCAAGGAGCCTGAGTGTCCTTCCTCGGCGACATCGGCCACTTCATCATGGTCCCGCTGTACTACGTGATCTCCGTCGTACTGGTCGGTTTCCACAAGCTGTTCAGCACCTTCCTGGACCCGGCATCCGGGGCCTCGTGGGCGTTGTCGATCGTCGGGCTCACCTTGGTGATCCGCGCGGCCCTGATCCCGCTCTTCGTCAAGCAGATCAAGTCTTCGCGCAACATGCAGCTCCTGCAGCCCAAGGTGAAGGAGCTGCAGAAGAAGTACGGCCACGACCGTGAGCGGCTGGCTCAGGAGACGATGGCGCTCTACAAGGAGGCCGGCACCAACCCGTTCGCCTCCTGCCTGCCGATCCTGCTGCAGATGCCGATCTTCCTGGCGCTGTTCCGGCTGCTCGACCAGGCCGCCAAGCACGGCAAGGCGCACGGCGTTCTCGACGAGACCGCCGCCAAGCAGTTCGGTGCCTCCAAGCTGTTCGACGTGCCGATCGCGGGCACCTTCCTCAAGGCGGACGGAGACCACGGCCTGCAGGTCCTGGCCCTGTTCTTCGTGCTCGCCATGCTGGTCACCACCTTCACCACCCAGCGCCAGCTGATGACCAAGAACATGCCGGCCAGTGCGATGAGCGGCCCCTACGCGCAGCAGCAGAAGATGATGCTCTACGTGCTGCCGGTCGTCTTCGCGGTCGGTGGCATCGCGTTCCCGATCGGCGTGCTCATCTACTGGACCGTCTCGAACCTGTGGACCATGGGTCAGCAGTTCTACGTGATCCGCAACAACCCCGTGCCCGGCACTCCCGCGGCCGCCGCCAAGGCGGAGCGAGACAGTGCGCGCGCCGCCCGCAAGGGCCTGAAGACCGACGCCGAGGTGTCCACCGACACGCTCACCGAGGCCGCAGAGGAGCCGAAGGCCGCGCCGCGCGTGCAGCCGAAGAAGCAGCCTCGCAGCCAGCGGACGAACAAGAAGAAGAGTCCGCCGAAGAAGCGTCCCTGACCTATCCATAGCACCAAGGAGCTCCACACCGTGACTGATGAAGTGACCCAGGACGCCGAGCGTCCCTCCCGCATCCAGCGCCTCGAGCAGGAGGGCGACATTGCCGCCGACTACCTCGAGGAACTGCTCGACATCGCCGATCTGGATGGCGACCTGGACATGGACGTCGAGGGCGACCGTGCGGCGGTCTCGATCGTCGGGGCTGACCTGAACCAGCTGGTCGGCGCCAACGGCGAGGTGCTCGAGGCGCTCCAGGAACTCACCCGGCTGGCCGTCTACCGCGAGACCGGGGACCGCTCCCGTCTGATGCTCGACATCAGCGGCTATCGGGCCGACCAGAAGACCCGCCTGGTCAAGCTGGCCGAGGAGACCATCGCCCAGGTCAAGGAGTCCGGCGAAGCGGTCTCGCTCGAGCCGATGTCTCCCTTCGAGCGCAAGGTCGTGCACGATGCGGTGGCCGGCGCTGGCCTGCAGTCGGAATCCGAAGGTGCGGAGCCGCGTCGCTTCGTCGTGGTGCTCCCCTCGTGATGGTCGCCTGATCGTGGTTTCACGTGAAACACCCTCCGCGCCCCCCGAAACTCCGGAGGCGGCGCGGAGGGTGTTCTCAGCTGATCGTCTTCCCCTGGCCGAGGCCTACGCCGCCTCGCTGGCCGATGCCGGCGTGGTGCGGGGACTGATCGGACCCCGTGAGGCGCCCCGCCTGTGGGAACGGCACCTGCTCAACTGTGCGGTGCTCGGCGAGGCGATCCCGGCCGGGTCCACAGTCTGTGACATCGGCAGCGGGGCCGGTCTCCCCGGCATCGTGCTGGCGATCGCCCGCCCAGATCTCAGCCTCACTCTGGTCGAGCCTCTGCTCCGACGCACGACCTATCTGGACGAGGTGGTCGCCGAGCTGGAGCTGACCAATGTCGAGGTGATTCGGGGCCGAGCCGACGCCGTGCACGGCCTCCGCACCTTCGACGTGGTGACCTCGCGTGCGGTGGCTCCCTTGGGACGCCTTCTCGAGTGGTCGATGCCACTTGTCGCCGCTTCAGGTGAGCTGGTCGCGATGAAGGGTTCCTCACTCACGGCCGAGATCGATGATGCCTCCGCCGTGCTGACCGGGTTCGGCTGCTCGTCCCCCGTGCCCGTGGTGCTGGGCGAGGGCATCGTCGATCCACAGACCTATGCGGTGAGAGTGGCATGGGACGGCCCTCCGAAGGTACGTTGGGACGTTCCGAGCGACAGTGCCCGCAAGAACTCCCATCGGCGTTCCCCGGGCCGATCGTGAATCAGGCCGAGGAGCCTGAGCAGCGGGTCGTTTCGGAGTTATCCACCGGTGACAACCCCTCCCCTGAGCGTGGTTGTCCACAGACTCAGGTCCATTCTCCACAGGAAGAGGATTCCGTGGTTTCACGTGAAACATCGGCCTCCAGCCCCGGATTCGTGGTCCGGACGGCCGCCGAACTGGCCGACACGGAGCCCGCGTTCCCGGACGAGACGACGCCACTGGCGCGTGCCGCGGAGCACTCGATCCTGGCCCGACGGACGGCGTACGGCCGCCCCCTGGTGGGCCGACCCGGTCACACCCGCGTGATGGTCGTGGCGAACCAGAAGGGCGGCGTCGGCAAGACGACCTCGACGGTGAACCTGGCCGCAGCGCTGGTGCAGCTCGGTCAGAAGGTGCTGGTCATCGACCTCGACCCGCAGGGCAATGCGTCCACGGCACTCTCGGTCGAGCATCACCGCGGAGTCCCCTCGACGTACGACATGCTCGTCGAGGGCTCGTCGCTGGAGGAGGTCGCCCAGCAGAGCCCGGAGCAGGAGAATCTCTACGTCGTCCCGGCCACGATCGACCTGGCTGGCGCGGAGATCGAGCTGGTCTCCGTGGTGGCGCGCGAGAGTCGGCTGCAGAAGGCGATCGCTGCCCACCCGCTGGTCGGGACCGAGTCCGAGGTCGGCGACGATCGCTTCGACTACGTCCTCATCGACTGCCCACCGTCCTTGGGCCTGCTCACGCTCAACGCCCTGGTGGCCGGTGCGGAGATGCTGATCCCGATCCAGGCCGAGTACTACGCGCTCGAAGGCCTGGGGCAGCTGCTCGAGACGGTCGAGATGGTCAAGAAGCACCTCAACAACCGTCTCGATGTCACCACCATCTTGATCACGATGTACGACGCCCGCACCCGTCTCGCCGCAGGAGTGGCCGACGAGGTGCGCGAGCACTTCGGAGACACGGTGCTGAAGACCTCGATCCCCCGCTCGGTGCGGGTCTCGGAGGCGCCTTCCTACGGGCAGACCGTGATGTCCTACGATCCAGGTTCACCGGGGGCACTCAGCTATCTCGAAGCCGCTCGCGAGATGGCGAGCAAGGGAGCGAAGGCATGAACCAGAAGCACACACAGCGCCGCGGTCTCGGGCGTGGTCTCGGCGCGTTGATCCCGACGGCTCCCGCGGAGCCCGAGTCGCCGGCCGCGCGGGACCGTGCCGGCTCGCTGATTGACGCGTCGTCGCTTCCTTCCTACTCCGCCGGGGCCGCATACTCCGGCGACACGCCGGTCGGTGACGCCGGGACTGGCTCCTCGACTGCCCAGGGCGACGCTCCGGGCGACGCGGGGAGTTCCTCGACACCCGCCGAGGTGGCCGGCGCCTACTTCGCCGAGCTGCCACTGACGAGCATCACCCCGAACGCCCGCCAGCCACGCCAGGTCTTCGAGGAGGAGGCGATGGCCGAGCTGGTCCACTCGATCCGCGAAGTCGGCCTGCTCCAGCCGATCGTCGTACGACGGCTCGAGGGCGAGCGGGCCACCGGCAGTGACGGTGAGCCGGCGTACGAGCTGATCATGGGTGAGCGTCGGTGGCGGGCCTCCCAGGAAGCCGGCCAGGAGCTCATCCCGGCGATCGTGCGCCAGACCGGCGACAACGACATGCTGCGCGACGCCCTCCTGGAGAACCTGCACCGCTCGCAGCTCAACCCACTCGAAGAGGCCGCGGCCTACCAGCAGATGCTGGAGGACTTCGGCTGCACCCACGACGAGCTCGCCGGGCGGATCGGACGCTCGCGACCGCAGATCAGCAACACGCTGCGCCTGCTCAAGCTCTCCGCGCCCGTCCAACGCCGGGTGGCCGCGGGTGTGCTCTCCGCCGGGCATGCCCGGTCGCTGCTCGCCGTCGACGACGGAGACCTCCAGGACCGACTGGCTCAGCGCGTGGTCTCCGAGGGGATCAGTGTGCGCGGCCTCGAGGAGATCGTCGCGGTCGGGGACCACGGCAGCAAGGGCAGTCGCACGGCACGCAACAAGCCGACCGCTCCCGGGCTGGCCGACCTTGCCGAGCGCCTCTCAGACCGTTTCGAGACCCGGGTCAAGGTCGATCTGGGCCGCAGCAAGGGCAAGATCACGGTCGAGTTCGCCTCGATGGACGACCTGCGTCGCATCGTCGACATCATGGACCCGCGCAACCGTCAGGACCGCCCGATCTGACCCGGTGGGGAGCGGCGGCCGCTGTGATGGCACCGCCAACCGACCTCGCAGGCGACATGTCACCACAGCGACATGACGATACATAGCTTTGTCGTCATATCGTTTTGTCGACAAAACCAGATGTCGCGATCGCTCTGTGTGGGGCCGATCCAGGTGCTGCTGCCCAACCCGTGTCGAATCCTTGGCCCCGACCACAAGGAGTACGGCCTCGGTCTGGTGACCGGGCTCGACCGTGACCACGCCGAGGCCCGCGGGAAGGACCTGGGCGTGCACAACATCGCCAGCGCGCTGCCGCAGGTGATCGCACCCGCCCTCGCCGCACCGCTGGTCACCTGTCCGGCTGTCAGGCACTGTTCCGGGTGTCGAGTCTGCTCGCTCTCCTCGGTGGACTCCTGGTCCACCGCATCCGTTCCGTGCACCGACCGTCCCTCCGATGACCCACCCACACCCGAGAGGCCTTCCGATGCCTGACCTGCCCACCCTGCCCGCCGACTTCCGATTCGGTGTGGCGACCGCGTCGTACCAGATCGAGGGCGCCGTCGCCGAGGACGGCCGCGGGCCGTCCATCTGGGACACGTTCTGCGCCGAGCCGGGCCGGATCAAGGACGGCGACACCGGAGCCGTGGCCTGCGACCACTACCACCGTTGGCGCGAGGACGTCGGGCTGATGGCCGACCTCGGCATCGACGCCTACCGGTTCTCGATCGCCTGGCCCCGGATCATGCCGACCGGCGCGGGTGAGGTGAACGAGAAGGGGCTCGCCTTCTACGACCGGCTCGTTGATGCGTTGCTGGAAGCGGGGATCAAGCCCGCGGCGACGCTGTATCACTGGGACCTTCCCCAGGCCCTGCAGGACGCGGGTGGGTGGGAGAACCGGGAGACCTCGCTGCGCTTTGCCGACTACGCCACGGTGGTCGCCGACCGCCTCGCCGACCGGGTGGACATGTGGATGCCGCTCAACGAACCGGTGGTCGCGACGATGTTCGGGCACGCGGTCGGCACCCACGCACCCGGCAAGGCGCTCGGGTTCGGGGCGCTGCCGGTGGCCCACCACCTGCTGCTCGGTCACGGTCTGGCGACGCGGGCCCTGCGTGCGGTCGGTGCCTCGAACATCGGGATCGCCTCCAACCACCAGCCGTCCTGGCCGGCCAGTGACTCGCCCGCCGACACCGAGGCTGCGGCGTCGTACGACGATCTGGTGAACTGGCTCTTCGCCGACCCACTGCTGAGAGGGGAGTACCCCGACCCCCTGTTCGCCGAGCTGATGCCCGGGCCGGTGGCCGAGGACCTGGCCGTGATGAACACTCCGTTGGACTTCTACGGCATCAACTACTACCAGCCGGTGGTGGTGGGTGAGCCGGGCGGCGGAGACGCCGAGTCACCCGCCCTCGAGGGGGCGGCGCTGCCCGAGGGACTGCCGTTCGAGATGCGGCAGCTCGCCGGCTACCCCACCACCGGCTTCGGGTGGGCGATTGCTCCCGAGGGCCTGCGCGGGATCCTCACCCAGTTCAAGGAACGGTACGGCGACGCGTTGCCACCGGTCTACGTCACCGAGTCGGGCTGTTCCTTCGACGACAACGTCGGGCCCGACGGCGCCGTGCACGACCAGGGCAGGATCGACTACCACGCCCAGCACGTGGGGGCGGTGGCCGAGGCGATCGCGGGCGGGGTGGACGTGCGCGGCTACTTCGCGTGGTCGTTGATGGACAACTTCGAGTGGGCCGAGGGCTACTCGAAGCGCTTCGGGATGGTGCACGTCGACTACGAGACGCAGGCACGCACGCCCAAGGACTCCTACCGCTGGTTCCAGGAGGTCCTGCGCGCCCGGAGCTCCTGACTCATCGACTCGCGGGTCAGGACTTCTCGGCGCGCTTGGCGGCCCTGCGGGCGGCGCGCTCGCGCTTCTCGTTCGCGTCGAGCACCTCGGCCTCCTCGGGAGTCGGCGCGGATCCCCCGTACGCGGCGGGCAGCCACCATGAGCCCTCCGGTTGCTCGTCGGCCGGGTAGGCGCGGATCGTCTCGTCGAGCAGCTTCTCCAGGGCCGCCTTGAGTTCCGCGGTCTCGGCGACCGGGTCCTCCCCGGTCGGGTGGAGCGGTTCACCGACCGCGAGCGCAATGGTCTTGCCGCGCGTGAAGTCCTTGGGGTGGTCCTTGGTGATGATGCGATGGGTGCCCCACATGATCACCGGGAGCACGGGAACGCCGGCCTCGGCCGCGATGCGCACGGCGCCGGTCTTGATCTCCTTGATCTGGAAGGAACGCGAGATCGTTGCCTCGGGGAAGATGCCCACCGCCTCGCCGTCGCGGAGGTACTGGACCGCGTCGTGGAAGGACTGGACGCCGTCGCCGCGGTCGACGCGAATGTGGTGCATCGAGCGCATCACCGGCCCGGCGATCTTGTGGTCGAAGATCTCGCGCTTGGCCATGAAGCGCACCAGCCGCTTGGACGGGTTGGCGGCCAGACCACCGAACACGAAGTCGGCGTACCCGATGTGGTTGCAGGCCAGCAGGACGCCGCCCGTGCGCGGGACGTGCTCGGTGCCGCTCAACGTGAAGCGAAGCCCCAGCGCGCGGAAGAGACCCTTCGCGGTGGTGATGATCGGCGGATAGGTGATGTCGCGCAACGGGGGCTCCTCAGCGGGTCGTGTTGCCCCTAGCATGAAGGACAGACGTGGGTTGCGCACCACCAGGGAGCCCTGGAGCGGCGACGCGGCCGGAATCGGGTGGTGATGTCGCGCAGGACGGTGCCCCTGACGCTGGACAACCTTGCCGGGCTGCCCAACCCCTGTCAGCACTGTCTGTTCTGGCAGCTCGATCCGGTGCGCCGCGAACGACTCGACGAGGTCGAGTCCGCCCTGCAGAAGGAGGCATGGGTCTCCGAGGTGCTCCGCGACTGGGGGTCGTGCGGGCGGGTCGCGATGGTCGACGACTGTGCGGTGGGCTACCTGATCTACGCCCCGACCGCCTACGTGCCGGGCGTCCTGTCGTTCCCGACGGCCCCGATCTCTCCCGACGCGCTGGTGCTGACCACGGTGTACGTCGACCCGGCCTGGCGTCGGCACGGCATCGGTCGGCTGCTGATTCAGGGCCTGGCCAAGGACCTGATCAAGCGGGACGTGGTGCGGGCCGTCGAGGCGTTCGGCTCGACCAGGGAGCGGCCCGTGGGCCACTGCGTCGTGCCCTCAGCCTTCCTGACCAGCGTGGGCTTCAAGACGCAGCGGGCACACCCGGCCAATCCGCGACTCCGGATGGAGCTTCGCTCGGTGCTCACCTGGAAGGACGAGGTCGAGCAGGCGGTGGAGCGCCTCCTGGGCGTGGTGCGCCCGAAACGACCAGCGCCGAAGGCCGCCCCTGGGGGGATGCCTCCGGCGCGTGGCGGAGTGAGCTGATGATCAACGACCGTTGACCTGACCCGTGGGTCAGTTGATGAACTGGTCGAGTTCCTTCAGCAGCGCGGCCTTGGGCTTCGCGCCGACGATGGACTTCACGACCTCGCCGTTCTGGTAGACGTTGATCGTCGGGATGCCGGTGACTCGGTAGGTCGCCGGGGTGACCGGGTTCTCGTCGACGTTGAGCTTGAAGAAGCCGATCTTGTCGCCGTGCTGACCGGCGATCTCGTCGAGGATCGGGGCGACCTGGCGGCAGGGACCGCACCACTCGGCCCAGAAGTCCACGAGGACGGGCTTGTCTGACTTGAGGACCTCGGCGTCGAACTCGGCGTCGGTCACGGCTGCAATGTTGCCCACGGTTATCCCTTTCATGGTTCCCGGGCTGTCCGGGCTGGAAGCTTGGACTGGGTTCGTGCACCTGGTTCAACACGACCCCACCGACGATCATTCCCGGTCCGGAAGGGATCGGCGTACGGCGGGTGCCCGTCGCGTCAGGAGCGCGTTCAGGCTCCGGCGGTCTGGACTTCCTGGGTGATCGTCTCGGCCTCGGCGGACGCCGCACCGGTGGCCGCGGCGTGGTCGAGGGCGGCGATGTAGCGCTCGGCGTCCAGGGCGGCCGAGCAGCCCGTGCCTGCCGCGGTGATCGCCTGACGGTAGTGGTGGTCGACCAGGTCGCCGGCGGCGAAGACGCCCTCGACGTTCGTGCGGGTGGAGGGCTGGTCGACCAGGACGTAGCCGTTCTCGTCGAGGTCGACCTGGCCGGTCAACAGCTCCGAGCGGGGGTCGTGGCCGACGGCGATGAACAGGCCGGTCGCCTCGAGGGTGCGCTCCTCGCCGGTGACCGTGTCGCGCAGGGTCAGCGACTCGAGCGAGTCGGTGCCGTTGATCGAGGCGACCTCGGAGTTCCAGGCGATGTCGAGCTTCGGGTCGGCGAAGGCGCGCTCCTGCATGATCTTGGAGGCGCGCAGCTCGTCACGGCGGTGGATCAGGGTCACCTTGGAGCCGAAGCGGGTCAGGAAGGTGGCCTCCTCGATCGCGGAGTCGCCACCGCCGACCACGGCGATGTTCTGCTCACGGAAGAAGAAGCCGTCGCAGGTGGCGCACCAGGAGACGCCGCGTCCGGAGAGCTCCTCCTCGTTGGGCAGACCGAGCTTGCGGTAGCCCGAACCGGTGGCGAGGATCACCGAGCGAGCACGGAACTCGCCGTCGGCGGTGCGGACCACCTTGGGGGAGGATGTCAGGTCGACCGAGACCACGTCGTCGGGGATCAGCTCGGCTCCGAAGCGTTCGGCCTGGGCACGCATCTCGTCCATCAGGGCCGGGCCCATGATCCCGTCACGGAAGCCGGGGAAGTTCTCCACCTCGGTGGTGTTCATCAGCGCGCCACCGGCGGTCACCGAGCCCTCGAAGACGAGCGGCTCGAGGTTGGCGCGGGCGGCGTACACGGCTGCGGTGTAGCCGGTCGGGCCGGAGCCGATGATGATCACGTTGCGGACGTCGGTGCTCATGGTGCGCAGGCCTCCCT
Source organism: Nocardioides jensenii JCM 1364 = NBRC 14755 (assembly GCF_001552535.1). Classification (GTDB taxonomy): domain Bacteria; phylum Actinomycetota; class Actinomycetes; order Propionibacteriales; family Nocardioidaceae; genus Nocardioides; species Nocardioides jensenii. Next base: position 22,394 of record NZ_BCRJ01000010.1, on the reverse strand, counting down.
GGCCGTTGGTCGATCCTGGTGGTCGATCTGGGTACGTCGGGTGCAACCGATCCTACGGGCGGGTCATTCCCCGGCGGGCAGGGTGACCGAATCGACGAATCGGCCGCCGCCGGTGCCGCAGGTGTAGAGGTCGACGGTGCGGCCGCTGGAGGTGGGCGAGTGGAAGACCACGAGGGCGTCACGGCCGCGGTAGGTCGCGGGCTGCAGCCAGCTGTCGGGCACAGGTGGCGTGGGTCCACAGTTCCGGATCCTCAACGACGAGCTGTTGTCGGTGACCTCGGACTTGTAGGCCTTGCCGGCCCGCAACTCGACGTTGCCCAGCTCGACGCGGAGCTCGGCCTCGGCCTCCTTGAGGTCCATCGCCCGGGGCATCGGACCCGACGCCAGGGGGCTGCGACCGGCGTCCTCTGACGGCGTCGCCCGCGGTGGTCCCTCGGACGCCGACATGTCGGGGGCCGAGTCGCCGTTCGCGTGCCCCTCGGCGGAGTTGCTCTGGACGTCGGGCGCCTGGGCACCGTCGTTGTCGGTGGAGCCGGGCAGCATCTGGGTGACCCCGAAGGCGATGGCGGCCACGGCCGCTGCGGAGAGGAGGACGGCCGGCCAGCGCCGCCGCTGGGCCTGCTCACGCCGCTCGGCGAGGGGTACGACGACCGGGCCGGCAGCGACTCCGGCACGGGCGCCGCCAGTGTCGTCAGCCCGGGAGCCGTCCGCGGTCTCGGCAGGGGAGCCACCGGCGCGCTCGCGGGCCAGTCCGGCGAGCACGTCGTCCATCCGGGCGGCGACGTCGTCGGGCAGGGGTTGGTCGTGGCGTGCGTCGGACAGGAGACGGCGTACCGCCTCGTTCTGGGCGGGAGTGAGCTCCGGCTCGGTCATGGCGATTCACCTCCTGGACGGGAAGGGCGGGCACGGGTGGCGTGGACGGTTGGGGTGGACGAGAGACCGGGAGTCAGGCGGGTGGACCGCGCGGCGGGTCCGAGGATGAGACGGGCGAGGTGGCCGGTGGGTTCCGTGAGGTGTCCGGGCTCACCTCCGGGTGACGCAGCACCCCGAGCAGTGGGGCCAGGCGGGCTCGTCCACGGGCGCATCGTGACTTGATCGTGCCCACGGCGCAGTCGAGGATCTCGGCTGCCTCGGCGACCCCGTAGCCCTCCATGTCGACGAGCACCAACGCGGCTCGCTGCTCCTCGGGGAGGGTCAGCAGGGCCTCGATCACGACTCGGCGGCGCTCCGAGACGTCGGCCGCCTCCTCGGGCAGGGGCCCCTGGTCGGACGTGCTCAGCGAGCCGCGACCGGCGTAGGTCTCGAGATCGTCGGGAAGGGCTCCGGCGGCACGCACCTTGTTGGCCCTGATCCGGTCGAGGCAGGCGTTGACCACCACCCGGTGCAACCAGGTGGTCACGGCGGCCTCTCCACGGAAGCTGGCGGCACGCCGGAAGGCGGCGATCAGGCCGTCCTGCAGGGCATCGGCGGCCTCCTCGGGGTTGCCCATGGTGCGCAGTGCCACCGCCCACAGCCGGTCACGGTGCCGGCCGAACAGCTCACCGAAGGCGTCCGGGTCGCCGTCGACATGGGCGCGCAGCAGATCGTGGTCGCTGCGGGGGCCGGGCAGGGTCATTCGCGTACCTGGATCTCGGAGATCTGTCCGCGGTGCTGGCCCTCGCCGCCGGGGATCGAGGTCAGCCAGAGCACGACCCAGCGGCCGGGCGCGGCCTCCTTCGGCCGCAGGAGAGCGCGCCCGTCGGCCGAGGTGGCCCCGGCCACACGATCCAGTCCGTCGACGGACGCGGGCGCCTCGGGGCCGGAGGCGACGTACAGCTCGAGGGCGGTGGGGTCGGCGCCCACCTCGACGCTCACCGAGGCGATGCTCTTGTTCGATCCCAGGTCGATGACGAGTCCGACGCCCGGCTTGAGACCGCCGGGGCCGAAGTCCTGCCGATAGCCCGAGGTCTGCCAGACCGTGGACGGCTTGCCGTCGATGGCCAGTCGGGCCAGGTCGGGGTTCTCCTCAGGCGGGTCGCCGAACGGGTCGAGATCGGAGATCCCGACCGGCTTCAGGACCACGTTGCCGGCGGTGGTGCCCGTGGCCCGCCCGTCGTCGTCGGCGTCGGAGTCATCACCCGAGTCGCGGCCACGGTTGAAGGCGTAGAGCATCGCGACCAGGATCAGGAGCGAGGCCGCGATGATCCAGGCGGTCCGCATCCAGTTGCGTCCGGGGACGGAGTCGTCGTCCTCGTGGTCGTGCTCGGCATCCAGCGACGGAGGAACGGTCCCGGTGCCGGTCTCCCACGGCCAGTAGGCGGCGGAGTCGTGGTTCTCGTGGGGGCGCGGCGTCCGCGTCGCCCGCCCCTCGGGTGGGTCGGGTGCGAAGAGCGGTCGTTCGGGGGTCTCCTCGAAGGGCGGTGGGGGCGGCGGCGGGACCGGGTTCGGGCTGGCCCAGCCGACATCGTCCACGTCGTCGTCGTAGAACACGGGGACTCCGGCCACGGTCTCCTCCGCCGGCTCGGGCGCGGTGACCGGCCCGGGTTCGGGCTCGGGTTCGGGTTCCGGTTCCGGTTCGGGATCGGGGGCGAGCACCAGCGCCTCGATGCGGGGCAGCCGCGGGTTGGTGTTGCCGCGGTGACGAGCGGCTTCGGCCTCGGCCATCGCGGTCGGGTCACCGACGTAGTCCATCAAGGCCGCGGCGATGGCTCCGGCCGAGTCGTAGCCGTGGTCGTGCGGGCCCGGATAGGGGCTGAGCACCTCGTCGCAGAGGGTGTCGAGGGTGCGCGGAACCCCGGCACGCACCTGCCGGGGCCGCAGCGCGCGACCGTGCTGCTGCGGCGCCGACTTCACCGACGAGGTCGAGATGCCCGGCCATTTGCCGGTCAGGGCCGCATAGAGCAGCCCGGCCAGGTCGACGACCTCGGTCGACGTACGACCCTCGGGCAGTCCGTGCAGCGCGGCGTCGACGGCGAAGCCGATCACCTTGACGGTGCCGCGGTTGTCGATCATGACGTTCTCGGGCACCAACCGGCCGTGCGCAACACCGGCGGCGTGGGCGTGGGCGATCATCTCGCTGACCTCGCCGATCAGCCAGGCCGCCCGGCGCGGGGCCAGTGGTCCCTCGGCCAGCATGTTGTTCAGTGAGACGCCCTCACCCCACTCGTTGACCACGTAGCAGGCGCCCGATGTGGTGCCGATGTCGAGGACGCGGAGCAGTCGCGGGTCGAGGATGCGGGCCGAGCGGCGAGCGGCGGCCCGCAGCTCGTCGGCCCGCGGGTCGTCCTCGCTGATGATGTGGACGGCGACGTGCCGGGCCAGGACGTTGTCCCAGGCCAGCCAGAACAACGCGCCGCGCGCCTCGTTGAGGAGGTCGATCAGGCGGTAGCGCTCGGCGATCACGTCGCCCGGCCGCCTCGACCCCTCCATCACGACTCCCTCCTCATCGCGGGTGCCCTCGTGGGCACGGACTCATCGTAGGACGCAAGTCAGCCGCGACGGGGGAGCGGCAGGCGCCGCGTCACGGTCTCGACGAGCTCGTTGACCTCGTGAATGTGCATCAGGCGGGACACGACGAGGAAGACCACGCCGTCGACGGCCGCGACCAGGGCAAGGAACAGCACCGACGAGACGAGTCCGTCACCGGCGCCGAAGAGCGCCTCGAAACCACGGGCCACGGCGTACGCCGCCAGGGCCGCCCCGCCGCCGGCGAGGACGATCCGCACCAGGAACCGCACGAGTCGCGGGGTCTGCATGCCGCCGAGCAGGTGACGCAGCAGCAGGTAGGACCCGCACGCGCCGACGCCGTACGCACCGGCGTAGGCCAGGGCCAGGGCGGGGGCGGTGAAGACGGCGCCGGTGGCCGCGACGAGCACGACGGCCAGGGCGATGTTGACCACCGCGATCACGCACTGCACCCAGAACACGGTGCGGGTGCGTTCGATGGCGTAGAACCCGCGCAGCATCAGGTAGTGCACGGTGAAGAAGAGGATGCCCGGGGCGAAGAGGGCCACCGTGGGTGCGTAGTCCTCGTAGGACTCGGCCGCGGCGCCGTACCCCCAGACGACGCGGGCGATGTCGTGGGAGAGCAGGGGGAGAAGCATCGTGAACGGCACGATGAAGGCCAGGCTGGTGCGCAGGGTGTCGGACAGGGTGCGAGCCAGGTCGGCCGGACGCCCATCCGCGGCGCTGGCCGACAGTGCGGGCAGCACGGCGGTCGCCAGCGAGACCGTCACGATGCCGTGCGGCACCATGGTCAGCAGGAACGCGCCGGAGTAGATCGTGTAGCCGGTGCCGCCGGCACCGTCGGCGGTGCCGCCCGACGCGAGTCGTACGACGACCGTGTAGGCGATCTGGTTGACGATCACGAACAGCACCGTCCACGTGCCCAGCTTCAACGTGTGGCCGAGTCCGGAACCGCGGAAGTCGAACCGGGGGCGGTAGGTGAACCCGGCCTGCCTGAGGTAGGGCACGAGGATCAGGAACTGGGCGGCGATGCCCAGGGTCGAACCGAGACCGAGCACCAGCTCCTCGCCAGTGCTGTAGGCGCCGGTCGACGACGGGCCGAAGACAACGAGGTAGGCCACCAGCACCACCATCGAGATGACGTTGTTGGCGATCGGGGCCCACATCATCGGCCCGAACCTGCCGCGGGCGTTGAGCACCTGCCCGACCAGCACGAACATGCCGTAGAAGAACACCTGCGGCAGGCAGTAGCGGGCGAAGTCGATCACGCTCTCGCGCTCCGCCCCGGCATGGCCGGCGTCGAGGTAGAGCGCCATCACCCAGGGCGCCGCGATGACCAGCACCGCCGTGACCCCGGCCAGGAAGAGTCCGGCCAGGGTGATGATGCGGTTGGTGTAGGCCTCGCCACCGTCGGCGTCGTTCTTCATCGCCCGGATCAGCTGCGGGACGAGGACGGCGTTGAACACGCCTCCCGCCAGCAGGATGTAGAGCATGTTCGGGATCGTGTTGGCGATGTTGAACAGGTCGGCGTGGCCGGCCGTGCCGAGCGCCGCTGCCAGCAGGATCGAACGAATCAGTCCGCTGAAGCGGGAGACCATCGTCCCGGCCGCCATGATCGCGCTGTTGCCGAGGACGGACTTCGAGGCGGTCATGAAGTGCGGGACTTCCGGTAGCGGCGGATCAGACGGACCGGGATGGCCAGGAAGAGGATGCCGACCCCGACCCCGAGGATCACCCAGATCACCTTGCCGACCGAGTTGGAGCGCACACTCATCTCCTCCGAGCTGCCCAGGGCGCGACCCGTGCTGTCGACGGCGACCAGGTCGACCGGGTGCACCCCGATCGAGTGGGTGGTCGCGTTGAGCTGGATGCTGCGCGACGCGTTGGCGCCGACCTCGATCCGCTCGGGGGCGCGGATCTCCACGTTGTCGCGGGTGCGGGCCTCGAGCGACAGGGTCACCGGGACGTCGAGACCGTTGGTGATCTTCACCGCGAACGGTCCGCTGGCCGCGGAGAGGATCACGAATGACGGTGCGTCGATGGTGATCAGCCGGAGCCGGGCGGTCAACCAGGTGGTGGCGTTCCCGGCCAGCTGCTCGGCCGCGACCTGGGCGTCGCGCACCATGTAGGAGGTGTAGGTCAGCGCCTCTTCGGCAGAGCGACGCTCGATGCCGTCGCTGCCGGCGACGATGTCGTCGAGGGTGGCGCCGGCGTTGATCAGCGCCTGTGCGGATCCGAAGGCGCCGCCGCCGAGCTCACGCTCCTGCTGGCGGGTCGGGTAGTCGAGGTGCCGGACGTTGCGCGTGGTGCCGCCGGTGTTGGCCGAGAGCCGACGCAGGTCCAGGAAGGGCTGCTGGAGTCCGTCGAAGAGCTGCTCGCCCGATGTCCCGGGGTCGAAGTCGGTGGGCAGGTTCACCACGAGGGGCTCGGTGCTTCCGGAGAGCGAGCGGATCGCTGCCTCGGCCAGCATGCGCTGACGCACCGTCACCGCGTTCTGCTCCTCCTCCTCGGGGACGTTGAGCAGGGCTGCGTCGTACAACGACATGGTGTGACCGTCGTAGGTCAGCTGTGAGGGGCCGAACGACTCGTCGGCCTCGAGATCCTCCGCGACCCCAGGGATCGCCTCCTCCGACATCAGCATCGTGGTCGCCGGCTCGATCTCGTCGAACGCGTCGGCGGGCAGCAGACCGGACGGCGGCACCACCGCAGGGACGGTCGACATCTTCAACCGCTTGAACACGTCGTCGGACAGGTTGCGGGCCACGCGATAGAGCCGGCTGTCGTACGTCGACGCGGCGGCGACGTCGAGATCGCCGTAGGGGAGGGAGAGCACCTCGTTGGTGGAGGACAGCGAGGTGAGCTCGTCGAGCCAGGCCTGGGCGGACGTGGTGGGTGCCCCCGCCTCGGCCTCCTCGTCCTCGCCGGTGGGCTCCTCCTCGTCGGGTGCTCCGAGCTCGCGGGCGGGGTTGCCGGTGGCGAGCTGTTCGACGGCCGAGACGACGGCCGGGTCCACCGCCCAGGTGACCGGCGCGGAGGCGGAGTCGTCCATCATGTCGGCGAGGTGGGCGAGCCGCCCGTTCTCGAGCATGGCGGCCCACTTCTCAGGGTCGGCGACCCGTCCGTCCGCGTGCCGGCGTACGGCGCCACGCACCGGAACCACCAGCGAGGTCGGCACGGCCGAGTGGCCGGCGTCGACGAGGGGGATGAGCGTGCGCGCCCGGCCGATCGCGTTCGCCGGGCGCTCCCCGTCCTCGGTCGCGGCGAGGGCCTGGACACCGATCTGGTAGATCCCTTCGGTGCCGATGATCCGTGAGCTCCAGACCTCCCGCGTGACGCGGATCGTCCAGGTGCGCGACTGCCCGGGTTCGAGACTGGTGATGCGCTCGTCGAAGTTGCCCTCGGTGGTGATCCGATCGCCGAACGGCAGCCGGGGGTCGGACTCCGCGGCCAGGCCGACCTCTGCGGAGGTGGTGAACGGCGAGGAGGAGATGCGCGGGTAGATCTTGACGTCGCGCCAGAGGTCGTCGCTGGTGTTGGTGACTGTGCCGCTGAGCCGGATCGGCCCCTTGCGCGGAATCACCGACGGTGTCATCGAGTCGATCGTGATGCGGAGAGGGTCGGGCTCGACGGCTGGGGTCGCGCGAGCCTGGGCCGTGCGAGAGACCACGGGCGGCCTGGGCTCCACGGCGGGCTGGGGCGTCGGCCATTCGCCGGACACCCGCGACGTCGCGGGCTCTGAAGCCGGCGCCGATGCGGGGGTGGTCGCGGGGGTGGTCGCGGAGGCGTGGGTGGGAGTGGCCGTGGCCGGAACACTCAGCGCCAGTGTGGGCATCAGGGCCGCCGCGACAGAGACCACGGGCATGCTCAGGGCAGCCAGCGGTCGGATCACGGCGCCGACTCTATCGGCCTGCCGGGCGACTACTCTGTCTCCCGTGCCAACTGCCATGCCTTCCCCGATCCGGATCAGTGACGTCGAGAAGACCGTCGCCCGGGAGCTCGAGCGGATCGCCCCGATCATCGACGAGCTGGGCACCCGTTTCCGCGATGCCGGGCACGAGCTCGCCCTGGTCGGCGGGCCGGTGCGCGACGCGATGCTGGGGCGGCTTCAGGAGGACCTCGACTTCACCACCTCCGCCCACCCGGACGTGACCGAGAAGCTGCTCAAGGGCTGGGCTGACGCGATCTGGGACCTGGGCCGCGCCTTCGGCACGATCGGTTGCCGCAAGGGGGAGTGGCAGGTCGAGATCACCACCTACCGCTCCGAGAAGTACGACGCCGACTCCCGCAAACCTGACGTGGCCTACGGCGACTCCTTGGTCGGTGACCTGGGTCGCCGCGACTTCACCGTGAACTCGATGGCGTTGACCGTGCCGGAGCGGGCCTTCGAGGACCCCTTCGGCGGCATCGTCGACCTGGCCTCGCGCACACTGCGCACGCCGGGTCGCCCGGAGGACTCCTTCTCCGACGACCCGCTGCGCATGATGCGCGCCGCGCGCTTCGCGGCCCAGCTCGGCTTCGAGGTGGCGCCGGACGTGGTCGCCGCGATGACCGCGATGGCCGGCCGCATCGAGATCATCTCGGCCGAGCGGGTGCGCGACGAGCTGGTCAAGCTGATCTGTGCGCCGTTCCCCCGTCGTGGGCTGACCCTCCTCGTGGAGACCGGGCTGGCGGCGTACGTCCTCCCTGAGCTGCCGGCGCTGGCCCTCGAGCGCGACGAGCACCACCGCCACAAGGACGTCTATGAGCACACGTTGATCGTGCTGGAGCAGTCGATCGACCAGGAGGCGCGGCTCGGTCAGGGCCCCGACTTCGTCTCCCGGTTCGCGGCGCTCATGCACGACGTCGGCAAGCCGAAGACCCGTCGCTTCGAGGACGGTGGCGTGGTCACCTTCCATCACCACGACGTGGTGGGCGCCAAGATCACCCGGAAGCGGATGAAGGCGCTGCGCTTCTCCAACGACCAGATCGAGGCGGTCGCCAAGCTGGTCGAGCTGCACCTGCGGTTCCACGGCTACGGCGACGGTGAGTGGACCGACTCCGCCGTACGCCGCTACGTGCGTGATGCCGGCGACCAGCTCGAGCGACTCCACATCCTGACCCGCGCCGACTGCACGACCCGCAACCAGCGCAAGGCGACCCGGCTGCGCAAGGCGTACGACGACCTCGAGGAGCGCATCGAACGGCTCTCCGAGGAGGAGGAGCTGGCCTCGATCCGGCCCGACCTCGACGGCACCCAGATCATGGAGATCCTCGGGATCGCGCCCGGCCGTGAGGTCGGCGAGGCCTACAAGTTCCTGCTCGAGCTGCGCATGGACGAGGGCCCGCAGTCCGAGGAGGCCGCCACCGCCGCGCTGGTGCAGTGGTGGGCCGACCGCGTTTGACCGCTGTCCGGTGTGGACAACCTTCGTTCGTGACCAATCGAGCCGCCGTGCCAGCCCGCCGTACCTCCACTCGGGCAGGCGCCGCGCTGGCCTGCGCCGTCCTCGCCCTCGGCTTGTCCGCGTGTGGTGACGACGACGGCGGCAACGGCGACTCGAACGACAAGACCGGCGCCGGGCACGCGAGTGCCGAAGAGGCGTACACAGCGTTCGCTGCGGCCGTGCGTGACGACGACGCGGATGCGTACCGGGACACCATCACCGAGGGATTCTGGACCGACCTCTCCCCGAAGCGCACCGACGTTGCGGACTATCTGCACGACCAGCACTGGGCGCTCGAGCACGACGTCCTGAAGTTGCCCGAGGAGCCGGACAAGGTGTTGAGCGCCGATGACGTGGGCATCATCGAGAGCCAGGTCGAGAGCGTGGGGAGCCAGGCCGGCCTCGACGGCCTCGGTCTCGACGACGTCGCGGTGATCGTCATCGAGGACAGTCACGTCAGCGTTCCCCAGGAGTGCTTCGACGAGCCCGACGCCGAGGAGTGCTCGCCGTCCGACGAGGCTCGGTCCGACGCGAAGGACGTGAGCCTCGTGATGCTCAGGGATGGGTCGACGTGGCGGGTGGCCGGGATCGAACCTGCCTCCTAGACCGGGGGGAGCCGGGCGCACCGGCGTCCGGCGCCCGACCCCCTCAGTTGACAATCGTTCTCAACAAATCTGAGAATCATTCTCATGAAGAAGTTGAGAATGATTCCCGTCCTGTTGGCCACGTTGATCGCTGGCGCCTGTGGCACCGCGACCGGAGAGCGAGAGCCTGAGGCCGCCTCCTCGTCGGACCCCGACCGCGGCTCGGTCGAGGTGGCCGGCCCCGAGCCACGCCTTGCGGTGACCTACGACGGCGGTGTCCTGGTCCTGCGGGCCCGGGACGGCGAGGTGCTCCTGGACCAGCCCGTCGAGGGGTTCGTGCGGGCCAACCCGGCCGGCGACGACCGGCACGTCCTGCTCTCGACCGGCCGCGGCTTCGAGGCCCTCGACCTCGGCAGCTGGACGCACAGTCACGGCGACCACGGCCACTCCTTCACCGGTGAGCCGCACCTGACCGGCACCGTCGTCGAGGCCGAGGAGCCGGGTCACGTCGTGCACCACGGCGGCCACACGGTGCTCTTCGACGACGGCACCGGGAGCTTCACCGAGCTCGACCCCCACGACCTCGAGCACGGCACTCCCGAGACCGAGTCGGGTGCCACGGACCAGGCGCACCACGGTGTCGCCGTACGACTCGAGGACGGCAACCTGATCCACACCGTCGGCGACAGCGAGACCCGCACCGGCGTACGCCTGGTGACCGCGGCTGGCAACGAGCTCGCCGCCAGCGACGACTGCCCGGGCGTCCACGGCGAGGCGTTCGCCGGCGACGTCGCGGTCTTCGGCTGCGAGGACGGCGCGCTGCTCGTCGACGGCCGCACGATCACCAAGGCGGACAGCCCCGACGCCTACGGCCGGATCGGCAACCAGGCCGGCTCGGGGGCCTCGCCGGTCCTGCTCGGCGACTACAAGACCGACCCGGACGCCGAGCTCGAGCGACCGACCCGGGTCTCCCTCATCGACACGCGCACGGCGCGGGTCCGACTCGTCGACGTGGCGTCGAGCTACACGTTCCGTTCACTCGGGCGTGGGCCGGACGGCGAGGGCCTGGTGCTGGGCACCGACGGCAGGCTGCGCATCATCGACGTGACCTCGGGGAAGATCACCGCGGCGATCCCGGTGCTCAAGGCGTGGCGGGAGCCGGTCGACTGGCAGCAGCCGCGACCGGCGCTCGAGGTCCTCGACGGGACGGCGTACGTCACCGACCCGGCCGCGTCGAGGATCCACGTGGTCGACCTGGGGTCGGGGAAGGTGACCGACACCCTCGACCTCCCCGTGGTGCCGAACGAGCTGGTCGCCTCGGCGGGTTGATCCCACGTTGTGACCCTCCGGTAACACGTTCCTGTTCCTGCACTAGCGTCCCTCGTCATGACTGAGGTTCTGGAACTGCTCGAAGAGACCATCGAGATCGACGCCGACCCGGCCGCCGTGTGGGCGCTGGTCACCGACCTGCCGCGGATGGCGACGTGGAGCCCCCAGGTGGTGAAGACGATCGTCCGCGGGGACGGCATCTCGCTGGGCACCCGCACGGTCAACATCAACCGGCGCGGACTCCTGGTCTGGCCGACCCGGTCGAAGGTGATCCGGTTCGAGCCGGAGCGGGAGTTCGCGTTCCGGATCAAGGACAACCGCTCGGTCTGGTCCTTCACGCTCGAGCCCATCGCCGGGGGCACCCGGGTGGTGCAACGGCGTCAGGTCCCGGACGGGACCACGAAGATCTCCGACAGCCTGATCAAGGCGGTCATGGGCGGGCAGAAGTCCTTCCAGCTGGAGCTGCGTGGCGGCATGCGACAGACCCTGAAGCGGATCAAGGCCGACGCCGAGCGCTCTGCCTGAGGGCACCGAGGGTTTGTCGGTGGGGTCGATGGGGGCATGCTTGGCGCCATGAAGAGCGACCTTTTCGACCAGGCGAACCTCCGCGTGCAGAGCCAGGAGCGGTTCACCCTCCAGAACGACCAGATGCTGCGGGTCGGCCTCGGCCCGGACGTTCTGGCGGCCAAGGGCGCGATGGTGGCCTACACCGGCCAGGTGCAGTTCACCCACGAGAAGTCCGGCTCGATGGCCAAGCTCGCCAAGAAGATCGTCACCAGTGAGGACGTCTCACTGATGCGGGTCTCCGGGCAGGGGGAGGTCTACTTCGCCTCCGACGCGGGCTACGTCTTCCTGATGGAGCTGGAGAACGAGGGGATCAGCCTCAACTACCGCAACCTGCTCGCTTTCGACTCCTCACTGACCTGGGACATCAACCGGGTCAAGGGCGCCGGCCTGATGACCGGTGGCCTGTTCAACACCACGGTCGGTGGGTCCGGGACCGTGGCCGTGGCGTGCATCGGCAAGCCGACCGTCTTCGACTGCTCGCAGCAACCGGTCTTCGTCGACCCCAACTCGGCGGTGTGCTGGTCCGCGGGCCTGGCCCCCGGCATCAACAACTCGATGAACATGGGCTCGATGCTGCGCGGCGGCTCGGGCGAGGCCATCCAGTACGTCTTCCACGGGCCCGGGTTCGTCGTCGTCCAGTCCTATGAGTGGACGCCGGTCGCCGCCGGAGGCAAGTGACATGAAGAGCCGCATCTTCGAGGCCGAGAACCTGCCGGTGCGCAGCGAGGAGCGCTGGGCCCTGCAGAACAACCGCACCCTGCGCGTCGGCCTGGGTCCCGACGTCCTGGCCACCAAGGGCACGATGGTCGGCTTCCTGGGGCAGCTCGCCTTCCATCACGAGAAGTCCGGCTCGATGGGCAAGCTGGCCAAGAAGGTCGTCACCGGTGAGGACGTCTCGTTGATGCGGGTCTCCGGGCAGGGCGAGGTCTACTTCGCCGACGAGGCCGGCTACGTCCACCTGCTCCACCTCGAGAACGAGGGCATCAGCGTCAACTTCCGCAACCTCCTCGCTTTCGACTCCTCACTGACCTGGGACATCAACCGGGTCAAGGGCGCCGGCCTGATGACCGGCGGCCTGTTCAACACCACGGTCGGTGGCACGGGCACGCTGGCGATCAACGTGGTCGGCAAGCCGATCGTCCTCGACTGCTCCCAACAGCCCGTGTACGTCGACCGCAACGCCGCGGTCTGCTGGTCGGCCAACCTGACCCCCACCACGCACAGCTCGATGAACATGGGCTCGATGCTGCGCGGTGGCTCGGGTGAGGCGCTGCAGATGGTTCTCCACGGACCGGGCTTCGTCGTGGTCCAGGCCTACGAGTGGCGTCCGCCGCCCGCCCCGGAGAAGAAGAGCGGCAGCCTCCTCGGCAGCATCGGCGACCTGATTCCGTGAGGCAGTTGCGTTCCGTCACGGGTGGCGCGGCGGCGGGCTGATCTTGCCGGGTCGCAGGTTCGTCATTTCCCGGTCGGGGTGACTATCGTCACCGACATGACCAACCACGACGAACTCGCCGGAGTCAGTGAGGCACAGCAGGCCGCCATCGCGGTCGTGGATGCCCACGCAGCCCACAACTACCACCCGCTTCCGGTGGTGGTCGCCGAGGCGAGTGGCGCGACCGTCACCGACATCGACGGCAAGGTCTACCTCGACTGCCTGGCGGCGTACTCCGCGGTGAACTTCGGGCACTGCAACCCGCAGCTGACCAAGGTCGCCAAGGAGCAGCTCGACAAGGTCACCCTGACCAGCCGGGCCTTCCACTCCGCCGCGCTGGGTCCCTTCGCGGAGGCGCTGGCGCGCCTGGCCAAGAAGGACATGATCCTGCCGATGAACACCGGCGCCGAGGCCGTCGAGTCCGCGATCAAGGTGGCCCGCAAGTGGGGCTACGAGGTCAAGGGCGTGGCCGCCGACCAGGCCGACATCATCGTGATGGCCGGCAACTTCCACGGCCGCACCACCACCATCGTCAGCTTCAGCGACGACCCGGAGGCGCACGACAACTACGGACCGTTCACGCCCGGCTTCACCACCGTGCCGTACGGCGACGCCGACGCGATCGAGGCGGCCATCACCGAGAACACCGTCGCAGTGCTGGTCGAGCCGATCCAGGGCGAGGCCGGGGTGGGCATCCCACCGGCCGACTTCCTGCCTCGGGTCCGCGAGATCACCTCGGCGAACAACGTCCTGTTCATCGCCGACGAGATCCAGTCCGGGCTCGGCCGCACCGGCGCCACCTTCCAGTGCGACAACGTCGGTGTCGTGCCCGACCTCTACCTGCTCGGCAAGGCCCTCGGCGCCGGCATCGTCCCGGTCTCCGCCGTGGTCGGCAACAAGGACGTGCTCGGGGTGCTCCAGCCCGGGCAGCACGGCTCGACCTTCGGCGGCAACCCGCTGGCCGCCGCGGTCGGGCTGGCCGTCGTCGAGCTGCTCGAGACCGGCGAGATGCAGGAGCGTGCCCGTCGACTGGGTGAGCGCCTGGGCGCCGGGCTGCGCGGCTTCGAGGGCAAGGGCGTGACCGCGGTCCGCTGCCAGGGCCTGTGGGCCGGCATCGACATCGACCCGGACGTCGCCACCGCCCGCGAGGTCTGCCAGCGGCTGCTCGAGCGCGGCATCCTGGCCAAGGACACCCACGGTCAGACCGTGCGCCTGGCTCCGCCGATCGTGATCACCGAGGACGAGCTCGAGTGGGCGCTCACGCAGTTCGGTGAGGTGCTCGCCGAGCTGCTCGCCTGAGTCGTGGGGTGACGTCACGAGTTGTTGAGTTTCGCGCGTCGAGTTGTTGATCTTCGTCAGTTGAGTCGGCGATTTCCGTTCGCGATCGGTACGACGTACCGCGTCGACGTACGAAAACAAACAACTCGAAGAACGAAAATCAACAACTCGCGACACCAGAACGCACGAGTGGTGGGGAAATGAGGACCGCCGCCCACCCCGAAGGATGAGCGGCGGTTCTGTGGTGTCAGTGAGTCACTCGCCGGCGATGAACTTCTCAAGCTGGATGCGACCCTCGGTGTCCTCGATCTGGACCGGCGGGGACTTCATCAGGTAGGCCGAGGCGGGGATCACCGGACCGCCGTGACCGCGGTCCTTGGCGATCTTGGCGGCACGCACCGCGTCGATGATGATGCCGGCGCTGTTCGGGGAGTCCCAGACCTCGAGCTTGTACTCGAGGTTCAGCGGAACGTCACCGAAGGCGCGACCCTCGAGGCGGACGTAGGCCCACTTGCGGTCGTCGAGCCAGGCCACGTAGTCCGAAGGACCGATGTGGACGTTGCGGCTGTCCTTGAGGCCGGCCAGGGAGCCGGTCAGGTTGGACGTGACGGCCTGGGTCTTGGAGACCTTCTTGGACTCCAGGCGCTCGCGCTCGAGCATGTTCTTGAAGTCCATGTTGCCGCCGACGTTGAGCTGGTAGGTGCGGTCCAGCGTCACGCCGCGGTCCTCGAACAGCTTGGCCATCACGCGGTGCGTGATGGTCGCGCCGACCTGCGACTTGATGTCGTCACCGACGATCGGGACGCCGGCGTCCTCGAACTTCTTGGCCCACACGGGGTCGGAGGCGATGAAGACCGGCAGCGCGTTGACGAAGGCGACCTTCGCGTCGATGGCGCACTGGGCGTAGAACTTGTCGGCCTCTTCGGACCCGACCGGCAGGTAGGAGACGAGGACGTCGACCTTGTTGTCCTTGAGCACCTGCACCACGTCGACCGGCTCGGCATCCGACTGGTCGATGGTCTCGAGGTAGTACTTGCCCAGACCGTCGAGCGTCGGGCCACGCTGGACGATGACGCCCGTGGGCGGGACGTCGGCGATCTTGATGGTGTTGTTCTCGGAGGCCTGGGTGGCCTCGGAGAGGTCGAAGCCGACCTTCTTGGCGTCGACGTCGAAGGCGGCGACGAACTCGACGTCCGAGACGTGGTAGTCGCCGAACTTCACGTGCATCAGCCCGGGGACCGTGCTCTCCGGGTCGGCGTCCTTGTAGTACTCGACGCCCTGGACCAGGGAGGTGGCGCAGTTGCCGACTCCCACGATTGCTACGCGTACCGAACCCATTCGGTTTCCTCTTCCTGCTCTTGACGGGGCATGCTGCCCTCGGGCCTGTCCTGCTTGTTCCTGCTGACTGCTCGTGCTGTCTTGCTCGGGTGGTGCTGGTGGTGCTCAGGTCTGTGGTTCGACCGGTGGTTGCTGCTGGTTCCGCTCGGCGTTGATGAGGTCGGAGAGCCAGCGGACCTCGCGTTCCACCGACTCGACGCCGTGACGCTGCAGCTCGGAGGCGTACTGGTCCATCTCCTTCTGGGTCAGGGCCAGCTGGGACTGGACCCTGTCGAGCCGCTCCTGGAGACGGGTACGCCGACCTTCCAGCACGCGGAGACGGATCTCCATGTCGGTGCGCCCGAAGAAGGCGAACCGGATGTCGAAGTTGTCGTCCTCCCACGCCGTGGGACCGACCTCCGACATCAACCGGATGAACTCGCGATCACCGGTCTCGGTCAACTGATAGACGATCCGGGGCCGCCGGCTGACCACGGCTCCCGGTTTGACGGTGACGGTGCGTTCCTCGATCCACGAGGAGCGCAGCATCTTCTTCAGCGCCGGGTAGAGAGAGCCGTAGGAGAGCACCCGCCCCCATCCGAGCATCAGGTTCAGGCGCTTGCGGAGCTCGTATCCGTGCATGGGTGACTCGTGCAGCAGTCCCAGGACTGCCAGCTCGATCGTCTCTCCGCGCCTTGCCACCGACCTATCGTAGCGATATATCGCCGACACGTGAAACTGCGGGTGAACGCGGGGTGTTGCGCGTCGCAGATCGGGGTGAACCAGGGTGGGCCGCGTACTCTTTCCCATCGGCCCATGACGTACCCGTGCCCCCGGCGGTACGACGCACCCCCACGGAGACCCGCACGTGACTGGAAAGCGCAAAGCCGGTGCCTCTTCGCCGAAGCAGACATCCGCGAAGAAGCCCGAGGAGACACCGCTGAAGCGACGCGTGAAGAAGACGCTCAAGTGGACCTCGATCAGCGGTCTCGTGCTGGTGCTGATCGGCGCGATCGCGTTCGTCGTCCTCTACAACACGATCGACATCCCCGACCCGAACGCCGACTTCCAGACCGAGACGACCCACGTCTACTACCAGGACGGCAAGACCGAGCTGGGCCGCTACGCCCGACAGAACCGCAACTCGATCTCGCTCGAGGAGATGCCCGACAGCATCAAGGACGGCGTCGTCGCCGCCGAGAACCAGAGCTTCTGGACCGACAAGGGGATCGACCCCAAGGGCATCCTCCGGGCCGCGTTCAGCAACGCGAAGGGCAACGCCCAGCAGGGTGCCTCGACGATCACCCAGCAGTACGTCAAGATTCTCTACCTCAGCCAGGAGCGCTCCTACACCCGCAAGGTCAAGGAGGCGATCGTCTCCTTGAAGCTGCAGCGTCAGCAGAGCAAGGAGGAGATCCTCGAGGGCTACCTCAACACGATCTACTTCGGTCGCGGCGCCTACGGGATCGACGCCGCCGCGCACGCCTTCTTCGACAAGCCGGCCAAGAAGCTCAAGCTGCGAGAGAGCGCCGTCCTCGCCTCGGTGATCAACAACCCGACCCTGTTCGACCCGGCCAACGGCAAGGCCAACCGGGCCGCGCTCCTGGAGCGGTTCCACTACGTCCTCGGCGAGATGGCCGACATGAACTCCATCACCGAGGAGCAGGCCGTCCGGGCCGAGCGCCGGCTGCCGAAGTTCCCCAAGATCAAGTCCGAAGGGTCCTACGCCGGCCAACGCGGCCACATGCTCGAGATGATCAAGAAGGAGCTGGTCCGCCTCGGCTTCGACGAGCAGCAGATCAACGGCGGTGGACTGAAGGTGACCACCACCCTCGACAAGAGTGCGATGGCGGCTGCCGAGGAAGGCATCGCCGAGGCGCGTCCCGACGGCCTCAAGCAGCTCCACGTCGCGAGCGCCAGCGTCGAACCCGGAACCGGTGCCCTGCGCAGCTTCTACGGCGGCCAGGACTACCTGAAGTCCCAGATCAACTGGGCCGTCTCCGGCGGCCAGCCCGGGTCGTCGTTCAAGCCGTTCGCGCTGGCCGCGGGCATCCAGGCCGGCTTCTCCCTCAAGGACACCTTCGACGGCAACTCGCCGTTCTACTTCGAGAACGGCACCAAGGGCCCCCGCAACGAGGGCACCGGCCCTGACGGCCAGGGCACCGACTACGGGTCGTCGGTCAACCTGATCAAGGGCACCGAGGAGTCCATCAACACGGTGTACGCCGACCTGACCGACTCCATGCCCGACGGCCCGCAGAAGATCCTCGACATGGCCAACGCGATGGGCATCCCGAAGTGGAAGAAGCGCGAGGGGACGATGGACAACCTGCGCGACTCCCCGGGGCTGCAGGCCAACTCCGGCATCGCGCTCGGTTCGGCGACGGTCAGCCCGATCAACATGGCCAACGCCTACGCCACGATCGCCAACGGCGGTGAGGCCGCACCGGTCTACATGATCGAGAGGGTCGAGGACCGCGACGGCACCGAGCTCTACCGCCACAAGGTGCACACCAAGCGGGTGCTCGACGAGGACATCGCCGCCGACGTCTCCTACGCGCTGCAGGAGGTGGTCACGAACGGCACCGGTGCCAACGCCCAGTCGCTCGGCCGTCCCGCCGCGGGCAAGACCGGCACGGCGACGAACGCCGACGACAACGTGTCGTCCTCGTGGTTCGTGGGCTACACCCCGCAGATGGCCACGGCCGTGATGTACGTGCGCGGCAAGGGCAACGAGAGTCTCGAGGGCTACCTCGAGCCGTTCTACGGGGCGACGTACCCGACCCAGACCTGGACCGCGATCATGAGCCGCCTGATGGACGGCAAGGAGGTCGAGTACTTCCCGGAGCCGGTCTTCGTCGACGGTGAGGCGCCCGACGAGGGCCACGCCCCCTACGTGCCGCCGCCGCCCCCGCCGCCGAAGAAGTCCGAGAAGCCGAAGCCGTCGAAGACGAAGTCCGAGAAGCCGACGGACAAGCCGACGACGTCCGCGCCGCCGACCACCACCCCGCCGACGACGACGCCGCCGACCACCGATCCGCCGACGAGCGACCCGGGTGAGCCCTGCACCGTCCTCAACTGCCCGAGCGATCCCGCGAGTGGCGACACCGGCAACGGCAACGGAAACGGCACGAAGCCGCGGCAGTCGGCCACCCGGAGCGAATGAGCCAGGGTGAGCCCTCCCGATTCTGAGTCCCACCCTCAGGACGTGGCTGCCCCGACCCGTGAGGACTCGGTCGCCGCGGCGCTGAGCGAGAGCGTCGGCGGCCCCGTCGGCGAGCACGCGGCCCCGCACCGCTGGTGGACCCCGGTGCGGGTGATCCTGGCGATGGCCGCGGTGGTCTTCGCGCTCGGCATGGTGCAGAAGGGTCCCTGCTACTCCGAGAACTGGATGAACGGCCAGGACCGGTATGCCCAGATGTGCTACTCCGACCTGCCCTACCTGTACGTCGGCCGCGGGTTCGTCGAGCTGAACTGGCCCTACACCTCCGACGAGGAGTCCCGGGCCCGCTTCGACGTGATGGAGTACCCGGTCGGCATCTCCTACTTCGCGTGGGGCGCGGCCTGGGCCACGCACTGGGTCAGTGGCTCCCCCGACGTCTCGGCGAGATCGCAGCTGCCGCTCGGGGACCTGTACGCCGACCCGGACGTGCTCGACGAGCTCACGACGTACGTCGCGGTCAGTGCGGTGCTGTTGGGCCTGGCCACCCTGCTCACCGCCTGGTTCCTGGCCCGCACCCATCGCCACCGGCCCTGGGACGCCGCCCTCTTCGCGCTGTCACCGGCGTTGCTGTTCAACGCCCTGGTGAACTGGGACCTGCTCGCGGTGGCGTTGGTCGCCGGCGCGCTCTGGGCGTGGTCGCGTGACAGACCGGTGCTCACCGGGGTGATGATCGGCCTGGGCACGGCCACCAAGCTCTACCCGTTGTTCCTGATCGGCGGTCTGCTGATCATCTGCGTGCGACAACGCAGGTTGCCCGACCTGCTCAAGGTCACCGTCTCGGCCGGGTTCGCCTGGGTGCTGGCCAACGCGCCGGCGTACCTCTCCTCGGAATCGGCCTGGAAGGTGTTCTGGACCTTCAACGAGAAGCGCGGGGCCGACCTCGGCAGTGTCTGGATGGTCCTCGACCAGGCCGGCCTGTCCTTCAGCTGGCACGAGATCAACACGTCCTCCTGGATCTTCTTCATCGCCTGGTGTGCCCTGGTGCTGCTGATCGGACTGGCCGCCCCGGAGACGCCGCGGCTGGCCCAGCTCGGGTTCCTGATCGTGGCCGGCTTCCTGCTGGTCAACAAGGTCTACTCACCGCAGTACGTGCTCTGGCTCCTGCCGCTGGCAGTGCTGGCCCGGCCGCGCTGGCGTGACCAGATCATCTGGCAGTCCGGCGAGCTGCTCTACTTCGCCAGCGTGTGGTGGTATCTCGGCGGCTACCTGCAGCCGGGCTCCGGCGACGACCCGGGGTTCTACTGGCTGGCGATCGCGGTGCGCATCGCGTGCGAGCTCTATCTGGTCGCGATCGTGGTGCGCGACGTCCTGCGCCCCCACCACGACCCGGTCCGGGCCCGTGATCAGGAGATGACGACGCGGTCGAACGCGGTCGCGGTGTAGCGCACGCGCACGTCGATCTCGTCGCCGACGGCGGGGACCGGTGCCCCCTGCGGGACGAACAGCATGCTGGCCTGCATGTGCGGCGGCTCGGCGAAGAGTCGCTGCTTGCCGCCGATGCTGTACGGCGACCGCACGAAACCGGCCGCGTCGAGCCCACCCCGGGCGATCGCCCCGGCTCGGGCCTTGATCGTGCTCGCACCAGTCGGGGCCTCGAGTCCGATGCCGTGCGCGGTACCGCCGCTGACCACCAGGACGGTGCCGGTCTTGGGCGCGGCCCGGCCGCGGTAGCCGAACAGGTCGCCGCGCTCGACCTCGTGGGCGTCGAGCACGGTGGCTCGCACCGCGAAGGCGCCGCGGTCACCGAGCCAGAGGTCGGTGCCGATGCGCGGGCGGATCGTGTAGTCGGGCCAGGAACGCCCCAACTGGGCCAGCTCGGCGTCGGTCAGGTGGCTGACCCAGATCGTGGTCGGGGGCAGCCCGGCGGCCACGGCGTCGGTCATCAGCCGTTGCACCTCGGAGAGGTGGGAGGCGCCGCCCATCGGCAGGTGGAAGGCGATGCCCTCGAAGCCGGCCGACTCGTTGCTCTGCAGGAAGTCACCGGCGGCCCGCAGCTCGCGCGGGGTGAAGCCGTGGCGCAGCATCGAGGTCAGCCGCTCGAGCACGAACCGGGCCTCGGGGTCGCGGGCCAACAGACCCTTCAGGTCCTCGAGCCGACCGACCGTGTGGATCACCCGCGGGTTCGGCTCGGTGGGTGCCTCGAAGTCACGCCACGGGGTCAGCACCAGCAGCGAGGCGGGGAAGTGGTCGGCCACCGCGGGCAGCTCGGCGTACGTGCCGACCGCGAGCGTGTCGACGCCCAGGGCGCGGGCCTCTTCGGCGAGGCGGGCGTTGCCCAGGCCGTAGCCGTTGCCCTTCGCGACCGGCACCAGCTCGGGCTGGGTGGCCAGAATCCGGTGCTGGTTGGCGCGGAACCGGGCCGCGTCGACGTAGAGGGTGACGCTCATGAGCGCCTCCGCATGTAGAGGTCGAACGCCTTGTAGAGCGCCCGGTTGATCGGGAAGTCCCACTCGCCGGCGTACTCCACGGCCTCGCCGCCGGTGCCGACCTTGAACTGGATCAGCCCGACGTGGGCGTCGTCGGAGTCGAGCGTGTCGGTGATGCCGCGCAGGTCGTAGACGTCGCAGCCGGCGGCCAGCGAGTCCTGGATCATCGCCCACTGGGCGGCGTTCGAGCCGCGCACCTCGCGCTTCTCGGTGGAGGAGGCGCCGTAGGAGTACCAGCTGTGCGTCCCGACCCGGATCCAGATGGTCGCGGCGACGAGAGCGCCCTCGTGCCGGGCCAGGTAGAGGCGGATCTCGACCGTCGGGTCCTCGCCACCCTCACTCCCCAGCGCCTCGAACATGGTCCGGAAGTAGCCCAGGGGCCGCGGGGTGAAGTGGTCGCGCTGGGCGGTGTGCACGTAGAGCTCGTGGAACAGGGCGAGGTCGTCGATCGTGCCGCGCACCACCTCGACGCCCTCCTTGGCCGCCTTCTTGATGTTGCGCCGCCACTGCTGGTTCATCCCCGTGAGGACCTCGTCCTCGGTGCGGGGGGTGCCGTCCTCGTGACGCAGCGGGATCACGAAGTTGAACTGCGGCTGGCCGGCCGCGAAGCCACCCTCGGCGACCTGGAGCCTCCAGCCGAGCTGGTTCAGCTGGCTGACCACTCCGGCTCCGACCATCCCGCGCTCGAGGGGAGCGACCTCGCCGAGCCGGCGTACGTCGTCCGAGGCGATGCCCTCCTTGACCTGCGCGGCGGACCAGCGGACGGTCACCACGGGCGGCCCCATCCTGACGCCGAACGCGCCGGCCTTGCGCACGTGGGTGACCATCGGCGCCAACCAGGCGGCCAGGTTGGGGTCGCTCCAGTCGATCACCGGACCCTCGGGCAGGTACGCCAGGAACCGCTTCACCTTGGGCAGCTGTCGGTAGAGGACCAGCGCGGCCCCGGCCAACTCATCGCCGCGGAACCAGCCGATCGACTCCCGCCTCCACTCGGCCTTCACCGCGCCCCAGGCCGGCGTCTGCAGGAAGCTCGCTGAGCGTTGCTCACGCAGGAAGGCCAGGTGCTCGTCGGGCGTGATGGTGCGGACGGTCAACGGGGCGGCAGCGGGGGAAGACACGAGGGCGAGGCTACCGGGCGGTGCGGCCGAGTGAACCCCCACGTCGCTCGATCGCCCGCCCGGTGTCCTCAGGTGTTCCGACGCTCAGGAGTGGGGTCTGGTTCTCCAGATACAGGAGAAGGAGAAAATTGTTTCTCCCGGGTATCTGGGCCGTGCTCTGGCACACCTGTACGGGTATGACGACAATGCAGGTGATGAGCTCTCCACCGCGTGACTCGACACCCGCCACCCCACGATCGGCCTCCGGGCCGACCGC
>NZ_BCRJ01000009.1 GCF_001552535.1 Nocardioides jensenii JCM 1364 = NBRC 14755 | reverse complement strand
TGGCGCGGCTGCGCGACGACGCCGACGGGTTCGCCCGCGACCTGGCCCGGCCGATGCCCCGCCAGCCCTCACCGGCGGCCCGGTTCGGCACCCGGTTCCACGCCTGGGTCGAGGCCCGCTTCGGCCAGCAGAACCTCTTCGACCCCGACGAGCTGCCCGGCCGCGCCGACCTCGGCATCGACGACGAGTCCGACCTCAAGACGCTCACCGAGTCGTTCTCGGCCGGCCCCTTCGGGCACCGCGAGCCGCATCTCGTCGAGCCGCCGTTCGCGCTTGTCCTCGCCGGACAGGTGGTGCGCGGTCGCATCGACGCGGTCTACACCACCGACGACGCCGGCTTCCTGGTGATCGACTGGAAGACCAACCAGCGGGCCACCGCCGATCCGTTGCAGCTGGCGATCTATCGACTGGCCTGGGCCGAGCTTGCCGGGGTGCCGGTCGAGAAGGTGCGCGCCGCGTTCCACTACGTGCGCACGGGTGAGACCGTCGACCACACCGATGACCTCCCCGGTCGGGAACAGCTCGAGGAGCTGCTCCGGGGCCGGTGACGGCGCCGACTCAGGGGCTGGGGCGGGGTTGCCTCACGCCACCACGGCCTCCAGGGCGATCTCGACCATGGCACCGAAGGTCTGCTCGCGCTCCTGGGCGGTGGTCTCGGCGCCGGTGACCAGGTGGTCGGACACCGTGCAGATCGCCAGCGCCCGGCGGCCGTGCCTGGCGGCCAGCGTGTAGAGAGCACTGGCCTCCATCTCGATGGCGAGCACGCCGTGCTCGACCATCGCGGTCATGATCTCGGGACGTGGCGCATAGAACTGGTCCCCGCTGAAGATCAGGCCGGTCCACGCGGTGACGTCCTCGCGTGCCATGGCCGCGTCGTACGCCGCACGCAGCAGACCGAAGTCGGCCACCGGGGCGTAGTCGAGACCCTCGAACCGGACCCGGTTCATGCCCGAGTCGGTGCACGCGCCGGTGGCCAGGATGACGTCGCGGATGCCGACCTTCTCCACGAGTGCGCCGCACGACCCGACCCGCACGATCGAGGCGACGTCGTAGTCGGTGAACAGCTCGGTGGCATAGATCGCCAGTGACGGTTGACCCATGCCGGAGCCCTGCACGCTGATCCGCTCCCCACGCCAGGTGCCGGTGAAGCCGAGCATGCCGCGCACCTCGTTGTAGCAGGTGACGTCGTCGAGGAACGTCTCTGCGATCCACGCGGCCCGCAGGGGGTCTCCGGGCATCAGGACATGGGGCGCGATCGCGCCCGGTTCGGCGCCGATGTGCGTGCTCATGGGTCGAGCCTAGGGCCTCGGGTGCGGTGGGTAGCCTGCAGTCGTGACCGGATCAGCGCAGCTCCAACCACTGTCCCTGCCCGCCGCCGACGCCGACTGGGCGCCCTGGCTCGACGACCACTGCCGCGGCGCGCTGGCTCGAGCCGAGGAGCTGCGCGGCATCCTCGCCGCCAGCGATCCCGGCTCCGTGGCGGAGGTCTGGAACCGGCTGCACATCGAGCTCGGCAACGCGTTCGCGGTGGCCGGCCTGATCTCGCAGGTGCACCCCGACAAGGCGATCCGCGAGCAGGCCGAGGAGATCGAGGTCGAGGCCAACCGGTTCCACACCACCCTGATGCTCGACGTCGCGGCGTTCACCGCCCTGGCCTCCGTGGAGACCGACGGCCTCGACGCGGCGGCCACCCGGATGCTCGAGCACAGCCTGCGCGACTTCCGTCGCGCCGGCGTCGACCGCGACGAGGCCACCCGCGAGCGGCTCCGCGAGATCAGTGAGCGCGAGGTCGAGCTGGGCCAGGCCTTCTCCCGGGGCATCCGGGACGGTCGGCGTACGACGACGCTGCCGGCCGAGGCCGCGGCCGGGCTCCCGCAGGACTGGGTCGAGGCGCACCCGGTCGGCGACGACGGCACGTTCGAGGTGACCACCGAGTACCCCGACACCGTTCCCTTCATGACCTTCTCGACGGACGCCGACGCCCGCCGTCGCGTGGTGACCACGCAGTACCACCTCGCCTGGCCCGGCAACGACCAGGTCCTCTCCGACCTCCTGGCGGTGCGCCACGAGCACGCCACCCTCCTCGGCTACGCCGACTGGCCGTCCTACGACGCCGAGGTCAAGATGATCGGCACCGGCCCGGCGATCCCCGCCTTCATCAGCGAGATCAGCCGGGACGCCGACGCGGCGGGCCGTGCGGAGATCGAGATCCTCCTCGAACGCGCCCGGCGCGACGACCCGGCGATCGAGGCGATCGACGCCTCCAACTGGCGTCACTACGCCGAGGTGGTGCGCCGTGAGCAGTACGACGTCGACGCGCAGGAGGTGCGCCGCTACTTCGACTTCACCAAGGTGCGCCAGGGCCTGCTCGAGGTGACCGGTCGTCTCTTCGGCCTCGAGTACGCCGCGGTGCCCGACGCCGTGTCGTGGCACGAGGACGTGACCACGTACGACGTGAGCCTCGACGGGGAGCCGTTGGGCCGGATCCGGCTCGACCTGCACCCGCGCGACGGCAAGTTCAACCACGCGGCCCAGTTCGACCTCACGCCCGGGGTGCGTGGGGTGCAGCTCCCCGAGGGCGTGCTGGTCTGCAACTTCCCACGCGGCCTGATGGAGCACGGAGAGGTGGTCACCCTCTTCCACGAGTTCGGGCACCTGGTGCATCACGTGCTGGCCGGGCGGCACGACTGGGTGCGGTTCTCCGGGGTGGCCACCGAGTGGGACTTCGTCGAGGCTCCCAGCCAGATGCTGGAGGAATGGGCGTGGGACGCCGACGTGCTGGCCGGCTTCGCCACCGACGAGTCAGGCACGCCGATCCCGGCCGACCTGGTCGCGCGGATGCGCGCCGGTGAGGAGTTCGGCAAGGGCTTCATGGCCCGCACCCAGATGTTCTACGCCGCGGTCTCCTACCACCTGCACCTCGAGCGTCCCGACGACCTCACCGCCCGGGTCGCCCAGCTGGCCCGGGAGTACACGCTCGTCTCGCAGCTGCCGGGCACCCACTTCCACACCGGGTTCGGTCACCTCGGCGGCTACGGCTCGGCGTACTACACCTACATGTGGAGCCAGGTGATCGCCAAGGACCTGTTCTCGGCCTTCGACCGGGACGACCTCTTCGCCCCCGGCCCGGCCCGGGCCTACCGGGACAAGGTGCTGGCCGCCGGCGGCAGCGGCGACGCGGCCGACCTGGTCGCCGACTTCCTCGGTCGCCCCTACGACGCCGAGGCCTTCCGAGCCTGGATGAACGGAACCACGACGGCATGACGTATCCGCACGCCGAGCTGGCGGCCGGTGCCCACGCGCGCCTGGCCGAACGACGCGACGACGAGGCCTGGCTGGCCCAGCAGTGGGCCGATCCCTCGACCCGGGTGCTGCCGGTGGCCGGCACCCGGGTGCGGACGGCGGG
>NZ_BCRJ01000008.1 GCF_001552535.1 Nocardioides jensenii JCM 1364 = NBRC 14755 | reverse complement strand
CCCGGGTGCGGACGGCGGGCGCCGGCCCGGTCTGGGTGCGCCCCGACGAGGCCCCCGAGGGAACCCGCGTCCTGCTCGGCGAGCGCGGCGGCCGAACACACTTCGCGGTGCTGTTCGACCCCGAGCAGGCACCCGGCGAGCGCGACGAGTGGGTCGGGCTCCGGGCGCTGGCGCCGCACTTCATGGACCACGACTCCTCCGAGGCGCCGTTGGCCTTCCACGCGATCGGGCTGGCCGAGTGGCACTGGCGCACCCGGCACTGCCCCGCGTGCGGCGGCCGGCTCGAGTCGCGGCAGAGTGGCCACCTGCTGGTCTGCACCGTCTGTCAGGGGCAGCAGTTCCCGCGCACTGACCCAGCGGTGATCATGGTCGTCGCCATCGGCGAGCCCGGGGCCGACGACGAGTGCTGCCTGCTGGGCCGCGGTGCCGGTTGGGGCGAGGGACGGTTCTCCACGCTGGCCGGCTTCGTGGAGCCGGGGGAGTCCCTGGAGGACGCGGTACGCCGCGAGGTGTTCGAGGAGGTCGGGGTCGAGGTCGGCCCGGTCGACTACTTCGGCAACCAGCCGTGGCCGCTGCCGACCAGCCTGATGCTCGGCTTCCTCGGGCGTGCCACGACCACCGACATCGTCATCGACGACACCGAGATCGCCGAGGCACGGTGGTTCACGCGCGCGCAGATGAAGGCCGAGGCCGAGGCCGGCACGATCGTGCTGCCCGGCGGCGTCTCGATCTCGCGTTCGCTGGTCGAGCACTGGTACGGCGGCCCGCTCCCCGGCCGCTGGTGACTCTCCCGGTCAGGCCAGGGCGGCGATCTTCGCCTTCACCTGGGCCAGGCTCGGGTTCGTCTGCGCGGATCCGTCGGAGTAGACGAGAGTCGGCACCGTCTGGTTGCCGCCGTTGGCCTTCTCGACCAGCTCGGCAGCGTCGGGCTGCTGCTCGATGTCGACGATGTCGTAGCTGATGCCCTCCCGGTCCAGCTGGCTCTTCAGGCGGTGGCAGTAGCCGCACCACGGCGTGGTGTACATCGTGAACTCGCTCAACGGATTGTCCCCTCGGGCATCTAGGCTGCTTGGTGTTCGACCGACTCAACCGCACTCCGAGGTGAATTGTTCCCGATGGCCCGTCCTGACAGCCTGCTCGACGCACTCGACCCCGAGCAGCGACAGGTCGCCGAAGCGCTGCGCGGGCCGGTGCGGGTGCTGGCCGGTGCCGGCACCGGCAAGACCCGGGCGATCACCCACCGCATAGCCCACGGCGTGGCCACCGGCGTCTACCAGTCGACCGAGGTGCTGGCGGTCACGTTCACCACGCGGGCCGCGGGTGAGATGCGCACCCGTCTGCGCGAGCTGGGTGCGCCGGGTGTCCAGGCCCGCACCTTCCACGCCGCCGCCCTGCGCCAGCTGCGCTACTTCTGGCCGGCCACCCACGGCACCGAGCTGCCCACCCTGACCGAGTCGAAGCTGCCGCTGATGGCCCTGGCCGCCCGGCGGCAACGCCTCGGCGTCGACCAGGGCACCCTGCGCGACCTCGCCTCCGAGGTCGAATGGTCCAAGGTCAGCAATGTCCGCCCCGAGGAGTACGCCGCCCTGGCCCCCACCCGGGGGCGCGAGGTCAACGGCGTCGACCCCGAGACGGTCGGCCGGGTGTTCGGCACCTACGAGGACGTCAAGCGGGGCCAGGGCCGCATGGACATGGAAGACGTGCTCCTGCTCAACGCCGCCCTGCTGGCCGAGGACGAGCGGGTCGCGGCGCAGGTCCGACGTCAGTACAAGTTCTTCGTGGTCGACGAGTTCCAGGACGTCTCGCCCCTCCAGTCGGCGCTGCTCGACCTCTGGCTCGGGGGGCGCGACGAGATCTGCGTGGTGGGCGACCCGGCGCAGACCATCTACAGCTTCGCCGGCGCCAACGCCGACTACCTGCGTGACTTCCCGGGCAAGCACCCCGGCACCACCGCGATCGATCTGGTCCGCAACTACCGCTCCACGCCCGAGGTGATCGGCTCGGCCAACCGGCTGCTCGCCGGCAGCAGCTCCCGGGGCGTCCAGCTGGTGGCCCAGCGTCCCTCCGGCCCGGCAGTCGCCTATCGGGAGTACGACGACGAGGTCGCCGAGGCCGAAGCAGTCGCGGCCGAGGTGCTGCGGTTGCGTGACTCGGGGGTGTCGTTGGGGTCGATGGCGGTGCTGTTCCGCATCAACGCCCAGTCCGAGGCGTTCGAAGATGCGCTTGCGGCCCGCAACCTCGCCTATGTCGTGCGCGGGGCGGCTCGGTTCTTCGACCGCCAGGAGGTGCGCCAGGCGATCACCCTGCTGCGCGGCACGGCTCGCTCCGGCGGCGGTGGCGACGACCTGGCCGCCGACGTGCGCGGCACGCTCGGCGGCATGGGCTGGACCGCCGAGCCGCCCTCGGGGCGGGGCACGGCCCGTGACCGGTGGGAGTCCCTCCAGGCGTTGGTCTCCCAGGCCGAGTCCGCGGCCGCCCAGACCGAGGTGTCGCTCGGCGACTTCGTCGACGATCTCGACCGGCGCGCAGCCGAGCAGCACGCACCCGTGGCCGACGGCGTCACCCTGGCCACCCTGCACACCGCGAAGGGCCTGGAGTGGGACGCCGTGTTCGTGTGCGGCGCCCAGGAGGGCTCCATCCCGATCTCGTTCGCCCAGACCCCGGCCGAGGTCGAGGAAGAGCGCCGTCTCCTCTACGTCGGCATGACCCGGGCTCGACTGCACCTGTCGGTCTCGTGGAGCCTGTCGCGCAACCCCGGCGGTCGTCGTACCCGCAAGGCGTCGCGGTTCCTGACCGGCCTGAGGCCAGACACCGGCAGCGCGGCCGAGCCGAAGCGGGCCAAGAAGGCAGCCCGGGCAGCCATGTGCGGCACCTGCGGTCGTCCGTTGTCGACGGCGGGGGAGCGCAAGGTCGGCCGGTGCATGGACTGCCCGGCGACCTACGACGAGGACCTCTTCGCCCGGCTCAAGGAGTGGCGTCGCCAACGGGCCAGTGACGACGGGGTGCCGGCGTACGTCGTCTTCACCGACAAGACGCTCGAGGCGATCGCCGAGGTCAAGCCGACCGGAGACGCCCAACTGCTCAAGATCAGTGGCGTCGGAGCCACCAAGATCGAGCGGTACGGCGAGGAGTTGTTGGCCCTGATCGACTGATCCGAAGAAAATCCGTGAAATACCCATAAAATCGATTGCCCATTACAGGGTTCCCGCGATAGTTTTCCTCTCACGCAATCAAACGCGCACACGATCTTGGCACGATCAGCGCCCGACGCACCGAAGGAGGTGGCACCAGTGAACAGCATCACGACTCGAATCACGACTGCGAACCAGTCGCGCATCGTCATGCCCACCTACGCCGCCTTTGGCGTGTCTGCGTGCGCTGGTGCCGATGTCCCGGCTCGCAAGCGCGTGATTGCTCTCGTCACGGGAGCAACCCAGGGGACCACTGTCTGGAGTCCACCGCCCTGTTGAGTTGACACTCAACTGGCAGCCTCCAGGCCGCGGAACCCGAGAACCGGGATCCGCGGCCCTTTTGTTTCTCCACGCACCGACGTGGGGGACCCGGATCAACAATCACGATCAGGTCGAAGAGGAGGTGACACACATGACCATCAGCGAACTCAAGCCGCCCGCCGATTCAACACTGGGCGAGCTGCACGCGGCGGCCGACACCGTCGACGACGAACTGCTGCCCTGCCGGGCCAACAACCCGGAGCTGTTCTTCGCCGAGTCGCCCACCGACGTCGAGTACGCCAAGGCCCTGTGCACGGACTGCCCGGTCCAGGCACTCTGTCTCGCCGGCGCTCTCGAGCGGCGCGAGCCCTGGGGCGTTTGGGGCGGTGAGCTCTTCCTCCAGGGAGTAGTGATCCCCCGCAAGCGGCCGCGCGGCCGTCCCCGCAAGAACGCCGCCTGACGCGGCCAGCACAAGAAAGTCGATCACTTGTCATGACCACTCACACGAACCGGAGCACCACGATGAATCTCATGCATGAAGAACTGGCGCGCGCACAAATGTCCGCGCGCCTGGGAGAGGCGCAACGCAACGGCCAGGCCCGGCGACTCGTCGTCGCCCGCAGGTTGAGCCGCAAGGCGGAACGCGCTGCCGCACAGGCGCGTCTCGCCATGGCCCGCCTCTGATCAACCACTGAGCCGGCACGAGGGGACAGTTCCCCTCGTGCCGGCTCGGCGCATTCCTACCGTCCAGGCGCCGGCGTAGGCTCGCCACGTGGCAGCCACCTGTGACTTCTGCGGTCGTCAGTCCGATGATGAGAACCTCCCGCTCACCTGGACCACGGCCGTCGAGAACGGCCGTCGGCGCACGTTCTGTGACGTGTGCTCCCGCGAGCACCTGCGCGCGATGGAGAGCAAGCTCGACAGCGAGTGGTGGTAGCAGGACCGTCGAACGGCTCGGAGAGACACCACGGCGGATCGTCGCGGACACCCCTCACGGCCTCACATGGCGAAGGCCCGACCCCAGCCGCATCCGCACGCCGGGTGCTGACGCCACGGCGTCGAGCCCAGTTCGAGGGCCGGGTCGAAGGTCAGCGTCGAGCTCCAGCTGCGTGGTCGGTGGCCGTCGACCCAGTTGAGCAGGTCGCGCACCGCCCACAGCATGGCCATCTCGAACAGGTCGTGGTGGATCGGCTCGGGGAGACCGTCGGGCGTCGCGGCCGCGTCGACGTACTGCGCCACGATGAGCGGCCGGCGCGGGTCGCGGTCGGCGAGGTGGGCGTCGATGCAGCGCAGGCACGCCGTCTCACCGGGCACGACGAAGGGGCCGAGGCGCACGACGCCCTCGCTGGTGCTGACCACCAGATGAGGGAGGTCGGAACGCACCCACTCGTCCAGGCGATCGCGGTCGGGTTCGCCCCGGGCGACCAGGAGGGCGGCATCGGCACGCGAGGTGGTGGCCGTGGTGGAGACACCGCCGCTCGTGAGCACGTCCACGATGCGACGCTCGGAGCGACGGTCGCCCTGGTGGGCGACCCCGATCGTGGTTCCACGACGACGAGCCAACAGGTCGGGACCATCCCTGCCGTTGTCCCCGAGATACGCGGCCAACGACTCCCGGCCAACCTGGTCCCTGGCGGTGCCCAGGGCCGAGAGGAATCCGTCGGCGTCGAGGACGAGCGCCTTGTCGAGCAAGCGGTTGCAGAAGCGCAGGACCGCCGGCGTGAGTTCGCAGGCGGGCCCGGGAGGGACGCCGTTGCGCAGGTCGAGGAGCACGGCACGGATCTCGTCGGTGTCGGGTGCGGTGACAGCGAGGTGGGCGACCAGCCCGACCTGCAGGAGGCCGTCCTCGCGGCGGCACACGCGAACTCCGGGGCGCAGCAGAGGCCGGGCCGGGAATCCGGGGTGTCGGGGCAGCCGAGGCATGCCGGCACTCTCACACAGAACATCGATGTCGCGCTCGCGTCATCCACAGGCTCGCCCAGCACCGGCGAGAGGCCCGGGTCGTGCAACGACGCAGCGGCGCCGCCCCCGAGGGGGACGGCGCCGCTGCGGCTGCTCGGTGTTACGCCTTGCCGAGGATCCGGTTGAGGTTGGTGCCACACTCGGGGCAAACGGCCTTGGCCATCCGCGTGCCCTTGTCGTTGACCTTGACCTCACCCGAGGCCTCACGCTTGGCCTTGCACTTCACGCAGTAGAACTCGCCGCTCCAGGTCTCCGCCATGACGGCCTCCTTGCCTAATTGTTTCTCGGTCGTCGCGACGGGGGGATCGGGGAAGCCCGCCGGGGTTCCCACGCCGGGCATGTGAACCATCAAAAACCCTACGTCACGCCTGCGTACAGGCGTGGGAGGCGCCCCGTTAGGGTGCCGACATGCCCGAAAACGACGATCTCACCTTTCTCCGTCTGGACCGCCCCCGACCCGGGGTCGCACTCCTCACCCTGGACGACCCGGACCGACGCAACGTGATGTCCGACGAGATGACCGACTCGTGGGTGCGTGCCCTCGACGAGCTCGCCGCAGACCCGGAGCTGCGCGCCGTCGTCGTGACCGGGGCCGGCACCTCCTTCTGCTCGGGGGGTGACATCGGCTGGATCGCCAGCGAGCCCGACGCCTCGGTCGATCGGCTGCGCACGCGCATGCTCGCGTTCTACCGGGCCTGGCTCTCGATCCGGCGACTCGAGGTGCCGACCATCGCCGCCATCAACGGTCACGCGATCGGGGCCGGGCTCTGCATGCCACTGGCCTGTGACATCCGGTACGCCGCAGCCGGCGCGAGGCTCGGAGCACCGTTCGTCAAGCTCGGCATGCACCCGGGCATGGCCGCGACGTACCTCTTCCCGGACGTGGTCGGCCGGGCAGCGGCCCGCGACCTGCTGCTCACCGGGCGCATCGTCGACGCCGAGGAGTCCCAGCGTCTGGGCCTGGTCAGTCGGGTGATTCCCGATGAGGGTTTTCTCGACGAGGTGCTCGACACCGCCGCCGGGGTGGCCGAGACGGCGCCGATCGCGAGTCGCTGGACGAAGCTCGGCCTGGCCGGCGCCGGGCACCGCGACATCGAGGCGGCCCTGCAGTGGGAGGCACTGGCCCAGCCGGCCACGCTGGCAACGACCGATCTGCAGGAAGGCATCTCTGCTGCGCGGGCCAAGCGCACTCCCCGCTTCACCGGGCGATGACGGCGAGGCGGCGACGGGCCGGCGGACCAGAAGGGCGAGAAGAGGCCCCTGACCGGCACTCCCACACGTGCCTTCCCCTTGCGAGTGTGGAACTGCCCCGCCGAAGCGGATGGCCCGGGGCCCCATCCGTGCCGACGCTAGGGGCACCCATGGTCCCGGGTCAATGGGGTGGTGGCGGCTGGTCGACCCCACCTGTGGAGAACACTGTGGAGAACGTGTGGAAACCACGGCGGCCGCTGTGGAACTGTAGGAAGTCACCGTGGACGAGAGTGGAGGAGTCGAATCCATGACCGGCGACCCGATCAGCCCGGTCGCGGCACTTCGCCGGATCGCCTTCCTGCTCGAGCGTGCCCGCGAGGACACCTACAAGGTCAAGGCCTTCCGCAGCGCCGCCGCCACGATCCTCCCGCTGACCGAGGACGAGCTCTCCGGACACGTCGCCGACGGCACCCTCACCGACCTGCCGGGCATCGGGGCGAGCTCCGGCACGGTGATCACGCAGGCGTGGCGCGGCGAGGTCCCCGAGCGGCTGGCCGCACTCGAGAAGCAGTACGCCGGCCCGCTGGCCGCGGGCGGACGGGAGCTGCGGTCGGCACTGCGCGGCGACCTGCACTCCCATTCGGACTGGTCCGACGGTGGCTCGCCGATCGAGGAGATGGCCTTCACCGCGATCGAGCTCGGCCACGACTACCTGGTCCTCACCGACCACTCACCGCGACTGAAGGTGGCCCGGGGACTCAGCGCCGAGCGCCTCGGCCGACAGCTCGGGGTGATCGACGCGGTCAACACGCATCTCGGAGACGGCTTCCGCCTGCTCAAGGGCATCGAGGTCGACATCCTCGACGACGGGTCGCTCGACCAGAGCGACGAGATGCTGGCCCGGCTCGACGTACGCGTGGCCAGCGTGCACTCCAAGCTGGCGATGGACCCCGCCGCGATGACGCGGCGGATGGTGGCCGCGGTCGGCCAGCCCTTCACGAACGTGCTCGGCCACTGCACCGGCCGGCTGGTCACCGGCAACCGCGGCACCCGGCCGGGCTCGCAGTTCGACGCGCGGGCGGTCTTCGAGGCCTGTGTGGCCCATGACGTCGCCGTCGAGATCAACTCACGGCCCGAGCGACGCGACCCGCCGACGAAACTGCTCGAGCTGGCCCGCGACCTCGGGTGCCTCTTCTCCATCGACAGCGACGCTCACGCCCCCGGCCAGCTGGACATGCTCGACTACGGCTGTGAGCGCGCCGAGGCCGCCGGAATCGAGCCCGAACGGATCGTCAACACGTGGCCGGCAGACCGCCTCCTGGCCTGGGCGAACCGCTAGCCTGCAGGCCATGGGGGATCCCGAGATCGAGGTGCGCCGCTCGAAGCGGCGCCGCCGCACCGTGTCGGCGTACCGCGACGGCGACAAGGTCGTGGTGCTGATCCCGGCCTCGCTCAGCCGGGCCCAGGAGGCCGAGTGGGTCGAGACGATGGTGGCCCGGCTCGACCGGCAGCAGAAGCGTCGGCGGCCCTCCGACGAGCAGTTGGCCCGCCGCGCCGCGGACTTGTCCGAGCGCTACCTCGGGGGCCTGGCCGTGCCCGATTCGGTGCGCTGGGTCGAGAACCAGACCACCCGGTGGGGGTCGTGCACGCCGGGAGACCGCTCGATCCGTCTGTCCTCGCGACTGCAGGGCATGCCGTCCTGGGTGGTCGACTACGTGCTGATCCATGAGCTCACCCACCTGATCGAGCACGGCCACAACGAGAAGTTCTGGGCCTGGGTGGCGCACTACCCGAAGTCGGAACGGGCCAGGGGCTACCTCCTCGGCTACTCGGCGGCCTCGGAGATGGAGCCGCCCTCCAGCGAGCTCGACGAGTAGGGCGGGACGACGAGTCCGGGCTCGGTGTCCGGCCGCGGCTCAGCCGGCAGCGAGTCTGGCCCGGGCCAGCTCGATCAGCTCACGCATGTCGGAGCCGATGCCGTCGGGCAGCGCGTCCACCGGCCACCACCGCACGTCGAGCGACTCGTCGCTGACCGCGTGGTGGGCGCCCGGTGGCGCCACGGCGACGTACCGGACGTCGAGATGGGCCACGGTGCCGCGGGCGTCGCAGAACGGGACGGCGTGCTCGTCCAGCTGCACCGGCAGCGGGTCGAAGTCGACGCGGGGCAGCCCGGACTCCTCGAGGGCCTCCCGGTGAGCCACCTCGGCGAGCGTCGCGTCCCCGTCCTCACAGTGCCCACCGAACGCGAACCACTGCCGTGCCTTGCCGTGCAGGTTCAACAGCACCTCGGTGCCGTCGGTCGAGACGACCAGGGTGCCGGCCGTGACGTGGTCGGGAAAGCAGGAACGCGACATCCCGTCAGGGTGACGCTCCAGGTGCGCGACGATGCGCCGTCGGTGGCGCTCCTGCTCCGGGTCGGGTGCAGACCAGGCACCCAGCACGGCCAGGGCGTCGGCGTGCAGGGACCTCACTCGCGTGGTTCGTCGCCGGACGCGCCTTCGGTGTTGCCCCCGTCGGAGCCCTCGTCGAGCAATTTCGCCAGCTCGGCGTCGAAGTCATCGTCGGCGGGGGTGAGGGGTTCGGCGGTCTCCTCGCGGAAGCCGAGCGGGTCGTCGAGGTCGGCCGCCGTCGGCAGGAGGTCGGGGTGCAGCCACACAGAGTCGCGGGCGTCGGTGCCGTGCCGGGACCGCAGTGAGCCCCACAGGGTCGAGGCGTCGCGCAGGCGCCGCGGGCGCAGCTCGAGCCCGACCAGCGCGGCGAACGTCTCCTCGGCGGGACCACCCGCGGCCCGGCGTCGGCGTACGGCCTCCTGCATCTTCACCGCAGTGGGCATCCGCTCCGTCGTGGCCTGGCCGACGACCTCGTCGACCCAGCCCTCGACCAGGGCGAGCGTGGTCTCGAGACGCAGGAGCGCGGCCTCCTGGGCGGGCGTCTGCTTCGGCTCGAAGAGGCCCCCCTCGAGAGCCTCCTGGATCGCCGTCGGGTCGGAGGGGTTGAGGTTGCGCATCTGCTCCTCGATGCCCGAGGTGTCGATCGCGATGCCGCGACCGTAGTCGGCCACCGCCGAGATCAGGTGCTCTCGCAGCCACGGGACGTGGGCGAACAGCCGCTGGTGCGCGGCCTCGCGCAACGCCAGATAGAGGCGTACGTCGTCGGCGGGGACGTCGAGGCCCTCGGCGAACGCGGCGACGTTCGAGGGGACCAGTGCTGCGCGACCGGCGGGGCCGAGGGGGAGTCCGATGTCGGAGGCGGTCAGCACCTCGCCGGCGAGCCCGCCGAGGGCGGCACCGACCTGGCTGCCGAACATGGCTCCGCCCATCTGGCCGAGCATGCCGATCAGTGGACCGGCCATCTGGCGGGCCTCCTCGGGGAGGGCGTCACCCATGGCGGCCACGACGTGCTCGGCGACGGGATCGACGAGGACCTTCCAGACCTCACGTGTGGACTCGATCCATTCCGCGCGGCTCCAGGCCGCGGTCGACTGCACACCGGAGGGGAACTCGCAGGCCTCGTCGAGCCAGTGGTCGGCCAGGCGCACGGCGTCCGCGACGGCGTCCTGTTCACGCTGTGAGGGTGTGGGGTCAGGGCTCTCGGCGACCGCTCGGCGGGCGATGTCACCGGCCAGGTTCCAGTTCACCGAGCCCTCGTGAGGCGTCATCATGGCCTGCATCTGGCTCATCAGACCGGAGAGGTCGGGCATGCCGGACGCGCCGAAGAGTTGTTCGAACGGCGTGCCCTTGAACGGGTTCTCGGGCTGCTCGGCGGGGTCGTCAGTCATGTCCCCAAACTACTCGGTCACTGGTGGCTGCCAAGAGGGGAATAGGGTTTCGGCATGGCTTCTGCTTCTGGCGAACGCGTTCGGTTGGTGGCCCTGCGTGAGCAGGCCCTCGATGTCGACGAGGTGCTCGACGCCTTGGGCGACCGGACCGCGGGGGGACTCAACCTCTTCGTCGGTCGGGTCCGCGACCACGACGGCGGCCGTGGCGTCACCGGCCTGGAGTACGCCGCCCACCCCAGTGCGGAGCAGCGGTTGGCCGAGGTGTGCGCCTCCGTGGCCGCCGAGCACGACGTGATCGCGCTCGCCGCCGTCCATCGCGTGGGGTCTCTCGCGATCGGGGACGCCGCGGTGATCGTGGGGGCCGCGGCGGCTCACCGCGACACGGCGTACGCCGCCTCCCGGGTGCTGATCGACCGGCTCAAGGCCGAGGTCCCGATCTGGAAGCATCAGCTCTTCGCCGACGGCGACCAGGAGTGGGTCGGGTCGCCCTGAGCCGCTGATCTCGGGAAATCGTGCGTGGTCTCCCTGAAAGTCTTCGGCGATCGGACGCCCTCGCATGGCACGCTGGGGGTGTGGAGATTCTGTGGTGGCTGGCTCCGCCGGCGGTGATCACGATCCTGGCCATGCTCTGGATCACGTGGTTGGGTCGGGAGGGTCGGGGCGAGGTCGACCGGGACGTGGCTGCCCAGCGACTCGAGCGGGCGCTGCGCAAGGACCACCCCGCCCTGTCTCGACCCGGGCCCGCAGCGAGCCGTCCGCGCGACCGCAGCACCGGCATCGCCGTCCGCCCGTCGGGCAGCCGGGACGATCGCCGCACCGCCTAGGTGCACCCGGCCACCACGCCGACTGATTTCGCCCGGATGAGAAGGTTGGCGGCATGAGTCGGCGCACCCTGGCTATTGCCATCTCCGTCCCGTTGCTGGTGGCGCTGTGGCTCACTGCCGCCCTGGTCCCGATTCCCTACGTGACCTTCCAGCCGGGCGTCACCGTCGACATGCTCTCCGAGGCCGGTGGCCAGGAGCGGATCCAGGTCAACGGCCACAAGGCCTACTACGACGACGGGACGCTGCGGATGACCACGGTCTCGGTCACCCGCGCGGGCGAGTCGGTGAGCGTGTTCGCTGCGATCGAGGCCTGGTTGAGCAAGGACGAGGCCGTGCAGCCCTACTCCGCGGTCTACGAGGAGGAGGAGACCGAGGAGTCGAGCCAGCTCGAGTCGGCCCTGATGATGACCAGCTCCCAGGACGACGCGGTCGCCGCGTCACTGCGCGAGCTCGGCTACACGATCAAGCCTGCGGTGGAGATCTACAACGTGGAGAAGGGCCTGCCCGCCGACGGCAAGCTCAAGGTGCGCGACCGGATCCTTGCCATCGACGGCACCAAGGTCAACTCGCCCGGTCAGGTGGTCGACCTCGTCGGCAAGGCCGACGTCGGCGAGCCGATCACGTTCGACCTGCTGCGGGACCGGAAGAAGGTCACCGTCAAGGTCGCGCCGGCCCTGGTCGACAAGCGCAAGCGGGTCGGCATCCTGCCCGGAGCCGGCTACACCTTCCCCTTCGACGTCTCGATCAACATCGACCCCCGCATCGGCGGACCGAGCGCGGGGCTGATGTTCTCGCTCGCGATCTATGACACGTTGACGAAGGGATCGCTGACCGGCGGGCGCAACATCGCCGGCACCGGCACGATCACCGACACCGGCGAGGTCGGTTCGATCGGTGGCATCCAGCAGAAGATCCCCGCAGTGCGCGATGCCGGAGCCGAGCTGTTCCTGGTGCCCTCCGACAACTGCGACGAGGCCCTGGGTGCCGAGAACGGCGACGTCCGCCTGGTCCGCGTGAAGACGCTGAAGGACGCGATCTCTTCGATCAAGACGTGGGTCAAGGACCCTGATGCCCCCCTGCCCTCGTGCGAGAAGGAGACCAAGTGAGCGAGATCGACGGCGAACTGCCAGACCCGGCCCTGGCCGCGGCCGTGCTGGAGATCGAGTCGCACGCAGCGGTGGACGGGTGGGACCAGAAGTCGCGGCTCTATGCGCTGGTGCAGACTGCCAGCCTGGTTGTGAAGGAGCCGGCCCTGGCCGCGGCGATGGGGCTCGACGAGTCCAGTGCCGAGGGCTCCTTCACGCCCATCGAGCAGGAGCTCGACGCTGCCCTGCCCTTCGAGACCGTGCTGTCCTCGATCCTGTGGCCCGACACCGTGCACGGTTGTGCCGCCGTGGTCGAACGTCTGGTGCTGCCGCCGAGCGCCGACGGCCAGATTCCTGACGACCCGGCCGAGGCGCAGGCCTTCGCCGCCGAGCACCCCGACCGCCAGGAGGTGCGCATCGTCGCGGGAGTCACCCGAGCCGGGGCGACCTACTGTGCCCTGCGGCTGCGAGCCCACGACGACCAGCAGTCCGTGGTGGGCGGCAACGAACTTGTCCCTGAACTGGTGGAGCTGTTGCGGGCGACCCTCGAGGTCGACCCCGACGAGGAGATACGCACATGAGTGACATGTACGACGACGACGCCGGCGACACCCGCCAGGACGAGCCCAGACGACCCTCGCGGGCGAGGGCGTTGTGGATCACGCTGGCCGTCGTGGTGGCGCTGTTCCTCGCCTTCACCGGGTTCACCGCCTTCTGGACCGAGCGACTCTGGTTCGACTCGACGGGCTACGGCACGGTGTTCTCCACCATGGTGCGCACCCGGATCGGGCTGTTCCTGGTCTTCGGCCTGGTGATGGCGCTGGCCGTGGCGATCAACCTCGGCGCCGCGTTCCGCTACCGGCCGATCTTCCGCCCGGCCTCGCCGGAGCAGGTCAGCCTCGATCGCTACCGCGAGGCGGTCAACCCCATCCGCATCCTGCTGCTGGTCGGGGTCTCGCTGGCGATCGGCGCGTTCGCTGGCGCCACCGCATCGGGCAAGTGGCGTGAATACATGCTGTGGCGCAATGGTGGTGACTTCGGCAAGGAGGACCCCTACTTCCACAAGGACATCGGGTTCTACGTGTTCGACCTGCCCTGGCTGCACTTCATCGTGGACTTCTCGATGGCCGTGTTGATCGTGACGTTGCTGGCCGCCGCGGTCGTGCACTACCTCTACGGTGGCATCCGCCTCCAGTCCTCGACGGACCGATTCTCCGGAGCGGCCGCGGCCCAGCTGTCCCTGCTGCTCGGTCTCTTCGTGCTGGTGAAGGGCATCGACTACTACCTCGACCGGTTCGACGTCCTCAATGAGGGCGGGTCGCTGATCACCGGGATGAACTACACCGACGACAACGCGGTGCTCCCCGCCAAGAACATCTTGATGTTCATCGCGCTGATCTGCGCGATGCTCTTCTTCGCGAACGTCGTACGACGCACGTGGCTGCTGCCGTCGGTCGGCCTGGGCCTGATGGCTCTCTCCTCGATCCTGCTCGGTCTGATCTGGCCCGGCATCGTGCAGCAGTTCCAGGTCGAGCCGTCGCAGGCCGACAAGGAGGCGCCGTACATCGAGAAGAACATCGACGCCACGCGGGAGGCGTACGGCATCGACGACGCCAAGATCACTCCGTTCGCCGGCACCTCGACCCTGACCAAGGAGCAGCAGGACGTCGAGAAGAGGACCCTCCCCGGCGTCCGGCTCGTCGACCCGTCGCTGATCCGCTCGACCTTCGAGCAGACCCAGCAGGTGACGAACTACTACAGCGTCGCCGACGTGCTCGACGTCGACCGCTACATGATCGAGGGCCAGGAGCGCGAGGTCGTGATCGGCGTCCGCGAGATCAACCAGGACGGGCTGCCCGACGACAGCAAGAACTGGTCGAACCTGCACACGGTCTACACCCACGGCTACGGCGTGATCGCGGCGTTCAGCAACCAGCGCGACGCCGACAACGACGCGCAGTCCACGGGAGAGACACCCGAATGGGCCGAGGAGAGCATCCCGCCCACCGGTGAACTCACCGACCTCACCCCCGACGGCTACCGCGGTCAGATCTACTTCGGTGAGCAGAGCCCCAACTACTCCATCGTCGGCAAGGCCGACGACAAGGACAAGGACGTCGAGCTCGACCTGCCCGGCTCCGACGAGAGCCGCAACACCTACACCGGCAAGGCCGGCGTCGACGTCGGTAGCACGTTCAACCAGCTGCTCTACGCCTGGAAGTTCGGCGAGCCCAACATCCTGCTCTCAGGTCGGGTCAACGAGAAGTCCAAGATCCTCTACGACCGCAATCCGCGACAGATGGTCGAGAAGGCGGCGCCCTGGCTGACCGTCGACTCCGACCCGTTCCCGGCCGTTGTGGACGGCAAGGTCGTGTGGCTGCTCGACGGCTACACCACCACCGACCAGTACCCGCTCTCGGAGCGGGGCTCCTACCAGGAGATGACCAGCGACTCGCTCGACGAGGGCAACGAGTTCCGCACGTTGCCGACCGACGAGATCAACTACATGCGCAACGCGGTCAAGGCCGTCGTCGATGCCTACGACGGCACGGTCACGCTCTACGCGTGGGACGAGGACGACCCGCTGCTCCAGGCCTGGCGCAAGGCCTTCCCCGGCACCGTCAAGGACAAGGACGAGATTCCCGCCGAGCTGCTCGAGCACATGCGCTATCCCGAAGACATGTTCAAGGTGCAGCGCTACCAGCTCGGTGCCTACCACGTCACCGACGCCAAGAGCTTCTACGAGGGCAAGGCGCGTTGGCAGGTGCCCGAGGACCCGAGCAAGGCGGGCACCCTGCAGCCGCCGTACCGTCTCTCGATCCGTACGCCGAGCAGCGGTGAGGACCCGGTGTTCTCGCTGACGTCGGTC
This sequence comes from Nocardioides jensenii JCM 1364 = NBRC 14755, assembly GCF_001552535.1. Taxonomy (GTDB): domain Bacteria; phylum Actinomycetota; class Actinomycetes; order Propionibacteriales; family Nocardioidaceae; genus Nocardioides; species Nocardioides jensenii. The sequence goes on along the minus strand of NZ_BCRJ01000008.1, from coordinate 163,100 downwards.
TACGTGCCCAACAAGCGACAGAACCTGAGCGCCTTCGTCTCGGTCGACGCCGATGCCTCCCTCCCCAGCTACGGGACGCTGCGCGTCCTGGCGCTGCCGGACAACATCCAGATCGCCGGGCCCGGCCAGATCGCCGGCCGTTTCGGCTCGGACTCCGCGATTCAGGGGGAGCTCGAGAAGCTGTCGAAGAACTCCAACGTGCGTCTTCAGTACGGCAACCTGTTGACCTTGCCCGTGGGCAAGGGGCTGCTCTACGTACAGCCCGTCTACTCGATCCGCAGTGGCGCCAGCACAGCCAACTATCCGGTGCTGTCCTACGTTCTCGTCTCGTTCGGGGAGAAGCGGGGCATCGGGAAGACTTTGGCGGAGGCCGTCGCCAAGGTCCTGGAGATCAACGAGAGCTCCATCGACAAGGGCGCAGGCGGCAAGGGCGGCGGTGGCACCGACACCGGGAACGGCGGCGGGCAGCCGACCGGGACGCTCTCGCAACAGGTGCTTGCCCTGCTGGAGCGGGCCGACGCCAGGTTCAAGGAGGCCGAGGAGGCACTCAAGGCGGGCGACTTCGCGGCCTACGGCACGGCCACCAAGCAGGCCGAAGCGCTGGTGGCGCAGGCGTTGGTCGCGGCCAACCAAGCGGTCGAGGAGACGCCGAAGAAGGGGGAGTAGCCCCCCGATTTGAGTGAGCGCACCACGTCGCGTAAGGTTCTGTTCACCGGCGCGGGGTGGAGCAGCTCGGTAGCTCGCTGGGCTCATAACCCAGAGGTCGCAGGTTCAAATCCTGCCCCCGCTACAAAATTCAGGCTCGGTTCCCTCTGGGGAACCGAGCCTGAAAGCTTTCTAACTTGACTCGGTCATCACAAAGTCATCATCTACCTGTTCAGCAGGTGCCGTCCGCGGGCCGCTTGCCCAGTTGCCTTGGAGTGTCACGGGACGCCATGGAGCGGCTCGGAGCGTCCGGCCCACCTACTGGTCATGAAGACCCAAACGCATCCACTCAGTGGGCTCGACCCGCTGCTCAGCATCGAGGACCTTGCGGAGTACCTCGGGGTGCCAGTCACGACCATTTACGACTGGCGTGTCGACGGCAAGGGTCCATGCGGTGTCCGTGTCGGGCGTCATGTGAAGTTCATTCAGAGCGACGTGCTCGCCTGGATCGAGGCCCAGCGCGAGGTTCGGCCCGGCGGGCACAGGGACGGACGGTGACCTGAGATGGGACGTCCACGCACAGCGATCGGCACGTTCGGCGAGTTCACCTACGTTCCTGCGTCCAACGGCAGGATCAAGGCGCGCGTGCGCTTCCGCGACGACGATGGACAGCTTCGGCTCGTCCAAGCGACGGGAGACAGTCGCAAGTCTGCGGAGCGAGCACTCAAGCAGAAGCTCACGCGTCGCGATCGCTTTTCCGCCGGCAGCCGAGACCTGTCGGGAGACAGTACGTTCGGTCGGCTTGTCGAGGTGTGGCTCGCGGATCTCGATCTCACCGACAAGCTTGCGCCGAGCACACGCGCGCTCTACGAGCGCAACATGCGCCAACTCGTGATGCCGGCCTTCGAGTCCCACACCCTCCGTGAGATCAATGTGCGGAAGGTCGACCAGTTCATCAAGAAGCTTGCGTCCACCAAGAGCTACAGCACGGCCAAGCAGGCTCGGACGGTCCTCAGCCTCGCCTTCGGTCTGGCAGTCCGGTACGACGCTTTGAAGGAGAACCCGGTCCGCGGGATTGCCAGGATGCACAAGCCGCCGTCGCAGACCATGGCGCTGACTCTTGAGCAAGTCGACGCCATCCGAGACGCCGCACGAGGTTGGCGCCGCGCGCCGGGAACGCCGGGGCCGCCACCGGACGGTCAGTTGGAGCAGATCATCGAGGTCATGCTGGGCACTTCTGCCCGCATCGGCGAGGTGCTCGCGATCCGCAAGTGTGATGTCGACGTCACCGTGTCGCCGGCCACGGTGCGGATCTGCGGCACGATCGTGTCGCCGACAGGCAAGCCGACGTACCGACAGGCTCACCCGAAGACACAGAAGTCGACCCGTGTGGTGTCGGTCCCAAGCTTCGCGGCCGAGGTGATCCGGCAGAGACTCGTCGTCGTCGGTCCCGAGGCGCCGGATCACCTGCTGTTCTTCACCCGCAACGGCACGCCGCTGACGACCAACAACATCCGTCGGCGCCTGCGGGCAGTGCTTTCGGAAGCCGGGATCGACGCGGTCACTCCGCACGCCTTCCGCCGCACGGTCGCGACCGTTCTCGACCGGGCAAGTGGGCCGGACCTCGCTGCCGAACTGCTCGGTCACACCTCGTCGAAGATCACCAAGGAGCACTACATCCAGCCCGACGAGGCAGTCGATCCTGTGACGGCCGAGATCCTGGAGTCGCTTGCTCCGAAGCGATCGAAGGAGCAGCCATGAACGACGACATCGTGGAACCGACACCTCTTCCGCATCGTAATGCAATGCATTACGATGGTCGAGTGTTCGAGCGCGTCGACTGGTCACAGCGCGGCGCCTACATGAAACGTAAGCACGGCGTCACGCCAGCGATCGCGGACGAAGCGCTCGAAGACCCCAACCGGGTCGTCATCGACCCTGACTACAACAGCGAGAGCGGCAAGAGCGTCAGGATCATCGGATTCTCGGTGACTGCAGATGATGTGATCACCGTGATCGTGCTGGAGAACGACGGGATCGAGTACGGCGTAAACGGATGGACAGCGAACCAGAGAGACCGGCGGTACTACGCCGACCAGAGCGAGGGAGAAGCCGATGAGCACCAAGATTGAGGACTTGCTCGCAGCCGAGGCCGAAGCCGCTGAGGCAGCCGAGGCGACGAGCGACCCCAACGCGCCGCTTCCCGCGCACGTGAAGGTCACCCGCGGGACGGCGCGGTCCAAGAACCTCCAGGTCCGCTTCCGCGACGAGGAGTTCGACGAGCTGGCCGCATACGCGGACCAGCGCGGGCTGCCGGTGTCCACGGTGGTTCGGATGCTCGTTCTACAGGCGGTCGCACCGGCCGACGATCTGAAGGCCGCACTCGACCGGCTCGAAAGCGATCTTGCCGCCGTACGGCGCAAGGCGCTCAGCGCCTGATCACACCGACAGACCCGGCTGCGCGCTGCGGGGCTCGGGGCGATGAACGAGGGCTGCTGCGAGGTCGTCGCGACTCGCGGCAGCCCTTTTCGGTGCCGTAGGTGCGGGTGGCTTGGGGCGAAGCTCGTCTCGGACGATCTCCACGAGCTCGGGTGTGATGTCCGCGGTGATCGGCGCGTACCGCTGGCGGGTTGGCTTCACGATGCCGCCGGCATTTGTGTCAATGCGCGGAATCGGGACGCGCGCGAAGTAGAGCCGCTCGTGCGCTCCATGCTGGATGACCTGCGTGATGCGTTCGTCGATCTCGCGCCCAAGGTGTGCGAGGTGACGGAGAGGGCCGGAGTCGGCCGCTTCATTTCCGGCCTGGACAGCGCGTGCGAACTGCTCGATGCGACTCGCGGCGAGGGCCGCTTCGCCCGCGGCGGGACCGCCGTTGCCGACCATCCCACCCACATCGTTGGTGGCGCGGATGAGGCGGAGGTAGGTAGACGCGCGCCGAGACCAGTCGGTCGCGGCGCGCGTGTCAAAGGTGGCGGCGTCGCGGGAGACGATGCGCTGTGAGTCGAGCACGAGGCGCAGGCTGCGGGCGTCGGGAAACTCGCCAAGGTGGCCGAGCAGGTTGTGTTGGGCCTGGAGTACGCCCGTCAGGCCGGGCAGGGCCGGTCCCTCGACGAGCGTGGGGCGGGGCCGCCAGCCGCGGAGGTCGATCGTGTAGTCAGGTTCGTCGTATCCGGCGAAGGTCGCGCAGGTCTCCGCTGCGCGGCCGAGCCAGCCGGCCTCCTTGAGCGGCCGCCAGCCCGGGATGTTGGAGTAGCGACGGTCGAGTCCGACGAGACCGCGGACCACGTCGGAGGCGTCCTTGAGGAGGGTCATGCACTGGACCTGCGAGAGTCGGCCATACCCGAGGCCGGCGTCGAAGTCGTGTTCGCCGAGCGTTGCGGCCCGCGCGACCTGCCGCCAAGACTCGACCATCGCGAACGGCTGCTCGGCGGTCAGCTCGTCGAGACCTGGAAATCCGCTCGAGCTAGAGATCGCCACGTCGAGTCGGTGGCGCAGTTCCTCTGCCGGACCGCGGGTCCGGGTGCTGGTCCCTTGGAGGTTCATCCGTGGGTTCGCCGCGCGGACCGCCTGAACGCACCACACAAGCGCTGAATGGCGGTAGCGCCCGATTTGCTCGCCCAGCAGTCGACGTTCGTCGGCCGTCGTGGTCTCCGGGATGGTGTGGCTCCCGGCGCCACCGAGGCGTTGTTGGACGCGGTGCTGGCGCAGCAGGGTGCTGAGTTCGGCGCGCAGGTGGCCACCGTTCTCGGCGTACATCAGGGGATGTCTTTCGCCTTGGCCGCGTCGAGCATGTCAAGCAGAAGCTCGACCTGGAGCGCGTCGACACCGTGACCCAGGAGGTCCTCGATCGCACGCTCCGTGATCCCGTAGAGGATCTCGGCGCCCTCGTCGTCGACGTCGCTGATGCCGGGGATGTAGTCGCCGTGAATGACGTCGAGATGGAGCAGGACGCGCTCGTACTCGGCTGATGCTTCGTCGTTGTACGCGCGCCTCGCAAGCGCCGCGAGGTGCGATCGGGCCTCGGCGAGAGTGATCGCGTGAGAGAGCAACATGAATGGTTCCTTTCGATTCCGGGACCTGAGTCCCGCTTGATGACTCCACCTGCCAGGACGGCATCGAGGGCCGGCTGTGTGGATTGCTGTGGACGGCTCTGGGCGGCGGCGCTGCTGTGGATCAGCCAGCCCGGGCAGCGCGGACCCGCTCCTCGATCCGGCGGCGAGCAGCGACGTCCTCGACCACGAACTCGATGAAGTCGGCGCCGCGGTCCTCAATGACGACCTCGGCCCCGGCAGGTTGGGTGTCTTCACCCGGCCAAGTCGTCTGTCGCGTAGGTCGGTCGTGGTCGAGGCGGGTCCCGCAGGTGGCGACCCATTCGCGCAGTCGCTGGCGGGCGTCGGCGAAGTCGCGGTGCCACATGATCGGGGCTGACGGCGACCCATCGGGGTCGTAGGTGTTCAGCCAGTGCAGGTGCAGCGCTGAGAGCTCCCAGATCAGCTCGTCATGGCGATGCCAGAAGGGCGGGATCACCGTCGGCGGGAGACCGTAGGTCGAGCGAAGCCAGTCCACCCACGCATTGAGGTCCAGCCACTCCGCTTCAGCCTCTTCGCTGGACAGCAGGTTCCAGTTCAGCGGCCGGAGCGGCTCTTCCGGCTCCTCGGGCCCGGAGTATTCGGCTGAGCCGTTGAACATTGGATGGATGCTCGCGTCGAAGTCGGGGTCGAGCAGTGACTCCTGCGGGCCGTCGACAGTCGGCATGGCTGTTGCTCCGACTCAAAGGCCGACGACTCGCGGCGGCTCATTCGCCGCGGTCAACTGATCGGCCGGTGGGTCGGGCTGGTTCGCCGGCGTCCGGTCGACCGAGTAGCGGGTCCAGGTGGTGTCGTGGCCGATGTGCTTTGCGACGAACTGCTCCCGGGTCACGGTCTGTTCGTTCCACGTCTTCTCGTACTCGGTGATGTAGCCCGAGGCGACGAACTGATCGCCAACCCGGAATCGGGCGTAGGCCCGCTTGGCAGACTCGCCGTACATCACGAGGTTGTGGAAGGTCGGGTCGAGCTTGGTGAACGAGCCGTCGGGCTCCTTGCGCCAGTGCTCGACGCCCACGCGGGCGTAGAACCGGGCGTCCTTGGTGTCGGGCTTGGTCAGTTCGGGTGCCGTGGCGATGAAGCCGTTGAGGCTCATCTGGGTCGGGATGGTCATTGCTGACTCCTGCGATCTCGCGGACGCCTCGGATGGCGTCCGCTCTCAGAAATCAGGTGTCTGCGATAGGCCGCGACCGGGGCGGTGTCTTGCTAATCTGAGGGTGTCCCTTCGGCTCCATGGACCTACAAATGCGGGTGAGCCGGGCGCATCAGCGCATACCGCCAACGTGTCGTTCGTCGTTAGAGGCGAGGCGCCACTCCATTCAGGTTTTTCTGTTGGAGGGCGCCATGTGCACCAAGATTCCGTACGCCAACCGCTGGCTCGCGCGTCGAGTGTTGGCCAAACTGCAGGAGCAGGGACGACCTGTGCAGTCGATCCATCCGTGCTTTTCGGGCCACCGAGGGGCATGGCACGTGACAAGTCAGAAGCAGCGGCAGTGGTGATCAGCGCCAGCATGTCGTTCACCGTCGTCGGAGGGTTGCCTCGATAGCGGTCCGGTCGATACGCAGTTCCTCGGCGTCACGGCGCACGGTCCATGGGCGCAGGTCCGTCACCACGGGCGGGGCGCTGCGGAGGAGGACCAGAGCTGTGCCGAACGGCAGTGTGCGGATCGCCTCTGGTGGCATGACCGCCACGCGGCGCATCGAGCGTTGGAGGGACCGCGAGCCATAGTCGCCGACCGAGATGGTGTCGGTCCGTTCGTCCCGCTCGCCGATGAGGGCAGAGAGGTCCTGCAGGTCACGCGCGGCCGATGTCCCGCCAAGCACGACCTTCACGATCGACGCGTCCCAGATCGCGCCAGCCGCGTGGTCACCCCACTTGTCGCGCGCCTGTGACAGGGACTGCAACACCGGCATCGTCGTGATGCCAGTGCCTCCGCCTTCAGCCATCAGGACCGGCATCGACGGCAGCGGTGACAGGTTGCCGATCTCATCCAGGGCCATCAGGAGTGGTGGATCGAGCCGCGCCCCGGGGGAGGCCGCAGCGAGGTGACGGGCCGTCTCGACGAGGTCCTCGATGAACGCCGCGACCAGTGACCAGGAGGCGCCGGCGCCAGCACCGGTCGCGAGTAAGTACAGCGTGCCGTTGCTGGTCAGGAAGCTCGCGGGGTCGAACTCTTCACCTGGTGCTGGCGAGACTGCGTCGAGGACGCGCGGGTCGGCCAGACAGGACAGCGCGAGGGAGACCCCCATCCAGATTGAGTCCCGGGTCCGCGGGTCGGAGTGGATCATCGACTCGAGCGAGTCGGCCCAGCCAGGTGCGGCGTGTGGGTTGCTGCTCAAGATGGCTACCGCGTCAGCGGCTGCTGACGGCGAGAGAGTCCACGCGAACAACTCAGCGGGGCTACGCCGGTCGAGTGCTGCGGCGTGGAGCAGCGACTGCAGCGCGGTGCGAGTCTTGCCCTCCCAGAATCCGCCCGACTCGACCCCTCCCGTCGACAAGCCAGTCGCCGACGCAAGGCCCGTTGCTCGGATCATCGCGGTCAGCGGGTCTTCGCAGCCCCGCAACGGCGACCACCGCAACCCGGACGGGAGTCCGTCTGCCAGACGCTGGGGGTCGAAGACCGCCACCGGCCCGCGACGGCTGCGGGCAGTGATCGTGGCCGCGATGTTGTCCGGCCGGGTCGCGGTGGTGATGACCGCGCCCGGCGCATCGAGGATGGCGTTGATGACGACGTGCAGGCCCTTTCCGGAGCGAGGCGGTCCCAGCAGAAGGATCGAGTCCTCGACCGAGGCCCACACCTCAGTGCCGTGAGCCCGCCCGAGGAGGTAGCCGATGTCCGGGGCGTCGGGACGGTCAAGCGATGGTCGGAGAGTCCGGCCGCGCGCCAGGAGGGACTTTTTTGAAGCCGTCACCCGAACATCGCGTGTCGTGGCAGTGCCGGCGAGTCGGTGCGGGTCACGTGTGGTGCGCTCACGCCAGCCGGTGACTCGTCGCCAGACAACCAGCACCGCGCAGACGACGGCAGCGACCATCAGGGCGACCACGAGCCAATAGAGCCATGGGGACATGCCCGGCGTGCCCAGCGCCCTCCCCGGTTGCTCGGGGTCGGCGAGGACGCGCAAGCCGGATGCCCAGCCGTGCCTTGGCAGATCGGCGCCCGTTGCCCAGGCGGTGACCGTGCCTGCGAGTCTCAGTGCGGCAGCGAGGCAGCCAAGTGCGGCGATTCCGATGAGCCCGAGGTTGACCAAGTCGTTGTCGACGGACTGGCCGCGGGGGTTCATGCGCCGATCACCCTGACGGTTCCAGAGGTCCGCCCCAGCAGTACGACATTGCCTCGATGCGCGGCGAGCAGAGCGGGCGGAAGGCGGTTCTCCAGCGGGTCGACCCCGTGGGGGTGTTGTCCGATGATGACGGCGATGGACACTTCCTCGTCGGGGAGGAAGCCATCAGCGGCCAGTTCCGAAGCTTGGTCGGCTGCATTGCGCTCACTGGACCGTGATCGTGGAGTCACGATGTCGGTGAAGGTGTTGCCGTCCGACTCGTGGACCTCGACACGCAAGGGTGCGCCGAGATCGTCGGCGATCGACTTCACGACCTTGGCGAGGTCGTCCCGGGTCACAGTCCCTTCCGCGGCATACGGCTCGCGGTCAAGGCGGACGTCTAGAAACCCAGAGTCGTTGACGACCACCTCGACCAACGGCATCACGACGGGCACCTTGAGACTTCCATGGTCGTCGCGCCGGTAAGGCGCCGTGGTGTTGAGCATGGTCAACGCCCCAGGACATCGACGTGAGTCCGAGCGGGCGGCGTGGCCAGTGCTGGTGCCCGATGGGCTGCGGGCGTGTCTCGGTCCAGACCGGGAGGGTTCCCGTCACCGACCTTCGTGGTCGGCAGGTTGTCGAGAATGGTGAGCGACGCAGCACGGACACGGTCGGCCGTTGCCTGGACGACCTCAACTGGTGACTTGCCGGGCACGTCGCTCGCCCAGGTTGAGACGTAAGGAACTGTGTAACTCGTCGTGTCGAGCCCATGAGCAGCCCCGACCATGAGCGCGACCGACTCGGCCTCGACCTCAGCGATTCCGCGGTGCATCGCGGCGTCGATGTTGTCGGGCCCGTGGAGCATCACGTGACCGAGTTCGTGGGCCAGCGTCTTCACCTGCGCGGCGTCGTCCATGTCCATCCGGACCGAGACCTCGTGGGTGATGTAGTCGGTCAGTCCGTTCGCTCCGCCGATCGACCGAGCGGTGGAGACCAAGCGCAGCTCGAACCCGCGAGCCACGATCTGGTCCGCGAGTCCGTCCCAGAGACCCTCGGGGGCCTCGCCTTCGAGCAACTGCGGACGTGGCGGTTCGGGAACCGGCTCGCCATCGGTTTGCGAGATGTCCCAGACGTGCGCGGGCTTGAGTCCGATCATCCGTGAGCGCACGGACTCGCCCCACTGCGGCTTCTCACCACGACCGAGACGTCGCCACGAATCGGGGTTCTCCGGCGTCGTCGAGGCGAACCGGGCCGTCACGGGCGCAAGGATCGCGTACCCGCCCTGCCCCTTCACAACATGGCGGTTCAGGCTCAGCCACTGCTTGAAGCCGGCGACGTACGTCGGGACCGGACCGGGCACGCGGCCTTCCTGGTACGCCGCGTTGTGCTGGCTGAAGATCAAAAGGGTGTTGTTGAAGGAGCGGGATCGGAATCTGGCAGCGAACTCCAAAGCTCGACGCCAGTCATCGCCGGTGACGAGTGCGCCGACGGCATCGGTGAGCTTCTGATGCAGGGCGTCGATCTTGGCTTCCCGTTCGGCAAGGCCGCGAGTCTGAGTCCTCATCACACTCCTCCGTTCGAGGTCGTCTCGGAAGGCAGGTGTGGGGGAGTGGCCGCATTCATCCGGCCCGTTGTGTCGAACAATTCGAGCTCGGCCGGATGTAGCTGATGTTGGACAACGAACGAACGGTGCTTGATCCGCCACAACCCCTGGCCGGTGCCAAGCGTCGGCAAGAGCGACTGCTCGGTCCCGGTCAACCCAAGGGCCGTCGCGGTCGATCCGAGCTGGTCCGACTCTTGGCGGTAGACGATCCGGGTCTCGGCGTTGGCGAGGAGCGACGAGGCGAGCGCCCGCATCGCGCTGCCCTGATCGCCGACGTTGTCGAGGTCGGACAGCTTGTGGAAGATCAACATGTTGGCGATGCCGTAGTGCCGGGCAAGGCGCCAGTGGGCGTCCATGCGGCGCAGCAGCGCGGGATGGGACATCAAGCGCCACGCCTCGTCGTACACAACCCACCGCTGCCCACCTGCGGGGTCGAGTAGTGCCGACTCCATCCAGGCCGAGGCGCAGGTCATAAGGACCGAGATCAGAGTGGCGTTCTCGGTGACCCGAGACAGATCGAGGGAGACCATCGGCAACGTTGGGTCAAAACGCACCGTGCTGGGGCCGTCGAACAGTCCAGCCAGATCACCGGCGACCAGCCGTCGCAGCGCGTGCCCGACAAGTCGGCCGTCCTCTGCCAGCCGACCATCCACGTCGGTCGAACGATCCGGGGCAAGGAGTCGGTCGACGACCATAGGGAGCACTGGCACGTCTGACGAGTGGACCGCGTCGGACAGCGCGACGTCGATGGCGGTGTGTTCCAGCGGACTCAGCCGGCGGTCGAGCACGGTCTCGGCCAGCGCTCCCAGCAGGTCGCGACGTCGAGCCGTGACCTGGGCGAGCCACTGAGCGTCGTCGACCGACTCGGGACGGTGACCCTCGTCGAGCGGATTCAGACGGTTGGCCATCCCGTGCCCGAGGGCAATCGCCCGTCCGCCGACCGCTTCGGCGACTGCGGTGTGCTCGCCCTTCGGGTCGCCGGGCACGTACACGCGTCGGCCGAAGGGAATGGAGCGTGTGTAGAGGCTCTTCGCCAGCGCCGACTTTCCCGAGCCGACGATGCCGGCGAGCACGAGGTTGGGCGCGGTGATCAGGCCGCGGGCGTACAGGACCCACGGGTCGTAGACGAACGAGCTGCCGCTGTAGAGGTCCTGGCCGACGAAGACACCGTCGCTGCCCAGGCCGCCCTCGGCCAGGAACGGGTAGGCGCCGGCCAAGGTCGCGGAGGTGTCCTGGTGGCGTGGGATCCGCAGCCGCCCCGGAGTGCGGAGCGCGGCCGGGCCATGATCGCCGGACTTGGGCAGGACGACCGTCGCCTTGCGCTCCGCAGTCAGCGCATCCGACTTGGTCTTTGCCTGGGCCTTGCGTGTCTCGCGGTCCTCGGCCAGCCGGGACTTCGCCGCGGCACGACGCAATCGACGGTCACGGCGTCCCTCTCGGCGAGGTGAGACGAGTACGGCGCTGTGAAGGCGGCCGTCCTGCCAGCCGCTCACAGCCCGATCCTGTGATCTGCGGCGGGCGTTGTTGGCCGGGAGTGCTCTGGAAACTCGCGATGGTAGGCAAGCATGGCCTCGGCCTCGTGTGCGTTCGCGATGACGTCGCCTACCTGGCGGATCATTTCTCCGGCTCGATGCAGGTCCCACGACACTCGGTACGACGCTGAGCGGGCTTTCGCGGATGCCTCGGGCACCCACTCGCCCTTTCGCAGACCACCGTCATGAAACGAGGCAATCTGGTGCAGCGACTGACTCATGGAGGCGACAGCCGATGTCAGGGAGCCGAGCACCGAGTAGATATGGCGGGGGTCGTCGATGGATCGGGTCGCGTGGGCAAGCGCGCGTAGGGCGGTTTGGACTTCGTCGGCGTCGGCTGCGGGGTTCTCGAACGTGGGCATCTGGGTCTCCTCGGGATCAACGTTTGTGTCGATCAGCAGGTGTGCATGGCTGCACGCGCGTTCAGACCTGGCGACAGAGCGGGAGGGCAGCTGCCGAGAACGCCTGCGCCTGCTGGCCCCAGAGCCGTCGGGTCTCGCAGGACGCTTGGATCGCCGCCTGCTCGATGTCGGCAACGGCACGCTCGAGCTCATCCGGGTCCTGAGCGCTGACCGCGATGAGTCCCGTGGTGCGGAGGATGCCGTGGCCGGCGGTCAGGTCGGCTTCCTGCTGGAGAACGTCGTTGAATTCGGCGCTCTGTTGCGCGTCCTCGATCTGGCCGATGCGCTGCCGCTGGGACGCGTCGGAGATGTACTCGGTCTTCTTCTTGCGGATGTCTCGCGCTGCCTGGTCCGTGCGGAGCGGCGTGTAGAGCAGGGTGAAGGTGCGCCTGACTCCAGAGGAGAGCAGGACCGGCGCGAGGAATCCCGGGTAGACGAGCGACCGCGGCCATTCGCTGATCCAGAGCACGCAGTGATGCGCGGAATCGCTTCGAACGCTGGACCAGTTCTCGCTCACCGCCACCGGGCCGGCGGTCGCAAGGTCGCGCCCCATGTCGCCGTGACGCTCCAGGGCTCCGGCAACGACGGGGTCGTAGGCCGAGCGAAGGATCACCGCGAGATCGCCCGGCTCCAGCCATGCTGAGGGCGAGAGATCCGCGGCCCGCAAGGCGGCCGTCACCGTCGCCATCTCCTGGCGCAGCACGGCTGCCGCCCCACGGTTCCCGCCGCCCGCCGCCTTGATGGCGCGCGCGGCTGCCTTCATGTCGAGCGAGATCGACACGGTGCTCGCGTGGCGCTCGCCGGCTGGCCCAGCGCGCTCGATCAGTTCGGCATAGGTGTTTGACGTGAAGGACTCGTCGTTCGCGCCGTGCTGAGACCACCACTCCGCGAGGCCCTTCCCCGAGTCGGGGAGAGTGCGCTCCATGACCTGGACCGACGACATGCGACCCGACCGGCATGCCGTAGCGAGCACGCGTCCCCAGCTCGTCACACGCCTCTGCTGTTCGATCGGGTCGAGAAGGACAAACGCGGGGTGGGTGACGCCGACGATCGCGGTGAGCGTCGAGCGGTGCGGGTCCTGGACCATCGCGGCGCCGGTCTCAGGGTCGTGCCACTGGCGCAGTCGCGCGGCGTCCCCTGGCAAGGCCAGGGTTCCTGCCGGCCGAGGCTTCACGACGTGACGTCGGAAGAGCAACTGGCCGCCGCTTGAGCGCCACAGCCACCGGGCGACGATCGGGAACCACTCGACGAGCTTGCGGCCGCCAACACCGATCCATGCGAGTCCTGCTGAGACGGCCATGATCGGAAGCGCGTACGCCAGAGCGGCACCGCCGCCCGAGTACAGCGCGAAGACGAACACGACGGCGCCGACGCCGACCACGAGTAGTTGGCTTGCGGACAGCCCGAGAAGCACACCGCGGCGAGCCAACCGGGAGAACTTGACGGTCGAGAGCTCGTAGTCGCGCGGACCAGCGCTTGCGGTGCTCATCGTCAGCTCCCTGAGCGTCCGGCGCCGGCAGGTACCGAATCGGCCGTGGACGGCACCGGCGGCGACGGCGGCGCAGGCTGCGAGGCCGCCGTTGTCTGCTGATCGGCGTGGCCCGCGACGGCAGCACCTGTTCGCGGTCCGGCGCTGGCAGCTTCCCGCGCGACCATCACGCCGCCGACCACAGCTCCTCCTGCCGCCGCTGCACCTCCGCTCGCTGCTGCACCGCCTCCTGACGCTGCATTGGACCCACCCACGCTCCCGCCGCCTGAAGGCGCCACCGCCGGTGTGGGCGGCGTACCGCCACCACCACCAGAACCGCCGCCAAGGACCTGGGCGGGCTCGGCCATCGGGCGTCGGCTCATCGGGATCGGCATCGGCCGGTTCAGCGCGGACTTCGCCTCCTGCTCGGCCGACATCGCGTGGTACATGTCGAAGCCCATGAAGCTGATCGCCTTGTAGGTCATGTACGGCGCGAAGCCTGCGATGAGCATCAGCACGACGCCCGCGATGGGTTCGCTGACCGACTGCAGGTCGGCGTCGATGGGCGCAGAGACCTGGGCTGTGGCGAGCAGGAAGATCACGACGAGGACGACCTTGGACAGGATCAGTGCGATAACGAACTGCGCCCACTTGCCGAGCCAGCCGCGAGTCTGGTCCCAGCTCGAGCCGGCGAGGGCGATCGGTGCGAAGACGATGGCAACGAGGAGGAGGGCCTTCCGGACGAGCAGGCTGATCCACACGATGACGGCCGCACCGATCGCGAGCCCCGCGAGGAAGATCGTCAAGATCGCGCCAGCGCCGGGCGCCGCGACATTGATGCCGACGAGCCCAGCCGTGAGAAGACCGATGCGATCACCCATCTCGGTCATGTTGGTGCCTGCGGCGTTCACGATCCCGATGCAGAGCTGATCGGTGATCTCCAGAGCGATCGCCAGCAGGGCGAGCGCGACGAACGATCCGAGGATCGACTTCGCCAAACCGAGGGCAGCGCGCGTTAACGCGGCCGGTTCTCGGCGCACCATCCCGCCGATCACCTGGAGCATGAAGAAGCCGAGCATGATGAAGATGGCGACTCCGAACAGGATGTTGTAGACCTTCGTGTACTGGCTGCTCGTGATGTCGACCATGGTGGTCGAGTCAAAGACCTGCCAGACAGACTCGAACATCCACGCGGCGGCATTGCCCATCGCCTGGGCGAGCCATTCGAACGGGGCGGAAACGAGCGCGCCCGCGGCCTCGCCAGCCACGTCGCAAACCCCCGAGATCACTGGCACATCGCATACGTCGACCATCACGGCCTCCTTGATCCGTAGGTGCCGGTCAGACGGCCTGGCCGACGTTCCAGAAGAAGTTCACGAGTGCGACGGACGCACCTGTGATGATCGCGGCGCCAAGGCCGACGAGAACGCCGAGCTTGCCGCGCCCCGCGAGGTGAGGGTTCGACGAGTTGGCGCCGAGCGCCCACACGACCGCGGAGATGATCAGGGCGAGTACGGCGAGGATCAGGCCCACTGTCATCGAGGCGCCGACGATGCCGCGCAACTGGCCGATGCCGGGCAGGCCGTTCGAGTTGGGGTCGATCTCGATGTCCATCGGGAGCAGGGACACCACTGAGTGCAGTCCGATCTGGTTCACGGTTCCTCCAAGGTTGGGTAGGGCCTACGTCGGTCAGGTGTTCGTTGGCGTCCGCTCAAGCGCCGAGAGCGGGGCCAAGGCTCGTCGTGGAAGGCCGAGTTGGTTCGCGTGCCACCGCACTGAATCGACGCTGAGAGACCCGCCGCTTGGGCTCTACGGCCGTGTGAGAGATGTCGTAGCCGGCCCAGGGGGAGCGGCCTGGGACGTGTCGAGTGCCGCCGTGGCTGCGCTCGGTGATGACGGGCGCACCGACGACCTGCATTGACGGTGGGTAGTTCTCCGCGATCCACTTCTTTGCGGCTTTCGACAGCCCGGGCTGGTCAATGGAACGCAGTCGCGCAGGCACAATCGGCAGCTCACGCCAGCCAGGGAAGGCGTGGTCGTGCCAGCCCTCGACCGCAGTGTTCTCATCACTCGCGATCACATGCCAGCCGTCCGGCTCGCAGATCGCTTGGTAGATCAGGTCTCCGACGCACTGGCACCCACCGTGCCCCTCGCCATGCGTCCAGGGCTCGCAGCGCAGGTCGGCCGTGAAGAGATCGAAACCGTGCTCGCCAACGGCGACGCGTCCGGGCACGGCGATCGCCCGGTGCCACATCCGGCTCTGCGTTCGTGACTGGTCGAGCTTGTGCAGAAACTGCCACTGCTCGTGTGCCGCTTCCAGGTCTGCCGCCGGCCAGTACGCCGCAGTGAAGCCCAACGGAGCTCCGGACCACCCGGGCGCTGCTTCGACGGCGGATTCGTGGAGGATCGCCTCGATGTCGAAGGCGAGTTGTTCGTCGGTCACAACTGCGCACCGACATCGAGCAGCCAGTTCGCCCAGGCGAGCGCGCCACCGGTTAGTGCGGCGCCCCCGAGCGCGACGAATAGTCCGGTCTTCGCCTTGCTCGCCGCGTGCCAACTGCCGTTCCAGGACGAGATTGCCCAGGTCGCGCCACAGGTGACGACCATGAGCACGGAGATGATCAAGCCGTAGGTGAGCAGGGCGCCCACGATCGCGCGGAGTTGGCTGGAGCCGCCAACCGCCCCGAAGTCGGGTCCGACGAGCGGGAGCAGGTAATGAAGCCTCATGCCCATCAGGTGTCGGCCTACGGCTCGGCGGTCCAATGCAGATGGTCGTAGTGGCCACCGGTGACGCTGTTGGGGTCGTACATCCCGCCGCCGTCGTACTTCCTCCAGCCTTCGTCGGCACGAGCGACTGACCAGATCCGGCCCTGCCAGATGACGTACGCGACGCCGAGGGTCCTGGCGTTGTCCTTCACCCAGTTGGTGACCTGCCAGCCGTAGTCGAGGGCTTGGCCGCTCGCGGCCGTGCCGAGGGCATTGCCGAACGTTCCGTCGCACGCCCGGCCCAGCTCATGCTCGTTGTCATGTCCGGCACGATCGGCCCAACAGGCCCACGAACTCTCCGGGAAGTTGGCTCGGATCTGCGCGAGGATGTGGGCGGTTCGCTCGGTGATCTGGCCGTCGGTCGTCGGGTCGTCGACGAGGTTTCCCGCGTTGTCGCCGTTGAACGGCGATGCCGGGCCACCAGAGGCTGCGCATCCCGCGGAGGCCGGGTTGCTACCGGCTTCGATGTCGACGGCTCCGTGGCTCGCGAGCCACGGCTCCGGGTCGATTGGTGCGCCGTCGGCGCCGCCGGGCCTGACCTCGAAGTGGAGGTGAGGACCAGTCGAGTATCCGGCCACACCAACGTCTGCGATGTACTCGCCAGCGGTCACGGACTGGCCGACCGTCACGTGGATCCCGTTGGCGTACATGTGGGCGTAACCGGTAGCGACGGTTCGGCCGCCGACGTTGTGCTCGATCAGAATCAGGTTCCCGTAACCGCTCGCAGCACCCGCGAACACGACGCGCCCGTCGGCAGCGGCGAGGATGTGGGTTCCGGTCGGTGCTGCAAAGTCAACGCCTGTATGGAGCTTCGTCTCCCCGGTCACTGGGTGGACGCGGATTCCGAAGCCACTCGTCTTGACCCACGTGCCTGCCGGCAACGGCATGACCACATGTGAGGTTTCAGGGATCGGGGGAGTCGCATCTCCGACGTTGCTGAAGGCGCCGCTCGTCGTTGGCAGGCATGAGGCTTGGGCGGCGGGATTGAGCAGGGCTCCGAGGGCGAGCAGGAAGACGGCAGGACCGAGGGTCAAAGCCAGTACGCCGCTGATGACCGCCTTGCGCATCCGCGGTCACTCCAGCGGATCGTCGAGCCTGGAGAGGCGCAGCAGGTGGCACTTCGGATACGTCGGCGCGCAGACGATGAACACGGTGAACGCGACCTCGTGCTGGCTTGCGACGTCCTCGCCTCCCCAGACGCCCTCTCGGTGGCGCGCTCCTCTGATCGTGAATGCGGTGGTGCCTGGCAGCAGTTCGTCGCCTGCCTGTGCTTCGGCAGTCGCCCACAGGTCGGGCATCTCGACCGACGCGACCTCGATCCACTGTCGGGTCTCGTATTTCCTCAGCTCGATCCAGATTTGGTCGGTCGGGAGGTAGTTGGCGATGTCAGAGACCAGTCCGGCGGACGATTCGCCGGTCGGGTCCGCCACGGAGACCAACTGCTCGGTCAGCGAATGAGGAGTGCTCGTGGTCCGGGTGTCCCAGGCAAACAGTGTCGTCGCGACTTGTCGCGCGAAGGCCTCCGGTTCAGCCGCGTCCAGCGCCGGTGGCGAGGTCTGGGTCGCGATTGGTTCAGACGAAGGAGTTGCGGACGTCGTTCGTGGCTCCGCGGACGGATCGCGGTTCGCGAACGCCGCGTAGCTGACAACAGCGACCAGGAGAAGCAGGACACCGACCGCGACCACGAGGAGGCGGCGCCACCGCGTTCCGGTCGTATCGGGAAGCTGGATCCACATTCGTCGTCCTTTCGTTTCTCTTGCGACCCATCAGGCCGGCGTGAGCGCGCGCTCCGCCTCGACCGTTCGCGCGAAGGCCGCCGTCTCGTCCAGGACTCGGTTGAACATCGCCCAGTCCTCAGCGGAGAGCTCAGTGGCGACTTGGTTGGCGTCGTAGTGCCTGGACCAGCCGTCCATCTCGCGCCAGACCATCGCGAACGACTTCACGGACCGCTTTGCGTTCGCTGCTGCGGCAGCTCGCCTCGCCCGGTTCTCGCGCATCCGTCGCAGCCGTTCGGCGTCATCCCGGGCGCGCTTCGCGTCGGCCTCTGCGTCCACATCCACGTCAGGGGATTCCATGCGCCGCTCGGCGGCCTCGACCACAGCTCGCACGCGCTGATAGCCGGGATCGACAGGACCGCCGTTGCGAATCCGCTCGAGCTCATCGGCGGCCACCTGACGTACCCCAGCGGACAGGTCCCGGTCGGCCGCCACGCGTTCCATGGCGAGGATCTGGTTCAGCCGGGTGTACGACGCGGAGCCGGTGATCATCTCGGCAGCCCGTCGTCGCCCGTCGCCGTGACCCCGGGGGAACGGTGCCGCCGAATCGGCGGCACCGTCCTGAGTACCACCGTCTTCGCGGCGGCCGCCGAACTGAGTGGCCTCCTGCCGACGCGCTGCGTCCTCTTCGAGAAGGGCCACCATCTCCTTGTAGAGCTGCGCCGCTTCGTACGTCGTCAGCGGCTTGTGGGTCAGGTTGTCGTCGCGCTCGGCGAGCAAGAGAGTCAGCTCGTCGCTGAGCCCCGAGCGCACCCAGACCCGCACGTTGCTCCATCCGAGCTGTCTGGCTGCTTCGAGCCGGCGGAACCCGCAGATCAGGAAGCCGTCAGTCGTGATCGTGATCGGCTGCAGGAGGCCGAAGCGTTCGAGAGACTTCTTCAATTGATCGAGGTCGCCGGGATCGCGTCGGTGGCGCGCGCCAACATGAATGGACTCGATGCTTCGCTGGAGCTCCGCGCGACCGCGTGACTCAGGCATGCGCCCGCTCCGTTGCGACGGGGGCTGCGCTCGCGATGGCGTCGGCGATGCCAGTGAGGTGAAACAGTTCGTCGTAGCGTTCACCGGTCAGGAGGCGCTTGAGAATGCCTCGCCCTGAGGCCGTGTGTTCGAGATTCGGCAGATCGTGTCCGAGCACCGCATGGAGGACAGCGATCCACGAGTCCTGATCGATATCCAGATGGCATCGGATCGACGGGTCGCGGCGCAGCGACTCGAAGGTGCTCCGCTTGTTTCCGGTTCGGATCAGGCGCGCGGCGATGCATTCCAAGGCCATCTGGGCCGCCGCTCGCGACCACCCCGAATCCACGAAGAACTCGACCGCAGTCTCGAGCGCGACCCAGGCGTTCGTCGGCTCGGCGTCTGGTTCCTCGCTGTCGGGATCGACCGCCAGCGGATCTTCCACGTCCGACAGGTCGTCGAGTGACCAGAACGAGGGATGGAAGTCCGCGAGGCTCGTCTCGTGATCGCTGATGCGGTCGGCGTCGTGGAAGTCGGTGACGTCGTCGGTGCGGACCTGGTCAGTGCCGCAGAGCAGTCCTTGTGCGCGCTCTTCATAGAACATCTGAAGTGCCACGGCGTGCGTGATCACTGCCCAGGGGTCGTCGGCAATCCGAGCCGCGCGAGTGCGCATGACGTCCCACGCAGCGGCAGCGGCCTCGGCCGGCTCGCGATGGTGCTTTGCTGCGAGGCCGGCGTACTTCCGGGTGGTCAGCGCCATCAGTTCGGCGACGTCAGGGTCGTGCTCCCATGGGCGGTCGCCTCCGTAATGAACGTCGACGAGGAGCAGGCGCAGGCGCTCGGGGTCGTCAAACGGGTGGATGTCGCTCATAGCTCGACTCCTCGATCTGTGGTGGGTGTGCTCGGCAGCGGGCGCGCGATCGCGCGTCGCGTGACCCGGGCGGCGGAGCGTGGCGCGCGCTGGGCTCGACGGTTCAGTTCGGCCTGCAGGTCGATGCCGCGACGGATGAACTTCGAGCCGACAACCGTCGGAAGTTCACTCGGACGGACCCATGCGACGGACGAGGAGGCAGCGTCCTGCGCGGCTGTACTGCCGGGCGTTCGAACCGAGGGATCCGCATGCTTGGCGAGCTCGCTGAGTTGGTGGTCGACCTGTTCACGGGGCGGCTCGGGGGCGTCCAGGGAGCGGTCGATGTGGCGCTCGTACGGGTCGGTGTTCACAACGTCACCGCCTCAACCGCTCGGGTAGGGCCCACGGCGTTCGCCGGCCCCAGTCGCGTGGCGATCCGGTACGCCGAACGGATGGTCGCGGTGGCCTCCCGATCGGACAGTCCGGCCTGCTGCGCTGCCTCGCCCAGAACGCCAGCCGCCTTCTGAAACGGGTAGTTGGACTCGGCCATGCGGCAGGCGGCCCAGAACAGGCCGCCGTTGCGATCGCCCTCGGGGCGGCTCGCGACCCAGTCCGCGAGCTTGTCCGGACGGGCTCCCGCGCTGGGAAGGTCAGGCGGCGGGGCGTGTCGGCGAGGTGGATCGAGGAAGTTCCGGAGCGCTGTGCCATCGATGGAGCGAGGCTGATGGGAGGCGAGAGCGACCAGTTCGTACCCGCGCTGGCTGCCGTCGGCGACGACAACTCGCGAGGGCGGGGCGATGACGTACCCACCGTCTCCTCGGAAGTCGACGTGATGCCCAGGCAGTTGCCATGACCGGTGCTCCTGCCCGGGCCAACGAAGGAAGTAGGCGTGGAGGCCGCCCGACGGTGTTCTGACCTGCCACGCCCAGCTTGAGACGAGACCAGCGTGCTGCGCCTTCTCGAAGGCGCCGAAGCCCGAGCCGCCCGCGTGGACGTCGACATCCACGACGTCGATGCCGGACGCGGCACCGGTGGGGATCCCGAGGTTCGCCGTTGGCCACGCCGACCACCATCGGGACACCGGGCCCGGGTCGGCTGTGGCGTCGTGGAATCCGTGAGGCGTCAGGGGCCGCTTCTCGCCTGGAGCACATGGGAAGACCGGAATGCCGTGTGCAGCCAGGTTCAGCGCCGCGGATGCCGGAGAGACGTCGGGTGCGCCCAAGTCGCGTACGAGCTGAGGTGACCAGCGCGCGTTGGCGGTTGAGTCGTTCATGCCGACCACGTTGCGCCCAGGGGGGCACCAATTATCGCCCGTCCTAAGGGGGCCCGTCCCAGGGACGGGCGCCCCCGTCAGGAAGCGTTTGTGCAGGTCAGGCGGGGGCCCGTCCTAAAGTTGAGAAAGTTTCGGCAGAGTCCTTGCGCGACGCTGGATTGTCAGGATGCGCGGGCCGGGAGCACCAGCAGCGTCCCGTCGCTGTGCTTCTCGATCTCGATCAAAACGTCAGCGGTCGGCGACGTTGCGCTGTGAGCCGGGGCAAGCGCACGCAGCCGGTATGACGCGTCGAGCAGACTGTCGACCTGCTTGCGGGTCATGACCTTGTCGATGAGCCGCTTGGGAGAGCGCAACTCGAGTGCGGACAGTCGCCAAAGTACGTTCTGGATGCGTCCTTCCAGATCGTTGATCCGCTGCTGATCAGTCCGCAGGCTCTGCACGAAGTTCTCGAACGGGTTGTCGTGATCGCCTTGGCCAGCCTCTACGCCTTGAAGGACGATCACGCGGCGCTTGAGAGCGATCGCGAGCGCAGCCATCTCGAGATGGGCGCGGAACTCGCCGCCGTCCTCGGTGATTCCTGAGAACGCCGCTTCTAGTTCAGCAACATCGACATGGTCGTCTTCGAGGACCGCGTCGAGCGCGGCCTCCCACTTCTTCACGCGAGTGATTGCTCGCTGGGAGGCAGTGCTGATGGCGTGAACCGCTGAGTCCAATCCGAGAGAGGATCCGATCTTGCCCCGGTCGAGCAGCAACGCGGTTGCCTTGTCGATGGCGTCGCGGCAGCCGTCGAGTTCGCTGCGCTCCGACTCGAGCTTCTCGTCATGCAACTTCTCGAGGAGTTCGGTGATGTTCTCGATGGCCTTCTGGCGTTCGTGGTCGGCGTAAGCGCTGGCGCTAACCGCCACTGCCATGAGCACAAGTGGCGCGGCGACGGTCAGAGCGGTGCCAGCGACGGCCGTACCTGCGGCCGTGCCGACGGCGGTGCCCGTCGCTCCGGCGGCTGCCGCTTCGACCGGCACGAAAGTGGCCTTCGCGGCGACGACACTCTTGCCGGTGCTGGCTACCAGGTCGCCATACACACCGCCGTCGACTGCCTTCGATGCCATTGGCTTCACAAAGCCCTTGCCGAATTGCGAAGCTACCTTCGACGGCACGTGCATTCGGTAGAGGACCTCGCTGGATTGCGCGACTTGAGTGACAGACGGAACCTTCGATGAGGCGTTCACGAGCCGCGAGAGCTCCTGCGCGAGTGGACTCATGGCGTCGAGGGGGAGCCCAGTCGACCGCTCCCGCTTCGCCGGTAGTGGGTGCGCCTCCAAGGTGACCAACGGCGCCGATGCAAACGCCGCGAGCGCCGAGCGGAGCTCGGACAGGCGCTCGGGGGTGAGGGCTCCCTCATCCGCGAATGCTGGAACGGTCGCGCCCTTGGTGGTGGACAGGGTCCAGAAGGGCACGATCGTGCCGTCAACGTCGCTCATCGATCTCCTTGGTCAGGAGTCACACGATAGCCGCCGGAGCCGACAGATCTGGTGGCCTTCAGGAGGCTGAAGGGCGGCGGGGTGCTCTCGGCGCACGTTGTTGACCCCATCCGTTGTTCTTCACGATCTCCTTGGTGCGCACCGGCAAATCGACCGGCGGCTCATGGTCGTCCCGACGGTCGAAGACGTCCTCGCTGAGCATCTGTTCGGCGGCGTCGGCGTGGCCCTGAGTTTCCAGGACCTTGGCAAGGTCCAGCCGACTGACTTCGTCGTACGGCGCGGCCGTGCACGCCTTCTCGGCGGACTGACGGGCTAGGTCGAGGTCACCTCGCTGGAGGGCGTCGAGGACAACGATGTGAGCCGTGTCCACGATGGCGCACGGAATGAGGTCCTGTAGGCGCTCCGCGTCGAGAAGCCAGTTCCACCCCTGGTCGCGCAGCTGATCGAACGGTTTGCCGCCCACGAGTTGCAGCGCCTGGACGAGGTCAGCGATGCCATCGTGACCCCGCGCTTGGCCACGCGCGCGGAGGCGACGGAAGAGGTCGACGTCCACGAGGAGGTCCTCGACCTGGTACCCGTGCCATTCCGCGTCCGGGCGGTCGCCCTGTTTGGGGATGTGCCACTCGCCGGTGCGGGGATCCTTTCCGAGCCACTCCCGCACGTAGCCGATGTCTGTTCGGGCGCGCGGCTGACCGATGTGGAATGCCTCGGCGATCGCTCGCGACATCGCGCCCTCGGGGTGGAGCGCCACGAAGGCGAGCAGTTCTGAGTAGTACGGCCGGCGCTTGACGATCTGCTCGACCACCTTGCCGTGGGCCGTGACCCGAACCGGGCCGAGGAGCGTGAGCCGCGGAAGCCGAGAGTCTTCGTCGAACCATGCCGCGACGTCCTCGTCCAACAGTGGGTCGAGGTCCGCGAGAGCCTCAGCAACTTCGTCGGCAGCCCGGGGCGCAAGCTCGTTGATGTCCTCCTCTGTCGCCGCCGCTACCTCCACGTACGCATCGGTACGCTCCGGCAACAGTGACGTGGAGTCGGTCGCGCCGACCAGACGCGGACGCGTGTACTCGGTGCGCAGCGCTCCGGCCTGATCGGCAACCGACCGCCAGCCATCTGCGGCGTGTGCGAAGTTTGGGATGTCGGTGGTCGGCGTCACTCTCGTGACGTCGACAATGGCGGCGCAGAGCGTTGCTTCCTCGGCTGTCAGCCCAGCAGCGACAACGTCGAGCCCGATGGATGGCGTCACGAGGCGGCCAGCGGCAGTGAACTCGAAGACGGTCGCACTCTCCGACGGCGTTGCGGCCACGGTGACGACTGCAACCCCGAATCGCCCTGCCGACCGCGCTCGGGCTTCGTCAATGACACCGGCAAGGTCGATGTCGGTTGCGATGACCACCAGCCACGGATCGGGTTCGTCGCCCTGCCGTCGGCTCGCAGCTTGGATCTCGGCCGTCACGGAGTGGACGGCCTCGTCGTCCGCCTCGTGAGTGCGGAGTCGCAACGTGTCCAGGTCGCCCAGTTCCTCGCCGATACCGAACGTTTCGGTCTGCACAAGTACCGACCATGGGTTCAGGGCCAGCTCGGCGGCAGCATGCCGCGCGAACGCCAGGGCCTGATCGCCGTCGCCAGATAGTGCGATGGAGCCCAGCGGTTCGAGGTTCACCAACCACAACGCTCCGTGGTCGTCACGACCGACGCTCACGAGCATGGGGTACGGCGGCAGAACGTCGTCGTCCACGCCGACTGTGCCGAGTTCGACCTGCCAGCGCTGCTGCTCGCCCTTCCACGGAGCTGCGAGCTCCACGTGTTCGGCGAAGTGGAATGTCGCGACTCCCCGAGATAGGGAGACGGATGTCAGCGCCGGGAGTGGCGTGTCCCTGTCCCGCGCCTGAGCAGCGATGTTGTTGAGGGCGGAGTCGAGCCCTTCGATGTCGTCGGCCGACCGGTCGCCGTGTGCGGTCGCTGTCTTGTCGATCTTGATCAACTCGGGGGGATTGGGGGCCAGCGTCTGCCCCGGCCGGCGGTAGCGGAGTTGAGTGCGGCGATGTGCGCGCACCGCTAGGAGAACGGCGCCAGCGAGGAGTCCGCCACCGGCAACTCCCGGCAGTAGCCAGGCGGGCGCGCCTTCGGCTGGCAGGTCGTCCCCATTGGGCACGGGTGTGGGCGGCTCGGCCGCGGGCTGACTCGGCTCAGCTTGAGGTGTCGGGATTTCAACCTCGGGCTGCTCAGCAAGTGGGGGCTCGGTGGTTGGCGGCGGCGCGTCCGGGGTCCTATGGCCATCAGGTTTAGCCGGGTCGTCCGCTCGCGGAATCGTCAGCTTCCAACCGGGGCGAATCACGTCAGGATCCTCCAGGTGGGCGCCGTCGGGCTGATCGGTCGCGCGTGATGCCTCGAAGATCTCCGGATACCGGGTGCCGTCGCTGAGCTCCTGCTCAGCGATCTCCGACAAGGTGTCGCCTGGCTGAACCACGACGATCTCGGAATCCCTCGACTCGACGATGGGCACGCGAAGCACGGTTCCGGGCGTGATGAAGTCCGGGCGGCCATCAAGGACTTCCCTATTGAGATCGACGAGTTCGGTGAAGCGGGCGCCATCCCCGAACAACCGCTCGGCGATCCTCCACAGACTGTCGCCTCGGGCGACCGTGTACTCGCGTGTCTGTCGCTTCTCGGCCGTCGACTTGGGTTCGACAGACACCTGCGGAACTGGCTCCGCCGAGACCGCCTCGGCGCCCATCGGCGTAGGCGACACGGGCGCAACAGCGGCGGCGGCGTGCGCAGGCGGACTCGGCAGAGCGGCGGCGATGGTCGGAGCCGCCATGAAGAGCAGGGCAGCAGCGCCGACTAACTGGGCTGCGAACTGTTGGGGCACTCCGAGTCCGGGCAGCGCGGGCGCGGGGACGCGGCGGACCTCCGAGACTGCTGCCAGAAGCACGGATCCCGTCATGACTGCCCAGGCGCCCCAGCCCACGGCTGCGAAAGCCGCGAACGCGAGGCTTCCGTCATCTGGTCGGGTGAGCATTCGCCGGAGTTCGCCGAGATCCGCATCCCACGGGGCGAAGCCGATGGTGATGAGGACCGCCGGGAACGCCACCACCAGCCCGAGCAGGGCAATACAGGCGAACAGCCCGCGTATCCGTTGACCGATTGTCGTCATTGCTCCGTGCCTCCAATGGTTCTTACAACCCGTGCGGATGCCTCGCCGGTGACGGTCAAGTCCGAGATGCCGATGGCTCCGAGGAACTGGGGGTCGTAGTGGTCAGTCACGGTCACCGTGACCGTGTCGCCGCCGGTGATCTCGACGGTTCCCTCGACATCAGCGGCCGCGAGGTACTCCTTGGCGGCCGTCCGCGCAGCCGCCAGATCGACGTCGACCGAGCGGCCCTCGATTGCGGCCGGAGCCTGAATCCGTTGCCCTCCGGCCCGTGCGGCCTGGGCGGCGATGTCGTGAGCTCGCTGCTGGGCATGCACTTGACCGCCGAGGTCGACGGCAAGACCGACGAGCATGATCATCACGAAGCTTGCGGTGACCAGCCAGACGCTGATCGAGCCTCGCTCGTCACGGACGCGGCGGGTCACGACCGCTCCCGGAACGAGTCAAGCGGCGAGGTGACTGTCGCCGTCACGCTGCGCGATCCAGGGACGCCGGGCACCGCGAGATCTGCGAGGTTGAGTTGGCACGAGACGGTGACCTCGACGGACCCTGATGTTCCGACGGGCTTCGCGAAGTCGGACGAGTCGATCGAGACCTGAACGGTGATGCAGTCGATGCCTTGGTTCGCCAAGCTGGCTCGCGCTGCCTCCTCGGCGGCGGAGCGGGCCTCCTGACTCGTTCGTGCGATCGATGCAGTTCGCGCGCCGTCAGCCGCGGCGGACTCAACCGCTCCGTGAGTCATGGCAGTGCGTCCGCCGAAGATGATCAGCCCGACGAACAGAGCGAAGGCAGGCACGCCGATCACCGCCTCGATGGCGGCGGACCCTCGCTCGTCTCGCTGATTCACGGCTCCGTGATCCTCTCCGTGGGAAGCGAAGCCGACTGCTCGATCCGTGGCGTCCATCCCGGGATGACGCTCAGACTGTGGCCAGTCACTGTCACGGTGACTGTCGTGGCCGTCCGATCAGCCGTCACGCTGACGGCCGACAGCACGTCGTCGCCGCCCGCATCGGAGACGAACGCGTCGGCGGCAGCGACGCCATCAGACCGCGTTCCAGTCTCTGCACTAGCCGCACGAGCCCCCTCCTGCGCGGCGGCAATCGCCACCGTTCGGGCGTGGTAGAACAACGCGGCCTGCATCCCTAGGAACATCACCGCGAACAACGCAGGCAGCAGGATCACGAGCTGGATCGACACCGACCCGTGCTCGTCCCTTCGCCTACTTGATGTTGCCGGCCTGCGCTGTGACATAGGCCTTCACCGCTGCCACCACCACGCCGACGATGGCGATCACGGCGACAGCCCAAAGCACGTGCTCCGTGGTCACTGAGCCGCGCTCGGTTCGCGCACGCATCCGTGCGTCGAGCCCGAAGGCGACTCCGAGTAGGAGTCCGATCAGTCGGTTCATCTCGTTTCCTTCCTGTCCGCGGTCCTTTCCCGTCGGGCTGGCTATTAGGTGTTGCTGAACATCCGGAGCAGGGACGGTGCGACGAGCAGCGCCATGAATACGACTCCGAGCAGGGACCCGGGGATGGTCATCCGCTCACCGACGGCGTTGGCCTCGGCGACTTCGTCGTTGAGCATTGCCGTGCGCATGGCGGCTGACCGGGCACGCAAGTGGCTGTACACGCTGGCGCCTTCCTCGCCGGAGAGCCGCATGATGTCTGCGAAATCGTCGAGTTCCGGGAGGCCGAGTTCGTCCGCAAGAGTGTGGAGCGCGTCCCACGGGGGCTGACCCGACCACCGGGATCGCGTCAGTTCCTCCGACAGTCGGGTGAACACCCACGAGTCGCCGACAAGTGCCGCGGCCTCCATCGCCTGCCGGACGCCCGAACCGTTGTTGCGCTCCAGAGCCACGAGATCGATGTAGGCGCCCAAGGCACGCGCGAACTCGAGTCGAGCCTTCTTGGCGTCGTCGATCACGTTGTAGTTGGGCACGAAGAACATCACTGCGGCGAGGCCGACTGACGCTGCGCCAGACAGGGTGATCGGGAGCCCCAATCCGAGAAGGTTGAAGAACAGGGACAGCAGGGGCGGAATCAGCAGGCCGAGGAACGCGAAGACGATCTTGTCTCCGTAGAACTGCGCCACCGAGATGCGGAGCACCGCAAGCTCGCGAGTTGGCGTGCGCACCCAGAGGCCGGCAGGGAGCGACTTGATGGCCCAGAGCCCGATCCGTTCCTTGCCCTTCGGTGCGACGTCCGATGGCCCGAGGGTCCGGCGAGGGTTGCCCGCAGCGAGTCGACTGAGTGCGTCAGCAAGGTCCGGCTCGGTCGGCAGGACGCGAATGACGAGCAGGGCCATCCCGAACGAGATGAGAGCTCCGCTGGCGAGGGCTGTCACGAGACCGGGCGTCATGTCGCCTCACCCGTCCGAGCGACCCGAGCTCCGAGGAACCGTGGCAACTCCCGGCCGATGGCCATCCGCTTCATCCAGACAAGCGTGCCGACGTACGCCGCAAGGAGGCCGACGAGAATCACCTGGCCCAACGGACTTCGGTACGGCTCAACGTACGTTCCGGATACGGCGAGTACGACGAGGACGCTGGCGCTGATGATCGTCACCCACCGTGCTGTTGCCCGGGGCTTGGCCCGATCTGCCTCGACCTGCCGTCGAGCACGGACGTCTGCCGCCACTGACTCCGCGAGGCCATCGAGCACGCTCGCCAGGCCGGCCCCGCGCCGTCGAGCGCCGAGAATCAGGTTGGCGGCCACGAGGTCTCCGGTGGAGTCGTCCAGTTCGTCGGCGAATGCGCGCAGAGCCTCTTCGGTTGCCCAGCGCGCCCGGAGCCGCGCGACGAGCCGTGTCACTTCGGGCGCGATCGCAGCAGGAGTGGATCGCATCGTCGCCACCAGCGCCTGCTCAAGTCCGACGCCTACCGTTAGGACACCCGACAGCGACCGTGTCCATTCCTCCATCGCTTCGAGTCGCACGATCCGTGTCTGTGCCGGGCCGGATGACAGTAGGGCGGGAAGGCCGACGAACGCGATGGGAACGAGTACGAGCGCCATCGCCCAGCCCGTCACCATGACAGCGATCAGACCGGTGATGGCCCCGGCTGCCAGGAGCCCTTGGGTCTGCCGCGGCAGCGGCTTCAGGTGACGCTTGCGTGGTGGCCGCTCCACAACTGGCGAGGGCGTCAGGCCGACCACGAGTGCGATCACTCCGCCCACGATCAGGGCACCTGCGAGGGCTGGGACGAGGATGATCATGACGTGCGTCCTTGCTGGAGCAAGTAACCAGAGAGGTCGAAGCCGTGCTCTGTGAGCGCTCGGTAGGCGTCGGGGAGAACATTCGGTGTCGCGACTCTGTCGGAGTCTGGCGAGAAGACGTGCGTCGTCGCGTAGCCCGTCTCCCTCTCGCCGGGATCGAGGGCGATGATCTCTGCCACCCGCCGCCGACGAGTCGGCCCAGAAGGACCAGTCGTCGTCTGGAGGTCGAGGTGCACAATTAGGTCGACGGTCGCAGCGAGTTTGCTGGTGGCGAGGGCCTGAGTGACGTGCGGTCCCGCCTCCATCGCGCAAGTAACGAGCTTGCGCACGGCCGCGACGGCATCCGAGGCGTGTGTCGTTGAAATGGAGCCGGTGCCGGACTCCATCGCCTTGATCATTGCCCAGATCTCCTTGCCTCGGACCTCGCCGACGATCTGGCGCGAGAGGTTGAACCGGAAGGAGTCGACGAGGGCCTCGTCGAGGGTGAACTCGCCAGCCTGCCGTCCGTCGACTCCACGCTCGCCGGAGCCCGGCCTGGCCTCCCAGGGGTGCACGATCCGGTGCCGATCGAGCAGTTCGTGGAGGTGGAGCTCGTACTCGGTCTCGAATGTGCCGATCGCCTCAAGCGGGTCGATCTCGGCGCACAGTGCGCGCACGAGGGTGGTCTTTCCTGCTCCCTGACATCCCGAGACGACGATGCTCCGGCGCGCCTTCACCGCAGCCGACAGGAAAGAGGCGGCTACCGGCGTCAGCATCTGACGATCGACAAGATCCTCCAGCCGAACCTCCATGAGTCGGTGGCGACGGATGACGACGGACGGGCGCGGCGTGACCCAGGCCGCGGCCGCGAGACGGGAGCCACCATCCAGCCGCAGGTGGAGTCGAGGCTGCGCCTCTGAAAATCCGCGTGCATTCACCTCGCTGCGTGAGGCGAGGAACACCAGGAAGTCGATGAGGTCGTCATCGGAGTCAGCGACCGATGGACCTTCGAGCAGCGAACCGTCAATCAGTTCGAGCAAGACACGGTCGTGACCGGTGATGATGATGTTCTCGATGCGGTCGTCGTCAACGAGCGGCTGGAGCCGACCAAGGCGAAAGAGGGAGTCGAACACCGCGTGCGCCAAGCGGGACTGGTCAGCCGCGGACATCGACGCGGAGCCCTCGTTCACCCGGTCGACCATGGCTGTGTCGATGAGCTCGAGAACGATTGCTCGCCCGAGTTCCTGCTGGCCGGTTTTGTCGAGTCGACCGCGGTCGGCCGCTACGGCCTGACTGAGTTGGTCTGAGGCCTTCGCGCGCAGTGCAGCGACCATCTGCCAATCGACGCCCTCGGCGGCCTGCGGTGGCGCGAGTGGCATCCGCGACACGGACCCGATGTGCCGCGGCGCTGCAGTCGCGACGTCGGTTGCCGGCTGGGTGAACAGCGGCAGAGTTCGTGGATCGTCCGAGAACCGCCCGGAAGTCATGACTTCACCTGCGCGAGGAGTGCCGATCGGCGCCGTTGGATCACTCCATGGATCGCCTCGATGCTGGCTCGAACGCTCCTCACGTACGAGGCAGTGTCGAAGTGCTTCGGTTGCTGCGATCCGCGGTGGAAGACCGCGGCGCTCGCGGCGTCTTCGGCGATGCTGGCAATCACAGGCTGGCCGACGACTGAGCTGACCTCGGTCGCGCCGTAGGGCTTGCCTTCGCCGATGAGGAGGATGCCTGATTGCCTCAGGTCGCCTGGTGGTCGCGCAATGGCATCCGCCCACGTCCGCGCTGCCGAGAGCGCCGGGAGGTTGGTGCGAGTCACCAAGAGAGTCAGGTCCGCTGCGTCCATCAGCGCCGCCGGGGATCCCGAGAGTCCCAGCCGGCCGGCGTCGATGACGACGTCCTGCCCGTTCTCCTCGAGTTGGCCCAGTGTCTCCGCCAGCGGAGCCCACACATCACGCAACGCAGCGGCCTGGGTGCGAGATCGTGTGCCAGCGAGCAGGCTGACGTGCGTTTCAGGAATCAGTCGGATGGCCTCCCTCAGCGCATCAGATGGCGACAGCGCCGAGAGCGCAAGCTCGATGATGCCCACGTCGTACTCGCGCGTTCCTCGGAAGTAGCCCGCCAGGACGGCGGAACCGCCTGTCGGGTCCGCCTCAACCAGGACCACCGGACGCGGCCAGAGGAACGCGAAGGCCACCGCAGTGGTGGTCACCCCGGGCGAACCGGACGCGGACGTGAGGGTGATGACAGCCATCAGCGATCCCTGGCGTCCAGGACCAAAGCAACGTGGCCGGTAGCGATCCGAGCGGCCAGTACCGCTGCATCCTCATGGCGAACCAGCAGGTCGACGACGGTCTCGCCCGTGTCTTCGTTGACGTGCACGGCGACTACCTCGGCGTCGCTATACTCCGGGGTGCCGCCTGGAGCATCGCCTTCGGCGGCTGGTGTCACAACGACCCTGACGTGATCGCCAGAGTGCAACGCCAAGCCGGGCGCCTGAGCCGGAGTGAGCGCAACCCCAACGACGGACTCGCCTGTCGCCGGGAGGGAGGCGGCCGTGAAGGACTCAGGGGTCAGGGCCGATCCGCTCGCGATATCGAACGCCGCGCGTTGGCCGACCACCGACGCGAACCTGTCCGCTGAGACGGGGGTGAGGGCGGGGTCGGAGCTGAGGCGAACTGTCGTCAGATCGCTCTCCTCGATGACCGAACCGCGCTCGATGTCGGTCCGGGCAACGAGGACTTCCTGGCTGTTGGTCGTCACCGACCATGTCCAGCCCGCGACCACGGCACCAAGGCAGATGGCGACGATCGCAACGGCGACCATCCCGGGCTTTCGACGCAGCTTTGGCGGCGGGGCGATCGCGCCGTCGGTCGAAGTCAGGTCGCGGCCTGTCTTGTCGTCCCGAATGGATGTGGTCATGGGTCCCTCGCTTGTCCTCCCGCGCAGGTCGCTCAGTTCACGAGCACCTGCGCCTCTCCGATGGAGATCTCGACAGCACGGGTCAGGCCGTTCAGTCGGATCGTTCCGGTCTGCCCCGCGCCTGCCCAGGTGATGACCCAGTCCGACGTGGCCGTGACGGTGTACTTGTTGCCGGGCTTGCCGGCACTCGACTTCTGATAGGTGTGGCCGCACGTCGGTGACGACCGGTCGTCGTACTCCGCCTTGTACGGCGTGCCGGGCCCGTTGCAGATGACCTCGGCTCCGTCACCCATGTCCCAGGTGACGCGATGGAGACGAGCCGTAGCGGTGACGGTGATGCCGCCAGCCGACGCGGAGGCGTTGATCGGCCCGACCGTGTGGCTGTCGGGGTTGGCTGCCCACATCCAGACCGGCATGCCGACGATCCCGATGCTGCCGGGTCCTGGCTTCGGGGCGATGCCGATGTTGATCGCCGACAGGTTCATCTGATCGATCGCAAGCGTCGCGACCTCCCGCGGTGTCGGTCCGGCACCGGAGTTGGGCGGCTGCGCGGCCGACCACATGTAGATCTCGAGGTCGGTCTGAGGCTGGTAGCAGCGATAGACGGCGCCATCGCCGGGCTCGTGCCCCTGCCAACCCGGATCCCCGGCCGGTGGTTGTGGGTCGACGAGCCAGATGTAGCAGTTGTAGTTGTTCGACCAGTAGCCGTACTCGCTCGAACAGGGGACCGGTCCCGGCGGCGGCTTGTGGATGTTCTGGGCCGTTCCATCCCAGTAGCAGGACTGTCCGTGTCCGGTGTCCTTCGGCCCGGGATCATTCGGTTCTTCGGGCGCAGGGACTTCGATCCAAATCAGGCAGACGCCGGTCTCCGGATCGGTGACCTGGCACGTCGTGTCAGCGACTGCGCTGGTGCTGGCGCTGAGGATCAGGCTCGCGGCTGCGAGTGCGGTGAGGACGACATTGGTGATCAGGCGTCGCATGGCGTTCGCTCGATGTCCTGGCTGGAGGCAACACGCCACGCGCCATCGGGATCAGAGTCCCACTCGTAGTTCGCGACCGAGTACCGGATCCACCCGGTGTCCGGTCGGTCTGGGGTTACGACGGACTTGCCATCCGCGTCGAGTACGTCGACGCCGCTGACGTCGAAGCACACATCGATCTGCACGGTCGGGACCTTGCCGGCCTGCGGATCCGAGTTGTCGAGGTTGACCGACTGGACCTCAAGCTCGACGACTTTCGTCTCGCCGGTCTGGTGCAGCCCTTGCTTCCGCTCTCGCTTGAAGAGCGTCTGCTGTGTCGCCAACTCGGTGCTGATCGCCACCGACTTCAGCATCGACAGCGGCTGGTCCGGGTCACGCCGAAGCTGGTTCCGGATCGCGTAGTAGTCGTTCACCGTCGCGGTCGCCGCCCCTGTGGCGGACTCCGAGGGAGACGTCGGCGTCGGGCTGCTTGAGGACGGGCTCGACGCCGGTGGATTGGAACGCGGATCGGCCGGATCGCCATCGTCATTGGCGCACGACGTCCCGGCGACCAGCAGCAGCACCGCGGTCGCGAGTGAAAGTACTCCTCGTGAGTTCGTCATGGCCGAGTCCCTGCGAAACTCCCCGAGATTCCCCCGAGGAAGTTCGAACGGCGTCCGGCCAGCGGTCCGACGCGAACGCCGATCTGTCCTATTGAGTCACGACAAATAGGCCCTGCGCAACAGTTCCTCATCCGAAGCTCCTTCCGAGTCGACGCGTTGCCGATCACTCCACAGGTGTCGAAGCCCGCCCGTCCTGTCCAACCGCCGGCCTCGATTTCGTCCTACACCTCTTGCAGAACGAGGCCCGGCCGTCTCCGCCGTCAACTGTGGATGGACACCTGCTGCCGGCGGGTTGTGGACCTGAACCGACACCTTCTGGTCGAGGAGGTGAGGCGCGGTGACCGTCTCGATGCGCGTGATGTCAGCGGGTACTGGCTACCAGTACCTGCTCAGGAGCGTGGCCGCCGGCGACGGCAACAGGCGGCTCTCAACGCCGCTTACGAGGTACTACACCGAGGCGGGCACGCCGCCAGGGCGCTGGCTCGGATCGGGACTCCACGCGCTCGGCAACGGGGAGATCCGCCAGGGCGATGTCGTCGGGGAGCAGCAGCTCGCGTTGCTTCTGGGCACCGGCAGCGATCCAGTGACTGGCGAGCCGCTCGGACGCGCGTTTCCAGTGCACGAATCGAAGGCCGATGAGTACGGGTCTGATGCTGGCCCCTCAGCCCGCCGGGCCGTCGCCGGGTACGACCTGACGTTCAGCGTTCCGAAGTCGGTGTCGGCTCTCTGGGGGGTGGCGGATGAGGGCACCCAAGCCTTGATCGTCGAGGCCCATCACCGCGCGGTGGCTGAGGTCATGGACCTGGTCGAGCGCGAGGTTGCTGCCACCCGTCGAGGCGTCAGCGCAGGCAACGGGGCAGTCGCGCAGGCCGACGTGGCCGGGGTGATCGCGACCGCTTTCGATCACTGGGACTCACGTCTCGGCGACCCGCAGCTCCACACTCACGTCGTCGTGTCGAACAAGGTCCGGACAACCGAGGACGGGCGGTGGCGCAGTTTGGACGGGCGCCCCCTCCATGCGTCGGTCGTCGCCCTGTCGGAGCACTACAACGCTGTGCTGGCTGACCGGCTCACACGCACATTCGGAGTCGAATGGGAACAGCGAACCCGCGGCGACAACCGGTCGTCTTCCTGGGAACTGGCGCCTGTGCCAAACGAACTCGTCGGCGAGTTCTCCTCCCGATCACGCGGCATCGAACTGGAGACCGACCGCCTCGTCGAGGCGTACGTCCGCGAGCACGGAGGGCGCCCGTCCTCCGCGGCCATCATCCGGTTCAGAGCCATGGCGACTCTGTCGACGCGGCCTGAAAAGACCATCCGATCCTTGGCGGATCTCACGGAGGAGTGGCGAGGACGGGCGGGTCAGATCCTTGGGACGGGCGCCCCCGAATGGGCTCGCCGGATCACAGGCTCGATGGGCGCCCGTCCTCAACCCGCGGGGCTTCTGCGCGCCGATGACATCCCGCAGGAGGCAGTCGACGAGGTCGCCGTGGCGGTCGTCGATGCCGTCAGCGAGAAGCGGTCGACCTGGCGCCACTGGAACCTCTGGGCTGAGGCCTCACGCCAGACAATGGGCTGGAGGTTCCAAAGCGCCGACGACCGCGAGCAGATTGTCGGGCTGATCGTGGCCGACGCCAAGGCTCGGTCGGTCATGTTGACCCCACCCGATCTCGCACAGCTCCCGGAGATGTTCGTCCGCGCGGACGGCACCTCACGATTCCGGCCGCGCCACTCGACGATCTACTCGTCGACGGATCTTCTGGCCGCCGAGGATCGGCTGCTCGAACTCAGCCGAATTACGGATGCGCCGATCGTCGGGGTCGATGGAGTCGCCCGAGCCGCTTCGACGGAGGACGGTCAACACCTACTCAGCGACAGCCAAGCCGAGGCCCTTGCGAAGGTCAGCGCGTCTGGACGTCAACTCGACCTGCTAGTCGGCCCGGCCGGGGCGGGTAAGACGACGGCGATGCATGCCCTCCAACGGGCCTGGCGCGCCGAGCACGGGCGCGACAGCGTGGTTGGTCTCGCGCCGAGTGCGGTGGCAGCGCAAGTCCTGGCTGAGGACCTCGGCATCGAATGTGAGAACACGGCCAAGTGGCTCCACGAGTACGACCGTGGCCGGGTCGCGTTGCACGGCGGACAACTCGTGATCATCGACGAGGCGACCCTTGCCGGCACCCTGACGCTTGACCGGATCAGCCGAATCGCGGCCGAGGCCGGCGCCAAGGTGCTGTTGGTCGGCGATTGGGCCCAACTCCAGTCGGTCGACGCCGGCGGTGCCTTTTCGCTACTCGTCAGCGAACGGCCGAATGTCGCCGAACTGACCAATGTGCATCGCTTCGTCAGCGAATGGGAGCGCGAGGCGTCCCTCGATCTCCGCTTCGGACGCAGCGACGTCATCGGCGTGTACGCCGAGCACGACCGCCTGAAGGAGGGAACGACCGATGAGATGACCGACGCCGCGTACGCCGCGTGGCGCGCCGACACAAGGTCTGGGCGGTCCAGCGCGCTTGTCACGGAGGCGACTCGGTCGGTCTTCGAACTCAACAAGCGGGCCCGTGCCGAGCGGATCCTCGATGGCGACACTCGGGCGAGCACCGAGGTCCGCCTTATCGACGGCAGCCACGCATCCGAGGGTGACCTGATCATTACCCGACGCAACGACCGGCGGCTCATGCCGCTGCGAGGCGGCTGGGTCCGAAACGGCGACCGGTGGCAGGTCCTGAGTGTCGGTAGGGACGGGTCCGCCGAGGTGCGCCGGATCTCTGGCGCTGGGCACGGCACCGTCAGGCTGCCAGCGCCTTACGTCGCAGAACATGTCGACCTTGGGTATGCCGTCACAGCTCACCGCGCCCAGGGCATCACGGTCGACACCTCACATGTCGTCGTCGCCGGGACGACGACCCGAGAGAACCTCTACGTGTCGATGACCCGGGGGTGTGAGTGCAACACCGCCTACGTCGCGCTCGACCAACCGGACGACAGCCACGCCGCTCCGGAGCCCGACGAGGTAACGGCCCGAACGGTTCTTTACGGAGTCCTCCAGCACTCGGGCATTGAACTGTCCGCTCACCAGACGATCCGTGCTGAGCATGATGCCTGGGGCTCGATCTCCCAGTTGGCCGCCGAGTACGAAACGATCGCAGCTGCCGCTCAACGGGACCGATGGGTCGAGCTGCTCGATCGCTCGGGGCTCACCCGCGAACAGGTCGACGACGTCGTGCAGTCGGACTCCTTCGGTCCATTGACGGCCGAGCTTCGTCGAGCCGAGGCGAACCACCACGACCTCGATCTCGTCCTGCCGTCGGTCGTCGGGAGGCGGGGCTTCGGTGATGCCGTCGACATCGGCGCCGTCCTCATGAGTCGCGTCAGCCACGAGACTGGACGTGTCCGCCGCGGGAAGCGCAGCGCCGAGCCCAACCTCATCGCGGGGCTGGTCCCGGCGGCCGACGGTCCGATAGCGAGGGACATGGCGGACGCGCTGCGAGAGCGAGCCCACCTCATCGAGGATCGAGCACTTGCGCTCGCCGAAACGGCGGTCGACACCAACGCGCAATGGCTCAAACGACTCGGCACGGCACCCGACGACGACGCTGAACGGTCGCGGTGGATGCGTGAGGTCGCGACTGTCGCCGCTTACCGCGACCGCTACGGGATCTCGGCTCGAAGCGCGCTCGGCGAAGAACCCGCGACGGATGCCCAACGCCGCGACGCCGGTCGAGCTGAACAAGCCATTCGCCGGGCACGGTCCACCTCGAAGGCTGAGGCCGTCGAGATCGATCGCGGGAGGGTGCTCCGACGAGGAGCTTCGATCGCGTAGTCCACAGGTCGGCGTTTGTCGCGGTTATCCACCACTCCGTCCACAGCCAGTCCCGGCCGCGTCGAGCCGTGCCACGTTCGGTCGCACGAACCGATGGGAGAACCCAATGCTTGCCCTGCTGTGGAACATCAGCGCCGCCCTCCGCGGCTACCTGCGCTTCTACATGCCGACCAACCGCGCCCTCGACTGGCTGCGGACGCCTCGCGGACTCAAGTGGGCTGTCCCCATCGCGCTCGTCGTGACGCCTGCCTACACCTTCGGGATGAGCGTCGCTGCCGTCATCGCTACGAGACCGGGCTTCGGGTGGCTGTACCTCCTCGTCCTCCTCTTCAGTTGGAACGCGATGAAGTTCATCTGGATGGCCGTTCTCAGCGTTCCGCTCGTGGTTCGTGACCTGGTCCTCCGAGGGGCCGGGTGATCGACTGAGGCGTTTCGCCGCATTGATTCCAGACGATTCGACCGGATTCTGTCGGTCGCCTTCACTAGAGTGCCTTGACGGAGCCCCTCGCGGAGCTCGGACAGGAGTTTCGTCGAGGATTGGGTGGTACGGGTGGCTGGCACTCTCGGCTCACTCGTCACGTTTGAGGGGGCGCCTGGCATCGGCCGCGTCGCGGCCGTTGAGGACGGAACTGCCCGGGTCGACTTCTTTGAGTCCCCGGTCGAGGTCGAGGCAGATTCGCGCTGGATCGCGCTCGGGTTGCTGCGAGGTGTCACGCTCGACGAGCAGACGAGGGTCTTCGTACCCACGGTCGACGGACGGTGGCGGGCAGGCCGAGTGGTCGGGGGCCGCGCTCCGGACTATTTCGTGCGCTTTCCCAACGTGCCTTACGACGTCGACATCCCAGAGTCGACCCTCCGAGTCAGGTGGGATCGACCGACAAAGGATCCCCTTCAGGTTCTGTTGGCCGGTGCGAACGAGACTCCTCGATTCCGTGATGCGCGCCAACCGGTCCGCAACCTGCTGCTGGCGGAGCGAGCGGCGTCCATGTCGGCGACCGGGCTCATGTCGGCAGGGGTTGGCATTCACGAGCACCAGGTCAATGCAGCCCTTCGGGTCATCAACGATCCCGTTCAGCGCTACCTGCTGGCCGACGAAGTCGGAATGGGCAAGACGATCCAGGCAGGTTTCGTCGCGAGGCAACTGCTGATCGATGATCCGCGGCGGCGGATCGGGTTCATCGTGCCGGACGCGCTTCGCGAGCAGTGGCAATCGGAGTTGCTGGACAAGTTCTACCTAGATGATTTCGCGACTGAGGACGGGCGCCTCCCATTCGCCGTTCGAGGTCACGAAGAGCCCGACGTTTGGGAGAAGTTTCATGGCGCGGACCTGCTTGTAGTTGACGAAGCCCACCAGTTGGCGCGTGCGGAGTCGCCATTGGATGAGCCCTATCGGCAACTGACGACAGTGGCCCACGCGGTTCCTCGGCTACTTCTGTTGTCGGCCACCCCGTTTTCGCGA
This sequence comes from Nocardioides jensenii JCM 1364 = NBRC 14755, assembly GCF_001552535.1. Classification (GTDB taxonomy): domain Bacteria; phylum Actinomycetota; class Actinomycetes; order Propionibacteriales; family Nocardioidaceae; genus Nocardioides; species Nocardioides jensenii. The sequence goes on along the minus strand of NZ_BCRJ01000008.1, from coordinate 124,884 downwards.
AACGTGACGAGCCACCTTGCCCTGCTGCATCTGCTCGACCCGAAGCTCTTCAAGTGGAGCGATCTGTCGGGATTTGCGCGGCTCCTGGAGACGCGGCGAGAGTTGGCGATGGCCGTGTTCGGGCTCGATGAGGAACCCGATCCCGAGAACCGCGAACTCCTTGAATATCAATTCGAGACGCTCAGGAGGCTCCTCCCGGAAGACGATCTGCTGGCGTCAGGCATGGCTGATGCCATGGAGACGTTCGGGCACAGCAGTGTGGCGGAGCCCGAGGAGTTGAATCGAGCGGTTGCGGTCGTTCGCGCCCACGTGTCCGAGACCTACCGCCTGCATCACAGAGTCATCCGCAATCGCCGCCACGTGGTCCAGCAGCACCGACTGGATGACGAGGGCAACATGGCTCCATTCGAGTTCACCGGTCGTGAGCGTCCCAAGGTCATTCGCCTCGATACGACCGAGGGAGACCTGGTTGTCGGAGCGGTCGAGACTTGGATGCGGATGGCAGCGGCGGAAATCGCTGACGCAGAGCTCGACCCGCAGCCGTATGCCCGCGTTGCCAGCGTCCTTGTCTCTCGCCTAGGCGCCGCGACTATCGCGGACGCCGTATCTGTGTTGAGAGCGCGAGTGACCGGAGTCTTGAGCGAAGCGGCACTGACGCCGCGGGAGGTGAACCGTCTCAACGCCGCTGAACTTCTGTCGTTCGAACAACGCATCCTCGACAACTTGTTGGAAGTACATGACGCCGACTTGTGCCGGAGGCTTGCCGAAGCGATCTTGAAGCGGATCCGGCCGGCTCAGCGCGTCGTCGTCTTCTGTGGTCCGGGGAGCCTTGCCGGCGACATCGCGACCGAGCTGCGGTCCATGCTCGGGGCGCCAAAGTCTGTCCATGAGCACCTCGCGGGGTCACCGACGGGAAGGCGCCAGGAGGCCGTGTCCGCTTGGCGCGATGCCGGTGGCGTTCTGGTAGCCGACCAGAGCGGTGACGTCGGCCGCAACTTTCAGCAGGCCGAGGTCGTGATTCACGCCCGACTGTCCTGGAGCCCGAACGAGTTTGAGCAACGCATCGGCCGGGTCGACCGATACGGCACCAATCGGACAGCAGTGCAATACGTCGTCTCCGATCTGGATCCCGACGGCCTGCACACGACCTGGCTTCGAATCTTGGGGACGGGCTTCGGGATCTTTGGACAGTCCATCTCTGCCATGCAGGAGATTGCCGATGATCTGGCCGATGCAGCTTGGAGCCAACTGCTCGTAGAAGGACGAGAGCATGCGCTTGACCGCGTCCCTGACATCCAGGCGGCGCTCGTTGCGGAGCGTCGCCGCATCAATGAACTCGATGCCTTGGAATCGAGTTACGCGAGCGGAGAGGGCGAAACGCTCGCGAAAAACATCTCATCCTTCGACGCTCGTCACGACCAGATCGAGCGGGCGTATTTGAAACTGATCACCGGGGCCGAGGGCTTCATGTTCTCGAGCCAGCGGCAATCTGACGGGAGCATTCGCGTCGACCGCGACCCGCAGCAAGCGCCCCTCGTGAGTCCACGTCTGCTCACGCGGATGGTCACTCGGCCGGAATCCCGAACTGGGTACTTCGACCGCTGGCAAGTGACAGCCGGGCGTCGGATGTTCCGGCGCGGGAATCCGTTGATCGATGGGATCGAGTCGATCCTTCAGATTGACGACCGAGGCCAGGCCAGCGCTCAATGGCGACTTGATCCTGGCTGGTCGTATGACCCACTTGTGTATTTCGGATATGACTTCGTGATTGAGGCAAACCTGGATCCGGTCGTTGAAGCGTTGGGACAGGGCGCTGAAGGGCTTGCGGTCGCAAGGCGTCGAGGGGACGCGGCCCTCGCGCCGACCTTTAGGAGAATCTGGATCGCGGTCAATGACATGGCTCCTGTGAAGGACGACGACGTTGTTGCGTATCTGAACCAGCCCGTCATGAAGGGTAGAGACGTCAACCTGAACCCGGCCCGGATTGACGCGCTTCATAGCGTTCTTGGCGGCGGTCACGTCCTAGCATCTTTGGGTCCAGCCGGCCTTTCCGCTGCGCGACAACACCTGGATCAGGTCGCAGACCTAGCACGGCTAACTGCCCTCGCGGCCAGGAACGTGTCCGCGAGGACAGACCTACTTGTTGCTCAGACCAAGGCGAGGCAAGCAGCGGACGGATTGGTGGCTGATCCCGATGCATGGGGTCGGGAAATTGCTGTCGGCCGGGCACTGGAGGACGGGGTCCGAGTTCCCAGTATCCGCTTGGTTGCGGTCACGTGCCTTGTGCGCTCGGCGCAGTCGTGGAGCGAGTATGTCTAGAGACGATCTGAGCGTCGCCTCCATAGCTCTCTCCGTGTGGCCGAACCCCCCTCAGGTTGACGCGGGCCAGACGTTGTCAGATGCGTGCACACGACTCCTCGATGCGATGTCAGGCTTGTCTACGGGCCACTCGGCGTGGCGGGATCTCGCGGCTCTCGTCAGGCAGGTGCTGGTCACCGCCGCGTCGACCTACGGGTCCTCTCCGGCTTTGACGGTGCCCGTGAGCCAGGAATGGCCCACTGCGGATCAATGGCGAGACCTTAACTGTGTTCCCGCGACCTTGGCTGACGGACGCCTCAGCATTCGGGCAGCCGAGTGGATCCCTGGAGGTCTGGACGAGTCAGCGGCGTCGGCAGTCGCGCGCGGCGAGGTACTCGCCGCGTTTCGGGACGCGGACCCCATGTTCGCTTCGGTGCGAGCCGACCCGTTCTGGCCTCGCGCCCACGGCGCCGAGTTCAAGACCTACCGTGGCGAGTCCCAGCGTCAATCGGCTCGTGCCGCGGTGATGAGTAGTGACGAGACGCTCATGGTTGCCCTCCCCACCGGGCGTGGCAAGACTGCCGTCGCCTGGTCCAAGACGATGCTCAGTTCGTCGGGTGTCACGATCGTGGTTGTTCCCACCATTGTGCTGGCGCTCGATCTCGAGCGCCGGACCCAGGAGTTGGCGCGAACTGCCAATCTCAGCCTTAGCCCCGACAACCGTTATGCCTACGTCGGATCACTCGATCCCGCGAGCAAGGAGTCCCTACGTCGGGCGCTTCGGGCTGGCACCCAACGCCTGCTCTACACGAGCCCAGAGGCCTTCGTCAGTGGGCTTGCTCCCGCCATCCTCGACTGTGCGAGGGAGGGGCGGCTTCAGCAGATCGTGATCGACGAAGCACATCTGATTGACCAATGGGGAACCGACTTCAGGCCAGAGTTCCAGACAATGCCCGGGCTCATCGACGAAGCTCGCACGGTTGCCCCCGTCGACTCGCGGCCGGCTGTTCTCCTCTTGAGCGCCACGCTTGGTCAGCGATCGGTTGATGTCCTCGACCGCCTCTTCGCAACCGCCGGGTCCTCCGCGATGGTGTGGGGAATGGAGTTGCGCGCCGAGCCCGCCGTCTTCGTAGACCGTGCAGTCGATGAGACGTCGCGGCAGGAGTCGATCCTGCGTGCCGTCGATGGCCTCCCGAAGCCGCTGATCCTTTACACGACGCGCGTCCGAGACGCGAAGGCCTGGGTCACCCATCTGCAAGATGCTGGGTACGGGAGAGTCGCTGGGATCACGGGCGAGTCGACTGAGCAAGAGCGCGCGGGTGTTGTGGAGGCTGTCCGCGGCGTTCGCACTGACGGCAGTCGCGTACCAACGTCAGTGGACGTGGTGGTCGGAACGTCGGCGTTCGGGCTTGGCCTCGACCTCCCAAATGTGCGGACCGTGCTGCATGCCTGCGTGCCGGAGACGATTGACCGCTACTACCAAGAGGTTGGCCGCGGTGGCCGCGACGGCCGTCCGACGGTCGCGTACTTGTGTGAGGCTCCCGCCGACCGTGAACTGGCGCAGCGTCTAAACTCCGCCGTTCTGATCGGCGACGAGAAGGGCTGGAGTCGCTGGCAGGACCTTCTGAGACAGGGCACCAACGTCTCTGGCCTTCGATACCGGGTCAACCGAAGCGTTGTCCCCGCGTATCTTCCCGAAGGGTTCAACGAGAGCGCGCAGTGGAACGTCCGAACGTTGACGCTCATGGCGCAGGCTGGAGCGATCAGGTTCCAGGTGCCTCGGTGGCGCGACGAGGCCGACGCGACCGATCGTGACGGGTTTTACGAGTCAGTGGGCGATCTTCTCGAGTTTGAACTGGCCAACGGGCAATTCCTCAGCCGTGCTGGGTGGACGGACGCAATGGAGAAACTTCGCGCCGAGTTGCGGTCGTCGCAGGAGTTGGCCCTCAGCGCCATGTTTGAAGTGCTTGAAGGCGGTCGCTGTGTTGGCAGAGTCCTCGCCGGTCACTACCGGGTCCGTCACGGCGGTGGGGTCTTGTCGACCACGCCCCGTTGCAGGGGGTGCCCGCACTGTCGGCTAAATCCCGAGGCGGCGCCGGGCCTTGATGTGCCGGAGCCCAGCCCGCGACTTCCGAGGGTTGGGACGATGGCAGATCCCCTCAGGCCGTGGCGAGGATCGTCGACGTGGGGACTGGTTTGGTACCCGGACGGTGAGCGGTACGACGTTATCCTTACCCGTCTGGCTCAGCGCGGTTTGCGCATGTTCGCCGGCCTCGACGTCATTGAGGCCGACGCGCTCCAGCGCAGCGTGCCATCGTCTCCGGTGATCCTCGATGATCCTGATTCGGCCGTCACGCTCATGCTGAGCCACCCGGATCCGCTCGTCGTTGTTATCGCAGGCGGGTACGTTCCACCACGTCTGCGTGAGAGGTTGGACCTGGGACTCACTACATACGTGATCGGTCCCCAGTCCACAATGAGTGACGTCAAACCAGGTTGGACGCTGGCGGACACCGCCGACGTGAGCATTCGAGCGAGCGCGCTCATGACGGAGTTGTGAATGAAGGTTCTGGACCCGGGCCAAGGGGTTGTTCTCCCGCAGGCCATGTGGCTTTGCTACTCCACCATCGCCAAGGTCCCCGGGCTCTCGGCCGAGGAGGTGCTGAGCCTTGTCTTGCCGGATGAGTTGCGGATGCACGCGCCGTCCGATGGGGCTCACGCGAAGCAGGCCATGTCCGCCCTAGTCGAGTTTGGGCTGGTCTCATCGGAGGACGGGCTCCTCAGTGCTGATCCGACAGACTCCGCCGGGTTTCTGCGCCGGTTGCGCCGCCAACTTGTGTGCCCGCCGTCAGACGTTTCGGCAACGTTCGAGGGCGCCCCGGATCTTCGTTCCGGGCTAGTTTGGTTGATGACGCAGAGCCCTTTCGTGCCGCTTCACTGGAAGAGCAACGTGCAGGTGGCCATGCCACCCGACCTATTCACAAACGACACTCGCTGGAACAACTTCCCGACGTGGGCAACGACCCTCGGGTTTGCCCGACCGGCTCTCCGCAGTCTCGTGCCTTCCGATGCTGCCTCCAGGAGCCACGTTGTCGCTGATCCGACTGAGGCAGTGCTTGATGCGATAGCTCAGCCCTTCTCGGAGCGTCTGCCGGTGGGCGTGCGAGTCCCGATCGCAGCCTTCATGGCCTTCTTGCGCAGCGAGTTGCCGGTCCTACCTGGACACCCATCGGCGACCTACGAAGGACTTGACGACGACCCACAGGACCAGCTCGCCGCGGTCGGTTTGGCACTGAACAGCGCTGAAGCGCGAGGCGTCTTGACGATGGGGTACCAGTCTGACCCGACCGGAGTCCTCGCCCTGCCTGACAACGGGCGCACGGCGGGCGCGAGGTACGTCTCGACGATTCAGATTGAGGCACCGAAGTGAGCACTCTTCCTGTTGGCTTCACCTGTTGGCGTGCTGAGTCTGTTGCGGCGACGATTCCGACCGAGGCGGCAACTCCTTCGGACCAGGTTCTCTTGGCCACACACTCGCCTCTGCGCATCCGGCGGGAGGGGGCTAAGGCTGGGAAGCGCGCCGCGTTCGTTACGGAGCATGACGTCGTCCGTGAGTTCCTGACCTCGACGCCCAATGCGGGAGTTCTCATCGCGCCCGTCCTTGGCGAGTCCGGCGCCGGCAAGTCTCACCTCGTTCGGTGGGCAAATGCCAACATTCCCCGTATCGGCGGGCGCCATGTGATCTACCTCCAGAAGACTCAGACAAGCCTCCGCGATGTCGTAGAGCAGTTGCTCAACAAACAGACCGGGCCGGCTTTCGATGAGATCCGGCGGCAGGTCTCTGGGCTTGGTACTTCAATCTCGGTCGACGAGATGGAACGCAAGATCCTCGCCGAGCTTGCCGAGGCGCTTCGCGCCCGTGAGCCGCAAGGATTTCTCGACAAGCCTCTCGTCGGTGAGCGAGGGCTCGGACTGCTCTTCTTGGACCCTCTGTTTCGCGAGCATCTTCTGCGTCCTGGATCTTTCATCAACAGGCGGGCACTCCACGCACTCAACGGCCGAGCTCCTGACGAGCCGGACGTGCCGCTGGAGTTCACGGTCGACGAACTCCCGCTGGACATCACTGACGTCGCGAACCTCGCTGACGCAGCAGCTGCTACGCGCACGTTGTTCAAGCAGTTGGCAGTCAACACAGACATGCAGCTCGAGGCCGTCCGAATCCTGAACGACCTGCTTGATCTTGCCGTGATGAAGGCGGCAAACCTTGGCGTCGGCAACATCAACCGCGCATTCATGAAACTCCGCGAGGAACTGGTTGGCGACGAGATCATCCTCTTGATCGAAGACGTCGCCTTGATCCAAGGCGTCCGCCGGGACCTCCTTGACGCCATCCATGAGTCGAGTGTGGTTCAAGGCCAGGAGAAGTACGCGACCGTTCGAACCCTCCTCGCGGTGACACCCTCGTACTACCGAGAGAACCTTCCGGAGACGTTCAGGACACGTGCTGAGGCAAGTTCGCCCAGCTATGTGGTTGACGTACAGATCGACGGTGGCAGTGCCAGCGACGCGGACCTCGTCGATTTTGTTGGCCGTTACCTGAACGCAGCACGGATCGGCAAGGACGATCTTGAGGCGGCGATGGTGACCACCAAGACCGCTCCGAACGCCTGCGACTCATGCCAGTTCAGCGATTCCTGTCACAGCATCTTCGGGACATCGGAGGCCGGCCACGGCCTATATCCATACAACGAGTCAGCGGTCTTGCGTGCAGTCCGGGCCTGCGCAGACGGGAGCCAACAGCAGGCCCTATTCAATCCCCGACGCGTGCTGTCCCGCGCGGTACGCGACGTACTCATGGAGGGGTCGGGACTGCTTCCACGCGGTGAGTTCCCGCCGGGACGCTTGCTGGCCGAGGAGTCCCGTGCCGCGGGAGTTGCGTCACTTCCTCTTTCCGTTCGTCAACGACTGGAGGACGACTACCCCAAGGACCTGGCTCCGCGACTGGAGACCTTGCTCGCGTTCTGGGGGAAAGCAGGGACGCGCCCAGTGGCGGGCGCTGTCTTCGAGACCTTTGGTCTAGATCCAATTGCATTCGACGGTGACCAACCAGACACCGACGATCGATCAACCGACGATCAAGATGCGACCTCAAAGCAGCCCGAGAACCTCCCAAAGTCCGTGCAGCGTCAGTTGGAGGCAGTCGAGGAGTGGTCCGCCAAGGACAAGACCCTCCCACAAGACATGGCGCGGGGGATCCGCTCGCTGATCCGTGAGGCCGTTCTAGCTCGCGTTGAGTGGTTCGACCCCGTTGTCAAGTCTCCTGACGCGGATACCGTGAGGAAGGCCCTTCCGGACAACGCGAGGACTGTCTCGATCGAGGGGGCACAAGAGGGCATCGGTCAAGGAGTCGAGCCGATCGTGCGAGTCGCTAGGAGCGCACGGAACGCGATGCTGTTTCAGGGCCTGGCCCTGATGCAAGCGGGCTTCCCAGAGTTGTCAGGCGACGCACTGGCGCGGCTGGATGCTATGGCCGCGGATGCTGTGCCCAAGGCGCGGGCACGGCTGCTCGGAACTCTGGAATACAGCGATGAGCCCATGATTGAGGCTGCTCGGTCGCTGATCATCGGCGCCTTGGTGTGCGGCCACATCACGTCGACCGCTCGCGACGTCGATCTGATCCGGGCAGTGGCGTGGAGGGGAGATCCAACCCGCGGAGATGGGGACTCCCGGCACCCGCAATGGGTCGATGCTTACAGGGCCTATGTCATTGAGCGCAACGGCGCGGTGGAGCGATTCCTCGGTGGGGTCGGAACAGCTCAGGGTGCCGGTGCGGTGCACGCGCTGGACACGGTACGGCTGACCAGGATCGTGAAGGCGGCTCGAGCGCAACTCCAAGAGTTGCCGTCGACGGTTCCCGGTTGGTGCGTGGATGCGAACAGGAAGCTCGCGATCTTCGTCCAAGTCGCACCGGCACAGGTCGCGCAGTGGGAATCGATTTTAGGCCGTGTTCGGCGCTTGCTGCCGCCCTCGGAGTCGTATGTGGATACCGTCGATGCCGTGGTTCTCGCCGCCCGAGAGGGCCAGGCCCAGGGACTCGTGAAGGTCCGCGACCTTGTGGCGCTCGAGCGCAGCAACGACGAAGCTCGAGGGTTCGACTCACGAGCCGTGCCCGAGGTCGAGAAGATCTTGGAGTCAACTTCCGGTCAGAGCGGTATCGCGCTGGCTCGTGTCGTTGGGGCCACGGTCGGCGCGGACTTGAAGCGCATCGCTGACTACCTTGAGGAGTCCGAACGATGGGTGGAGTCCGGAATCAGCGATGCTGAGATCGACTCGGGCACCAAGGTCGACATCGATGAAGCCATCGAGCGTCAGATCAGCCGATGGATGAGCATCGTGACGAATGGGGCAGTCGATGAGTGAAACGCAACCGGGCGGCCTGCTGGTTCGCGCCAAGCGCCTCACGAGCTTGGCCCGCCAGGCACGGGAAGGCGCTGAGGCCGTCCAAGACCACACGCGGACCGAAACCGCGCTGGCCAAGTTGGACAGCTCACTCCGGGAACTGGAAACGGCTGTGAGGCTTCAGTCCAAACTTGTCGAGAAGGGTGTCGCCGCGCAGACCGAGTTTGATCTGACGAAGGCGCCAGAGGAACTGAAGAAGCACATCGTGACCGTCGGGCGGCCCAGCCCGCAGTTGCTCCAAGCTCGCGCGAATGACGCTGGCAAGGCCGTGCGGGCACTCTCGGACGCCGCGTCGTCGGCTTGGTCAAGTTGGGCGCAAAGTCAGCTCGACGAACTGCCTGTCGACCGTCTCGCTCGGCTTGGCTTCGAGCGGAAAGGCGTCGAACTTCGCCTCGAGAGTATGAGGCGCATCGCGACTGCGCCGCCAACGCCCGACAGCGTGGACGCCTTCACTAGCTCCTTCGATACGGTCGCCTCCCGACTCGCCAAGGTGGAGCCCGAAGGTCCGCTGGATGCGCTCCTGGCGAAACTCCCGTGCCACCTCGACGAACTGACGGACGACGAACTGCGAATGCTCCGAGATGATCACGCAGACATCGCAGCTCAGATTGTCCTGAGGGTCGAATGATTGACGTCAGCGAGGAGCGACTCGGTGAACTACTGAGTCGTTTGGAAGACCTGGAACTGCCCCTGTTGGCCTGGGGGGTCGTTGATGGGTTTCTCAGTGAGGCCGACGTCACCAGGGCCATCGACGATCAGCGCATTTCCGAGTTCGCTGCGGGGGGCATCGAGGTCCCGACCGTGGAGGAGTACCTGGATATCCTCGGGCGCAGAGGGCTGCTTCTCCGCCTGCCCACTGGCGAGGTTCGGTTTCGCAGTCGATTCGCAGAGACGCTCCGACTCCTACGTCTGTTGCGCCAGATGTGGCCGCCGAAGGACACCAATGCCGACGGCTGGTGGCGGGCCTACGCGCCGCTTGTGGCCGACTACCGACTGCGCGTCTCGTCACGTCGGTATCCGAGACGGCAAATGAATGTGGCGCAGGTCGCGGATGCCCTGCGGCCAACCGCTGGGTGGGGACCCGCGAAAGACGAGATGCTCAGCCGAGTCGTTGGATCCTCGCTTCTAGCTCCGTTTCAGGTCCGCGCAACTGAGTCCATCTTGGGCGCCATCGCATCCGAGCGGCCCTCCGCCAGGATCGTCACCGCGGGCACCGGTTCGGGCAAGACCCTTGCCTTCTACCTGCCGGCACTACTCGACCTCGCAGGTGGCGAGGGAGGGCGGCCGCGGCGGGGACCCCACACGCTCGCGCTTTACCCGCGGATCGAATTGCTACGGGACCAAGCACGAGAGGCAATGCTCGTTGGCGAGCGTGCTGGTTTGATCGGCGAAGCCGCGCCGAAGCCGCTCCGGATTGGGCTCCTTTACGGGGCGACTCCGCGCAGGGCCGACTTTGAACGCGGGAAGGTGCGTGGTTGGTCGCGCACCCCGACCGGTTGGGTATCGCCCTATTTCCCGTGCCTCGGCGACGCGTGCGCGGGTGAGCAGGTCTGGCTGGATACCGACCGTACCGGGGGAGATGAACGCCTTACGTGTTCGGCGTGCGGCCGCGTGACCTCGAACGGCGCGTTGGCGATAACTCGCGAGACGATAGTCAGCAGCCCTCCGGACATCCTGTTCAGTACGACAGAGATGCTGAGCAAGCAGGCAACCTCGTCAAAGCTCGGTCGTCTGCTGGGTTGGAAGGGGCCGACCGGGATCCGCCTCGTTCTGTTGGACGAGGCGCATACATATGCCGGCGTCCACGGGGCGCAGGTGGCATTCGTGCTGCGGCGTTGGAGGCACGCACTTCGCCAGTGGGGCGTCGACAGCCCTGCCGTGGTTGGTCTGTCTGCAACCCTCCGCGATGCTGGACAGTTCTTCTCGACGCTGACTGGGGTGGATCGCGGCGACGTCGAGGTCATTGCGCCGGCACTGGGCGAACTTGCTCCCATCAGCCGGGAATATGGGGTCGTCCTCAGAGGCGACCCACTCTCGGGAGCGGCCCTCCTCTCGACCACGATCCAGGCCCTCATGCTTTTGGGGCGCATGCTCGATCGGACGCCTGGTCCGTTTGGGTCGGTTGCCTTTGCTTTCACCGACGATCTGGACGTCATCAACCGGCTTTATGACAACCTCCGGGATGCCGAGGGTGCCTCTACTTTTGGTCGTTCCCGAGGCACGGTGCTCGGAACACTGCGGGACCCTGGACTCCCGCACGCTGGGAAGCGGTACGACGACGGCCAGTCGTGGGACCTCGCTGATCGCTTGGGCCGTATGTCGGGACCGCTCCGGGTGGCGCGCACATCCTCCCAGGACACTGGGGTGGACGGGGCCGCAGATGTTGTGGTGGCTACATCCTCCCTAGAGGTCGGGTTCAACGATCCACGAGTCGGGGTAGTCCTCCAGCACAAGGCCCCGCGTGACATGGCGTCATTCCTCCAGCGGAGAGGACGCGCGGGTCGGCGCCTCGACATGCGACCGCTCACCGTTGTCGTGCTGTCGGACTACGGTCGAGATAGATCGGCCTACCAGTCATATGAGCAATTGCTGGAACCCGAACTTCGGGCGCGGTCCATCCCGGTAGGCAACCGTTTCGTCGTCAAGATTCAGGCGGCACATGCCCTGTTGGACTGGGTTGCTCGCGCCGGGTCCGTAGATGCCCGATCGTTCTCGGCGCCGCCCTGGTCTGCACAGGTGCCGGACCCCTCGCGGGTAGTCGATCTGCTCCGCGACCTTCTCGGTTCGGCCGTACGGCAGGACGAACTCAAAGCGCATCTACAGCGAGCCCTCGCGATCGGACCGGATGAGGCAGATGCCGCCATGTGGGAGGAACCGCGCTCCCTCCTGCTTTCCGTAGTGCCGACGATTCTGCGACGCCTTGAGAGCGGGTGGCAGACACTCCCTGGCGAGTCAGACGCGGGTGCGATTGTGGGGCAACCCTTGCCCGAGTTCCTAACTGCCACGCTGTTCGACTCGCTCAACACTCCGGACGTTATCCTCGCGATGCCAGCCGACTTTCGCACGGGTGAGCCGCAGACGATGCCAATTGGCCAGGCCCTCCGGGAAGCAGTGCCGGGCCGGGTCAGTCGGCGCTTCGGTCACGCGCACGCATCTCACCGCACCTGGCTTCCCGTCCCTGAGGCCGGCGACATTCTTGAACTGCGGGCCGTCGTTTCCAAGGGCCATGCTCTTGGCGAGTGGACGGACATCTCAGGCGAGACATTCATCGTCGTTCGCCCTCTCGAACTCCAACTCGAGGCACCACCGCGGGAAATCGCGGACACGTCTTCAACCCGACCAGTGTGGCGATCCGCCTTCTCGTATGAAGCTGCGTCCCTTCAACAAATGGATGTCCCCACCCCTTCGGCTTGGGCCGGATTCGTCTCCCAGTTCGCCTTTGCTCTGCACGTGTCGGGAGGCCCGCTGACCGTGCGGCGGCTCTGCATCGGCGCGGACGGCGAACTGGTGACTCAGGACAATCGCGGCCTCGCGCGTAGGCCGTTGGATGTGCGTTATTCACACGACGGGCATCCTGCGGCGCTCGGTTTCGAGATCGAAGCCGACGCCCTCGTTGTCGGTGGAGTTGTCCCGGACGCACCCGAGGGCGATGAACTGATGAGGTCGCCAGCTTGGCGAACTCTTTGCTTCCGCCGGAGGGTCATGGACGACTCCGCGCTGGATGGGCTGGCCAATCAGTTCCAGCGGCGATGGCTCGTGGAGGTGTACCTCCACGCCTTCGTCCAGGCAGGACTCGATGGAGCCAGCGCAACGGACGTAACGTCCGCTCTACGCGGAGGGGCCTGGGCTACCGATCTGACATCGTTCCTTGCCAGCGCCTACCGATCGGACGATCCGGGGTTGCTGTCTAGCCAGAGGATCCTGAGCGACCTCGAACATCTGGCTGGCGATTCTGCGGTGCGGGCTGTCATTGAGGACCATGCGCCGCTCCTCTCGACTGCCGACCTCAGCGCGACGACGGGTGACCTTCGCAGGCGCGCCTTTGCGGACACCCTCGCGGCCGCCGTGCTCGACGCGACCTTTGAGACCGTTCCGGATGCCCAGGAGTCAGATCTTGTTGCGGACGTTGTCTTCGACCAAGTCGACCCTGATCGTTTCGAAGTCATAGTTTCGGAGACATCAGTCGGTGGGCTGGGCGTCATGGAAGCGCTCAGCCGTGCCTACGCGGTCGACCCTCGGCGCTTCTGGGAGGCCGTCGGTCGCGCGGTTGGACCATCGGACGCGGAGGAGACCGACCGAACCCTGCGTCTCGCGATCCGTGAACTCGACGACGCAAGCTCCAGCTTCGCGCGTGCCGTTTCTGAATTTCGAGCCGCCACAGATTCCGGCTCGTTGGATGACGCCCTTTCGGCGGTGCGAGGGGCATGGACTGCGTTCGATGGCCCGCCAACGCACTTGGCCATGTCGACGTTCGCAGCGCGCCTTCTTCGTCCGGGTGCTCGACCTCAGATCGACCGCCGTGTGTCTTGGCTCGTGAAAGCCTGGCTAGAGCTCGAAGCTGAAGTGGGCGTGGAGATTGATGCGAGAAGCTTCGCCTTCTTCGCGGCTACGGGAGCGCTTGGCGAGTCGATTTCGCCGCTGAACCTAGATGCCGCCTTCAGCATGTTGTGGTCGAGAGGGCACGACGCGAGGAACCAGCGCCTCCAGTATTGGCAGCCCTTTAGGGACGACGTACTGATCGAGCGACTCGTCTTGGACGAGGTAGTGAGGGATCGTGCCGCTGTCGTGGACGTTACGCAGACCGACTGGCTGGACGACTATCTGGCCGCTCTCACAGCCGATGGTCGAGTTCGTCTGACGGCCCCAGACTCCGCCAAGGCTCACCTTGCATCGGCAATCAGAACGTGTCTTGCCTCTCCCGTGGAGCGCTCGGGATTGCGCGTCTACGCCCGCCTTGAGGGCGTGGGCAGGAGACTCGGACTTTGGCACGCGCGCATGGCGTTCGCAGAGGAGTTGCAATGACCCCCGGGCTGCAGCGAACTGTTCGCACGCGTCCTCGGAATGGCCTAGCGATCGTAGACGTGCTCGGGGGAGTGTTCGCATCCGAGTTGTGCTCACCGAGTCCGGAGTTGTGGCTCGTCAGCGGCTGGGCCAGTGACGTGACGGTTCTCGACAACTCGTCCCGTCAGTTCGACGGATTGCTCGGCCAAGACGCCGGTTCCAGCCTGACGCTTTCTGACGTCCTCCGTGCCCTAGCCGAGAGAGGCACCGTTGTTCATGTCGCCCTCCGAGACGTCGAGCACAATCGTGACTTCATGCGACGACTCGGCAATGTGGAGCGAATCCACACGTATTTGAGTGCCGACCTTCACGAGAAGATTCTCGTCGGTTGGGACTGGACGCTGAAGGGTTCAATGAACTTCACATGGAACGGTCTTCAGCGAAACGAGGAAAGCATCGATCTGCAGGTCGGGCCGACCGTCGCGTCAACCCAACGACTGGAGTTGCGGACTCGGTGGCTGGGGGCGGCCGAATGAACGAAACCCGAGTCGACGAACTGGTGCTGGCATTCTTCTCTAGCCCCAACGGCGTATGGCCAGGAATGGCCGCGGACCATCCTGCTGCTAGTCGGATCACGCCGTTTCTGCGTGCGCTGGACGCCCGCGGCGAGTGTCCGCTGATCCTGCCGCGTCGAGATGCTGAGGGCGACGCGTCGATTGTTTACGTTGTCTGTTGGGACCACTCGCATGCGGGAAGGATCAGGCCGCTGCTTCAGGCGGCAGTCGCTGACTACCTCAGTCCGTTTGACGGGCGCGTCGCATCGCTGCGCGCGTCGGATCCGGTTGAGGCATCGATTCTGTCGATGGTTGGTGCCGGTACCACGTTCGCGCTGAGGCCCAGTGGGCAAACGGAAGGACGCCTCGTCCTCGCGCTCCAGCGCCTGGCGCGTTCGCTGGCGGGCCGCCCTTTGCGGAATCCGGTGTTGCCACGGCCCGTGGGCCGGATGCTTCGAGAATTCGACCTGGCACTCGCGGCAGGTGCGACGGAGCAGTCGGCGGCCATACTTCGGGAGATCGAGCGAGCCGGTGGCATCTCGCACGAGAACGTGGCGTTCCTCCAGATTCAGCGACTCGGGCGACTCGGTCGCGACCGGGAACTTCTTGGCCACGGATCCCTGCCGACCATCGTCCACACTGAGCCGCCGCAGGCTGTGCGTGAAGCGATTCTCAGTGCCTGGGGGAGGTGCAATCTGCATGTCGATTCGCCCCTGGATTTGGATGCGGGGGCCGAACGCCTTGCACACGAAGCGGTTGACGTGGCGATGCTTGTCGGGAAGGGGCTTGCCAGCACCTCGGATCCAGATGCCGTTGCCGTGGGTGGTCTGGTGGCCTTGGCGCGCGGCGATGCTGAGTTGGCTCAGGCCCTGCTCCTCAATGATCACGTGTCCGATGAATTGCGGATCCGCCTGATAGGTCTGCTCCCGACGACGGACGTGCTCGCGGAGCAAGCCACTGATCGCGCGAACGAGGTTGTGCCCGGGCCAGAAGAAGTCGATACGCGGGAGGTGGAGCGCGGGGGCGTCGTCGCGCCAGCCCGTTCCTGGTTGGAGTGGCTCGATCAACTGGGGACAGCGCCATCGGTCCCGCCGATCAACGACTTGGTCGAGGCATGGGAGCCGTCTTGGCGCGTGGATGTCGAACTGGCCACGGCGATCGACGACCTCTCCGACCTTGCCACTGATGCACTGCTGGCGGGGGTCGCAGCGTTTCTTGACACTTCGGACCCGGGACGCCCTGCACCGCGAACGGCGAGAGCGCTGGCCAGTCGATATCTGGTTGAGGAGAGATTTGGGCCGGCTGATCTGTCGGCGCTCGCGGCGCTCGTGTCGATCTTCCTCAGCAGTGCGCCAGGTCGTGACGACTACTCCTCGCTTCTAGACGACATTGCCACCTTTGCCCCGCAGTGGATTTCGATCGCTTCGGCGGCCCAGGCCCTGGACCTCGCCGACGCCGTTGCATGCGGACCGCGCCCGGTGCCGGAAGCTCAGGCGCAGTTCCTCTCGACCGTCTTGGGGCCCCTCAACTCGCAACGGCATCGCCTCTCGGGCGGCCTGCGATCCCTTGCAGCCATCATTGCCAATGATGGGGGACTTGACTGGGACTGGGCAGTGCCGGATACATCGGAGGACGTTGGGTCGCCGGAACTGCCTGTCGGTACGAGCGTCCTGCTCTACAGCCTTGACGCGGGGACGTTGACGCGAGTCGCAGCATCACTGAGTGACCAGTATCCGACGTTAAGCATCCATCAGTCCTCGGACAAGGTCGGCAATGCGGCTCTCCGCCAGTACAGCCGCAAGGCGGATCTCATCGCTATCGCGACCGGCCGCGCCGCTCACGCCGCGACCGGATTCATCATCGACAACGCTGATCGTGGAAAGGTCTGTTACCCGGACGGGTGCGGGGCCGCGTCAATGCTGAGGGTGGTCGAGGCTGGGCTTGAAGAGTTGCGCTCCGCGAACTGACGTCACCTCTTGAGGGCGCGGAGAAGGTGACTGGTTAGCACCTTGACGTCGTTGGGCGTGTTCTGGATGCCGTTCCAGCGACGGACTTGCTCTTCGCCGAAATCCCAGGTTCCGCTCGTCCACGCGCAGTGTTCGCCAAGGCGTCCAACCGTCGCCTCGAGGTTCATGCCGGCGAGTTCCGCCGTCGGGACACCGTCGGTGAGGGCGTCCATGACGTAGCCCATCGCCTGGACGCCCGCGCCATGGGTCAGGCGAGACTTGGTCGGGGGTAGTTCCCATGCAGTCGGGAAAGCAAGTTGCACGATGGTCCAGAAGTAGTTCAGGTGAAGGACCATCTGGTCAACGTCGCCGGATCCGTCTTCAGGATCGCGGTACTGATAGAGGGCGCCGTCGTAGAGGCTGTTCTCAATCATCTTCAGGACGCTGTTGTCCTTGATGTAGCCATCGGCCATGGTCGGGGTCGAGATGCGTCCAGCGAAGGGTGCACCGGCCGCTCGGTTGCCGAAGTTGAGTCGAGCCATGACCTCTGCGGGCAGTTGCTTCCGGGCGTACGCCGTCGGCAGATGACCCATCGTGTCTGGCAGCAGTTCGTGGATCAGACCCTTGGGGAGGGGCTTCGTGTTGTTCACGAGGATGAACTGGCTTCGCTGCTCAGCTTCGCCGTGGGCAATGAAGCCAACGGCCGCAATCCCAAACTCAGCGAGGTCAGCGTCGCGAATCGCTGCACTGCGCTGCTGCCCGTCCACGAGCCAGGCCGGCTTCTGATCCTCGGGCAACGACTCGTCGATCGGAATGACGAGCTCGCCGGCGGAAACGTAGTCGACCGAACTGCTAGTTCCGGACGCGACGAAACTCACGCGGTCGTCGAACGCAACGACGACCGCGTTCGGAAGCATGGCTCCATCAGACTCGAGGTAGCGCCGGATCGCCCTGATGTGGCTGAGAACCTCAGGACGCTGGTAGCCCTGGAGCGTGATGTCGTCTCGGTGAACACGACTGACTGTTGCGAAGTCATGGATGCGCTTGCCGTCGACCCCAAAGGTGTAGATGAACTGCGCACCTTGGCGAATTCGGAGGGCGGGCAGTCGCAGTTCGTAGCGATCAGCCATCTGTTCTCCCGTGCGATTTGAGTTGCGCCATCTTCTTGGCAAGGACTGACATGTTGTGGAAGCCGCGGCGCTTGTTTCGTTCGGTGCCGCGGAAGACCCCGATCTCGACGCCGTGATCTCTGCAGATTCTGCAGTCACAGCGGGTCCATGGCGCTGCCTCAAGCGTCTCCTCGTAGGCAGCTAGGTACGACTTCTTGGATTGGCAGATGATCTCGTACTCGCAGAGGCGGTCGAGACAGATCCGCCTTGACATGGACGACCCGTCGTAGCTGCGCAGCGCCTTTAGAGTCTCCCGTTCAGCGGTGATCGCGTCCTTCTGGCTCACATTTCCAGCAAGGATGGCGCGCTTCAAAGTGGGGTTTCCATCGACCTGTGGGACGCGGAGGGCAACGTAGGCGCGCTCGACGGTGTGGAAGTTCTTACGATCGTCCATGAACGCCTGGCGGAACGCTGACGTGCTATCGAAACTCGTGACGCCTAGGTCTGCGAAGTCGTCCATCGACTCCACGCGTGTGATCCCGAGCAGGTGAAGTTGCGTGCCGTTCTTGAGAACGTCTGCGATCGCCGTCAGGCTAGCGAGAATCTGGCTTGTCTTCAGGGGGACCATGCCTCCGAGCGCGATGCGCTGGTAGCCGAGATCCTGAAGCGCACTGACACTTTCGGCGTAGGACTCGGGACTCCAGCCTTGAGCTGCGCCCACAGGTTCGACGGAACTGCCGCGGTCACGGTTGAGGGCGATGAACTCTTCCGCCAACCGAAGAGTGAGTCGTCGACGTTCCTCCCAATCGGGGTTTACGTCGTCGCTCGATGGATCTTCCGTGAAGCCGAAGACCACGTGGTCCGTGCTCACGCCCGCGTCGAAGCCACACTCTTCGTAGAAATCGAGAGTCTGAGCCGCCGTGACCGGAGGAACTGCTTCATCGACGTAGTTGAATGCGCCGTTGTCGCCAAGCGCCTCAACCCCCGGCGGGAGTCGGAAAAACCTATGCACCCCCATTCGGTGGAGGCGCGCCCGTTGAGCAGTCGAATACTTCCCGGCGCCCTTGATTGATCCATCCACGATCGACTTGCTGACCAGGATGCCGTGGTACGGAGCTGCCGAGAGAACCTCGTGGGCATAGCGGTCATCGCGTTGTCGTACCCGGTGGGCCGGGTACTCGTCACGGAGGAAGTCGTAGGAAGGGCTGACCAGATCCTGACTGTCTGGAAAGTAGAACCTCACCTTCGGCCGGTCCGCTCTGCGAGGTATGTGCGGACGAGGTAGTTCGAGAGGGCGCTGATGTGCCGCGGGGTGTTCTGCAAGTCGTCCCACGGAAGTCCCAAGTCCTCCCAGACGCCGCTCGTCCAGCGACACTTCTCGGCGACAAGCGCGAGTTCGGCCGCAGCCTGCTGCTGAGCATCCGGATCATCGTCACGGACGTGTGTCATCACGCGATCCATTAGTCGCCCCATGGCGCGGATGCCGACTCCGCCCGTCAACCGCGACTTCGTCGCGGGTTTGCCCCAGGCTTCTGGGAACGTCTGGCGGACGGCGCCCCAGTAGGCGATGAGGACTCGGCGGATCCCTTCGGTGTCGGTCGAACCTGTGGCAATGTTGCGATAGGGGAACAGGACTCCCGAAGGCGATTCGATGGATTCGCGGATGGCTTCCACGAGGCTCGTGTCCGTCACCACGGCCGCCTTCTTCTGGCCCGTCGCCGTAGACGCTCGTCTGATTAGGCCGCGGAACGGTGAGTCGACGTCGTGATTCAGCATGTCGACTAGCGCGGACGGCAGTTGCCTTGTGGCCATGCGCGCCGAGGGCACACGGGAGATCTCGGGAAGCAGTTCGGTGACCAAGCCGGTCGGAAGCGGCTGCACCGTATTGACGCGCAGGAACTGCTCTCGCTGGACCTCAAGGTTCTGCGCCACAAAGCCGGCGACCGGCACTGGCAGGCGGCGGTTCTTGGTTCGCGCGAGGGCAAGGCTCCGCTGCTGCCCATCAACGATCCATGCTGGACGTGGCCCATCGTCATCGAGCGCAATCGGAATCTCGAGCGTTCCAGCGACGGCCAGTCCGTCGGTCGTCCCCGGTCCCCGGCTCGACTTGAACTTGACTTCTGGCGGCAGTGCAAGGATCAGCCCGTTGGGGAACACCGGGTTCTCGGAATCCAAATACTCCTGAATCTGTTTGACGTGCTTCTGCTTCTCA
The DNA here is from genome assembly GCF_001552535.1 of Nocardioides jensenii JCM 1364 = NBRC 14755. Lineage (GTDB taxonomy): Bacteria > Actinomycetota > Actinomycetes > Propionibacteriales > Nocardioidaceae > Nocardioides > Nocardioides jensenii. The sequence goes on along the minus strand of NZ_BCRJ01000008.1, from coordinate 105,305 downwards.
GGGCGTTGATAGCCGATGAGCTTGCCTGCCTCGTCCCGACCGATACGTGCTACGTCGGCCACCAAGTCGACCTCTTCTGCTGCGAGGGTGAAGAGGTAGAGCGGTGTGTCATCACTCTGAAGAACCTTGAGTGCTCGGCGCACCAGCCAATGCGGGTCAGTCACGATGTGGCCACTTTCTGGAAGAGCGTCGAGAACCGTCCTTGCTCGCAAGCCAGTCCAGCTTCGCGCAGAGACTTCAGCGCACTGGTCTTCGAGATGCCAGGGGTTCGAGCCCGCAAGGAGTCGACGAAATCAAGGACGCCGTCGTCGCTCAGTTGTTGCCTGTTGTAGACCTCGCGGTGTCGCTCACGATCGGCCCATGCGAGCCACGCGCCGGTGGCGTGTGGGCTGAACGCGCCTTGTTGCGACAGGCGAAGCCATTGGATCGCCATGCGAACGTTGAGGCTCGTGGCCGTACCTCCGAGAGAGCGTCGAAGCGCTCGGTCTGAAGCGATGCGATTGTCGTCTGGGACTTCCTTCGATCCCCCGAAGACGAGGAGTTCATCGGCCGCGAACCGGTCAGTCAGGTCCGTGGCGATGACGCGAGCGTAGTTCTCCGAGAGCACCCACATGGATCGATGCCGCCGCCCACGGGCGACATGTGGCAGCGCATCCCACCACTCTCGTGCTTCCGTGGTCGACGACGCGACGGAGTCTTCGTGGCCAGCGCTGAATGTTGCCGCGTAGGCGGGCGACCGATCTTGAACGGGCCGCAAGCCAAGGCCGGCCGATGCAACCAGCACCTCAGGCTCAAACCCGACCTCCCGCGCCGTCGAGATGAGGAGCTTGACCTGACTCCAACTCTCGCCCCTGTATAGGTCGAGGAGTGGAGTCGTCCCATGGGCGGCAGCGAGTGCATCACGCCATGTCCGGGCGCGATCGACTACCTGGCCTGGGGGAAGATTGCGAGCCATGAGTCCGTGGGTCGGGGTCGCTGACTTCCTGTCGGTGCAGGTGACGACGATCGTCAGTTTCTGTCGCGACATGACCTCTCACTCCAAAACTACGTGCCTTGTGCGGCTACTCTATCGTGTAGTTTCTGGTTCAGGCAGCAACCCAGAGCGTGTGTGGATAGGAGAGGTGTAGCGCATGAAGAGGAAAGCCGTCGTCCTGTTGAGTGGCGGTCTGGATTCCACCACGGTGCTCGCCATCGCCAAGGACCAGGGCTTCGAGCCCTACGCACTGAGCTTCCGCTACGGGCAGCGCCATGAGGTAGAGCTGGCCGCTGCGCAGCGCGTCGTTGCCGCCGCCGGCGTCGCGCGTCACGTGGTCTGTGACATCGACCTTCGAGTGTTCGGCGGCTCGGCGCTGACGGCAGATGTCGACGTTCCGAAGCATGTAACCGCTGACGAGATCTCCGGAGACGAGATCCCGATCACCTATGTACCGGCTCGCAACACAGTCTTCCTCTCCTTTGCCCTGGCCTACGCCGAAGTCGTCGGATCGACCGACATCTTCATCGGCGTCAACGCACTCGACTACTCGGGATACCCCGACTGTCGCCCCGAGTTCATTGCTGCCTACGAGCAGATGGCAAACCTGGCCACTCGGGCCGGTGTCGAGGGGAAGTCGCTGAAGATCCACACGCCGCTCATCGACCTTACGAAGGCTCAGACGGTCGAGATTGGCCAGCGATTGGGCGTGGACTACTCGCTGACCTCGTCCTGCTACGACCCCGACGCGGAAGGTCGCCCATGCGGTCACTGCGATTCCTGCCTCCTGCGCCTCAAGGGTTTCGCGGAGGCGGGCCTGACTGACCCCCTGACGTACCAGGAGTCGGGCACGTGACGTACAAGGTCAAGGAGATCTTCTACACGCTGCAAGGCGAGGGCACACACGCCGGCCGACCGGCGGTGTTCTGCCGCTTCAGTTCCTGCAACCTGTGGACCGGCCGGGAAGCCGATCGCGAACGAGCGATCTGCAAGTTTTGTGACACCGACTTCGTCGGCACCGACGGCGAGGGTGGCGGCAAGTTCGCCGATGCGCAAGCGCTCGCGGAGGCCGTGGCGGCGAAGTGGCCGGTGAACGGCGGCGGACAACCGATGGTCGTCTGTACCGGAGGCGAGCCCCTTCTGCAGTTGGACGTCGAGGCCGTGGAGGCATTCCACTCTCGCGGGTTCTACGTTGCGGTTGAAACGAACGGAACGGTCGCTCCGCCGCCCGGGATCGACTGGCTCTGCGTCAGCCCGAAGATCGGATCGGACCTCATCGTCGAGAAGGGCCACGAACTCAAGTTCGTTGTCCCGCAGGGCGGTGTCGACCCGACCGCGTTTGAGCACCTGGACTTCGAGAGCTTCCGAGTACAGCCGATGGACGGTCCAGACGTGGCCGCGAACACCGAGTTGGCCGTGAAGTTCTGTCTTGACCACCCGCGATGGCAACTGAGTTTGCAGACGCACAAGCACCTAGGAATACCGTGACCTACACCTCTGAGATCTACAGGGAGTTCACTTTCGAGTCGGCTCACAGGCTGCCGAACGTGCCTGAAGGCCACAAGTGCTCGCGTCTGCACGGTCACTCCTACCTGGCTGTCATTCATGTAGCGGGCCCGGTAGGCGAGGACACCGGGTGGGTGCAGGACTTCGGCGACATCAAGGCGGCGTTCAAGCCCCTTGAGGAACAGCTCGATCACCACTACCTGAACGAGATTCCGGGATTGGAAAATCCGACCAGCGAAGTGCTGGCCAAGTGGATCTGGGATCGACTGATCGACGTGCTTCCGAACATGACCGAGGTTCGGGTGCGTGAAACCTGCACCTCCGGCTGCATCTACCGCGGGGAGTAATCAGATGGCGCTGCCGGACATCCAGGACGAGTTCGACAATCGCGGGATCGAACTTGATCGAGTCGGCATTGCAGGCGTGCAGTACCCGATCCGATTCGACGATGGCTCAAGTCAGCATGCGGGAATCGCGACTTTCGACGTCACCGTCACCCTCCCGGCCGAGCGCCGCGGGACCCACATGAGCCGCATGGTGGAGGTCATTCACGACGAGCTTCAGGATCTGGAGCCCGACCGGCTTCCTCAGGCGCTGAAGGTCGCGGCGGACCGTCTCGACGTGGACATGGTCAGGGTTCGTGTTGGTTTGCCGATGGCGTTCCTCGTCCAGGCACCGGCGTCGGGCAAGCAAGCCTGGCAAGTCTGTGACGTTGAGTTCGCGGCGCAGTTGACCTCCGATGGTCCGGAGCTCGCGGTAACGGTTGGTACAGACATCACGAGCCTCTGTCCTTGCAGCAAGGCGATCAGCGACTACGGTGCCCACAACCAACGGAGCCGAGTGCGTCTCACCACCTTCGGGCGCGACGAAGACATCTACCCGCTAGACGTCGCGTCCGCTTTCGCCTTGATTCGCTCCGTCGGGTCGAGTCCGGTGTTTCCGATCATCAAGAGGCCCGACGAGCGGGTCGTCACCATGACTGCGCACGACCACCCGGCCTTCGTGGAAGACATGGCACGGGACCTCTCGCGTGCATGCCGGGAGCGTCGCGTCGCACACGAGATTTCGGTGAGGAACTTCGAGAGCATCCACAGCCATGATGCGGTGGCGAGTGTCCACTGGGCCCCGCAGGAACGGGTCGTGTCATGAGACTCAAGACGGTCTACGTGCGATTCTTCCGATCGCTGAACATCGACTACTTGCGGAAGTACCGGTCGGGCTCGGCGACGGATCGTTGGGACGTCGTAGGTCCCAACGACCAGTTCTATCCGTTCGTCAGACTGAACCTCGAGTCTGACGTCACGACGATCGTCGGAGCCAACGAAGCGGGCAAGAGCCAGTTTCTGACGGCAATCAAGTGTCTGCTCAACGGCACTGGATACGTGGAAGAGGACTTCTGCAGGTACTCGACGTGGTTCGCGGAGGACGATGGACCGCGACTGCCCGAGTTCGGTGGCGAATTCACGGATCTGACGCCTGACGACCTTGAGAAACTTGGGGCCCTTGCGGACTGGCAGGAGAAGGCGCCAGAGACGTTCCACCTCTTTCGGTTTCACGACCGGATTGTCGTTTACATCGGAGACGAGGAAGTAGTTGTCGACGACGCATCGGCTCTCGGGTTGCCCCGTGCGTTCGACATCGATGCCAAGGTCCCACTCCCTGACAGTGTTGAGATCGCGTACCTGGCCGCGAAGGGAGACCGTGTCTCACGAACCCGACGTTCCTGGCTAGAGCGAATGCGGTTTGTGGTCGAGAACCCGGAGGCGCTCGTTGCGCCTACCGACGGCACCACGCCTCGTCCGGCCTTCGCAGGCAAAGACGAGGTGCCATCCGAATCGACGTTGGCGCAGTGGGACCTCGCCAAGCGACTGCTTGTCGACGTTGCGGGGATCACCGCACACGACTTCGAGCAACTGAGTTCTGCTGTTCAGTCTTCCGATGCGTATGCCGAGGCTCTAGTCGCCAAGATGAATCGCAAGTTGGCCGACTCTCTTAATTTCCGCAAGTGGTGGACGCAGGATTCAGAGTTCTCTCTCCAACTCCGGCTCCGCGACTTCGATCTCGTCTTCACGATCCGTGACCGCACCGGCACTGACTACACCTTTCGGGAGCGAAGCCAAGGGCTGAAGTACTTCCTTAGCTACTTCGTCCAGTACCTCTCGCATGGCGAGACTCGGGATGAGGAGATCCTCCTCATGGACGAGCCGGATGCCTTCCTCTCCAACTCTGGTCAACAGGACCTTCTGCGCATTTTCCAAGCGTTTGCTCACCCCGAGGACGGCCGAGACCCGGTTCAGGTCATCTACGTAACCCATTCGCCGTTCCTTATTGACAAGAACCACGCTGAGCGCGTCCGAGTCCTTGAGAAGGGCGACGGGGAGGAGGGCACGCGGGTTGTACAGAACGCGGGACGAAATCACTTCGAGCCCCTGCGGACCGCGCTCGGTGGTTTCGTAGGTGAGAGCACGTTCATAGGGACATGCAACCTGCTCCTTGAAGGCCAGGCCGATCCCATTCTGCTCGCGGGCGCGAGCAATGTTGCCCGTAAGGTCGACCCGGTCGGTCACGCTCTCGACCTCAACAGTCTGACCCTTGTCGCCTGCGGCGGCGCATCCAACGTTCCCTACATGGCCTACTTGGCCCGTGGTCGAGATGAGGATAAGCCGGCAGTCATGGTGCTCGTCGATAACGACGACGACGGCCGCGACGCGGCCGATCGGATCAAGGCGACCAAGGGGCTCATTCCGCACGGGCTGGTGTTCAATGTCGCCGACTTGCCAGACGGCTCAACTCGGCCTGCAATCGAACTCGAGGACCTGGTCCCAGCAGAGCTCGCGAACGCCGCGGTTCTGCGGGTCGCTGAGCAGGTTCTCACGTCTGACGATTCCGCGCGGTTCAAGGCGTCGTGGAAGTCCGTCAAGCCGAAGGCGGGCAGCAAGTTGTTTAAGCTCCTTGAAGCCGGCGCCGAGGCTGCGAGCGTTGCAGCGGGGCTCGACCGCGAGCTTGAGATCCCAAAGGTCGCCTTCGCGCGAGCAGTTGCAGACCTGGCTTCAGAGAGCAAGCCAACTCAGGTTGTAGTGCGCGCCTACTACGACTCGTTTGCTCCGCTGATCGAACTCATCAACCTCAAGCAGCGTGAAGCTGACCGCCTTCAGGCCGGCGTGAAGGTATCCACCATCATCAAGCGGCTGCGCAAGGCCTTCATCGACGACCACCCAGGGGATGTTCGGAAGAACGCCGTCACCGGTTTGCTTGAGGCGTTGGTGTCGCAACTCCCGGCGGATCCACTTGCCGACGGTGTTCTGGACAAGATTCGTGCGATCCAGCGCGACTTCAAGTTGGCGGACGAGCCTCGGTCGCTCGTTGACAGCCCGGACACGCTGCGCGACGCGCTAATGAGCTTGAGTTACGCCCCCACGCACGCGGTTCAGGACGCGTAGTCGTCGGCAAGGTCCGACAGTCGTGGGCGCTTGGGATCCCGGACCTAGGTAGCGCTCGGCTCTGAGCAAGTTCTGTCGGCGCCTGCGGTTACGGTAAGCCCGATATGAGTGAAACCTATTGCCACCTCTGTGACGCTGACCCTTGCTACTGCGGGCAGCACGGTCAGGTCGCGTACGTCCAGCACAAGACATTCGAGCGTGGTGCTCCCAAGGGTCTAGACGCCGCTGTGCGGGAGTTCGTGCTGTCCTCGCACGAGGCGGGTGTCCGCGAGAACTGGACTGGATGGCTGAACCGAATCGTCGAGCACTTCGGCGAGGAAGACGCGCCCCGCCCGGTCTGGAACCGGGTCAGTAATGACCTTCAGAGGGAGTGGCTGCTAATCAGTCACCCGGCGCACGACGGCCCGATGATGCCTCCCGCCAGCTACCCCGAGGTGCGGCGGCTCTCACTCCCAGATGCCATAGCTGAGGTTGAGCGACTGATCGACAGCGGTGGGTGGGCGGTAGGAGAGAAGGGTCTGAGGCTTTGGCAGGTTGTCGAGCGCATCGGAGACGTCCTCTACATCTCCATCTATGAGGCGCTTCACGACATGAACGGGCGGAATCATCGAGTCACCACTGTGTCGCCTGGTGGCAATCCGTCCCAGTTCTGGTACGTGCGGCCGGAGCTCTCCACGAGCGGTGCCGCATGACCACTGGTCGGGTGCCCGAACGACAGGAACTTGAGAGCTATCGCTCTCGCGTCCGCGGCTGCCTTCTGGGCGGCGCGGTCGGCGACGCGCTCGGTGGACCGGTGGAGTTCTGGAACCTGGAGCGGATCCAGCGCGAGTGCGGACGAGATGGCGTCAAGGAGTACCTGCCCGAAAACGTCTCGGGCGCCCGCGCGTACGGCCGTATCACCGACGACACCCAGATGACGCTCTTCACCGTCGAGGGCATGATCCGTGCTTCGGTCCGGCAGGACCGCGGCCTCGGCTTCACTGCTGGGGTACTCCACCACGCCTATGACCGATGGCTCGACACCCAGCTTCAGAGCGGCCCGGACGGCGAACGAGACGGCTGGCTCATCAACGAACGATGGCTGTACTCCCGCAGAGCGCCAGGCAACACGTGCCTCTCGGCACTCGAAGTGCCGCGAGGCGGCCGACGCAAGCTTGAGCAGTTCGGCGCGGAAGCGACCAACATGTCTAAAGGATGCGGCGGCGTCATGCGCAGTGCTCCATTTGGGCTCGTCCCGCACTGGGTCTGGCCATCGGATTGGCAATTCGACTCAGCAGCGCAGGCTGCCGGGTACACGCATGGCCACTCGACCGGTCAGATGGCGTCGGGGGCGCTGGCCGTTCTCATCGGCGCGATCATGCGTGGTTACAACCTGCCACGGGCGATCGACGAGGTGGAGAGCCAGCTCCGCGCCCGCCATGGCTCTGCCGAGGTCTACCAGGCGATCAAGCAAGCTACTGAGGTCGCGCGCAGGGGTCCGGGGCCGGAGCACATCGAGTCGCTAGGCGGCGGCTGGGTAGCGGAGGAGGCGCTTGCGATGGCGATCTACGCCTCGCTCGTCTACCAGGAGCCCGGTCAGCTGCTCGACGCACTGTCGCTCGCGGTGACCCATTCCGGCGACAGCGATTCCACCGGCGCGATCTGCGGCAACATCCTCGGTGCCCTTCATGGGGAAACGGCGTTGCCTCCTGAACTCGCATTCGAGGTCGAAGGACGCGACACGATCCTTACGCTGGCCGACGACTTCATCTACGAGTTCACCGCCAGCGAGCGGCTGCACGGCGAGTACGGGCCGAGCACGAGGTGGACCGAGCGCTACCCGGGCTGGTGACCGCCGGGAGATTCGACAGGTCATCAGAACGTCAGTCTTTTCTGACGAACCCGCCGATTGGTCGCCTGCCCGGTGCTGGCAGCTGGCGCGGTCGCCGCTACGACAGGGCGATGACCACGATGATGAGCGCCGCACTGCCGGCAACCGTCCTTGTCCACCCGATCGACCCGGTCGGCATCATGCCGCGGGGCTTGACCGACACCGACGGCGAGCGGATCGCCGCCGCCATCGAGGCAGCCCGCACCCAGTCGACCCGCCACGTCTATGCCGGCGTCTGGAGCCGCTGGGAGCGGTGGTGCACCAGCCGCGGAGTCGCGGTCCTCCCCAGTGACCCGCTTGCGGTCTGCGCGTACCTGACCGAGCAGGCCGCGGCCGGCCGGGCGATGGGCACCCTCGACCTCATCTGCACGGTGATCCGCCACGTCCACCTCGCGTGTGACCTGCAGAACCCGGCCGACAGCCTCGCCGTCGGCCGGGTGCGCCGCGGCCTGCGCCGCACCTACGGCTCGGCCCCGAGACGGCTGGCCCGACCCCTGTCGGTGGAGGAGATCCGCCAGATCGTCGACGGCATCGACCGCACCACGCTGATCGGCACCCGCGACGCCGCCATCATCCTGCTCGGCTACGCCTCGGCCATGCGTCGGTCCGAACTCGTCGCCCTCACCTTGGCCGACATCGAGGACAAGCCTGCAGGTCTGATGCTCCACATTCGACGGTCCAAGACGGACCCCGAGGGCCACGGCGAGGTCGTCGGCGTCGCCCACGGACAGCACGCCATCACCGACCCCGTTGCCGCCCTCAACGTCTGGCGCGAGATCCGCGGCGCGGCCCCCGGACCGGTCTTCACGCGCATCTGGGGGAGCACCGTCAGTCTCCAGGCGCTCAGCGGACATGTTCCGGCGCGGATGCTCCGCGCCAGGGCCGAAGCCGCCGGGCTCGACGGCACCCGGATCACCGCCCACTCGATGCGCGCCGGACACGCCACCGCCGCCGCGCTCGCCGGGGTCCCATTGGACCGGATCGCTGCCCAGACTCGGCACAAGGACCTCTCCGTCCTCGTCCACCGCTACATCCGCCCCCTCGAGGCACTCGCGACAACCTCGAGCAAGGACCTCGGGCTGTAGTAGCCGTCGGGGCGATCGCGGCGACGATGCGCCGGGCGTCGATCTGCAGCCCCCGCAGGTTGCCGTGCGCGCTGCTGTCAAACCTCATCACATGAATGGCCGGGGCCCGCAGCAATTCATGGCGTGTGGCTGACCTGCAGGGACCGCGCACTCGTGGCGCGCGGCCCGCCGCAGACCCGGGGTCAGTGGCTGTGCGACGTGTGACCGTCGTCAGCGGGCTCGGCCGGCGCCTCCGACGGCTCGTGCCCCGTGTGGCCTCTGTCCGCGGGTGCCTCGGCCGGCGCCTCAGGCGTGTTGGTGGTCGAGTCCCCGCCATGGGTGTGACCCTCGGAGTCGATGGTGTTGCCCAGCGCGGACATGCCGAGCCAGGTCAGTCCCGCGACTACGATGACACCGGCACCGAAAAGGCTGAACGCGTGACGCCAGCGGCCGTCGTTGTCCTTGGCGATGAACGCGGCGAACGACATCACCAGGCCGATCGGCGTCATCGCCGCGGAGCGCTCAGGGAACTGGGTGAAGTGCTGGATGCCGCCGCCGACCATGCCGACACCGAACGAGAGCAACAACGAGAACGCCACCAGGCCGAGGACCTGTCGGGCGTTCGGGCGTTCCGTGGCAAGGAAGAACTCGTTGACGATCGTGCCGAGCAGGAACACCAGCGCCCCGACGATGCAGATCACCGTGTACTGCGGCGGGTCGATCGGGTAGTGGACGACGGCGCCGGCGATGAGGGCGGCGCCCATGAAGTAGAGCATCGCGCCGATGTAGCGCGCGTAGAGCGAGGGCGTTCGTTTGGCGAGCTCCGCCTCGTAGGCGGCCACGTCGTCGGGGGAGAGGTCGTTCTGAACGGTCATATCAGATGGGCCTTTCGAACTTGAGTGTGTGAGAGCAGGCGGAAGCGGCACACGGCACCAAGTCGTGGTGCGACGTGGCGCCGGGCATCTGCTCAGCAGCGCAGAATCGACAGACGGTGCAGACAGGGAGGATCGGCGGATCGCGAGAGAACAGCGATGCGTGAGCCGATCCACCGGGGTATGACTACGACGTACAGGATTCGCCGCGAGATGCCACGGCTCAGCGCGAGTGCAATGAGCGCGGCCATGAGGCAGAGAAGCGCCATGCACAACTCGGCGACGCCGCTGTTGTCATCGTCGGCGGGCGACTCGGAGTCTGCTGATTCTGGCGCCTTGCTCCCAGCGGGTTCGGTGTGGTGCTCGCGGTCGGCCGCTTCCGCAGCGAGCGGAAGTGCCGCATGGCCGGCATGACCTCGCTCGTGCGATGTGAGCGAGTGCATGGCGAAGACGCCGAAGACAACCGCAAAGAGGGTCGCCAGCACCAGGGCGCTGCGTTGCCTCCTGTGCCCGGTCACGCTTCAAGACCATACGGAGGCCAGGTAGCGAATTACCAAACAGAAGGCGTCAACACGCGGGAATGCGTCGAGAGTCACGGCCCAGAACGGGGGTGCTCGGTCACCGTCCTACGTGCTGGCTAGATCCGTGGGAGGGGGCCGGGTCGCGGTCGTCCTCCAGTTCGGCAGCGGTGGAGACGACCAGTCCGCCGAGGAGGAAGCCGATGACGCCGGCGGCCAGAGTGTTGGTGTTCATGTCCTTACTCCGATCTCGACTGGGTCGTCAGTGGTGGTGATGGTGGCTGTCATGCCCGGCATCGGCCTCGGCCTCATGCGCCGGATGCGCCTGCTCCGCCTGGTGGCCCGAATGAGCGGCTGGCTCCGCGTCATGGCCGGTGTGATCGGTGTGCCCGGCATGGAACTTGTGCGTGAGCGCGTGGCCCTTCCCGCGGTCGATGAGGTACCGGTTGACAGGGAAGGCGGCGATGAAGGCGACCGTCAGGGCGATGATCATGCCGAGCCAGAAGATCGGGTTGACCAGCCCGGCCTGCATGGCGCCGGGGATCACAGCCATGACCAGGTTGTCGACGATCTCCATCACCGCGATCGACAGCGTGTCCGCAGCGAAGACCACGCTCAGCGCGGCCCCGAATCCGGCACCAGCCTGGATCAGCGGCAGCGTCGAGAGGGTGTAGCCGAAGAAGAACGCGAGCGCGACCGCCAGCGCGATGGTGACCGCGTTGGTCAATCCGAGTGCAGTGCCGATCATGAGACCGAGGATCTCGCCGATCGCGCAGCCGGTGAGGCAGTGCAGGGTGGCGTTGGCGGCCATGCTGTTGCGCGCGTCCATGGATCTCCCCATCAGTGGCGGGTGGTCGGGCCGGTGGAACCAGAGGCCGACCCTAGGCATTCCTTCGCCAGGGTGGCGAGCCCGGCTGCCTCACCGCGACTGCCAACGCTGCCAGCCCCTTCGGCCGCGTGCAGGATGTACGTTGCGAGTAGCTTGGCCGCGATGTCGGCGCGCACTTCGCCCGCCGCCTGCGCCGCGAGTACGGCATCGATGAAAAGCCGCTCGAGCTCGGTGGTGTTGCGCTGGTGCTGCTCACCGGCATGGACCAGTGCCGAAGTGTCGGGGGCTCCGGCGCGTCCTCGGTGGAAGCAGATCTCGGCGTAGTGGTCGATGAGCCGCTCCAGACCTTCTCGTGGCGTACCGGCACTGGAGTGGGCCTCGCGGAGCGTGGCGAGGTGCTCCTGGACGTGCTCGGCATGGCTCGCCACGAGGATCTCCTCGACCCCGCTGAAGTACTTGTAGAGGGTGGCCCTGCTGATCCCGGCGTGCTGCGCCACCAGCCCCATCGTGACGCCTCGTATCCCGCGCTCGTGGGCGAGACGCCAGGCCGCGTCGAGGATTGCCGCTCGTACATCGCGGCGGTGTTCCTCGACGGTGTCCTTCCAGAGCTTCGGCACGCATCGACCATACGCCTTGTCGTGCCTCAAGACATCATGCATAGTGCTAGAGACAGAGTGTCTAGTAAACGGAGGATTGTGAGATGACGGACGATGGCGACCAGAGGTCGATCTCGAGTCCTGTCGGCGACGAGGCACCCCCAGGGATGCCGTCCTGGGTCAAGTACCTCCTCCTGGGACTCCTCGCGGTCGTGCTGATTGTGGTGCTGGCCATGCTCGTCGGGGGTGGCGACCACGGGCCCGGCCGCCATGGGGCCTCGCACTCCGCGCCAGTGCGGCCTGATGACACCGTGGCTCTCACGTGACCGTCCGCCCGCGCGTTCGGCGTCTGCTGCTGGCCGTACACCTCGCGTGTTCGATCGGCTGGATCGGGGCGGTCTGCGCATACTTGGCGCTGGCGTTCGCCGTACCGCCTGCCAGGGACCCCGAAGTGGTCCGGGCGGCGTGGATCGGGATGGAACTCGTCGGCTGGTACGCCCTCGTGCCCCTCGCGGTCGGCTCCCTTGTCACGGGCATTCTGATGGGCGCCGTGACGAGGTGGGGTCTGCTGCGGCACTACTGGGTGGTCATCTCGCTGGTGGGCACCACGCTGCTGACCGCGGTCCTCATCTTCCACATGCCTGACGTGAGCGCGCAGGCCGATGTCGCCCGTGTCGCGACCGATGAGCACCTGCTGGGCATGGGCAGCGACATCACCCACGCCGTCATCGGACTGGTCCTGCTGGTGGGCATCCTGGTGCTGAACATCTACAAACCCAGAGGCCTGACCCGGTACGGCTGGCGCAAGGAGCGCGCCGAGCGGGCTCGCCAGTCTGAGCGCCGGACCACGGCCAGCGCCTGATCGGCCGGGCGGATCCCTCCCGTCAGTGGCCGACGAGGTCGACGAGGGCGGGCCACGGGTTGGCCTGGCAGCCGTCGAGTCCCTTGGTCTGTTGCAGCATCACCGGGGCAGGCTCGCCTGGGACCGGGCAGTCCACATGCGGGTAGCCGAAAGCGTGACCTGTCTCGTGGTTGACCACGTAGCGCCGGTACGCCTCCAGGTCGCCCGCGTAGCTGTCGGCGCCGAAGCTCCATCGCCACGCATTGATGACGACGTCCGTGCCGTTGCGGCAGGACAGGCGTCCGCCGGTGTCGAGAGGTGCACACAGGGCGTCGGCGGTCTCGGGGCTCGCCAGGACGATGCGAAGATCGGCGTGGTCATCGACGCGCGCGAGTCGGTGATGGGCCGCCCATCCGCGGCCGTCAGCCAGGGTCGCATCCACGAATCGGGCGACGCCCTGGGGCGCGAACGGCAGGCCCTTCTCGACCTCGACCCGGTACGTCGTCGCCCCTTCCGCGTCGGCGGGTGGGGCGGGGGCGACCTCGAAGGCTCCTGTTCCTCGCTCCGGAATCCTGGTCGACGATTGCGCCCCGGTGCGGGGCTGCCTGTCACTCCGCCTGTTGACCTCGATTTCGCCGTCTGGTTGCTCGAGCGGGGGTGTCGCGGAGGACGCGGCAGCGGACGGCGAAGCGACGGGAACCTGGCGGCGAACGTCCGGGTCGCCGGCCATCGAGACGACGGGCGCCGCGATGAGTGTGCTGGTCGCGAGTGCGGCCACGCCCGCGATCAGGTGTCCGCGACGCGTGCGGGTCGCGCGATGTCCGCCGGACCTTCCGCGGTGGGGTTTGGTGGCCTTGTGTCTGCTCATGTCGGCTGCCCTACAGGACGGGTGTCCACGTCTTGCCTGCATCCGTGGAGCGGAAGACGGCGGACTCGGTGGCGGCGTACCAGGCCTGCTCGCTAATCGTGAAGGCCGCCGGTTGCCCGTCGATCGAACCGACCTCTCGCCAGGTCTTGGCGTCGTCGTCGCTGACCCGGACGACGCCGTCCGGGTCGATCCCCGCCAGAGCGCCCTCGGGCGTCGTGTCGAGGTAGATCGTGGTCGGTCCACCGAGCTCACGCGTCTCGCCGGTGGCGGCCTCGATGCTGATCAGCTTCCCCTCGCCGGTGGTCGCGGTGAGCCGATCCGCACCAGCGCGTGCCGCGACACTGATGAGAGGAGCCGTGAGGACAACGTCGAAGCTCGTGCGGTCCTCGGTACGCAGCAGGCGGCCGGCCGTGGCGTCGTAGGCGTACAGAACGTCCTCGGTCGGCTCGAGGATGTGGAAGTCCGCCTCGCCCTGGAGAGCGAGCGGGCTCCATGTCTTCCCGGCATCGGTGGACTCGATGAGCCCCAGGTGTGGAGGCAGGTCCTCGCGCAGATCGGGGTGGCCGCTACCCAGGAAGTGGCCCGGTCCCACGACGGTAAACGCCATCGTGTCCTGCCACCGGTCCGCGACCCGGGTGGACTCACCCGAATCGTCGACGTGGAACAGCCCGAAGTGGGTGGCAACGTAGAGGGTGTCGTCGGCCGGATCGACTCCCAGCCCGTGGATGTGGCCGACCGACGTGTCGTCCGCGGGCTGCGGCTCGGGAGTCGAGTCGGTGGCGCAGCCGGCTGACACAAGTGTGACGGCGAGGGTGATGGTCGCCGAAGCGAGACGGGTTCGATGCATGACGAGGACTCCGGATCGAGGGGGCCGGGCAGGCCGGTTGGCCGGCCTGCCCGACAAGAGGTGAGGTCAGGGCGTGAGCAGGCCCTGCATCGTCTGGATCTCCTCGGTCTGGGCGGTCTCGATGCCTTCAGCCAGCTCGATGGCGTCGGCGTACTCGCCGTCAGCCTGTTCGGTCTTGGCCATCTCGATCGCACCCTCGTGGTGCTCGATCATCATCGTCAGGAACATCTGGTCGAACTCTGCCCCTGATGCGGCTTCGAGGTCGGCCATGTCGCCCTCCGACATCATCCCGGGCATGTCATCGGTCGACATGTCGCCGTGGTCCATGCCGGACATGCTGTCGGCGGGGACGTCCTCGCCCCAGGACTCGAGCCATCCGGTCATGGTCTCGATCTCCGGGTCCTGTGCTGCCTCAATGTCAGCGGCCAGATCCTTGACCTCCTGGCTGTCGGCACGGGTCTCGGCGAGTTCAGCCATCTCGATGGCCTGTTGGTGGTGGAGGATCATCTGCTGGGCGAAGGTGACGTCGGCGTCGTTGTGCCCGGCGGTCGTGTCGTTCTCGTCGTTCCCGCAGGCGGCGAGGGCCAGCAGCGAGGCCGCGAGGAGCACGGCGGTTAGGGTCTTGCGCATGGGCGGTTCTCCATCTGTGTGATCGGTGTCTGGGTAGGCGGAAGCCCGAGTCGCCCCGGCGGGGGACTCGTGGCAGGTGCCTCTCAGCAGCGGATCACGCAGAGTCGGAGTAGATCGGGCGGATCGCGCTCCCGCCCGATGAAGACCGGACGTGTCCAGGTCGGGAGCATCCATTGCGGGAAACGAAGACTGCGCCGCGCCAACAGCAACGCGATGCCGAGCAGTAGCCCGCAGAGGATCGCGAGGCAGAGGCCGAGCAGGCTGGCGCCTGGATCACCGTCCGGCTTCTCATGTCCGCCGGTCGGAGCAGACCCGTCAGCGGTCCGTGAGCCCGACCCCTTCGAACTGTCGCCCGACATGATCCCGTGGCCGGTGGCATGGCTGGAATCGGCCGAGACGGCGCTACTCGCGGGTGCCATCGCCATGGTGTGCCCGCCGGTGTGGGAGCCCCAGCCGTGCATCGACAGGAGCCCGAACAGCGCCAGGGCTACGGCGGCGAACATGAAGCGCGCCCCCGGTGCCCAGCTCGGAGTTCGGAGTTCCCGCATGCCGTCGATCTTAGGCAGGCCGGGGATCGTTAGCGGCTCTGGTCCCGCTGAGTGCGGTCAGCCCGAGTCCAATCAGCCTTATGTGACCAACGCGCTGGCAGTGCACGTCTCCTCGGCCCAGCCCGCTCGCGGGTGGCTGCGACGGCGCCGCTACGACAGGGCCATGAACATCCTCATGCTCGCCGCGCTGCCGGCCACCGCACGCCCCACCTTCGCTTCCACGACCACGGACGATCCTGACCTGACGCGCGTAGGGCTCACGTCCGTCGATGCCGCGCGCATCGGCGAGGCCCTCGCCGCCGCACGCACCGACGGCACCCGACGCCTCTACAACGTGGTCTGGGGCCAATGGCAACGATGGTGCGCCGAGCGTGGCGTCACCGCCGTGCCGGCCGACCCACTCGCCGTCTGCGCCTACCTGACCGAACGCGCCGAAGCAGGCCGCGCCACCGGCACCCTCGACATGGCCTGCACCGTCATCCGGCGCTGTTCGGGTTCGCCGCCCTGCAGGCGGTCATCCTGAACAAGGCCATGAGCCTGATCGTGGTGATCACGGCGCTGCCTGCACGCGCCTTCGCGGTCACGTGGGCTCAGGTCGCTGATCACTGGTGGATCGTTGCCAACTTGCTCGCCGGGTCCCTTGTGGGTGCATGGGTGGCTGCAGGCTGGGCGACCCGGATGCACTCGCGCACCCTGCACCGCACCCTTGCCGTCCTGTTGCTCGCGATCGCGGTGGTGCTGGCGGGCACGCACTTCGCCGAGTTGGGGACGCTCGAACTGTCACCGGCAACCCGGGCGGTTGCCGGCGTCGCCGCTGGCGTGCTGATCGGCATGGTGGCGGCCTTCATGGGTGTTGCCGGGGGCGAGCTTCTGATCCCGACGATCGTGCTGCTCTTCGGTGCCGACATCCGGCTTGCCGGAAGCCTGTCGCTGCTGGTGTCGCTGCCCACGATGCTGGTCGGCTTCGCCCGCTACAGCAGCGACGAGACTTTCGCGGTGATCGGCGACAACCGCCGTTTCGTGCTGCTGATGGGCGCCGGCTCGATCACAGGTGCGGTGGCTGGTGGAGCCCTGCTGCCCTATGTCGGTGGCCCCGTCCTGATCGCAGTGCTGGCCCTGATCCTGGTCGCCTCAGCCCTCAAGGTCTGGCGCCCTCAGGCAACGGACTGAACCGCGAGACGCTTATCCGCGAGCCAGTCCTGCTGCGGGGCTCAGCGCCGCGGCCAGAGAGCTCAGCACCTCGCCTACGAGACCTGGGACCTGCCCAACCCGCAGGGCTGGGAGGCCCCCGGCATTCGGCCGCTCCGCGACCACATCGACGGCCTGGTTGCCGAACTGCTCGATCGGACGCTCGGCTCGCGACCAGCCGCACCCTGACGGATAGCCTCCGACGAGGCCCGGCGACTCGAACCACGCTCGATCTGAGAGATGTTTGCGAGCATCGCTTGCATCCCGTACCCAGGTACGGCCTTACGGTGGAGGCATGACGAACAACCTGATGGCCGACGACTGGGTGCCCTCGGCGTGCACGCTGCCCACCGTTGAACAGCCACTGCGACGTGCGGAGTTCGACGATCTGTTCGCCAACGACGTGCTTGCTGTGGACCAGACCGCACCGGAAGCAGTCCGCTTCGAGTTGCGCGCCGAACCCGAGGTCGTCGCGCGTGCCGCGGACCTGGCCGCCCGCGAGACCGGCTGCTGCTCGTTCTTCACCTTCGACCTCACCATCACCGACGGTCGGGCCACCCTGGTGGTCTCGGCCGCACCCGAGCACGCGCCGGTCCTGGGTGCACTCGCAGCCCGCGCCCACGCGAAGGCTGGGGCGCCCCGATGACGACCGGGCTCCGATCGGGGCAGGTAGCCGAGGCGGTCGGCGTCAACGTCGAGACCCTGCGCTACTACGAACGCCGCGGCATCATCGCCGAACCGGACCGCAGCCTGGGCGGACACCGCCTCTACTCCGAAGAGATCGTGACCACCCTGCGCGTCATTAAGGCGGCCCAGAGTTTGGGGTTCACTCTCGACGAGGTCGCCGAGCTTCTCGAGGCGGGCCGCCATCGGCACGGCGCTGGATCGGGCCTTCAGGCCCGCACCGAGGCCAAGCTCGTCGAGGTGGACCAGAAGATCGCCGACCTGCAGGCGATTCGCGAAAGCCTGATCGCGGCGCGCGACGCCGGCTGCGACGACCTCGTGGAGTGCGCCGCGGCCCAATGCGTAGACGACGACTGCTGCCCCATTCCCTTCTTCCAGATCGGGCAGCGCCCGGAATCGAGCACCGAGTGAACCTCTCCCTCAAGGACCGCCACCTGTACGGCGCGGGAGCCGCGGCCTGCGCCGTGTGCTGCGCCGCACCATTGCTGACGCTGCTGGGCATAGGAGTGGCGGGTGCGGCCGCGACCGTCGCGACCTTCGTCTTCGCCGGAATCGTGTTCGGACTCGTCGTAGCGGCCGGAGCGCTCCTCGCGGTCTGGAGCCAGCGCCGCCAGCGTCGCCAGGCTCCTCGGTGTGCGGACGAGGGCGGGCCGGTCGACATCGAGATCTCCGCGAGCCAGACCGGACCCCGAGCATGAGGAGCAGGGCCGCGGTTGCCGCACTTCTGGCGTCGCTGGTGCTGGGACTGGCCGCGTGCGGCAACGACGCCCCGAGCACTGACGTCCGTGCCAGTCCGACCCAAAGCCAGTCAGTCCCGGACCCTACGGACCCCAGTCCCCAGGGCGATGCGACGACGAAGGCAGCCGAGCCCACGGTGGTCGAGGAACTCCGGTTCACGGCCGAGGCAGTCGACGGAGAGCCCTTCGACGGCACCACACTGGCGGGCAAGGACGCCGTCCTGTGGTTCTGGGCGCCCTGGTGCACCGAATGCCGCCGCGAAGCCCCCCATGTCGCCAAGGCGCGGGCCGACAACCCCGACGTGGTGTTCGTCGGCGTCGCCGGACTCGGGGAGGCCGGCGACATGCGTGACTTCGTCGACGACTACGACGTGGACGCGTTCACCCACCTGGCCGACCTCGACGGATCCCTGTGGCAACGCTTCGGCGTGGTTCAGCAGCCGGCATACGCCTTCGTCGACGACACCGGCAAGATCGAGGTCTACCGCGGCGAGCTCGGTGAGGAAGGGCTCGCCGAACGGGTCAACTCGCTGAGCGGCAACTGACCGCACGTGCTCGACGAGACCCTCGCCTTCGCCCTCGCGGCCGGCACCCTGGCCGCGGTCAACCCCTGTGGATTCGCGATGCTCCCGGCGTACCTCTCACTCTTCGTGGTCGGCGCCGACCAGGAGGCGCGGCCCACGGCCGCGGCATCGGTCGGCCGTGCGCTGACTGCGACCGGCTCGATGACCCTCGGGTTCGTCGCCGTGTTCGGCGTCTTCGGGCTGGTGCTCACCCCGGTGGCGTCGAGCGTGCAGCGTTGGCTGCCGGTCGTGACCGTTGCCATCGGCGTGGTGCTCCTGGTGCTCGGTCTGATGTTGCTGGCCGGGCGGACCGTCACGGTGCACGTGCCGTTCCTCCGGCTGTCCAAGGATCCGGTGGCGAACCCGTTCGCGATGGTCCTCTACGGAATCTCCTACGCCATCGCGTCCCTCGGTTGCACCATCGGGCCGTTCCTGGTCGTGACTGCGACCACGTTCCGCGCCGGAAACACCGCGACCGGGGTTGCTGCTTACACGGCGTACGCCGTCGGGATGGGCCTGGTCGTTGGCGTCCTCGCGATCGGCGCAGCCCTGATGAACCAGACAGCCGTGGGGGCACTGCGCCGGGTCGCGCCCTACCTCACCCGCCTTTCGGGCGCTCTGCTGGTCCTCGTCGGCGTGTACGTCGCCTGGTATGGCTGGTACGAACTGCGGATCTACGCCGGGGACACGGCTGACGACCCCGTCATCACCGCTGCCTCCGAGGTCCAGAACCGACTCGCCCGATGGGTCGACCACCTGGGGCCGACGGTCTTCGCCACGGCACTGGTCGCGCTCGTCCTGGTCGCGATCGCTGCACGAGTGTGGTCAACGCGACGCACGTCCCGAGCCACCACCGCGACCTCGTCGCGCACTCCTGAATAGGCTGCCCACCATGGAAATCCTGCGAAGCGTCGGCTTGTTCGTGCTGGCGGCCGTGGCCGAGATCGGCGGAGCCTGGCTGGTCTGGCAAGGTGTCCGCGAGCACCGCGGCATCGCCTGGATCGGCGCGGGCATCATTGCCCTCGGGCTCTACGGGTTCGTCGCGACCCTGCAGTCCGACCCCAACTTCGGCCGCATCCTCGCCGCCTATGGGGGAGTGTTCGTGGCCGGCTCTTTGGCTTGGGGGATGGCGTTCGATGGCTTCCGCCCCGACCGCTACGACATCGTTGGAGCGCTGGTGTGCCTCGCCGGAGTTGCGGTCATCATGTACGCGCCCCGCGCGACTGCCTAGGTCGAATGCCCCATGGCCTGCCGACTGGTCGATGCCTTCTTGAGCAGTGAGCGATGATCAAGGAGTGAGTGCGACGGACAATTTCAACGCGGCTCGTGCCCACGTTGAAACGTGAGGAAGAGGAAGGCACAGGGGACTACGCCGAACGCGTTGCGTTGTCCGCGTCGGCCGGCGAGCTGGGGTTGAAGGCGCAGCCGGACGCGAGGCCGAGTTTGGTGAAGATCCGCACGGCCGGGCACAAGCCGGTAACGCTGGACTGCAGGAGGTTGAGGCCGACGAAGGTGGTCAGAAGCAACCACCAGGTCGATACCAGGCTGGCCAGCGCGACGCTGATCAGGATGATTGTGCCGGCGAGTGCGAGCACGGCCCGGTCGACGTTCATCGGTTTCCGCCGTTCTGGCCGAGGATCCGGCGGATCCAGGACGTGGGAGCGGTGGTGTCGGTGGGATGGCCTTCGCACCATTGGTCGGCGGGGACGCGGGCTTTGACCTGGGCGATGTGGGCGCCGCAACCGGACCAGGTGGTCTTGGCGCAGGTGCGGCATCGGACTGCTCTGCACATGGTGGGTTTCCTTTCAGGCCGGCGTGGAGCCGGACTCGGTGTCGTCTTCGAAACCGCAGAAGGCGTCGTAGGCGCGGGGGCCGTAGATGGTGGCAGGGCCGCCTTTCATCAAGAAGGTGACGCCGATGGCCTCGGCGGCTTCCTGGCGGCTGGCTCCGGCGCGCGCTGCAGCCTGGGCGTGCGAGGCGATGCATCCGTCGCAGCCTTCGACGACCCCGATCGCCAGAGCGATCAACTCTTTGGTCTTCACATCGAGTTCACCGGCGGTGAAGGCCGCCTTGTGGAGTTCACCGAAGCCCTTGTAGACCTCGGGGATCGCGTGACGGAGCTCGCGGTGCAGCGGCGCCAACTCGGACAGAACGTCCTTGCCGTGCTGGGCGTGGGTGGTAGTGGTGCTCACGCTTGTTCCTTTCGTCGGACCAGTGGTGCGGGGAGCGGCGATGTTCAGCCGTGGGCGAAGCGGATGTTCGGGAGGATCCGGGTCAGCCATTGAGGGGCCCACCAGGCTGCGCGTCCGGTGATGCGGAGCAGGACCGGCAGCAGGATCAGCCGGACGAGGAAGGCGTCGAGGAGTACGGCGACGCCGAGGATGATGCCCATCTCCTTGGGTGGAAGGGGGCCTGAGAGGGCGAAGGTGAAGAAGACCGCGACCATGACCGCTCCGGCGGCGAAGATCACCCGGCCGGAATGGGCGACCGCGCCGACCATGGCCTCATGTGGGTCACCGCTGCGTTCGTAGTGCTCCTTGGCCGAGGCGAGCAGGAAGACCGTGTAGTCCATCGCGATGGCGAAGATCATGGCGAAGAAGAACACCGGCGCCCAGGCGTCGAGGAATCCTTGGGACTCGAACCCGAAGAACCCGGCGCCCCAGCCTTCCTGGAAGATCAGCCGGGCCACCCCGAAGGCCGCGGCGGTCGAGAGCAGGCTCACCAGGGTGCCCAGCAAGGCGATGAGCGGCGCCTGGAGTGCGACGAGCAGCAGCAGGAACCCCAGGGCGAGGATCACGCCGACTACCAGGGGGGTCGAGTCATCGAGCTGGGTCTTCAGGTCGAGGTTCTCCACCGCCGCGCCGCCGACCAGAGTTGTTGACGGCAGTTCGGCACGCAGTCGGTCGACAGTCGCAGCCAGGGCCGGATCGGACGGGTCGACCGTGGGGATGGCCTGGATGAGCGACAGACCAGAGCCATCAGAGGCCGGTGCAGCGGGCATGGCGCCGGCAATCCCGGGATCGCCGGCCACTACAGCGGCGGCCTCCTTGACCTGAGCCTGCTTGACGATGATCTGCAGGGTGCCGGGGGCGCCGGGACCGAAGCTTTCCTGGACCAGGTCGTAGCCGATCCTGGCCGAAGCGTCTTCGGGCAACACCTTGATCGACGGCATCGCGGTCTTCAGCCCGAAGATCGGTGCAGCCAAGGCGACCAGGACGATCAACGAACCCAGTCCCCAGATCAGTGGACGTTTCCACAGGCGTTCTCCCCAGGCGGCGAACCGGGCGGAGCGGTGCTCTCCGGCGCGGACCCACGGGAGCGAGAACTTGTTGATCCGGTCGTCGAGCTTGAACAGGACCAGCGGCAACAGCGTCAGGGTCGCGGCGAGGACGAACAAGACCGCGAGCATGATGCCGCCGGCCATCGACCGGAACGACGGGGAGGGCACCAGCATCACCGCGGAGAGTGAGATCAGCACCGTGGCGCCGGAGAGGAGCACGGCCTTGCCGGCGGTGTCCATGGTCTCCGCGATCGCGGCGCGTGGCGATTCCTGCGACCCCATCCGGGCGGCGCGATAGCGGACAACCAGGAAGAGCGCGTAATCAATGCCCAGAGCGAGGGCGAACATCATCGCGAAGTTCATCGCCCAGATCGAGACCGGGACGAACTGGTTGATCAGCACCAATGAGCCAGCTGAGGCGACCAAGCCGGACAGGGTCAGGAGCAGCGGGAGCCCGGCCGCGACGAGAGCGCCGAACGCGAGGACCAGGATGGCCAGCGTCACCGGCCACGAGAACAACTCCGACTTCAACATCGCGCTCAGATTGGCCTCGTTGAAGTCCGACCACAGCAGCGACGCACCCGTCGGGTTCACACTCACACCGTCGCCGGACAACTCCTGGAGTGGCCCCTTGACGTCGTCGGCGACCCGGACCATCTCGTTGGTGTCAGCCCCTGCGCCGGCCAGCAGCACCGCAGTCTTGCCGTCCTGGCTCAGGGTTGCCCCTGGTCGTGGCTGGATCACCTCGGCGATTCGCGGGTCTGCGTCGAGCAGCGCGGTCGCCCGAGCCAGCACGTCGGCGCCAGCTCCTTCGGTCACCGGTCCGTCGGTAGAGCGGACAACCACCTGAATGGCCGAACTCGCGTTGCCGCCGAAATGGTCACGGGCCAGCTCGCGGGCGGCGACTGACTGCGATCCGTCGGCCTGCCATCCGGCACCGGAGAGCTCGCTCTCCACTCGTGGCGCAAATGCGCCGAGCCCGACGATCAGCAACATCCAGATCGCGGCCGTCGTACGGCGCCGACGGGTCACCCACACGCCGAGCCGACCGAGGGGGCCGGGATGGAAACCGATCTCCGGGTCGAGGTCGGATCGAGACGGGCGGGACGCGATGGCAGTCATGGATCACTCTCTTCGTGAGGAATGTTAGATACCCTAGGGGGTATGCATTCTTGAAGTCAAACACCCCGGGGGGTATCGTGATTCCCGACCGCACCAGCCGCGCAGGAGGCAGCCCGATGAGCAGTTACACGATGGCCACAACCGTGGAGCGGGATTTCCCGGAGACCGTCGAACTGGTCCGCGCCGCCCTGGTGGCGCAAGGTTTCGGGATCATCACCGAGATCGACATGAGCGCGACGTTGAAGGCCAAGCTAGATGTCGACATGCCTCCGCAGGTCATCCTCGGGGCATGTCGTCCAGCACTGGCCCACCAGGCATTGCTTGCCGATCCGTCCATCGCGACACTGCTGCCCTGCAACGTGGTCGTTCGCAGCGTGCGACCAACGACCACCACCATCGAGGCGTTCGATCCGGCCTTCATGGCCAAGATCGCCGACAGCGACGCGGTCCGCACGGTGGCAGCCGATGCCCGTGAGCGGCTGACCAACGTGCTCGAAACTCTTGCGAAGGAGATCTGAAATGCAGCTCGAAGCCGAGGCCATGAAGCCCGTGGTGAACCGGATCAAGCGCGCCCAAGGTCAACTGGCCGGCGTGGTGCGAATGCTCGAGGAAGGCCGCGACTGCGAAGACGTGGTCACCCAGTTGGCTGCGGTCTCCAAGGCCCTCGACCGGGCCGGCTTCGCGATCGTCGCCACCGGTCTCCAGCAATGCATCACCGAGGGTGGCGCCGACAGCCTCGACGTCAAGAAGATGGAGAAGTTGTTCCTGTCCCTGGCGTGAGTATCTCTTCGACAGGGGCGGACCACCAGGGGCGAGATGCTCGGGGCCAGTCGGTCAGCCCAACATCTGTGCAACGGCTGCTAGCCCCAGGGTGACGACCGCAGCCGCAACGGCGAGAGGTTCCCATCCGTCGCCGGAGCGCACCGATGGGGATGCCGAAGCCGCGCACCGGCCGCGCGTCCAGCTGTTCCAGAGCACCCAGAGCCCCAACGGTCCAGCGATCCCCAGGCTGACCCAACTCGCCGCTTCGACGCGGTCATGGGTGATGCGTGCCAGCAGAAGGCTTCCAACAACCAGAGAGACCGCGGTGCGCTGCCAGGCCAGCGCAGTCCGCTCGACTGCCAGGCCCGTGTCTCGAGGCGAGGTCACAGAGCGACCACCAGCAGCACGACGCCGGCCACGACGACGCCAACCGCGATTACGGCACCAACGGGGGAAGCCGGCAAGGGCGCCTGGTGTCGCATGGCCCGCTCCGCAAGCGCCCACCGCACCCATGACGTGGCGGCGGTGACCACGCCAAGGACGATCATCAACGTGGCCAGGATGTGCTGCGCGGACGAAGGAATCGAAAGGGTCACGGTGTCGACGGCGACCCCCGCGGCGAGAAAGGCAAGCGACGTGCGAATCCATGCCAGGAAGGTGCGTTCGTTGGCGAAGGTGAAGCGCTCGTCAGGCTCTACGCCGCCTCGAAACACCCACGCTGGCCATCGCTGTCGGCTCACACCACCAGAGGCTATTCGAGCGAAGGCATGGAGGCGGTCGCAGTGCCTGCGACCGGACCGACAAGGGCCCCGCTGCCCGAGTGGCGCCTCGCGCTTACCGCCGAGCGCAAAGAGCCCAGACGATCGCCCTCTCCATCGACTCGGTCTTGGTGCCGTGAGCGATGATCAAGGAGTGAGCGCGACGGACCATCTCAACGCGGCCGGAGAGCGGCCCGAATGCTGGTGCTGTGGAGGGACCTTCACGGAGTCCGCACTCGTGCGGCTCGGCGCACACCATGAGGTCGCACTGTGCTTCGACTGCGCCCGGTGGCCAATCGCCGCGCCGTCGAACAGTCCGATGGCGATCGTGTCGGGATGCGGGTGCGAGGCCGGCGCAGCCTACGAACTGTCAGAGCCCAAGTCATCCTCCTGGGCATTCACGACTGGCCGCTCATCGGCCCCGTACTTCGACGACTTGATCGGCGGCTCCCATGACCGGGTCCCCGAAGTCGAGGTACCTACTGGACGTATCCAGATCCTTCATGTCCCTGACTGCCCCTTGGTCGACGACGTTGTCCAGATGGTCCGGGAGTGCCAGGACGACTCGGGCGATTCCGGCGCCCCGGAGCTACGCGTCGGTGCGTACCCGTCGCCAACCGTCGTCATCAACGGCCTCGACGTCACGACTGGGGAATCAGTCGCGGGAGAAGCACGCTGTCGGCTGGACTTGCCAACGAGAGAGCAGATCCTCAACGCGCTCGCAAGAGACAGGTGAGTTCGAGATTCAAAGCAAGCCCAGAAGCGGTCCACCTTGGGGCCGCCCGGACGTGCGGAGGGTGCGCTCAGGCGAGCTCGCGGCCCAGTTGACTGATGAACTCGTCGGCCATAGCGAGTTGGCGCTCGAGTTTCTCGCGACGCTGCCCAGCGTCGGTTAGCAGTGCGGCAAGCCGCTCCCGTGCCTCTGCATGCGGGCCGACGGAGTCGCCGTCTCGGAGCACCTCGATGTCCCGCATCGCCGCACGCATCTCATCGAGGGTGAACCCCAGCGGCTTCATCCGCCGGATCACCAGGATCTTCTCGACATCAGCCTCGGTGTAAAGCCGGAAGCCGCCGTCCGTGCGCCCCGAGGGACGCAGCAACCCGACTTCCTCCCAGTGCCGCAGGCTCCGCAGCGACAACTCGGTGCGGGCGGCGACCTCGCCGATCTGCATCACAACGCCGTCGTCGGTGGGGGCGTCCTGGGTCGGCTCGCTCGTCACGGGTGGGCTCTCTCGCATCGATCGGATTTCAACTCTCACGTTACGTGAGGGTAGGGTGGTGCTCAGACTTCCGCCGGCGAAGACGCCGGCACGCGTACCCATGGTGCGCACCATCTCGATCCAACACCAACTCGAACGTGCCGGTCCTCGTGCAGTGCCGGGCGCTGAGGGTTGCTGCCCCGAACGGAGCCCTCTTGAGCGCCACCACCACCCACACGCCCGAACCCACGGTGCGCACCGCCCTGCGCTCGCCGAAGCTGCTGCGGACCGAGGTGCTGGCCGGTCTGGTCGTCGCCCTCGCGCTGATCCCCGAGGCGATCTCGTTCTCGATCATCGCCGGGGTCGACCCGAGGGTCGGTCTCTTCGCTTCCTTCACGATGGCGGTGGCGATCTCCTTCCTGGGCGGTCGTCCGGCGATGATTTCCGCGGCGACCGGCGCCATCGCCTTGGTCATCGCACCCGTGATGCGCGACTACGGCTACGACTTCCTGATCGCCACCGTGCTGCTCGGCGGACTGATCCAGGTTGCGCTCGCCGCAGCCGGCGTGGCCAAGCTGATGCGGTTCATTCCGCGCTCAGTCATGGTCGGCTTCGTCAACGCGCTGGCGATCCTCATGTTCGAGGCCCAGATCGACCACATGCTCGACGTGCCCTGGGCCGTCTACCCGATGATCGCCGTCGCCATCGCCGTCATCGTCGGCTTCCCCCGCGTCAACAAGGTCATCCCCGCTCCGCTGGTGGCCATCGTCGCGCTCACCGCCTTCACCATCGTTGCTGCGGTCAACGTGCCGAACGTCGGCGACGAGGGCGAACTCCCCGACAGCCTTCCGGCCTGGTTGTTCCCCGACGTCCCCTTCGACTTCCACACCTTGGAGATCATCGCCCCGTACGCCCTGGCGATGGCACTGGTCGGCATCCTTGAATCCCTGCTGACCGCCAAGCTCGTCGACGACATCACCGACACCCACTCCGACAAGACCCGCGAAGCGCTCGGCCAGGGCGCCGCCAACGTGATCACCGGCTTCTTCGGCGGCATGGGCGGCTGCGCGATGATCGGCCAGACCATGATTAACGTGAAGGCCTCTGGAGCCCGGACCCGGCTCTCGACCTTCCTCGCCGGCGTCTTCCTGCTCATCCTGGTCGTCGGCTTCGGAGACGTCGTCGCCCTGATCCCGATGGCTGCCCTGGTCGCCGTGATGATCATGGTCTCGGTCGGCACCTTCGACTGGCACAGCATCCATCCCAAGACCTTGCGCCGGATGCCCAAGTCCGAGACCACGGTCATGCTCGCCACCGTCGTGGTCACCGTCCTGACCCACAACCTCGCCATCGGCGTCGGCGTCGGAGTCCTCGTCGCGATGACCCTGTTTGCTCGCCGGGTCGCGCACCTGACAGAGACCAACCGAGAACTCGTCGAGGACGAGCACGGCGCCAAGGCCGTCTACCGGGTCACCGGCGAGCTGTTCTTCGCCTCCAGCAACGACCTCTACACGCAGTTCGAGTACGCCGAGGACCCCGACCGCGTGGTCATCGACCTCTCCGACTCCCACATCTGGGACGCCTCCACCGTCGCATCACTCGACGCCATCACCACCAAGTACGAACGCAAGGGCAAGACCGTCGAGATCACCGGCCTCAACGAGGCCAGCGCTGAGAGGCACGGCCGACTCACCGGCGAACTGCCCTCGCACTGAGGTTCAGGGCAAGGGGTCGGCCATCTGTCGGTGCATCTTTTCCGCCAGGTCGTCACCAGTGCGAGCCGCCTTGGGCAGATTCCTGCTCAATCATTGCGTGCCGGACACGCCACCGCGGCCGAGCGCGTCCAGGCCACGGAGATGGCTGTCGGATCACCGCGGTGTCGGGCGGCTGTCTAGGATGGGAGAACACGATGGCGGTGGGGCTCGCCGACAACCGTGGCGCCAGGCCACCAACAGTCCCTACCTGAGACAGGTAGGAGTTCGTGTGCCCAAAGAAGATGAGCCCGTGACGGTCGATCCACTCAACGACCTCCCGATTGATCCCGATACCGGGACGGACGTCCTCGCGCACGTGACGCACCGATGGCGGACCTTCCTCAGGTCGCGGTGGGACGTGCTCCTGGTCATCGGTGCCGGGGGCGCTCTGGGGAGCTTGGCCCGCTGGGGTGTCGGCGAGCTCGTTCCGTCCTCGAGCGAGTCGTTCCCGTGGGCGACGTTCATCGAGAACATCTCCGGCGGCCTCGCCCTCGGCGTGCTCATGGTGTTCGTGCTCGACGTGTGGCCACCGCACCGCTACCTACGCCCCTTCCTGGGCGTCGGCCTCCTCGGCGGCTACACGACCTTCTCCACCTACATGCTGGACTCACGGCACCTCCTGGCCGAAGGCCAGGTGGCGACCGCATTCGCGTACCTGGGCGGCTCGCTACTGGCCGGGCTGGCCGCGGTCTGGTTCGGCATCGCCTCGGCCCGCCTCGTCGCGTCCGGATCACTGCACCGAAGACGACAACCGCAGCAACCAGCGGACCGCGAGCAGCCCGAGCACCCGACCCCCCAGCACCTGACCCCCCAGCACCTGACCCCCCAGCACGTCGACGACCAAGTGAGGAACCCATGACGCTCCAAGGCGCCGCGACCAGGCTGACCATCATGGTGGGCGAATCCGACCAGGCCCACCACCACCCGGTCTACACCGAGATCGTGCACCGGGCACACAGGGCCGGCCTCGCCGGTGCCAGTGTCTTCCGCGGCATCGAGGGGTTCGGCAAGTCCAACCACATCCACACCACCCGGCTGCTCTCACTGAGCGAGGACCTTCCCGTGGCGGTGGTCATCGTCGACACCGACGAGCGGATCCGCGGCTTCCTCCCCGAGTTGGAGGACCTGGAGATCGAAGGGCTGGTGATCCTAGAGCCGGTCGAGGTCATCCGGTACGCCGGCCGCGGACCGTCCGGAGCAGCGGAGGACCTCCGGTGACGGTCGCAATGGTGCTGCTCGGTGGCGCGATCGGCGCACCCCTGCGCTACCTCACCGACCTGGGCGTGCAGTCGCGACACGACAGTGTCTTCCCCTGGGGGACCTTCACCGTGAACGTCCTCGGCTCCCTCATCCTGGGCGTCACCGCAGCAGCGGTCGTCGACCTCGGGTCGCCGCCGTGGGTGCTGGCCCTGGTCGGTACCGGGTTCTGCGGTGCGCTCACCACGTTCTCCACCTTCGGGTTCGAGACCATCCGGCTGCTCGAGGAAGGGTCGGTCCTCACCGCCGCAGCCATCAGCGTCGCAAGCCTCGCCGTCGGACTGGGCGCCTGCGCGGGTGGCTTCGCGGTCGCCGGCGCACTGCTGTGAGACCGCCTCAGGACCCGCGGCCGAACCCAGGGCGCGAAGCCGCCCGCCAAAGAAGGAGAACAATGATCAACGCTCCGAGCAGGACGCGCTCGTGACGTCGGCCGAGAGAAGGACCAGCGACTCAGGGATGCCCGGGCGGCTTGAGCAACCGGAGAGTCTCAGCGGGCTCGGGGCCATCCGGGTCGGGTGGCTCCTCACTGTCGCGGTGCTAGTTCTGGGTGCCCTGACCGTCGCGTTGGTCCTGGGCTTCGGCCCGCTCGACCGACTCGATACGACGGTGGCCGGTTGGGGTTACCGGGCAACGTACGGCCACCATGGCTTGAGCGGCTGGTGGATCGGAGTGGCGGCGTACGGGCAGCCGATGGTGCTCCGTGCCGCGCTGGTGCTCATCGCCCTGTACTTCGCCTGGAAGCGCCGCTGGGCGTTGGCGATCTGGCTCGTCGGCCTCACCGTTGCCGAGAACGTCATCGCTCCCCTGACCAAGCACCTGCTCAGCCGGCCCCGGCCCGACTGGCTCCACCCCATTACGGTCGAACACAGCCTGTCCTACCCCTCCGGTCACGCCGCAGCTGCCGGGACCTTCACGACCGCCATGATCCTTCTCGCGCTCGCGACGTTGAGCCGCGGTTGGCGGCGGGGGTTGATGCTGGTGTTCGCCGTGCTCGTCGGTTTCATTATCTCGATGGACAGGATCTTTCTCGGCGTGCACTACCTCAGCGATGTCATCGGAGGAGTCCTTCTCGGGGCGGTCATCGTTCTCGCCGGGTGGCTGTTGATGCTGCGGCGTCTGCGCGAACGGCATACGGCATGACCCTGTGGCAAGCAGTGCTGCTCGGCATCGTCGAGGGCATCACGGAGTTCCTGCCGGTCTCGAGCACCGGTCACCTCACCATCGCCGAGGAGCTGCTCGGGCTGCCAGTCGACGACCCCGGCGTCACCGCTTTCACCGCTCTGATCCAGGTCGGGGCGATCGCGGCGGTGCTCGTCTACTTCCACACCGACATCCGAATCCTGGCGGTGGCCTGGGTCCAGGGCATCGTCGTGCCCGCAGAACGACAACGACCTGAGTATCGGACGGCCTGGTACATCATCGCCGGGTCGATCCCGATCGGTGTCGTCGGCTTTCTCGCCAAAGACCTGATCGCCGGCCCGCTGCGCTCCCTGTGGGTGGTGGCCCTTGCGCTCGTAGCGTGGAGCCTGGTGATGTACCTGGCCGAGCGCGTCTCCTCACGTCATGGCGAAGCGGAGCGGGCGCTCACCCTGCGTGACTCGGTGGTGATCGGGATGGTGCAGTGCGTGGCGTTGGTGCCCGGCGTGTCGCGATCCGGAGCCACGATCAGCGCCGGGCTTTTTCGCGGGCTCGACAGGGTCACGGCCACGCGGGTGTCGTTCTTCTTGTCCATCCCGGCACTTGTCGCGGCCGGCGCCTACGAGGGGGTGACCACGGCGTCGCAGATCTCCGCCACCGTCGGATGGTGGCCCACCGTGATCGCGACTGCGGTGAGCTTCGTCGTTGCCTACGCATCCATCGCGTGGCTGCTCCGGCTGGTCGCGGGGCACCCGATCACTGTCTTCATCGGCTACCGGGTCGGGCTGGCGCTACTGCTGATGGCAGGTCTTGTCTCGGGTCTGGTGAGCGCCACGTGACACGTCCTCGGGTCAGCTGGAGTGGACCTGGTCCTAAACGCCCTCCTCGCGTGGCGATGAGCCGTGATCGCCGCCGGTCCAATCCTCGACGACTACGGACCACCAAGATCCCCAACACTTCCGGGAAGCCAGCCCCTTCATCTCTCCGAGCACGCCGATGGCAGCACCCGAACCGAACGCCAGCATCCGCGGCCCAGGTCCCCGCCGGTGAAGGACCTGGCAACCGATCAACGACAACCCCCAGCGTGGGGATCGCCAGATGACGACATCGCCGACCCCGGCGCCCCACGTGCCGGCCATGCGGCCGTGGCACTTCGTGCTCGTCTTCGGCCTGGTCAGCCTCCTCGCTGACATGGTCTACGAGGGAGCCCGCAGCATCATCGGCCCCTACCTCGCCACTCTCGGCGCGAGCGCAACCCTGGTCGGTCTGGTGGCCGGAGCGGGTGAGTTCATCGGCTATGGCCTTCGCGTCGTCACGGGCTACGCCGTGCAGCGACGGGGCAACTACTGGACCTGGACGATCACCGGCTACGCGCTAACGGTGCTCAGCGTCCCGCTGATCGGTGCGACGGGTGCGATGGCGCCAGCACTGCTCCTCTACGCCTCCGAGCGGCTCGGGAAGGCGGTGCGGTCGCCGGCGAAGGACACCTTGCTGTCCCATGCCTCGGCAGGCACTGGTCGGGGAAGCGCCTTCGGCGTCCACCAGGCACTTGACCAGACCGGCGCTGTGCTCGGACCGCTTTTGCTCGCGGCTGTCCTGGGGTGGCGCGAGGGCGACTACCGGCTTGCTTTCGGGGTGCTACTCGTGCCTGGCGTGCTCGTGATCGCGCTGTTGCTGTGGCTGCGCAGACGCGCCCCCGACCCAACCGAGTACGAGACCGGCCTGGCCGCACCCATTCAGGCCCCCGCGGCTGCTCTCGACACCCATCGCCTGCCGGCGCTCTTCTGGCAGTACGTCGCGGTCCTCGCTCTCCTGTCGTGTGGCGTGGCGTCGTTCCCGTTGCTGGCCTTCCATGCCGTGACGACGGGTCTGCTGCGCGACAGCCTCGTTCCCGTTCTCTTTGCCGTGGCGATGGCCGTCGACGGCGCGAGCGGGTTCCTGGTGGGGCGGCTCTATGACCGGCGCGGAACTGTCGTCCTGCTCGCCGTCCCGATCGCGGCAGCGGCAGCTGCGATCGCATTCGGCCACACCGTGGAACTTATGTGGGCCGGTGTCGCGATCTGGGGAGTCATCAACGGCGTCCTGGACTCCACCGTCAAGGCCGTGGTCACCGAGATCGTGCCGAGCGCGTCACGTGCGTCGGCGTTCGGCTGGCTCGCGCTGGTCCGTGGCTTGGGGCTCCTAGTCGCGGGCGGTGTCCTCGGACTCGCGTACGACCGGAGCCCACAGACCGTCATGGTGGTGATCGTCATTGCGAACGTCCTCGGCCTGGGAGGACTGGTCCGCACACTGCGCAAGATCGATCGCGAGAAGACGGCCCCTTTCTCGGGAACCGGGCGCGGCTGAAAGGAGTCGGCTCTGTCGTCCGACATGGCGGGTGGGAACTTGCGGGACCTCCGGCGTTGGGTAATTTGTGAATTCAACACGTCATCAGAAGGTCAGCCTTATGTGATCAACGCCGTGCCGCCGCAGTCCGGTGAGCCGCGTATCTGGCGTTGGGGGAGCGGGCGGCGCCGTTCCCAGGGCCGGTACAACCCGGCCATGACCCACTTCATGAACGCCACCCTGCCCACCAGCACCACCCTTGACCTGATCCGGCCCGAGCCGCCGGCCCTGCCCGCCGGGATCACCGAGCTCGACGCCGCCCGGATCACCCGCGCGATCGCGGCTGCCAAGAGCGAAACCACCCGCGGCGTGTACGCCCAGGTCTGGGGGCACTGGGAACGCTGGTGCGCCCGCCGTGGCACCACCGCCCTGCCCGGCGACGCGCTGGCCCTGGCGGCCTACCTGACCGAACGCGCCGAGGACGGCAGGGCGATCAGCACCCTCGACATGTCCTGCACCGTGATCCGGCACGTCCACCGGATGACCGGCACCGACGACCCGGTCGCCTCCGAGGCAGTCCGGCAAGTCCGCCGTGGCCTGGTCCGCACCTACGGCGCCGCACCACGACGCCTGGCCCGGCCGCTCACCGTCGCCGAGATCCGCCAGATCGTCGCCCCCATCGACCGCAGCACCCCGATCGGAACCCGGGATGCCGCGATCATCCTGCTCGGCTACGCCTCCGCCCTGCGCCGCGGCGAACTCGTCGGACTCACCCTCACCGACATCGAGCACAAGCCCGCCGGCCTCCTGCTGCACATCCGCCAGTCCAAGACCGACCGCGACGGCCACGGCCAACAGGTAGCCGTCGCCCACGGCCAACACGCCCTCACCGACCCCGTCGCTGCCCTCAACGCCTGGCGCGCCGCCCGCGGCGAAACCCCCGGCGCCCTGTTCACCCGGATCTGGGCCAGCACGGTGAGCCTCCAGCCGCTGTCGGGCCATGTGGTCGCCCGCATGCTCCGCTCCCGCGCCGAAGCCGCCGGCCTCGACGGCACCCGGATCACCGCCCACTCCCTACGCGCCGGGCACGCCACCGCCGCAGCGATGGCCGGTGTCCCCCTGAACCGGATCGCCGCACAGACCCGACACAAGGACCTCACCGTCCTCGTGAACCGCTACATCCGCCCGCTCGAAGCACTCGCCACGACCTCAAGCCGCGACCTCGGCCTGTGACTCACATGCAGCCGCCAGTTGCCCATCAGTTCCCGCAGGCCGGTCGTTCCAGGAACACGAGCTAGCCGGCTGGCCGCAACCAGGCGTCTGCGAAGGCCTCGATGCTGTCGAGCTCGAAGGTCCCGCAGGTCAGCTCGTCCTGCTGGTGCAGGACCTTGACGGCCGTGGCGGGATCAAGTCCGTCGCTGGGGATGCGGTCAGCCCCCTTGGACGTCACTGCTCCGGCCACGACGCCTCGGGCGTCGGACGATGCGACGTAGTCGCGCAGTTTGGCAAGGTCCGCGCTGTCGATGTCGGGTGAGTAGAGCACGACGACGTAACCGTCGCCGAGCGAGTGACCGAAGTCGTTGACCGGTATCACTTCGCCCGGGGAGTAGAAGCTCCGCTTCGGGTGCCCGCCGCTCCCGGGGAGGGTCTCGGAGAGGGCCTCGATAGTGCAGCTCGTACCGTCCGCCAGTCGGACCGGTTCAGGGCCCGGCTCGGCCATGAACGCATTGAGCGCCACGAGTGCGCCGGTGACGGATCCGCCAATGAAGAGCGCTGCCGACGCGAGCTGGGTGGCGAGCTGCTCGCGCGATCGAGGCGCGTCCACGCCCATGTCACCGTCCTCGTCGATCACGGCCCCAGTGGGAGGTCCCGAGTCGTTTGCACCCGTCGTGGGTCGGACAAGGAACGAAGCGAGCAGTGAGCCCACCACAAACATGGCGAAGATGGCCGTGGCCTGGCCAACTTCAATGCCGATGTTGAAGGCGATCACCTTCAGCAGACGTCCGTTCTCAGGAAGCCCCAGGTCGGCGAACCGCGTGGCCAGCCCCAGGCCGTGGACCAGGCCGAAGTCGGCGACCACAATGCCGAACCAGCCCCAACGTCGCGGTCGGCCAAGAATGCCGACGCAGCCGACGAAGGCCACCGAACCAGCAATCACGGCATCGACGTAGTCGGCATTGACCTGCCAGCCCAGAAGCGTTGCGGCGATAAGTGTCGTCGAGTGCCCCAACACGAAGATGCTGATCAACTTGACGGACAGTCCGAAGGACTGGGCGACAAGGAGGACCCCGGCGACGAACGCGAGGTGGTCCCAGCCGGTGAGCATGTGGGTGATGCCGAGCTCGATGAAGCCGAACACGGATGCATCGCTCGCGTCGCCGCCGATTCCGTGCGCGTAGGCCGGGGCCGGCGCACTCACCGATACGAAGAGGAGGGCGAGCCCCAACGCGGTTGGGACGCCCCGCGTCTTCACCTTCGGCATGTCAGCGCAGCGTCGCATCGGTCGCAGGACGAGCGGTCTCGTGGCTGTGGGGAACGTCGCTGTCCAAGCCGCGGTCGGTGTGGTCGGCATGGAAGAGCGCCTCGTTCAAAAGCGCACGCACGTGGCTGCTACCTGCCGCGTAGTACATGAAGGTGCCTTCACGTCGTCCGGTCACCAACCCTGCTAGGCGCAGCTTGGCCAGATGCTGGCTCACCGCCGAGGGCGACGATTCGACCAGCTCGGCCAGGCAGTTGACCGAGGTCTCACCCTGGAGCAGCGCCCACAGGATACGGATCCGGGTGGGGTCCGCCAGGAGACGGAACGCGTCGGCGGCGAGGGTGACCTGGCGTTCGTCGGGCATGGCGAAGTCTGGAAGGTCGGCGTGCATGAAGGACATCATAGCGTTTGCGTATATGCGCGGACACGCGGATACTGGGCCGCATGTCAGAGCACGAGCACGAACATGAGCACGGGGGTGCCCCGGTGCATGGACACGACCACGCCGATGGGCTGCTCGGTAAGCTGAAGCAACTCGTCAAGCCGCACAGCCACGACGCCGCTGACTCCGTCGACAGCGAGCTGGAGGGCAGCGCTGAGGGCATCCGAGCGGTGAAGATCAGCCTGGTCGTGCTCGGGCTCACGGCCGTAGCTCAGTTGGTGGTCGTCTTCCTGACGAACTCGACGGCCCTGCTGGCCGACACGATCCACAACTTCTCCGACGCGTTGACCGCCCTGCCACTGTGGGTGGCCTTCGTGCTGAGCCGCCGCGCCGCCACCCGTCGCTACACCTACGGGTTCGGCCGGGCGGAGGACCTGGCCGGGATCTTCATCGTCGTGATGATCGCGCTCTCGGCGGCCGTGGCCGGGTGGGAGTCGGTCGACAAGCTGGTCAACGGTGCCACCGTTACCTACCCGTGGGTCGTGGCAGCCGCGGGTGTCGTCGGCTTCATCGGTAACGAGCTCGTCGCCGTCTATCGCATCAAGGTCGGGCGACGCATCGGTTCCGCTGCCCTTGTCGCCGACGGTCTTCACGCGCGCACGGACGGATTCACCTCCCTGGCAGTGGTCGCGGGCGCCCTGGGCGTCCTCCTCGGCTACCCCCTGGCGGACCCCATCGTGGGCATCTTGATCACCCTCGCCATCCTCGTGGTGCTTCGAGGCGCCGCCCGGGACATCTACCGGCGCCTGATGGACGCGATCGACCCGGCGGTCACCGAAGCCGCTGAGCAGACGCTCCTGGACACCCCCGGGGTCACCGGCCTCGAGCGTGTCCGTCTGCGCTGGATCGGCCACCGGATCGTCGCCGACGCTGGCATCACCGTCGACGCAGGCCTGGGAGTCATCGCCGCCCACGACATCGCCAATGAGGCACATCACCGACTGCTGCACGGGGTTCCCAAGCTTTCGGACGTCACGATCCACGTCAGCCCCGAACCGGCCGACGACAGCGATCACCACGACCTTCTCGACCACCATGCGTAGGGCGACGACGCAGCCACTGCGCGGCCGATGCCTCCTCCAGGCAGCCGCTCGATCAAGAAGGGGTTTGCGCAAGGAGTCCTGACTGGACACTGACGATCGGGTCGAGCCTGTCGCATCGAGACCAGCACCGTCGTTCGGCGTTCCTGTCCGCAACGTGACCGTAGACGAGCCACCCATCGAGTTCGCAGTCGCAAAGGGCCCAGCCCTGTACAAGAGCCCGGTGCAAAGGCCCGGTACAAGGGCCCGGTACTGCCGGACAGACCACACGATCATCTCCAGCGACGATGGCGAACGGCCCCGTCCCAGCGCAGGTGAGATGCCTCGACGAAACAGAAAGGTGGGGCCCGTTGCGTTGAGCAACGAGCCCCACCGATGTGCCGACTGCCGGCGGTTCAGCGACCTGAACGGGGGACAGGTCGCTTACTCGGTCTCCCCGGACTCGTCGGCGTCCTGGTGGCCGGGCTCGTTGGGGTTGGCGTCGGGACCCTGGTTGGGACCGTCGTCGGCCTCCTCAGCGCCTTCAGCGCCCTCGGTGCCCTCAGCCTCGCCGGACTCGTCGGCGTCCTGGTGGCCGGGCTCGTTGGGGTTGGCGTCGGGGCCCTGGTTGGGGCCGTCGTTGGCCTCCTCGGCGCCCTCGACCTCGCCGTCGCCTTCGGATTGCTGCACGATCGGGGCCGGGTCGTTGGTCGAGGCCTGGGCGGTGACTGCACCCCCGATGCCGAGTGCCGCCAAGATCGCGGCGGCGCCGGCGATTGCGGCGTTGCGCTTGAGGTTCCTCATGGTGTCTCCTCGGTGGGTGGTCGCCGGTTGCGACCTCGCGCCTTCAGAGTGCCTAGGGATCGCTGTGAGGACGCTGAGGAATCCTGAGGACCTCCTCATCACCGCCCTCCAACCGGGCCGCTGGGTGGCACGTGTCCGCTCGGAACGGTTCGATGCCTCTTGCATCGCCGGCGGTTGACTAACGGCGGAGGGTGAACATGTCGACGAGCATCCCGTCCTGGTCGATGGCCCGGAGCACGATGCGGTCGCTGTAGACCAGCAAGTCCGCGAAGTGGAGTGTCGATGCGCTCACCGCGGTGAAGTCCTCCTGCCCTGTTGGTCGCAGCTTTGCACCAGCGCCGGACACGACGTAGGTCACGCCGTTGATGGCCATCGAACGCTGGTAGTCGTGATCGTGCCCGGCCAGGACCAGAGGCACGTCGTACTTTTCGAAGAGCGGTGCCCAGAGCCGCTGCACTTCCTCGTCCGATCCGTGGTACCCGGCCGAGTAGGCGGGCTTGTGCATCGCGACGACGGTCCACGTGCCGGGTGGCTGAGGAGTCCCGAGCGTGTCTTCGAGCCATGCGGTCTGGCTGGGGTCATCGGTGCGTTCCGTGTCGAGGACGACCAACCGCAGCTGCCCGATACGCGTGGCATACCAGGTGGTGTCTCGTCCGAGAGCGCCCAGGATCTGCGTCTGTTCACCGCTGGCGTAGTCATGGTTGCCCAGTACCGGCACCAGGGTGGTCCCGCTCTCGAGCAGGGCGGCGAACGGATCGGTGACGGCGTCGTCGACGAGGTCAACTTCGCCGTCCTCGTAGATGAGGTCCCCCAGGAGCAGCAAGGCGTCATAGGGTCCACCGTTTGCCTGCGCTTGCTCGGTCATCTGCTCGGCTGTCGCCTCCTCGGCGCTGTCGCCGGTCCCGGTGTCGCCGGCAACTGCGACCCGTACCAGCGGGGGCCGGGCGAGGGCTGGCACCTTGTCGCCGGTGACTGGCGACGGCAGATCCGCGGACCGGTCGAAGCCGATAAGGAGCACCGCAGCCGCGAGTGCTGCCAGCGTTGCAATGATGGTGACACCGATCAGGGTCCTTCGCCGGGTCAGCACCCCGTCATCGTCGCCGAGTTCCCCTGAGAGAGCGCTGAGAACCCCTGGCTGCCCGGTGGCGGAGGTTGGTCACGGCGGTTTGAGCTGTGTGGGCGGTCAGACCGGCGTGTGCGTGGCGCGTCGGCGCAGCGCGACCGCAAGTAGGGCCGCGGAGAGGACTTGAGCCACGGCCACCAGGGCGACGAGCAGGGGGCGGTGGTCGGTGTAGAGGCCGCCTGCCAGCGTCCCGCCGGCCAGGGCCGCGACGCCTTGGAACGCCGCGAAGACGCCGTAGGCGGTGGCGAGCCGGCGCTGGGGGACCAGGTCGGCCACCAGTGCCTTGACGGTCGAGTCCTGGACGCCGGTCACCGCCCCCCAGATGAGGACGCCCGCGAGGACGAGGGACCAGGTGTCGGCAAGGGCGAGCACCGGGACGGTGACGATGAGCGCCGGGAGCGTGTAGAGGATGGGGGCGCCCCAGCGGTCGTAGGCGAATCCGGTGCCCAGGGCGGCCACCGCCTCGGTCGCCATCGCGGCGGCGTAGAGGAGTGGGACCACGGCCGTCGCGACCAGTCCGGCCTCGACAAGGTGGTAGGAGATGACCCCGAACGTCATCAACCCCAGCGTGCCCAGGGCGCACGAGACGGCGAAGGCGTAGAAGTGCGCCGGCAGCGCCTGCGGCTCGACGACTGAGCTCCCGTGGGTCGACGGGCCACCCGACCCCTCGTCCTCGTGCGGGGCCTCGAGCTCGGGTCGTGCTTCGTCCGAGTGGCGTTTGAGGGTGAGCAGCAGCAGCATGCACACCGCGCC
Organism: Nocardioides jensenii JCM 1364 = NBRC 14755; assembly: GCF_001552535.1. Lineage (GTDB taxonomy): Bacteria > Actinomycetota > Actinomycetes > Propionibacteriales > Nocardioidaceae > Nocardioides > Nocardioides jensenii. The sequence goes on along the minus strand of NZ_BCRJ01000008.1, from coordinate 66,517 downwards.
CGGGACTGCCAGGGCCGCGAACGCGGGCCACTGGACACCGGCGAGGGCGATGACGCCGGCGACCAGGAGGGGACCGGCGAACGCCCCGACCTGGTCCAGTGCCTTGTGCACGGCGAAGCCACGGCCACGACCCACCGAGACCGCCACGCGCGCGAGCAGAGCGGACTTCGACGGGCTCCGGATGGCCTTCCCGGCGCGCTCGAGCAGGATCAGCGTCGCTGCCAGGAACAGACCCGCACTGCCCACGAACGGCGCCACCGCCAGCAGAGGCACGCAGATCGCGGTCATCGCGTAGCCGAGGATGGTCAGCGACCAGTACCGGCCGCTGCGGTCCGCGAGCGGACCGGAGAACAACCGAAGGATCAGCGCCATCGCCTCGCCGGCGCCGGTGATGAGCCCGACGACGAGTGCGGTGGCGCCCAGGCTCCCGAGGAAGGGCCCCGCGATCGAGCGCATGCCCTCGTAGACCATGTCACCCGCGAGACTGACGGCTCCGAACGCGACGACCGTCCGCCAGGGCGACCACCTGGGCCGCCTGGGTGACTGGGGGCTTGGCGCGGATGCGTTCATCGACCCGTCTATCCCCGAGTGCGGTCGACGAGTAGCCACGCGGCCAAGCCTAGGCAGACTCGGCGCACGGAGCTGGGTTGCCCTCTTCAGTCGGCTTCTTCTGCGCCGCCGGCGTCCTTGGCGACGGTGAGGGTCTGGGGTGCACTGTCGGAGGCACTGACCTCGACGGTCACATCGAGCGGGTTGGTGTCGGTGTAGTAGAGGCCGTACTGGTTGGTGGGGAAGTGGTCGGCCTCACCCGTGTTGTCGAAGTGGATGACCCTGCTGGCTCCCGGTGCGACGGTGAAAGATGGCGGGAGCTTGGTGTAGTAGGACTCGGTGTCGGACGTCTTGGAGTCGGTGATCGTGTAGTACACCTCGAACCCGGACAGGTCGGCGCTGCCGCTGTTGGTGACCGCGATCTCGAGGTGGTCGTCCGCGGTCGCCCCGGAGGCGTCGACGTTGTTCTCGACCAGGACGCTGTCGATGGTCAGTGCCTGGGTCGTCGAAGTGTTCTTGATCGGGTTGGACTGGACCGGCAGGACCGCCGAGCTGTCGGCGGCACTTCCGCCTGCGGATGGGGTCGTGTCGCCGGCGCTGCTGGTGCTGGAGCCTCCGCATGCGGTGGCGAGTGCCAGGACGGCCACGGCCGCTACGGTTGCCAGGGCCGCTCGGGTCGCTCGGCCGGGGTGCCGGCGGGTGTGGTTCTGGTTCTGCTTCGTCATGAGTTTCCTCCGGTTGGGATGGGTTGTTGGCGGGTGAGGGTGCGGCGCAGGCCGAGGAACAGGACGGCGGTGTAGGCGAACAGCCAGCCGATGTCGTGACGGGTCTCGTTGAGGAGCCAGGGGAGGCCGTAGGGCCGGTAGCGTTCCTTGACGTCACTCATCGCGAACGCGAATCGCTCGAAGTGCTTGGCGAGCGAGGCTTCCTCGATGCCGGTCCGCACCTGCTCGTATCCGGTGAAGTGGGTGAGGACGGCGACTTCGCCGTCGTGGTTGAGCCCCAAGGCCTGGAACAGGCCCCCGGGGAGCTGGTTGTCCGCGTCGAGGGTGTCGCCGATTTGGGGGAGGACGAGGACGACCAGGAGCCAGATACCCAGTGCGATGACCAGGCCGTTGGCGGGCATCTTGGCCTTGGCGGTGGCGATGGCGCCCAGGCAGTAGAACGCGCTGAGGTAGAGCAGCGCCGCGACGCAGGCCAGCGTGAGCCGCAGGACTTGTGCGGGGTTGATCCAGTCGTTCCCGATGGTGCCGAGCGCGACGATGCCGACGACCGCGGTTGCTGCGATGAGGGTGGTGAAGATCGCTAGAGCGCCGAGGAAGGTTCCGGCGGCCAGCTCCGTGCCGGTCAACGGGCGGGACCGCAGCAGGGGGAGGGTGCGGCTGACCCGCTCGCGCGACACCGAGAGGTACCCGAGGGTGATCGCGATGATTGCCCCGATGATCTCCAGGTACTCGAACGCGCCGCGGAGCAGGGAGAGGACCGCGAGCGGCGAGGGGGCGATCCGGGTCAACCCCTGCGCTTGTGCGGCCGCACGGTAGGCGTCGTACTCCGCGAGCTGTGCGGCGTAGTCGGTGGCCCCGATGAACACGGAGAAGCCGGTGGCCACGACCAGGATGGCGAGCAGGATGATCAGTGCACGGCTTCGGACGGCGGCTCGATACTCGTGCCGGGCGACCTGCAGGATGCGGTTCGTGGACTCACTCATCGGAGGCGCTCCTGGCGTAGTCGTGGCGCTGGATCCGCCAGAGCACCAGCACGAGGAGCCCAAACCCAGCGATGAGAGTGGGCACGATGGTGAGCACCGTCTCGGTGGTGGGGCTGGTGGGTGAGGTGCCGAGGATGTTTCCGGCGGCGGTCTTGTACTGCTCGACGATGGACAGTGGTTGGGCGTGCTGGGTGACTCGGAAGAACGCCTGGGAGGTGCCGGCGGGTTCGGTCAGCGGGTTGAGTGACTGTGTGGGTCGTAGCCCTGAGGTGAACTGGGGGACGACGAAGGTGATGACCAGCCACACGCCGATCGCGGAGAGCAGGGCCAGGGAGCGTCTGCGGGTGAGCAGGGCCGTCAGTATGCCGACCAGGACGAAGACCGCCAGGTAGGCCCACGAGAGGACGTAGAACCCGGTGAGCCTGCCCAGGTCCGAGGAACCGAGGGTCCGGTTCACGGCGAGCAGCGCCACGATGCTGACCACGCCGCACCCCACCAGGGTCAGGGCCAGGAACCTGGTCGCAGCCAGAACCTTGCCCAGGGCGTACTGGGTGCGGGTGACCTGCCGGGTGAACAGGAGCCGACCCATCCCTTTGCTCTGGTCATCGACCATGCTCAGGTGCCCCACGACCAGTGCCAGGAGCGCCCCGATGAGCGGGATGTAGACCACCATGTTGGACAGCAGCGACAGGTTCGGCTTGAGCAGGAATGGGTTCGGTGGCGCCGGCTGTCCCGCGGCTGCCTGCAACCGGACCGCCTGGTCGAAGACCCGCACGATCGTGTGGTGGCTGGACCAGCCCAGGACCCCGGCTATGGCCGTGACGGCCAGCATCGTGATCAGCCCGACCAGGGCGACGTGTTGGCGTCGCAGCAGCAGGCTCTGCTGCGAGGCGATGGTGCCGATCATGAGGCAAGGTCCCCGACTCGGACGTAGATGTCCTCCAGCGAGGCCTCGTCGGGGAACCGTCGCATCGTTGCCTCGATGCTGTCGTTGTAGATGAGCTCGCCATGGTTGAGCACCCCGATCGTGGTGCACACCTTGGAGACCTCGTTGAGCTGGTGGGTGTTCATGAACACGGTCATGCCGAGGTCGCGGTTGAGTTGGAGCACGGTCTCGCGCAGCTGTCGCACCCCCATCGGGTCCAGGCCCGAGGTGGGCTCGTCGAGGAACAGGACGTGCGGTCGGTGCACGATGGCCTGGGCGATCCCGATCCGTTGCCGCATGCCTGTGGAGAACGTGCCCACCCGGCGCTTGGCAAGATCGGCACACCCCAGGTATTCGAGGGTTTCCCGTGCAGCGGCCCGGGCGTCGGGGACGCCGGAGAGCTTGGCGAGGAACTCCAGGTTCTCAGCGGCGCTCATGTGCCCGTACATGCGGACATCGGCCGGCAGGTAGCCGATGAGGCGGGTCACCTCGCGCCGGTCGGTGACCACGTCGTACCCGCAGATCGTTGCGGTCCCGCCCGTGGGCTCCAGCAGGGTGGTCAAGATGTTCATCGCGGTGGTCTTGCCGGCGCCGTTGTGCCCCAAGAAGCCGAAGATCTCGCCCTCCCCGATGCTCAGATCCACATCGCGCAACACCAGATCGGTGTCGTAACGGTGCTGGAGGCCCTGCAGCTCGATCACAGGTTCGCTCATGACGTTCTTCCTTACGTGCGAGTGGATGGGTGATGGTGCGTGTCTCGGAGCAAGCCGTCCGGGCGGAGAGGTGGGACCCGCTGCCAGGTGGCAACGGGCCCCACCGATGTACCGACGAACTGGCGACGCAGCGACCTAACGGGGGATCGGTCGGCTACTTGGTCTCGCCGGACTCGTCGGCGTCCTGGTGGCCGGGCTCGTTGGGGTTGGCGTCCGGGCCCTGGTTGGGACCGTCCTCGGCCTCCTGCGACTCCGTCTCGGTGCCCTCAGTGGCGTCGTTGACCTCGCCGTCACCGTCCGACGTCTGCACGGTCGAGGGGGCAGGGTTGGTGTCGGCCTGGGCCGCTGTGACGGCGCCGCCGAGGCCGAGAGCGGCCAGGACAGCGGCGGTCCCGACGACCGCGGCGGTTCGGTTGAGCTTCTTCATGGGACTTCCTTCCGTAGCGGTCGCGGTTGCGACCTGTAACCCAGAGTGCGCAAGGGCGACTGTGAGGGTGTTGAGGAATCCTGAGGGTGTTCTCAGCGCCGGGGCGAGAGATCGATGGTGATCGGGGACAGCTCGTGGGAGTCGACGTCCCTTCGGAGTGGTGGATCGCGCGGAGCATCGGACAACCGCCCTCACCCAGCGGTGCCTGGGCCTGTGCGCCTGTGCCGTCACTGCGGACCGGTGTGCGCATCGCAACGGGCCGGCGGCATCATCGGCGAGGCGATCGTTTCCCGCTCCAGGTGCGCACGGCTGTCGACCTCCTCGGGGTCAGCAGCAGAAATGGAGCGTTGCCGATCTGGTCGACCGACCAGATGCGCTCGCGTCGGCCTCGTGGAGAGGCGGACTGTACGTGGCTCATGTCCTCGCAGCCGCCCAGCCTCGAATCCAGGGAAGCGCCCAGACGTGTCCAGCGGTTGAAAACATCGCTGATCTTCGCGGCGACCTGATCCGCGTCACCCTGGGAGGGATAACGGCGCCAACCAGGACGGTCCCGTCGTAGCCACACTGCCAGACATGGGCGACCGAGGCGCCCCGGTTGCGTCGACGTCGCTGCTGGATCCCAGTGCCGGTAGCGACGCGGACGGCGTACCCGTCGCCGCTTCTCAGCATGTCCACAGTCGCGACCCGCCAAGATAGGTGCTGACAGGGAACGGAGGTCGGCCGGTGCGGGTACTTATGGTCGAGGACGAGGTTCGTCTCGCCGAGACGGTGCGCCGCGGACTGATCGCTGAAGGCTTCGTCGTCGACATCGTGCACGATGGCGCCGAGGGACTCGCCGAAGCGCAGGCGAGGGACTACGACGTGATCATTCTCGATATCATGCTGCCCTCGTTGAACGGCTACGACGTGTGCCGGGGACTGCGCGAGTCTGGTGTATGGACCCCGGTGCTGATGTTGACGGCCAAGGACGGGGAGTACGACCAGGTCGACGCCTTTGATCTCGGGGCGGACGACTACCTGACCAAACCGTTCTCCTTCGTTGTGCTGGTCGCCCGGCTCAGGGCACTGGTACGACGTGGTGCGCCGGAGCGTCCCACGGTCTTGAGGGTGGCGGACCTGACGCTCGACCCGGCGACGCGGGTGGTTCGGCGCGGCGAAACCGACCTCGACCTGACCCCACGGGAGTTCGGAGTGCTGCACTTCCTGATGCGCCACCCCGGCGAAGTGGTCTCGAAGCTGGAGATACTGCAGGGGGTGTGGGACGTGAACTACGAAGGCGACGAGAACGTCGTTGAGGTCTACGTGGGATACCTGCGCCGCAAGATCGACCAGCCCTTCGACCGCCAGTCGATCCAGACGGTCCGGGGCGTCGGCTACCGTCTGTCCGGCGCGGGGAGCTGAGCGGCCGATGCGAACGAGATTCCGTGGTGTGCGGTGGCGGACCACGGTGGCGGCCACCCTGGCCGTCGCGCTGTTCCTCGCCGTTGCCGCGCTGGCCTTCGCGTTCGCGCAGCGCCAGCAGCTCGAAGGGTCCATCACCGAGGCCGCACGTGGTCAGGCCGCGGATATCGGTGCGCAGGTCGCGGAGGGCGGCGCCGGCGCTGGGCTCACCACCGGTGCAGGGGATCAGTCCCTGGTGCAGATCGTCGACGCCGCTGGCAACGTGCTCGCCGCCAGCCCGTCGGTGGAGGGAGAACCACCGGTGGTGGACGCCCGACCCGAACCGGGAACCACCACCACGGTCCGTTCCCGCGCCCTGCCGATCGGGGAGGGCGAGGAGTTCGTCGTGGTCGCCCAGGGAGTCTCAGGTCCTGACGGGCCCGTGGTGGTCCTGGTCGCGCAAAGCCTCGAGCTGGTGGGACAGTCCACCGCGGTGGTGGTCAACCTGCTGCTGATCGGCTACCCCGTGGTCCTGCTGGGGGTCGCGCTTACCTCGTACTGGCTCGCGGGCAGAGCGCTCGCGCCGGTCGAGGCCATCCGTAGCCGGGTCGCGCAGGTCCAGGGAACCTCGGAGCTGGATGCGCGGGTGCCGGTGCCTGAGGGCGACGACGAGATCGCCCGGCTTGCCGTCACGATGAACGCAATGCTCGCCCGGCTCAAGACCGGCAGCGACCGCCAACGCCGATTCGTCGGAGACGCCTCGCATGAGCTGCGCAGCCCACTGGCCACCATCCGGGCCGCCCACGAGATCGCGGCGCTGCATCCCGAGAGCCGTGACTGGACCGCGACCAGCAGCGACGTGCTTGCCGAGCTCGACCGCCTCGACCGCCTGGTCGCGGACCTTCTCCTGCTGGCCCGCGCTGACGAGCACGGACTGAAGCTTCGATCTGTTGATGTCGACCTCGACGACCTGCTCACCCACGAGGCTGACCGACTCCGCAAGCTCGGACCCCTCAGCGTGACAGTCGCGGCGCCGCCTGTGCGCATCCACGGCGACCCCGTCCAACTGGCCCGGCTCCTGCGTAACCTGGCCGACAACGCCGCACGGCACGGCGAGACTCACGTCGATCTCAGCCTTCAGATCCGCGGCAGCAGTATCGAGGTCGCGGTCGAAGACGACGGACCGGGCATCCCAGAGGCCGACCGCGAACGGGTCTTCGAGCGCTTCGTGCGGCTGGACGAGAGCCGCGCGCGCGTGAGTGGCGGCACCGGCTTGGGGCTGGCGATCGCCCGCGAGATCAGCGTCGCGCATGGCGGCAGCCTCCGCGCCGAGGCCGGAGCGCAAGGTGCTCGCTTCGTCCTAACCCTCCCCTACGAGGAGCACGAGACCGGCGCTGTCGGCAGTCACGCCATCCAGTGATGCAGGGCCCGGTCAAATGGATAGAGGACCGTGTACGAACTCAGGATTGGTGGCACGGCTCCAGGCTCGTAGCAAAGCTCAGTTCCATCACCCGCCAAGCATTGCGTAGATCTCAGCGCCGTACGCGCAGGGTGGGTCACTGGTTATGCAAAGCAAAGCAAGCACGTGGAACCGGCTGGGCCACACCACTCGCTCGCGGATGCGGCACCGGGAGGGGGCGCTCCGGCTACACCCCCCCGGATTCGTCCGGCAGCCTCGATGTCGGTAATGTTCCGGTCTGAAAGGGAGTAGTCCCCAACACCCGTGTCGACATGCTGGCCCTCGGGCCCGGCGCGAGAGGCCACCTCGGTGGCGGACGAGACTTTCGACCAGTTGCAGACCCATTCAATGGACGCGCCTGGTCGAAGGGTCGTCCAGAGTCTGTGACACGCCCTCCGGCCAAGCCCGGAGAGGACTCCCAACCCATGTACGCGTTCCTGCTGAGCACCGCCGTGATCTTCGTGGCCGAACTCGGCGACAAGAGCCAACTGATGGCGATGACCTTCGCCGCCCGATACCGGGTACGTGACGTGCTCATTGGCATCACCGCCGCTACAGCCATCGTTCACCTAGCCTCAGTGGGCATCGGGTACTGGGTCGGCGACGCCTTCGCCGACCAACAGCACTGGATCTCGATAGTGGCTGGCGTCGCGTTCCTTGGCTTCGCCGCGTGGACCCTCCGCGGAGACGAGCTCACCGAGGACGAGGCAGCCAAGGCACGCTCCAGCCAGGGGGCGGCGATCCTTGCCGTCGGTGTCGCTTTCTTCCTCGCCGAACTCGGGGACAAGACGATGTTGGCCACCATCACGCTGGCGACCCAGGAGGGCTGGCTCGGGACCTGGATCGGCAGCACCGTGGGGATGGTCGCCGCCGACGCCCTCGCCATCGTCGTCGGAGCCCTGCTCGGCAAGAACCTCCCCGAACATGTCATCAAATGGGGTGCCGCCGCGCTGTTCGCCCTGTTCGGCCTGTTGCTTATCGCTGACGGTGTACGCATCCTCGTTTAGCTGGGATCCGACGGCCGCCGCGCTCGCCGGTGTCCCGTCATGGTCTCGGTGGGACGACCCCCTGGTCATCGGCGCCGGTGGCGGGCAGCGAGATCCACGGGTCGTGGTCACAGCGCGACCATGCCCAGCATCACCCCGCAACTGGGAGCCGGACCCTGCCTACCGTCGGTCATGTCCCGATTCACGACACGCCATCGGCGAACGTCCGGACAGCCAATCGTCGGGACCACCAGTGCCTCGAGGCGATGCCCCGGATGGCGTCGAGAGGTCCCCTCGGAGCATGACTTGGCGAATCTGTCGCAACTGGCGCTATTATCGCTGCATGGCGATCAAAGTGGTTGGTAGCGACTCCCTCGCTGCGGGCATCGACGAAGCCGCTGCAGGGCGGGCGGCAGCGTGCCTCTTCCGTGGCATGGGCGACGCGTCGCGGGTTGCGATCCTGCGGCACCTATTGCTGGGGGAGCACAAGGTCGCCGACCTGACCGCCCACCTGGGACTGGCTCAGTCGACGGTGTCCAAGCACCTCGCGTGCCTGCGCGACTGCGGACTGGTCGAGTCGCGGCCGGTGGGACGCTCGTCGGTGTTCTCCCTGACCCACCCGGACGCCGTTCTCAAGGTGTTCGCGGCCGCCGAGGAACTGCTTGCTGCCACCGGCGACGCGGTCACGCTCTGCCCGGTCTATGGCGAGGGAGCCGCGCAGTGAGCCCCAATCTCGAGATGCCGACCTTCACCGCCGACCCCGGCCGGCGCATGCAGCTCGGCCGCCGGGCTCAGTTGCTCGCGGCCGCCTCGGTCACCTGGAACGTCGTCGAGGCCGTCATCGCGATCACCGCGGGCCTGGTCGCCGGGTCGATCGCACTGATCGGCTTCGGGCTGGACTCGGTCGTCGAGGTCAGCAGCGGCCTGATCATCCTGTGGCAGTTCCGCCACGCCCTGCCCGAGTCGCGCGAGCGGACCGCGCTGCGGCTGATGGCGGTCTCCTTCTTCGCCCTGGCGGCCTACGTCAGCTTCGAGTCGGTGCGGGCACTGGTGACCGGCGCAGAACCCGACGCCTCGCCCGTCGGCATCGCGCTGGCGTCCCTCTCGCTCGTGGTGATGCCGTTCCTGTCCTGGGCCCAGCGGCGCACCGGACGCGAGCTCGGTTCCAACGCGGTGGTCGCCGACTCCACCCAGACGCTGCTGTGCACCTACCTGTCCGCGGTCCTGCTCGTCGGCCTGGTCCTCAACGCCACGCTCGGCTGGTCCTGGGCCGATCCCATCGCCGGGCTCGTGATCGCCGCGGTCGCGGTGAAGGAGGGCCGCGAGGCGTGGCGCGGCGAGAGCTGCTGCGCCGTACCTCCGGGCGAAGCCGCCGAGGCGGCTGTCTGCAACGACGGCTGCTGCCACGACGAGAAGCGCTGATGGGCGCGGGACACTCGCACGGGTCGCCAGCCGGTCACGCCGGTGGTCGCTACCGGACTCGCCTGGCCGGCGCGTTCGTCCTGGTCGCGGCCTTCTTCGTCATCGAACTCGTCGCCGGTGTCATCTCCGGCTCGCTGGCGCTGATCTCCGATGCCGGTCACATGGCCGCTGACGTCGTTGCGCTCGGCGCCGCGCTGGTGGCCACCAAGATCGCGACCCGGCCCGACTCGACCGGTCGCCGCACCTACGGCTCCTATCGAGCTGAGGTGTTCGCCTCCGGCCTGACCGTGCTGATCATGCTCGGTGTCTCCGTCTATGTCGTGGTGGAGGCGGTCGGTCGCATCAGCGCAGCGCCGGAAGTCACCTCGAGCGCCATGCTCGTCGTCGGCGTCATCGGTCTGGCCATCAATCTCCTCACCATGCTCCTGTTGCGCGCAGGATCGAAGGAGTCGCTCAACGTCAAGGGCGCCTACTTCGAGGTGGTCTCCGATGCGGCGGGCAGCGTCGGAGTCATCATCGCCGGGCTCCTGGTCGCCGCAACCGGCAACGGAGTCTGGGACGCCATCGTCGCGCTCGGCATCGGCATCTTCGTCGCCGTCCGCGCCATCATCCTCGGCCGCCAGATCCTGGCGGTTCTTGGCCAACACATCCCGGAAGGTATGCAATTGGACGAAGTCGTGGCGGACCTTGAGGCCGTAGCCGGGGTAGCCGACATCCACGACCTCCACATCTGGACGCTGACGTCGGGGATGAACGTCGCCACCGCTCACCTCGTGGTTGACGAGGGTGTCAACCCGCAGACCGTCCTGGTCGCGGCACAGCACGCCCTGGCCGAGCGGCACCACATCGAGCACGCCACCCTTCAGGTCGAAGCCGTCAAGGGGGTGCAGTGCCATGAGCTCGGCTGGTGAGCTGCGACGGGTTCCGCCGCTCGGATGGATGGCCGTCGGCCTGGTGGTTCAGAGGCTACTTCCCGATCGCCATCGGCCCAGCCGGACGTCATTGGGGCTGGCAGTGGCCGTCCTCTCGGCCAGCCTGGGGCTGCTGGGCTGGGCCGTGACCGCCTTTAGGCGCCGGCAGACGACCGTCGATCCACTCTCACCGGAGCGCGCCAGCCAGCTCGTCAGCGACGGGCCGTTCCGGGCCACCCGGAACCCGATGTACGTGGCCATGGCGGGCGTCCTCGTGGCCAGTGCACTCGCCCGGCGCTCGACCCTCGGCTTTCTCCCCGCAGCCGGGTTCGCCCTCCGCATGACCAAGGCTCAGATCGAAGCAGAGGAGCGCGCGATGGCCGACAACTTCGGCGCGGAATGGGACCGTTACGTTGCCACCACGCCCCGGTGGCTGAGCCTCCGATCGTTCCCCAGCAGGAAGCCGACTGCATGAGAAGCCGCACCTACGTTGCCCTCACACTGACCGCGATCATCGGGCTGAGTGGCTGCGCCAACGACACCGACCGCACCGACCCGGGAAAGGACCTCACGATCGCGACTCCGACGTCCGACGTCACTCCCTCCCCGGACGACGCCGCGATGCCGCCATGGCCGCCCCCGAGCGACGTGGCCGCGCGCGTGGCAGCCGCCGGACTCGACCTGGGTCCCATGGGCACCGCCGAGCACTACCACCCCCAGCTCCGCATCGTCATCGACGGCGGCGAAGTCCCGGTTCCGCCCAACGTCGGTGTTGACCCGAGCACAGGTGCCATGTCTGCACTGCACACTCATGAAGGCGACGGAACCATCCACATCGAGGCCGACTCCGTGGGCGAGGTGTTCACGCTCGGCCAGTTCTTCACCCAGTGGGGCGTCACGCTGACCCCGGAGCAGATCGGCGGCGTCCGGGCGAAGGCGGGGCGACATGTCGTCGTCACCAGCAACGGCACCAAGGTCACCGGAGACCCGGCTGACCTCCGCCTGGAGCCCGACCAGCAGATCGTGCTCACCCTGCGATGACGGACGCCGGGAATCGACCCGTCATCGAATAGTCATCGGAAACGATGGGCAAGCGTTCCGAGACGTTCCGATACTGTTGGAGGCGTCCGATGGGGAACCTCCTCAACAACACGAGGTTTTCCAGAGGGACCCGAGAAATGCTGTAGTCCGGGACAGGCCTCCGATCACGTCCAGAGGTCGCAGGTTCAAATCCTGCCCCCGCTACAAAGTTCAGGCCGGGATTCAGTGCGAATCCCGGCCTGAAAGCATTTGAGAATTGATCAACCCTCCAGAAACCCTCCGTTTTGCGACGCTTCTAGGCGTGCCGGTTGGTAGCCCGTCCGGGTGGCACCCATCACCTCCGGTTGCCACCGATCGGTCCGGGCCACTCTGCGCACCTGATGTGCATGAAGACCGACGTGAATCCGCTGAGTGGACTCGATCCGCTCCTGAGCATCGACGAGCTGGCCGAGTACCTCGGCGTCTCGATCAAGACGATCTACGAGTGGCGCCAGAACGGGCGTGGGCCCGTCGGGATCCGCATGGGTCGCCATCTGAAGTTCGCGGTGTCGGACGTGCGTGCTTGGTTGGACAACCGGCGAGAGTCCCAGCCCGGACGACCGGTGGAGCGGGGGTGAGAGCCCATGGCTAGGCCCCGAACTCCCATCGGTACGTACGGCGATATTGAGTTCACCACCCTGCCGAACGGCACCATCCGCGCTCGCACGCGATTTCGTGACCATGACGGTCAAGTCCGCCGGGTCGAGGCGAGCGATACGACACGCAAGCTCGCCGAGCACCGGCTCAAGGAGAAGCTGACGCAACGCTCAGGATCCAGTCGTGGACTTGGCGAACTGACGCCCGACAGCTCCTTTGCTCGCCTGATCGAGGTCTGGCTCGGAGACCTGGACCTGGAAGGAAAGATCGCCCCCAGCACGAGAGCGCTCTACGAGCGCAACATGCGCCAGCTGGTGCTGCCCGCGTTTGAGCACTTCGCACTCCGTGAGATCACGGTCAGCCGTGTCGACCAGTTCATCAAGACTCTGGCAACGACCAACAGCTACAGCACCGCAAAGCAGGCAAGGACCGTGCTGAGTCTCGCGCTCGGCTTGGCCGTGCGTTACGAAGCGATGGTGAAAAACCCAGTGAGAGACACGGTCCGCCTCCGTAAGCCGCCGTCGCAGGCGATGGCATTGACGGTGGCCCAGGTGGAAGCCATCCGTGGCGCGGTGCGGGGATGGCGGCGGGGCTCGGGCGTCCCCGGTCCGCCCCCAGATGGACAGTTGGAGCGGATCATTGAGGTGATGCTCGGAACCTCGGCCCGGATCGGTGAGGTCCTCGCCATCCGTAAATGCGATGTTGACGTGACGGGCTCACCAGCCACAGTGCGAATATGCGGGACGATCGTGTCTCCCAAAGGCCGGGCAACGCATCGACAGCCTCACCCCAAGACGATGAAGTCGATGCGCACGGTTTCCGTGCCCAGTTTCACTGCCGAGGTTCTCCGAGAGCGCCTGGTCAAGATCGCTTCGGAGGACCCTGAACATCTGATCTTCTTCACACGCAATGGCACGCCGCTTACGACGAACAACGTGCGACGCAGGTTGAGAGCGGTCATGTCGGGAGCGGGCATCGAGGGCGTCACGCCACACTCGTTCCGTCGGACGGTCGCCACCATGCTCGACCGCGCGGGCGGGGCGGATCTCGCGGCCGAGATGCTCGGTCACACGTCGTCTGAGATCACCAAGGCGCACTACATCGAGCCTGACGAGAAGGTGAACCCGGTAACTGCCGAGATCCTTGAGGCATTGGCTCCACGGGTGAGGGAGGCGGACCAGTGAATGACGACCGCCATACCCTTTCCCATGTAGAAGGAAAAGGGTATCCTTGGGTTGTTGGCCTGGGGCTGATCGAGGACTGGCTCAAGTCGGCAGACGACGACACCTACGACCAGATCATCGCGGCGATCCGGATCCTTGCCACCGTTGGCCCGGGACTAGGAAGACCGCTGGTGGACACCATCGTGGGATCGCGACACAACAACATGAAGGAACTACGGCCAGGTTCGTCAGGACGGAGCGAGGTGCGGATCTTGTTCGCCTTCGACCCGAAGCGGCACGCGATCATGCTCCTGGCTGGAGACAAACAAGGGCGCTGGGACAAGTGGTACCGCGAGAACATCCCAGTCGCGGGATGACCGGTACGACGCGCACCTGGCGCGAGTGAAGAAGCAGAAGGGCGGGAACTGAGATGGGCAAGACGTTGGAGGACCTGCTCGCAGAGCGGCCGGGCAACCCAGAGGTGCAGGAAGCCCACATGAAGCGGATGCTCGCCGAGGTCCGCGCCTACAAGCTCCGTGAGCTACGCGAGATGATGGCCCTCACTCAGACTGACGTCGCTGAGACGCTCTCGGTCAGCCAGAAACGAGTCTCGGAGATCGAGCGTGGCCAGGTCGACTTCACCAAGGTCGACACCCTGCGCCGCTACGCCGACGCACTCGGCGGCAGCCTCAAGGTGGAGGTCACCGTGGGGGATGAGACCTACCAGATCGCCTGACCCTCGCCGCGCTCAGAGCGACAACTCTGAGCGCGGTTGCGGCCCCTGGCGTTGGCCCGTCTCGACGCTCTTGGTGAAGGACGCGCGTGAGCGTGCTGAACCAACCGGAACGCGCGGCTCATCAGGTTTGGGCGTCAGACGGGTCTTGGCCGTGGCCAACACCGGGGCACCTGGAGGTACGTCGAGAGGAATGTGGCGGGATCGCTGTTGCCTAACCGCGCCACCGGCTGACAGGTCAACGCGAGGGATGCCGACGCGCATCAGGTAGCTGCGGTCGTCGGCGCCTGCCGCGATGGTCTCGGCGACGCGACGGTCGATGTGAGTGAACAACGCGTCGAGGTGCCGCAGTGCCCGCGCTTCGACGGGGGTGTTGGGATCGATGCCACGAATCCGCGATGCGGCGAGGGCACCTTGCGCGGCGGCCACTCCGTGGCCAACGAGGCCGCGGAGGTTGCGGGTCTGGTCGACCAGCAGCGAGTAGGTCTCGGCCCGTTCGGCCCACATCGCGGCGACGTCGCGATGGCCGCTCCCGGCCGGGGCGAGGTTGGCGGCGTGGTGGGAGACGATGCGTTGGGAGTCCAGGATCAGTCGCAGGCTGTACGCGTCGGGTGGGTAGCTGAGCCGTACGAGGAGGTTGTTCTCTGCTTGGAGTACCCCGCCCAGGCCGGGAAGAGTGGGCCCGTCAGCCAGCCGCACGGGTGGACGCCAGCCGCTGCGGTCGACGGCGTAGTCAGGTTCGCTGTATCCCGCGTGGGCGGCGCAGACGACGGCTGCTCGGCCGAGCAGGTCCGCTTCGTCGATCGGTTCCCAGTCGGGAACGGCATCGGTGTAGCGGCGGTCGAGCCCGGTGAGGGCACGGGTGATCTCGGAGGCGTCCTTGAGGACGGTCATGGCTTGGGCGTCGGTCAGGTGGCCGTAGCTCAGTCCGGCAGCGAAGTCGTGTTCTCCCAGGGCGGCGCCTTTGGCTGCTTGTCGCCAGAGGTCGACGAGGTAGTTCGGATACGGTGTGGCCAGTTGGTCCACGGTCGGGAGCGGAGCGGCATAGGCGGAGCGTGCCGCGGCGAGCCTGTACCGCAGTTCCTCTGCCGGCCCGCGAGTGCGCGGTGTCGTCCCGCCGAGTTCGGCGTTGGGGTTCGATGCTCGTACGGCCTGCTGGCACCACACGGTGATGCTGTGCCGGAAGGATCCGACCAGCTCGACAGCATCTGCAGGCAGGTCGTCGACGTCAGAACCGTTGCGGGTGATTTGCATGAGTGTGCCGAGTGCTTCCCGCAGTTGGGCGGTGTTGTCGCCGTACATCAGAACTCACTGATGTCCGCGCACGGGTCGTCGCGGTCCCGTGCCACGTCGAGCATGTCGAGCAGCAGCTCGACTTGGAGTTTGTCGACGCCATGGTCGGCGAGTTCCTTGACCGCGCTGACGGCGATCGCGTGCAAGATCGCGCGGTCGTCGGTGAAGCCGGCCGCATCGAGCGCGGGGATGTCGTCGCCGTGGATGAGGTCGAGGTAAAGCAATGCGTGCTCGTATTCGACCGCGCCGTCGAACGTTGCCGCCTCGTCGGCCAGGGCTGCGATGTAGGAGCGGGCTTCGGCCAGGGTGACCGCGTGGGCAAGGAGCATGATGATCTTCCCTTCAATCGAGTGAAGTGCTTTGGCAGTCACCGTCCGCCACCTGGGCCCGCAGCTGTCGGGTGAACCGGGGTGCCTGTGGACGAGTCGGCCTTCGTCCACAGGCACGGTCAGGACGCGCGTTGCGCGACTTGGTCCTCAACTTGGCGGCGTGCGGTGACGTCTTCCATGACGAACTGGACGAAGTCGGCGTCCCGGTCACACACCTCTGCTTCGTGACCGGCCTCAAGTGAGGGTTCGCCAGGCCACGTCGTCTGTCGGGTGGGGCGGTCCCGGTCGAGGCGGGTGCCGCAGGCTGAGACCCAGTCGCGGAGCCGAATGCGGGCATCGGCGAAGTCTCGGTGCCAGCCCAACGGCGACGACGGGGAGGCGTCGGGTCCGTAGGAATTCAGCCAATGCAGGTGAAGTGCGGAGAGTTCCCAGACGAGTTCGTCGTGACGGTGCCACATCGGAGGAACCACGGTCGGTGCCAGCCCGTAGGTGCCTCGAAGCCAGTTCACCCAAGCGTTGAGATCGAGCCACTCGGCTTCGGCCTCGTCGGCACCGAGGGTGTTCCAGTTGATCGGCCCTAACGGTTCCGCCAACGAAGACGACTCGAAAGACTCCGACCACCCGGACTCATCAGATGAGGCCGCAGGTGGGTCGAGCGTGTCGAGGTTCTCCCACGTGTCGAACACCGGATGACGTTCGTCATCGAGCAACGAGGGCTGAACGCCATCCGCGTCGGAGGACTTGGATGCCATGGCTCAGAGCCCGATCGCAGCAGGCGGCTCGACCGTACGGTCAGATTCACGACCGGCCTCGGGGCCAGCGTCCCGTTCGGCCGACGGCGTCGGGCGGTCAACGTTGTAGCGGGTGCGGGCGGCGTCGTGCCCGATCCGGCGAGCGACGAACTCTTCACGCTGCACGGTGGTGCCGTCGCGCTCGAACTCATACTCGTGGACGTAGCCAGAGGCGACGAACTGGTCCCCGACGCGGAACCGGGCGTAGGCCCGTTCGGCGGAGGACTTGAAAAGCACCATGTCGCAGAACAGCGGGTCGAGTTTGGTGAACGCACCGTCTGCTTCTTTGCGCCACTGCTCGATCCCGACTCGTGCGCGGAATCTGGCCACGTCGCTCTTGCCGTACGTCAGCTCGGGTGCAGCGGCGATGAAGCCATGCAGGCTCATCTGCGTTGGGATGGTCATTGTCGACTCCTGACCTCGCGCGACGCCATGACTGGCAATCGCTCTCAGAAGTCAGGTGCACACCATCCCCCCCCGGGATTGACGACTTGACAGCGAGGGGGACATACGTCGGCTCAGCGTCGCCGCAGGGCTGACTCGATGGCAGACCGATCTATGCGTAGCTGGGCAGCATCCTTCCGGGCAGTCCACGGCCGCAGATCCGTGACCAGCGGTGGCGAGCTGCGCAGCAGAAGGAGAGCAGCGCCGAACGGCAAGGTGCGGATGGTCTCGGGTGGCATGACCGAGACGCGCCTGGTGGAGCGTTGGAGGGACCGGGATCCGTAGTCGCCCACGGAGATGGTGTCGGTCTTCTCGTCGCGTTCGCCGATGAGTGCGGAGAGGTCCTGCAGGTCGCGCGCTGAGGATGTGCCGCCGAGGATGATCTTGACGATGGAGGCGTCCCAGATCGCGCCGGCGGCGTGATCGCCCCACTTGTCCCGTACCTGAGACAGGGACTGGAGGACGGGCATCGTGGTGATGCCGGTGCCACCGCCCTCGGCCATGAGTACCGGCAGCGAGGGGAGTGGGGAGAGGTTGCCGATCTCATCGAGCGCCAACAGCAACGGTGGGTCGAGGCGCGCGCCAGGTGATTGGGCTGCGAGGCGGCGTGCGGTCTCGACGAGGTCTTCGATGAACGCGGCGACCAGTGACCACGAGGCACCAGCTCCCGCTCCGGTGGCCAGCAGGTAGAGGGTGCCGTTGCCAGTAAGGAACTCGGTTGGGTCGAAGTGCTCGCCGGCCCGAGGTGTGACGGCGTCGAGCACACGAGGATCCGCAAGGCAGGACAAGGCAAGGGAGACGCCCATCCAGATGGAGTCGCGGGTACGGGCGTCGGCGTGGATCATCGAGTCCAACGAATCTCCCCACCCGGTTGCAGCACCGGAGTGAGAGGCCAAGATCGCCACCGCGTCGGCCGCGGAGGAAGGTGACAGGGTCCAGGCGAACAGTTCGGTCGGGCTTCGGTGATCGAGGGCTGCGGCGTGCAGCAGAGCTTGGAGTGCGGTTCGCGTCTTGCCTTCCCAGAAGCCACCGGACTCGACGCCACCGGCGGATAGCCCAGTGGCTGAGGCGAGGCCGGTGGCGCGGATCATCGCCGTCAACGGGTCCTCACATCCTCGGACTGGCGACCAGCGCAGCCCGGCGGGGAGTCCTTCGGCCAGACGTTGGGGGTCGAACACGGCCACGGGTCCGCGTTCTTGGCGGGCGGTGATGGTGGCGGCGATGTTGTCGGGTCGGGTTGCGGTGGTCACGACTGCGCCGGGTGCATCGAGAATGGCGTTGATGACCACGTGCAGGCCCTTGCCGGAACGGGGCGGGCCGAGTACCAGGATCGAGTCTTCGACGGAGGCCCAAATCTCCATGCCTCGAGATCGCCCGACCAGATAGCCGACGTCGCCGGCGTCTGCGTGGTCGAGGCTCGGTCGCAGCGTCGAACTGCGTCGTAGGAGGGCCTTCTTCGATGCCGTGCTCACGACGTCGTGGCGGGTAGCGGTCCCGATCAGCCGGCGTGGGTCATGCTGCGACGTGTGTCGAAGGGCCGCGATGCGGCGCCACACCATGACGGCGCACGTCGAGCCGATGGCGAGCATGAGGACGAGGACGGACCAGAAGGCCCACACGGAGATCTCGGCTCCGAGCGCTCGGCCGGGATCGCCTGGGTTGGCAAGGACTCGGAATCCTGACGTCCAGCCAGCATCGGGTTGTTCAGCCCCGATCACCCCTGCAGTCACGGTGCCGGCGAGCCGCAGGACCGCGGCCACCGCGCCGAGTCCTGCGATCGCGATGAGCGCAAGGTTGACCAGGGTGTCGTCTACTGGTCGCGCGCCGCCGTTCACGACGCCTCACGAACCGACTCAGATGCTTTGGGTGGAGTGGCGCTGACGGCTCCGGAGGTGGCGCCGAGCAGCACCATGTCAGCGCTGTGTCGTTCGAGAAGCGCCACGGGGAGGCGCAGCTCAATGCTCCCGTCGGCCTCGGCTGCGCTGCGGTAGATCACGACCGCGATCGTGATCTCCTCGCCGTCTGCGAATCCGGTACCAGTCACCTCGCCTGACCCGAGCTGGGCCGACAACGTCGTACGTCGAGCCGTGACGTCCTGCGCGTGGGTAGACGGTGGGACGGCAGGACCGTGTGATCGGTCGATGGGTGCTGTTTTGGGGGTGTGGAAGTCGGTGAACACCTTGCCGTCAGGTTCGTGGATCTCGACCCGCAGGGCCGAGTCGTGCTCGGTTGCGATCTGGTCGAGCAGCTGCCGGAGTCCAGCACGAGATATCTGACACTCTCCGCCGGTGTCCTGGCTGGGGAACGGAAGCTCGTCGACCGTGACGTCGAGCAGGCCGTCCTTGTCTACGTCGATGCGGACCAATGGCAGGACGACGGGGATCCACGGCCTGCTGGTGGATCGCCGGTACGCGGTAGCGGGGTTGAGCAGGCTCATATCTCAACCACCTGTTGCACGACGACCGGACGTGGTTCGGGTACATCTACGCCGCGAGCCGGAGCCTGCCTGGCGGGTGCCTGGCGCTGCGCCGTTTCCCGGACGAGTCCGGGAGGGTCGCCGTCGCCGACTTGGGCGGTGTCGAGTTGGTCGAGCACGCGAAGGGAGGTCGTACGGACTCGCTCTGCAGTGGCTTGCACGACTTCGACGGGGTCGGCGCCGGGGACGCTGCTTGCCCAACTCGACACGTACGGAACCGTGTAGGAGGTGGTGTCGAGCCCGTGGGCGGCGCCGATCATGAGGGCCACTGATTCGGCCTCGACCTCGGCAATGCCACGGTGAAGCGCAGCATCAACAGCCGTGCCTTCGGTAGCACCGCGAGTGTCGGGTGAGTGGAGCATGACGTGACCGAGTTCGTGGGCCAGTGTCTTGACCCGTGCAGCATCGTCCATGTCGGCACGCACTGACACTTGCCGGGTGGAGAAGTCGGTGAGCCCGTTTGCGCCTCCGATCGCCGCAGCATCGGGGACCTGGTGAAGCGTGAACCCGAGGGCTTCGACCTGGGCTGCGAGTCCTTCCCACAGTCCCGCTGGCGCATGGCCAGCCAACAGTGTGGGCGCCGGCTGTGTGGGTAACGGATCGCCATCGGTCTGGGAGACGTCCCACACATACGCGGGCCGCAACCCGACCATCTTCGTTCGCGCGACCTCACCCGGCTGGGGGCGTTCGCCGCGGCCCAGACGGCGCCACGACTCGCTGTTGTTCGGGGTGCGGGAAGCGAACCGGGCGGTGACTGGGGCAAGGATCCCGTACCCGGATTGGCCCTTCATCACTTGGCGCCCGAGTGTCTGCCACTGCTTGAACCCCGCCACGTACGTCGGAGTCGGCGCCGGAACCCGCCCGAGCTGGAAGGCCTCGTTGTGCTGGATGTAGATCAGCATGACGTTGTTGAACGACCGGGAACGGAACCGTGCCGAGAACTCCAACGCACGGCGCCAGTCCTCACCGCTGACCAACGCGCCGACCGACTCGGTCAACTTCGTGTGCAGCGCATCGAGTTTTGCCTCCCGCGCCTGCTGGGACTCGCGTGTTTGATGCCGCATGCCGGCTCACCTCCCTGACGTGTCTTCAGTCAGGTGTGCTCCCGTTGCCCCACGGCCGGAATCGCAATCTACTTGGGTTTCGTTCGATTCAGCCGAGCGGTCGCAGGTACAGCACGCCGCAGCGTAGTCGCTACGACGTAGATCTTGAGCGAGCGATCAGGCATGACGGCTCGTCGCCGTAGCCGCCGCTCTGGATGAGCTCTTGTGTAGCCCTCATGCGCAGCAGGACAGTTGCGAGGGGTCAGTGGTGAAGGCCTTGGCGGCGATACGGATGCCTTCGGCCATGGTCAGGTAGGGGGCCCATGTGTCGGCGACCTCGGCGATGGTCTTGCCCAGGAGGTGGACGCCGGCGGCGGCCAGTTCGCCGGCGTCCTTGGCGACGGCGGTCAGGCCAAGGATCTCGCGTGTGTCGGCGTTCGCGACGATCTTGATGAACCCGCGGGTGTCGCGGTTCACCAGTGCGCGGGGCACGTGGTGCAGGGGCAGTACACGGCAGTCGCAGGGAATACCGGCGGCGATGACGTCTTTCTCGGTCATGCCGACCGCGCCGATGGCGGGGCTGGTGAAGGTCACCCGCGGTAACCGCGCGTAGTCGACGGCTCTCTCGGTGTGGGAGAGGGCGTTCTCGGCGACCAGGGTGCCGTGGTGGGCGGCGACGTAGACGAACTCGGGGTGCCCGGTGACATCGCCCGCTGCCCAGATCCGCGGGTTGGACGACAGCAGTTGATCCGTGACAACGACTTCCCCGGTGTCACCAGGGTTCACTCCGACGGCGAGGAGGTTCAGTCCGTCGGTGACGGGGCGGCGGCCGAGGGCGACCAGGACCTGGTCGGCGCGGAACTCTCGTGTTCCGCTGGCGACGTCGGCGCTCACGACGACCTTGCCGCCTATTTCGCGGGAGACTCGCGTCGGTACTGCGTGGCGGACAACGCGGATACCCTCGTCGGCGAACACCTCCTCAAGCGCCTTGGAGACGTCTGGCTCTTCTTTCGATGCCAGTCGGGAGCGCACCAGCATGGTGACGTTCGTCCCCAGCCGGGCGAACAGTTGTGCCTGCTCTAGGGCGACATAGCCGCCGCCGAGTACGAGCAGTGACTCGGGGACCTTGGTCAGTTCCATCGCCGTGGTCGAGGTCAGGTGCTCTGTTTCGTCTAGGCCGTCGATCGGCGGTGCCCAAGGCCGGGAACCGGTGGCGAGCAGATAGTGCTCGGCCTCAACGGTCTCGACGCTCCCGTCGATCTTGGTGACCTCCAAGACTGGTGCATCAGGGGTGCCTGCGAACGCGGCGTCTCCTCGCCGGACCTGCCAGCCGTAGGAGTCGGCGACGTCGACGTACTTCTCGCTGCGCAGGGATTCGATCAGCGTCTGCTTCCCCCCGATCAGAGCGGCCATATCGACAGGGTCCGCCTTCGTCGCGATCCCCGGGAAGCGCTCTGGGGCGTCCTCTGCGACGTGGCGCGCATTGGCTGCGGCGATGAGGACCTTCGAGGGAACACAGCCGGTGTTCACGCAGGTCCCGCCGAGTGTGCCGCGTTCGATCATCACCACCGACTTCCCCAACGTGGTGGCGCGGATCGCGGCGGCGAACGCGCCGCCGCCGGATCCGATGATTGCGAGGTCGAACTTTGTATGCATCGCTTGTCCTGTCACCGCTTGGTTGTGTCCGTCTCAGCCATACTGGACCTTCCAGTACAGGGGAAGGTCAAGCATGGCCTCGCCGATTGATCGGAGCCCGTTATGCGCATCGGGAAACTCGCCCAACGGGCGGGCACAAGGGCCAAGACGCTGCGGTTCTATGAGAAGCAGGGCCTGCTCCCACCGGCTGACCGCACACCGTCGGGATATCGGGACTATGAGCCCGACGCCGTAAACCGGATCGACTTCATCCACCGCGGCCAAGCGGCAGGTCTCACCCTCGCCCAGATCCGTCAGATCCTCGACATTCGTGACAGCGGTAGTTCGCCCTGCGAGCACGTCCGGAACCTTCTCGACGCCCGCCTGTGTGAGATTGAGCAGCAGATTGCCCAACTCACCGCACTGCACGACTCCGTCGTAGCCCTGCGCGATGCCGCTGCCGACCCCGCACCTGCCACCTGCGATCCCGGTTTGGTCTGCCGATACCTCTGAACTGCTCTCGAATGCCAAGAGCTGAGCCATGGGATCTGTCCCTCTCACCCTGGTCGACGGACTGAGCTTCCTCATCGCCGGCCCGGTCCGCGTCCGCCTGGCAGTCTGGCTTGACCACCGCGTCGAGAAGCGGCCGCGCATCGGGCGACGGATCAGGCAGGGGGGCCAGAATTCCTGGAATCGCGGGAGTCCCCGGTCATCCGGCCTGCGGTGTCGAACAGCTCCAGTTCGGCAGGATGAAGCTGATGTTGAACAACGAACGAGCGGTGCTTGATCCGCCACAGCCCTTGCCCTGTGCCGAGCGTGGGCAGCAACGATTGCTCGGTTCCGGTGAGGCCTAGTGCGGATGCGGTGCTTCCGAGTTGGTCGGATTCTTGGCGGTACACCACGCGTGTCTCGGCGTTCGCCAGCAGCGAGGACGCCAAGGCGCGCATCGCTGAGCCGGAGTCGCCCACATTTTCGAGGTCGGACAGTTTGTGGAACACCAGCATGTTCGCGATCCCGTAGTGCCGGGCGAGGCGCCAGTGGGCGTCCATGCGTCGCAGCAGCGCAGGATGTGACATGAGTCGCCAGGCTTCGTCGTACACGACCCAGCGTTGTCCGCCGTTGGGATCCAGGAGCGCGGACTCCATCCACGCCGACGCGCACGTCATCAGCACCGAGACCAGAGTCGCGTTCTCGGTGACGCGCGCGAGGTCAAGCGAGATCATCGGCAGCGTCGGATCGAACCGCACGGTCGAGGGACCATCGAACAGCCCGGCGAGGTCGCCGGCAACCAACCGGCGCAGAGCGTGTCCAGGAAGGCGTCCGTCTTCGGCCAACCTGCTGTCCGGCTTGGTTGCCGGGTCGGGCTCCAAGAGTCGGTCGACGACCAGTGGCAGCACTGGCACTTCTGCGGTGCGTACGACGTCGGCCAGCGCGATGTCGATCGCGGTGTGCTCCAACGGTGAGAGTCGCCGGTCCAGCACGGTCTCGGCCAGCGCCCCGAGCAGGTCGCGTCGACGCGCGGTGACTTGCGCCAACCACTGCGCATCGTCGATGCCGCCCGGACGGTGGCCTTCGTCGAGCGGGTTGAGCCTGGTGGACATGCCGTGGCCGAGCGCGATCGCTCGGCCGCCCACGGCCTCGGCGACGGCCGTGTGTTCACCTTTCGGGTCACCGGGGATGTAGACACGGCGGCCGAACGGGATCGACCGGGTGTAGAGGCTCTTGGCGAGCGATGACTTGCCTGAGCCGACGATCCCGGCCAGTACGACGTTGGGTGCGGTGATGAGGCCGCGGGTGTAGAGCACCCATGGGTCGTAGACAAACGAACTGCCCGAGTAGAGGTCCTGGCCGACGAAGACGCCGTCACTGCCGAGCCCACCTTCGGCGAGAAATGGGTACGCGCCGGCAAGGGTGGCGGAGGTGTCTTGGTGGCGGGGGAGTCGCAGTCGGCCGGGTGAGCGCAACGCAGCCGGGCCTGGTTCGCCAGCCTTGGGCAGCAATACCGTCGCCTTCCGTTCGGCGACCAGCGCATCGGACTTGGCCTTCGCCACCGACTTCTGCTCCGCGCGGTCCCGGGCCAGCAAGTCACGTGCCGCGAGCTTGCGGGCCTTGCGGTCGCGACGTCGTTCACGCTTCGGCGCAACCAGGACTGCGCTGTGTAGCCGCGATCCGTCCGGGTGGGTCACAGCGACACCCCGTTGGCGGTGTGCCCGCGACCAGGGGCTGCGTGGTGGCGGGGCTGGTAGACGATCGTCGCCTCGGACGCGTGCGCGCTGTCGATGGACTTGCCGACACTGTTCAACATCTCCGCGGCGCGGTGCAGGTCCCACGAGGCGCGATAGGCAGCGCCGGTCTGTCGCGGGTCGATGATTGTCGCGTCTGCGCGTGCTCCATGCTCGTCATGAAACGAGCCGATTTGATGCAGGGCTTGGCTCAAGGATGCGATGGCCTGCGACACGGACCCGAGCACGCCATAGATCTGCGACGGGTCTTCGATGCGTCGGGTGGCGTGCGCGAGACCGCGCAATGCTTGCTCAGCTTCGGTGGCATCGACGGCGGGGTCTTCGAACGTCGGCATGGTGTGCTCCAGAGGTGTCGGGGATGGTCACCAACGAGGTGTGTACGGCTGCCCGGGTCAGACGCTGCGGCACAGCGGCAGCGCAGCCGCGCTGAACGCCTGTGCTTGCTGGCCCCAGAGCCGTCGGGTCTCGCAGGAGGCTTGAATCGCAGCTTGTTCGATGTCGGCGACCGCCCGCTCGAGTTCCTCTGGGTCGCCTGCGGTGATGGCGATCAGCCCGGTGACCCGGAGGATCCCGTGCCCAGCAGTGAGATCCGCCTCCTGCTGCAGGACGTCGTTGTACTCGGCGCTGTGTTGCGCGTCTTCGATCTGCCCGATCCGTTGACGTTGCGCGGCATCGGAGACGTACTCGGTCTTCTTCTTCCGGATGTCGCGCGCGGCCTGGTCGGTGCGCATCGGGGTGTAGAGCAGGCTGAAGGTGCGGCGGATCCCCGACGACAGCAGCACGGGGGCGAGGAACCCAGGGAACACCAGCGACCTGGGCCATTCGCTGATCCACAGCACGCAGTGGTGCGCGGAGTCGGATCGCAGCGATGACCAGCTTTCGGTAACCGCAACCGGGCCGGCGGTGGCGAGGTCTCGGCCGACGTCGCCGTGACGCTCCAACGCTGCCCCGACGTCGGGGTCATAGGCGCCACGCAGGATCACAGCCAGGTCACCGGGTTCGAGCCAGTCCGACGGGGAGAGGTCAGCGGAACGGAGCGCGGCGACGATGGTCGACATCTCCTGCCGCAGGACAGCAGCAGCGCCCCGGTTGCCGCCCCCGGCCGCACGGATGGCTCTGCTGGCGGTCTTGAGGTCGAGTGACAGCGAGATCGTGGAGGCGTGCCGCTCACCGGCGGGTCCGGCGCGGTCGATGAGCTCGCCGTACGTCGTTGCGGCAAACGAGTCATCTCCGCTTCCGTGCTGACGCCACCACTCGGCCAGCCCTTTCCCGGAGTCGGGCAGGGTCCGCTCCATGATCTGCAGCGACGCGATGCGTCCGGAGCGGCAGGCGGTGGCCAGGACACGTCCCCACCCGGTGACGCGGCGTTCTTGTTCGAGGGGGTCGAGCAGGATGAATGCCGGGTGCGCGACCGAGACGATCGCGGTCAGAGTGTTGCGGTGCGGGTCATGCACCATCACGGCCCCGGTCTCGGGATCGAGCCATTGCCGCAAGCGGGCGGCATCACCGGGCAATGCGAGCGTGCCGACAGGTCGTGGAGCTACGACCCGTCGCCGGTAGATGAGTTGGCCGCCGGTGGATCGCCACAACCAGACGGCGGCGATGGGGAGCCACTGGATGAGCTTGCGGCCACCGACTCCGACAAACGCGAGTGCGGCGCAGAAGAGAATGACGGGGAAGGCGACGATCAGGCTAGCCCCGCCGCCGACGTACAGCGAGAACACGAGCATCACGGCGCCTATCCCCACGACGACGAGTTGGGAGGCGGCCAGCCCGAACAGGACACCTCGCCGGGTGAGGCGGGAGAACTTCACCGGCTGGAGTTCGTAGTCACCGGGCTTCGAGGAGGTAGCGGCGTTCATGACTTGCCCCCAGAACGGTTGGATCCACGATTCGACATCGGAGGAGTGGGATCTGCGGTGTGGCCCGGAACAGTCCCGGAAGCGCCGGTCGGAGCAGCGGCCTGATCGGCCTGGCCAGAGGCTTGGCTGGAGACGAAGTTGCCCAACTTGGGTCCGGCGCTCGCGGCTTCCTTGGCGACCACAGCACCTGCTGCGACCGCGCCACCCGCGGCAGCACCGCCCCCACCAGATCCCGCGCCACCTGAACTTCCAGCGTTGGGTGCGGCAGTCGGGGCCGGGGCACCACCCGAACCACCAGCTCCACCACCACCGTTGCCCCCGCCGAGGATCTTCGGCACAGTGCCGCCGGCTCCGCCGCCTGAGGGAATCGGGAGCGGTCGGTTCATGGCGGACTTGGCTTCCTGTTCGGCTGACATCGCGTGGTACATGTCGAAGCCCATGAAGCTGATCGCCTTGTAGGTCATGTACGGCGCGAACCCGGCCATCAGCATTAGCACCACACCCGCGATCGGCTCGCTCACCGATTGCAGATCAGCATCGATCGGTGCCGACACTTGGGCGGTCGCGAGCAGGAAAATCACCACGAGCACGAGCTTGGACAAGATCAGCGCGATCACGAACGTCGCCCACTTCCCGATCCAGCCGCGGGTCTGGTCCCACGAAGCACCGGCCAGGGCAATCGGGGCGAAGACGATGGCAACGAGCAGAAGGGCCTTGCGAACCAGCAGGCTGATCCACACGATCACGGCTGCGCTGATCGCCATCCCGGCGAGAAAGATCGTCAGGATCGCTGCGGCCCCCGGTGCTTTGAGGCTGAGTCCGCCGATGCCGACAGCCAAGAGCGCGATGCGGTCGCCCATCTCGTCCATGTTCGTTCCGGCGGCGTTGACTATCCCGATGGTGAGTTGGTCGGTGATCTCCAGAGCCACCGCGAGCAGGGTGATGGCGACGAAGGACCCGAGGACCGATTTGGCCAAGCCAGTCAGGGCTCTGGTCAGGGCGGCGGGTTCTCGTCGGATCATGCCGCCGATGACCTGCAGCATGAAGAAGCCGAGCATCACGAACACCGCGACCCCGAACAGGATGTTGTAGACCTTCATGTATTCGTCGCTGGTGATGTCGACCGAGGTGGTGGAGTCGAAGACGGACCAGACCGACTCAAACATCCACTCAGCTGCGTTGCCCATACCCTCGGCGAGCCAGTCGAACGGCGCGGTCACCAGACTCGCGGCCGCATCACCGGCCTTGTCGCACACGGTGGAGACCACCGGTAGATCGCAGACACCCATCGCCGTTGCTCCCGTCGCTTGCTGAAGTTCAGACCGCTTGGCCGACGTTCCAGAAGAAGTTGACCAACGCGACAGATGCGCCGGTCACGATCGCGGCGCCGAGGGCGATGACGACGCCCAACTTGCCGCGGCCGGCCAGATGAGGGTTGGACGAGTTCGAGCCCATCGCCCACACGACGGCCGAGATGATCAAGGCGAGGACGGCCAGGATCAGGCCGACGGTCATGGACGCGCCGACGATCTTGCGGAGCTGTCCGATGCCGGGCAGTCCATTGGAGTTCGGGTCGATGGTGATGTCCATCGGCAGAACCTGAGCAAGGGCGGGAAGTAGCTCAAGGTGAAACACGATTCCTCCTGAAGTCGCTGGATGTACCTGTTCGAGAGGTGCGCACCCCGACGCAGCTCACAGCGCTGCGCCGATGTCGAGGAGCCAGTTGGCCCAGGCAAGCGCACCACCGGTCAGCGCGGCTCCACCGAGGGCTACGAAGACACCGGCCTTCGCCTTCGAGGCGGACTGCCAGCTCCCGTTCGACGACGAGATGGCCCAAGCCGCTGCAGAGACGATCAGCATCAGGCACGCGAACAGCAGCCCATAGGTCAGCAGCGCACCGATGACCTTGCGCATGTCACCGGCGCCACCAACGGCCCCAAAGTCAGGACCCGTCGTGCGTTGCATCAACTCGATGGTTGTCATGCCGGAAAGGTGCGACAGCCCGTCCCAGGTCTTACATCTAATGCAACTTCCGACTTTTCAGTTCACGGTCGTGAAGTGCAGATGATCGTAATGTCCTCCGGTGATCGCGGCGGGGTCATGCATGCCGCCTCCGTCGTAGGTGCGCCACCCCTCGGCCGATCTCGCGACGGACCAGATCTTCCCCTGCCAGATGAGGTACTGAACACCGAGTGTCTTCGCGTTGGTCTTCATCCAGCTGGTGACCTTCCAGCCCAGGTCGAGGGCAGAGCCAGTGGCCTTGGTGCCGATGGAGTTGCCGAACGTTCCGTCGCAGGCACGGCCGAGGGAGTGCTCGGAGGGTTGGCCGGGGCGAGGGGAGTAGCACGACCATGCGGTGCTGGGGAACTGTTGGCGAACCTGCGCGAGCACAGCCGCGGTGCGTTCGGTGATCTTCCCGTCGGTGGTGGGGTCGCCGACCATGCCATTGGGATTCGTCCCGTCGTACGACGTCGCATCACCCTTGGGCCCGCAGCCACCCTCCTTGCTGGGTGACCCATTCGTCAGGTCGACGGCTCCTTGCGCTGCGAGCCATGGCGCGGGATCGACCGGGGCCCCGCTCGCGCTGCCGAGGCGTAGCTCGAAGTGCAGGTGGGGCCCGGTGGCGTAGCCGGTGGCGCCGACCGAGGCGATCTGTTGACCAGCGGTGACCCGGTCGCCAGCCTTGACCATGATGCTTGCCGCAGCCATGTGGGCGTAACCCGTGTCCATGCGCTGACCAGCGACCGTGTGCTCGATGAGGATCAGGTTCCCGTAGCCTGCCGACGGTCCCGCCGAAGCGACACGTCCGTCCGCCGCAGCCAGAATCGGTGTCCCTGACGGGGCGGCGAAGTCGGTGCCGCTGTGCAGTTTGTAGACACCGGTGATGGGGTGTCGTCGCATCCCGAACGCGCTGGTTTGGATCCACGTGCCTTTCGGCAGAGGGAACACAACACGCGAGGACTCCCCAACCGGGAGAGCGGTAGTCGTGTCATCGTCGGAGAAGAACGTGAAGTTCACCGACGTTGCCGGCAGACAGGACGCTTCTGCGGCGGGATTCAGTATCGCCGTCAGCGACAGGAGGACGGCGGCCGGGCCGAGGAACAGCATGACCAGCCCGCCGATGATGACCTTCGACATCACGGGACTCGCCTACTCCAGGGGCTCGTTCAGCAGCGACAGTCGCAGGAGGCGGCACGCGTCGTACGTCGGCGCACAGACGATGAAGACGGTGAAGGTCACGTCGTGGCGGCTGGCGACAGGTTTGCCGTCCCAGATGCCGTCGCGGTGACGGATGCCGCTGATCGTGTACGCCGTAGTGCCTGGCGCAAGCGTTGCGCTGCCCTGTTCGAGCGCGGTGGCCCACTTGGTCGGCACCTCGACCGATTCGATCTCGATCCATTGCCGGGTTTCGTATTCGCGCAGGTCGATCCAGGTGGTCTCCGGGGGGAGGTAGGCGTCGACGTCGCTGATCAACCCCGGTGATTCCTCGCCGGTCGGGTCGGCGATCGTCGCGATCCGTTCGAGGTACGCCGTCCGTGGCGCCAACGCGGTGGTGTCCCAGTCGAAGATCGCATGCGCGATGACCTCGGCGAACTCCGCTGGGTCAGCGACCGGTGGGAGCCCCGGGAGAGTGCCGTCGTCCGGTTCATTCGCTGGATCGACCAGTAGCTCAGGTCCGGCGGACGTCGTCGGGTCAGCAGGTGCGGGAGCAGCAGTCTGATTGCGGGTGAGCAGCACGTAGGTGATCGCTGCGGCAACGAGGAGCGCGACGGTGATGGCTACCACGATCAACCGGCGCCGACGCAGGTCCGGATCGTAGGTGGAGGAACGCAACATGGCCAGTCACCCCTTCACGCACTCGCCACGACGTCACACGAACGGCGCTCGCATGGGCGGTGTTTGCGTGCGGCTCGCGCATGGTCGGCAAACTCCACGGAGGCAGTGAGAGTTTGCTGGAAGGCCGACCACTGGGCGTCGGTCAGTTCCTGCCCGACCTCGACCGGGTCGTACCGGTCGGTCCAGCCCTCCAGGTCTTCCCAAATGAGGACGAAGGAGTGAACCGAACGCCGTGCTGCCTCGGCTGCAGCCTCACGCTTGCGCCGATTCTCAGCGATGCGGGCGGCGCGGTCGGCCCTCGCCTGGGTCAAGGCTTTGGCCGCGAGTTCCTCCAGGTCTTCGGCCGTGTCGTCGTCGGGTTCGCGGTCCTCGGCGAGCTTCAGTGCGGCCCGCACCCGTTGGTAGCTGGGATCGACAGCACCACCTTCGCGGATCCGCTCGAGTTCCTCCTCAGCGACGTTTCGTACGTCAGCCGGTCTGGCGTCGTCGGCAGCGATGGTCTCGATCGTGCAGATCTGTTCGAGCCGAGTGTGTGAAGCCGAGTTGGTCACCAGTTGCGCTGCTTGATTGCGCGACTTTCCTGGGTCGCCGTGCGGTGGTGCCGATTCGGCACCACCGTCGCCTACTTCCCCGTCGTCGGCACCGAACCGTGTCGCGCGTTGGCGTCGCAGGGCGTCCTCGGTCAAGAGGTCCTTCAGTTCCCGGTAGAGCTTTGCGGCATCAAATGGGAGCAGCGGCCGGTGAAGGGTGTTCTCGTCCTGCTCGGCCAGCAACTGCGTCAATGGGTCAGAGATCCCGGTGCGCACCCACACCCGCAGCGTGGGCCAGCCCAGTTCCTTCACGGCCTTCAACCGGCGGTGACCGCAGACCAAGACTCCGTCCGGTGTGATCGTGATCGGCTGGAGGAGACCGAGCCGATCGATTGACCGCATCAGCGGTGCGAGATCCCGCTCAGGGTCGGAGCGGTGCCGGACCCCGATGGTGATGGAGTCGACGCGTCGTTCCAGCTCGATGTGCCCGGTCGCCTCAGACATGGGACGCACCCTCGCTCTTCGGGGCGGTGGCCGCGAACACGTCCGCGAAACACACTACCGAGCTGAGCTCTGCGGGCAGGTAGCCCATCATCAGCAACTGGAGCAGTCCACGTCCTTCGCGAGTTCGTTCAAGGACCGGGTCGTCGATGCCGAGCAGCGCCTGCAACACCGCAACCCAGTCCGGGTGAGACAGGTCCAACAGGGCTTCGGCGTGGTGGTCACGGGTCAGACGCGCGTACGCCGTCGCGCGGGAGCCGGAACGGATCAGCTGACCGCACACGTACTCGATGCACCAATGCGCGGATGCCTCCGGCCAGCCGTTGTCGACCAGGATGTGCGCGGCCTGTTCGGCAGCCACCCACGCATTCGTCGGCTCCTCCGTGACCGACGGGGAGGACAGCACGTCCCAGTCGCGGAGTTCCTGCTCGGGCGGCACATGGAACGCCGGATGGTAGTCGGCCAGGTCGTTGTCGCGGTCACAGAAGCGTTCGGCGTCGTGGTTCGCGGAGATCTCGGTTCGACGCGCCTGGTGGTTGGAGCACAGCAGGCCTTGGGCGCGGGCGTCGTAGATCAAGGTGATTTGCACCGCTCGGGTCACCACCGCCCACGGGTCGATAGCCGTACGAACCGCACGGGTGCGCATCGCCTCGAACGCCGCGACCGCGGCATCCTCGGGTGCCAGGTCGTACTTGCGAGCGAGCGCGGCGTACTTCGTTGTCGCGAACCGCATCAGGTCTTCGGCATCAGGGTCGTGCTGCCACGTCCCTGCTGGGGAGTACTGCAACCGGACCAGCAGAAGGCGCAGCCCCTGGGAGGTCGTGAACGCCGGCGTGTTCACAGTCCCAGCCCTTCAGGTGCAGCCGATTGGGGCCGAGAGATCGAGGAACGTGTCGTACGCCGTGCGGCCCGCGCGACCGCTGCCGGCGTCTGTCGTGCCCGCGCCGACAACGCGGTCTGCAGGTCGATCCCACGACCCGCCGCCGGCGATCCGATCTTCATCGCCAGTTCGGTCGGGCGGACCCACACGACACCGCGAGACGACGCGGGGGCCGCCCCAAGGTGCGTGGCCGTTTGGGAGGGGTCGTGTCGCACAGCAAGCGGCGAGACCTCACGCTCTGGCGCCTCCGGAGGCGTGGCGTCGGGGATGCGGTCGAGTTGACGTTCGTAGGGCTCGGGGCCGTTCATGGGATTACCTCGTCTGATGAAATCGGAAGCGAACTGGGGCAAGAGTGGGCTGCGGCAGCGTCATAGGCGGACCCCCTCAACCGCCTGCATAGGGCGCGGGCATCCACTCCGCGTGGAGTCGGCGCCCAGGCGGGTGGCGATGCGATAGGCGGACTGGATGGTCGTCAACGATTCGCGGTCGGACAGCCCGGCCTGCCGTGCTGCGCCGCCGAGAACGTCGGCGGCGACGTCGAAGCGTTCCCCGGCTTCCGCCATCCGGCACGACGCCCAGAACAGGCCATGGTTGCGCTCGCCTTCGGACAGGGATGCGACCCACGCCGCGAGTCGATCTGGACGTGTCCCGACGACGGGGAGGTCGGCGGGCGACCGGGTTGGACGAGGCGGGTCGAGGAATCGTCGCAAAGCGCCAGCGTCCACCGAGTCAGGTTGATGAGTGGCTATGTCGATGACCTCGTACTGGCCGATCGTGTTGTCGTCCTGGGTCACGTGCGACGGGGGCAGTACGACGTACCCGCCGTCGCCGCGGAAGTCGACGTGCTTGCGGGGTACCTGCCAGGACGGCTGGCTCGCATCGTCGGCGTGTAGGAAGCAGAGGTGAAGCCCGGAGGAGGGCGTCTTCACCATCCACGCGGGATCACCGAGCAAGCCCGAAGTGCGCGCACTAAGGATCGCGTCGTAGCCATTGCCGCAGGCGTGGACATCAACGTCCACGACGTCAATCCCCGATGCCATGCCGGTTGGCATCGCGACGTTCGCATCCGGCCAACGGCGCCACCAGTCAGCGACCTGATCGGGGTCGAGCGACGCGTCTCGGAACCCGTGCGTCGTGAGCGGACGCTTCTCCAGCGCCACGCACGGGAACACAGGCACGTCGGCCGCTGCGAGGAGTTCGGCGGCCTCCCGTGGCTGGGTAGCCTCACGAAGTTGGACGACCAGCGCGGGAGACCATCTTTGGGTCGACGTCCTGGGCTGTGTCGAGTCGGTCATGCACTCGACTCTGATCAGCACCCGTATCCGACTACGTTCCCCCTACTGATCAGTAATGGTGGGGGAACACCCCGCTTCGGGGACGTTTGCGCAGGTCAATGGGCGTTCCCCCAAAGTCAGAAAATCGACAGAGAGTCGACGTCCTCCTGCCTCGGCCCGTAGGTGACAGTTCTGTTCAGACGCGGCGTCGGTCGCGCAGGCTTATCACGGCCGCTGGCGCGGATTCGATCTTGTCAAGGCCGAGCGAGAGACCGTCTGGGTCCTGCGCCCATTGGCGGAGCAGGTCAGAGGGAAGACCAAGATCGCGGCTTGCGACGCGGCGGTCGCTGCCGTAGATCTGTGTGAGGGCCTGGCCGAACAGAAGGGGTTTCTCGTTGTCGACCTCGACTGGCTCGTGCTTGCGCCAGCCCTGCGAGGACCACTGGATGAAAAGGCTCCGTTCGCGCTCGACGCTGATGAGTTTCAGGTCCCGAGCTCGTTTGATGATGCTGGCTACTGGCGCACCGAACTGTGCCTTGATGCCGAGGTAGCCCTGAAGGTTCAAGGACTCGCTGAGCTGATCGATGACACCGTCTCGCGGCAGCAGCATGGCTCGGGCGAAGTGGTGAGCGCGCTGCTCGGCTGGGTTGCGACCGCCGCGGATTGGGGAAACGAGTCCTTGGTCAAAGATGAGGTGCCCGAGCTCATGTAGCACGGCGAAGCGTTGTTCCGCGCCACTCATCTCAGAGACCAGCGCCACCAGCGGTCGGCCTGTCGCTTGGTGGGGCATCGAGATGCCCTTATGGTCAGCGCGGTCCGGGTCAAGGTGTTCCAGGTCGGTGATGACGCCGACGCCCAGGCGCTCGAGTTCGCGTGTGGCGTTCTTGATCGGCGTCGTCGGCGCGAGACCCATACGAGTGCGAGTAACGGTTGCGACCTGCTCAACAAAGCCGCCGTGGTCGCGAGGGTCGACCAGTGAGGTTGCGTGGTAGCCGGACGCCAGCGAGATGTCCTCAAACACGCGTGACGCTTCACGGTGGAGTCGCTTGATACGGCGCTCATCGGCGGCAGTTGCCTTTGAGTTCTTCCAGAAGGTTTGGACGAGGATCTCGCGC
The DNA here is from genome assembly GCF_001552535.1 of Nocardioides jensenii JCM 1364 = NBRC 14755. Taxonomy (GTDB): domain Bacteria; phylum Actinomycetota; class Actinomycetes; order Propionibacteriales; family Nocardioidaceae; genus Nocardioides; species Nocardioides jensenii. The sequence continues at coordinate 32,211 of NZ_BCRJ01000008.1, read as the reverse complement.
TCCGCCGTGGGCACGTCGAAGAAAGACACGGGCACTTGGTAGGCCAAGGCCAGCTTGGTGACTAGGTCAGCGGGAAGCGGACGTTCGCCCTTCTCGATCCGGGAGAGGAACGACTGATTGACGTCGATCCGTTCGGCCAGACCCGTCTGAGTGAGGCCGAACATCTCGCGGAGCGCCCCGAGCCGCTGACCGCGGCGTTCGATGTCACTGCTGCTTGTCATTGGTGTCCCTCTTGAGGAAAAAGTCCTCCTCTGCGGCGTCACCGTCGAAGCGTTTCGTGGTGTGAAGTTCACCGTTGGGGAGAATGTTAAAGAAGAAATTGCAGCCTACGGGTCGGCCGAATTGGCCTGCTTCGGTGGTGTGAAGGATGCGGCTCTGAAATGTGTTCAGGTCCACAGCCTCGTTCGCGTCGCGGCCGTAGTCCCAGGCGAAGTGGAGATCGATCTGGTCGGCGCGGGTGTGGTGGATTCCGTCCAGTTCGAAAAGAGTTGCTGGGGTGGCCCAGCGTTGCCGACGACTCTTGCTCGACCCTGCCGGCGGAATGCCGCCAGGGTGGACCCGGCGGTTCTCCTTGAGGAAGTCGACATTGAGACCGGCTTCCGAGTTGATAAAGACAATTTGCCCCATGAGGCGCGAGTCGCCGCCGAGGATCCATCCTGGAGGCAGGGGGTGTTTCTCAAAGTACATGCGTAGCTCGGCTCTGGCCGTAAGCGACCAGAGGTGGGGCTGTTGCCTGAACACGAAGCGGGCATTGTGCTTGTTGGCGAAACTCAGCGAGTGCGACAGTCCCTCGAACCACGGTGAGGCCATCGGAGTGAGGTGCTCATGAAGTTCATGGATCAGCTCATCGGGGAGCTCGTGTTCGGAGGAGGTTTGGGTCATAATCCGGCTTCCTGGTCCCAGTTGGTCATAATATGACGCGCGTTGCAAGACTATAGAAGCATGTTCCCCCAACCTGCGCAACTAACTAGACTCACCAAGACCGGCCCTGTGAAGTGATTGGCGCGGTTTGAGACGGATCGACGTGATCAATCGGGTGGCGTCGATCGTCGGAGTTGAGCAACTGTGCGTGCCGGAAGGTCGATCGGCCCCAAATGGTCGTCGGTTCGGTTGTGGACCGCGTTGGTGAGGAACTCGCGTGCAGCATCCTCGTGACCTTGGGCGACAAGGACCGCCGCGAGATCAACACGTGCCACTTCGTCGTACGGAGCGGCGATCCGAGCGGTCTCGACAGCGTGGAGAGCTCGGTCGAGATCGCCATCCGCAAGCGCAGCGGTGACGACGTCGTGAGCGACGTCGACGATGGCGCAGGCGAGGATCTCGTCGTCTCGGGAGTCGGAGTCCAGGAGCCAACTCCACCCGCTCTCTCGCAAGTCGGAGAAGGGTGCGCCCCCAACAAGCCGCAGGGCGGTGTCGAAGTCATCGTGACCATCAATGCCGCGACTCTGCCCACGGGCACGTAACCGGCGGAACAGGTCGGCGTCGACGAGGACGTCGTCAACTTGATAGGTCCAGACCCCCGCTTCCCCGGCGGCTCGTGATTGTGCGGCGGCAGGGAGGTGGGGTTGCCCGGTGCGTTCGTTGCGGCCGAGCCACTTGCGGACCATGGTGATGTCAACGCGGACGCGGTCCTTGTTCACCGAGAATGCCTCGGCGATCTGCTTTGTGGTGACGCCCTCGGGGTGGAGCGCAAGGAAAGCGAGCATTTCGACGTAATGGGGCTTGCGGCGCGATACCGCCGCAGGGTCGCCGTGAGCCTGGGCTCGGACCGGGCCAAGGAGATGAAGCCGGGGGAGTCGGCAGTCGTCGTCGAACCACGCCTTCACATCCGCGTCGAGCTCGGGATCCAGTGGTTCGGCAATCGTCATCGTCGGCGCGATGGGATCGGGGTTGGGTTCGTTGACCTCCTCGTCGACAGCCGCTGCTGGCGGCGACACTAGTTCTTCGACAGTTCGAGCCTCGCCAGGGTCCGGGAAGGCATCGGCGCACACCATGGTCAGAGATCCTGAACGGTCTGTCGCAGACCGCCACGCGGGTTCGGATGTGCGATTGGGTGGGGACGGAACGGTCACGGCATCCCGGGTGGCCGACACAAGCTCAGCAGTGGCCGTCGCCTCTGCTTCGGTAAGCCCTGCCGGAGACAGGTTGAGGTCGAGGTCAGGGATCAGGAGTCGGCCGCCGTCGCTCAAGTGGAAGGCGATGTCGTGCGCGCGCTCGTGGCCGCCGACGGTGACGAGAGCGGCACCTACGCGGTCGTGGCGGGCGGCGATCGACTGTGCGAGTTGGTCCGCTCCGACAGCTGAGACTGTGACGACAGCGTGAAAGGTCTCAGGCTCGCGGTCACCTTGCTGGACCAACTCTTCAACCATCTGCGTGAGGAAGGCCGTGTCGTCACTGGTGTGGTGATGAAGGCGCACGGGGTCGAGATCAGCCAGTTCGTCGGCGATGCCGATCGTGTCGATGTCCGCCAGAACTGACCATGGGCTGAGCGTCAGTTCAGCCGTGATTGATCGAGCCAGTGCCTTCGCAGCCGTGTCGTCACCGGCGATCCTCACGCAGCCAAACTCCTCAAGGTTGGTCAGGACAAGGTGCCCCGACGAGGTTTGCCCGACGGCAGCGAGCAACGGGAAGGGCGCAGGGCGGTCGGATTCGGGTAGACGCTGTTCGATGGTGAATGACCATGACGACCCGTGCTCGGTCCAGCCGGGTGGGGCCGGAGCCTCTTCGGCGAGGTGGAGTGTCACGAGGTCGGAAGCCATCTCGACCGTCTGGAGCCGGGGGAGCGGCTGCCCAGTCAGCTCCAGGCCTTCGGCGAAGTGACGAAGCAAGCGATCGAGATCTTCGATTCGCGGCACCGTGGCAGATTCGGCATGGCGCGCGGACTTCTCAACGTCCGCCAACTCCTGCGGCGGCGCTTCAAGGACTTCACCGGGATACCGGTATCGCATCTGCCGACGCCGATGTCCACGCAGGACCAGGAACAGCGAACCCGCCAGCACAGATCCAGCGCCAGCGAGCCCCGGCAGCAACCATCCAGGCGTCTCGGACGCCGTCCCATCCGCAGCGGCATGGGTGTCGTCGGAATTCGGCTGCGGCTCGGCGCTCGCCTCCGGCTGTGTCGGCTCGACGGTGGGTGGCTCGACCACGGGCGGCTCCTCGGGGATGGCCGGCGGCTCTATCTCCTGCCCGGGTGACGCCTCTGGTGCTGTGCCATTGGGGATGTCCAACTCCCAGCCGGGACGGATGAGATCAGGGTCGGTCAACCGTGCGCCGTCCGGCTGAGTTGTGGTGCGGGAGGCGTCGAAGATCTCGCCGTATCGCATTGGGTCACCGAGCTCTTCATCAGCGATGTCCCACAGCGTGTCGCCTTCCTCGACGACGTACCGTGCGTCAGCGTCAGGTGTGGGGTCTACGGGGTCAGTCGTCGGCGCTGGCAGTTGGAGTACGACGCTGGTCGCGAGGAACTTGGGGCCGTTGGGGAACTGGCCGGGGTTGAGGGCGACGATCTCGCTGAACCGTGCGCCGTCGCCGAGGTGCGTTTCGGCGATCTTCCAGAGACTGTCGTGGGGCCGTGTCGTGTACGAGACCGGGGCAGGTTCGACCTGCTCCGCGACAACGGTGCGTGATGTCTCGGCGGACGGCACCGACTGAGCAGCCGGAGCCTGGGCGGGACGCACATCGTGCGGTGTCTGGTCCTGCGCATGGGCCGGCACTGCAGCGAAGGTGATCGCGAGAGGCTGCGCCACCGTGAACAGAAGTGCAGCCGCGGCCACGAGTTGAGCGGCGAGGTGTTGCCCGGTCCCGATGACGGGCAGTCGCGGTGCACGGACCCCACGGACCGTTGCGATCACCTCGCTGATCAAGCAGAACGTCATCACCGCCCACGCCAGCCACGCGACGATCCCGATGAGGATCAGGGCGACCGTTCCGTCGTCGGGGCTGAGCAGCAGCATCCGCAGCTGAGACCAATCGACGTTCCAAGGAGTGGCTCCGATGAAGATCAGCAGCATGGGGGTGCCGATCAGCACGACGAGAATGAGAACGAATGCGGCAAGGCCGCGGATACGTGGATTGATTCGGGTCATCGCTCGAGTCCTCCGGTAGTTCTGATCAGTCGCGCCGAGGCATCACCGGTGACCTTGAGGTTGCCGACGCCGACGAGGGAGAGGAACATCGGCTCGTAGATGTCCGTCACGTTGACGGTCAGGGTGTTGCCGCCGGTGACCGTGACGGTGCCCTCGACGCCGGCCGCAGCGAGGTACTCCTCGGCGGCCTGTCGTGCAGCGGCGGTGTCGAGCGCGACGTAGCGGCCTTCGACGGCCGGTGCGGCTTGGACTTGTTGCCCGCCCGTGCGCGCGGCCTGGGCAGCGACGTCGCGGGCACGCTGTTGGGCGTGGACCTGGCCACCGAGATCGACCGCGAGGCCGACGAGAATCATCATCGCCAGCGTTGCGGTGATCACCCAGATGCTGATCGATCCTCGCTCGTCATGGACGTGTCGCTGTGTCATCCAGATCGCTCCCGCCATGTGTCAAGGGGGCTGGTCATGGTCGCCGAGATCGTGCGGGTGCCTGGCACGCCCGGCACCGACAGGTCTCCGAGGTCGAGAAGGCATGTGACTGTCACTTCAACCCGGGCTGGGGTGCCGACGTTGCGGCTGAACTGTTGGGTGTCGACGTCGACATCGATGCGGAGGCAGTTGATTCCTTGGTTGTTCAAGCTGATGGACGCTGCCTTCTGTGCTGCTGACTTGGCTTCGGAGTCGGTGCGCAGGATCGAGGCGGACCGGGCCGCATCAGAAGCCGCAGACTCGACCGATTGCTGGGTGATGGCGGTGCGTCCGCCGAAGATGATGAGGCCCACGAACAGGCCGAACGCAGGCACGGCGATGGCTGCCTCGATCGAGGCAGAGCCACGGTCTCCTCGTTGGATGTTCATGGTGTCGTGAGCCGTTCAATGGGGACGGTGGCGCTTTGGCGGATGGTGAGATTCCAGCCGGGGATGACGCTGAGGCTGCGCGCCTCAATCACGACGGTTGCCGTCGTAGCCGTACGGTCAGCTGCCGCGGTGGGTCCTTGCAGTACGTCGTCACCAACGTCGGCAATGAAGTCTTCAGCCGCGGTGACGCCACGTGACTCGCTTCCGTTCTCGGCCCCAGCGGCCCGTGCGCCCTCCTGCGCAGCAGCGATCGCCACGGTCCGGGCGTGGTAGTAGAGCGCGGCCTGCATTCCGACGAAGAGCACCGCGAAGAGGGCGGGCAACAAGATCACCAGCTCGATGGAGACCGAGCCTCGTTGATCCCGTTGCCGGTCAGTTGATCTTTCCGGCTTGAATCTCGACATAGGTCTTCACCGCCGCAACCACGATGCCGACGATGGCGATCACCGCCACCGCCCACAGCACGTGCTCGGTGGTCACCGATCCGCGCTCGTCACGTCGGGGTGGGTCGTTCCACGAGAACGCCCACACCATCACCATCGCGACCAGTTGCCTCATCGTCTTCTTCCTTCCTTCTCTGTTCAGGTGCCGCTGAACATCCGCAGCAGTGAAGGCGCGACCAGCAGCGCCATGAAGATGACCCCGAGTAGGGAGCCTGGAATGGTCATGCGTTCGCCGACGGCGTTGGCTTGTGCGACCTCGGTGTTGAGCATCGCGGTCCGCATGGCCGCTGATCGCGCACGCAGGTTGGTGTAGACCGCAGCGCCCTCTTCACCGGAGAGGCGCATGATGTCGGCGAAGTCGTCGAGCTCGGGGAGGCCGAGTTCCTCAGCGAGCGCGTGCAACGCATCCCAGGGCGGTAGGCCGGACCACCTGGACCGGCCGAGTTCCTCGCTGAGCCGCTGGAACACCCAGGAGTCTCCGACGTCGGCTGCTGCTTCCATCGCTTGGCGTACGCCGGAGCCATTGTTGCGCTCCAACGCGACGAGGTCGATGTAGGCACCCAGTGCACGGGCGAACTCCACTCGCGCCGTCTTCGCGTCATCGATCGCGTTGTAGTTGGGCAGGAAGAACATGACGATGGCCAAGACCACAGAGGCGAAGGCCGGGACGATCAATGGGAACCCGATGCCCAGCACCTCGAAGAACACCGCGAGCAGTGACGGAGCAACCAGCCCCAGGGCAGCGAAGGTGAGTTTGTCGCCATAGAACTTGGCGAGTGAGATCCGCAGGAGCGCCAGTTCGCGCACCGGGGTACGCACCCACATCCCGGGTGGCAGAACCCTGATTGCCCAGACCCCGATGCGTTCCTTGCCGCTCGCAGCCGCGTCGGGTGCGTCGATTGAGGTCTGATGACGCGATGGGGTCAGCCGGATCAGTGCTTCAGCCAGGTCGACCTGGGCGGGCAGTAGACGGGCCAACAGCAGAACGCCGCCGAGCATGACCAGGGCGCCGGCCGCCATTGCCAACGGCAACCCCGCGATCACGACGTACCCCCAGCAGCGTCGGGCGCAGACAAGAACCGTGCCAGCGGCTTTCCGATGGCCATCCGCTTCATCCAGACCAAGGTGGCGACGTACGCCGTCAGCAGCGTCACGAGAATCACTTGACCCAAGGGGCTGCGGTACGGCTCGACGTACGTGCCGGAGATCGCGAGCACCACCAGCACGCCGACGCTGATGATGGTGACCCACCGTGCGGTCGCCCGGGGCTTGGCCCGGTCGGCCTCGATCTGTCGACGAGCGCGCACGTCAGCAGACACCGACTCCGCGAGACTTTCCAGCACTTGGGCCAGACCTGCGCCACGACGCCGGGCAGCAAGGATCAGATTGGCCGCGACAAGATCCCCGGTCGCATCGTCCAGCTCGTCAGCGAACGCACGTACGGCGTCCTCGGTGTCCCACCGCGAACGAAGCCGCGCGATCAAACGACCCACCTCGGGCCGGATGGCAGCCGGTGTGGAGCGCTGCGTGGCCACCAGCGCCTGCTCCAAACCGATCCCGACGGTGAGGACCCCGGACAACGAGCGCGTCCACTCCTCCATCGCTTCGAGCCGGCCGATGCGCGCCTCAGCACCAGAGTTGGACAACAGGACCGGGACGCCGACAACGGCGACAGGGACCGCGAGCAAGGCGAGCGCCCAACCAGTGACGAGCCAAGCAAGTACGCCGCCGACCACGCCGACCATCAGGAGTCGCTTGCTCCGCTGACTCAATGGTTTCAACCGAGTCGGGCGCGAACGGGGTGGGGGAGCTTGTGAGGGCTTCAGCCCGAGGACTAGGCCGATGGCACCCGCCACGATGAGGGCACCTGCCACCGCCGGCACGAGCGCGGTCACGAGAGCACCTGCTGCTCGTTGAGGAATGCGCCGAGGTCGAACCCGAACGAGGCGAGGGCTCTGTACTCGTCAGGCAAGACATTAGGTCTGGCATCGCCGGCGGCATCAGGCGAGAACAGGTGGGTCGTAGCGTACCCGGTCTCACGCTCACCCGGAGCGACCGCGATGACCTCGCAGACCGACCGATGGCGACGGAACCCGCCTGGAATGCGCTCGGTCGTCAGGTCGAGTTGGACGACGAGATCGATGGTGGAGGCCAGCTTGCTGGCCGCCAGATCATGGGTGACGTGGGCTCCGGCTTCCATCGCGCAGGTCACCAGTTTGCGGATCGCAGCGACGGCATCGGAAGCGTGTGTTGTCGAGATGGATCCGGTGCCCGACTCCATTGCCTTGATCATCGCCCAGATCTCCCGGCCGCGGACCTCGCCGACGATCTGACGCGACAAGTTGAACCGGAAGGAGTCGACGAGGGCCTCGTCGAGAGTGAACTCGCCCGCCAGCCGGCCATCAGGTCCACGTTCACCAGATCCGGGCCGGGCCTCCCACGGATGCACGATCTTGTGACGCCCCAACTGGTCGAGATGAAGCTCGTATTCGGTCTCGAACGTGCCGATGGCCTCGTGCTCATCGATCTCGCAGCACAAAGCGCGGACCAGAGTCGTCTTGCCGGCACCCTGACACCCGGCGACCACGATGCTCTTACGTGCCCGGACGGCGGCACGGAGGAACGAAGCAAGGAGCGCCGAGAGCATTCCGCGTTCGACGAGATCGTCGAGCGTGACGTGCATGAGCCGGTGACGACGGATCACGACTGATGGTCTCGGGGTCACCCACGCGGCGGCGGCCAGCCTGGAACCTCCATCGAGTCGCAGGTGGAGCCTGGGTTGTGCTTCGGAGAAGCCGCGGGCGTTGACCTCGCTGCGCGAGGCGAGGAAGACCAGGAAATCGATGAGTTCGGTGTCAGAGTCGGCGACGGGAGGGCCGTCGATGAGGGAACCATCGGTCAGCTCGAGGTGCACGTTGTCGTGTCCGGCGATGATGATGTTCTCGACGCGGTCGTCATCGACCAGTGGTTGGAGTCGCCCCAGGCGGAACAGCGAATCGAACACGGCCTGCGCCAGCGCCGTCTGCTCAACACCAGACCACGCCCCGTCTCCGGCGTCGACTCGTTCGGCCATCGCTGACTCGATGAGATCCAGCACGATCGCCCGGCCCAACTCTGCCTGGGCGGGCTTGTCGAGACGGGTGGTCGCGGCGGCCATCGCCTGGCTCAGTTGTTTCGAGGCGAGGGATCGAAGCGAGGCAACCAACGTCCAGTCGACGTCCGGGCGGGTGCTCCCCAAGATTGTGAGCGGCTCAGCTGGGATCGACGAGACGGCTGCCGTGCCGTTGGGCAACGGCTGACCGAAGAGCGGAAGGTCGATCAGATGCGGGTCGGCATTCGTCGGTCGCACGAGATGGTCACTGGACACCGGAATACACCTCCGTGGAGAGCTCGGCGCGCTGCGCGGACACCGTGGCGTGGATGGCCGATATCGCGGCTTGAAGACTGCGGACCAACGGGCTTCGATCGAAACCAGCAGGGATCGACGTACCCCGGTGCAGGACCTCCGCGGACTCGGGGTCGTCAGCCATTACGCCGAGGACCGGGAGTCTGAGTACGCCGCCCACTTCCTTCGCCGAATAGGGCTGACCCTCGCCGACGAGAAGCGTGGTCGGATGAGACCACGCCGGCGTTCCTCGCTGGGCGGTGTCCGCCCACGACCTTGCAGCCGAGATTGCCGGCAAGTGCGTGCGACACAGAAGTAGGGCGAGATCTGCCTCGGCGAGGATGGGCTCGGGCCAACCAGTGAGCCCGAGGCGGCCGCAGTCCACGAGAACGTCCTGGCCGGTCGACTCGAGTTCACGCAACGCATCGGCCAGGGGTAACCAGAGCCCGGCGAGTGCTGCAGCTTGGGTGTGCGCGCGGGTTCCTGCGATGAAGCCGGCGGTGGAGGAACCGATGGGTTGAGTGGTTCGCGGCAACAAGTCCGCTACCTCGCTTGACGATAGGGCGAGTTCGACCAGGCCCTGGTCGTAGGCGCGAATCCCTCGGAAGTAGCCGGCGAGGATGCCGGAGCCACCTGTCGGATCAGCCTCGACCAAGAGAACTGGTCTGGGCCACAGCAGCGCTAACCCGAGTGAGGTTGTCGTGACGCCGGGAGAACCCGAGGCTGAGCAGAGTGCGATGACAGCCATGCGGCTCAGCGCTCCCTGGAGTCGAGGACGATCGCCACGTTGCCGGTGGCGACTCGGGACGCGAGCTGCGCCGCCTCAGCGTGGGGGACCAGCAGGTCCACGATCAGCTCGCCAGTAGTATCGGAGAGTCGTACGCCGACCACCTCAGCTTCGCTGAATGGGGGAGCCCCCGCAGGCGCATCGCTTCCCTCGGCCGGGGTGACGACAACACGGACACGGTCCCCGGCGCGAAGATCCATGCCGGGAGCCTGTGCCGGGGTGAGAGCGACACCAACGACCGACATGTCGCTGCTCGGCAGGACCGCCTCGGCGTAGGTGCTCGGCGTCAGGAGTGAACCGGCCGCGATATCGACGGCGGCACGTTGCCCCACCACGGTTTCGAGGGAACTCGCGCCAACAGGCTTCAAGGCGGGGTCGGAGTTGAGGCGGACCCGGACCAGATCGTCGGCCTCAATGACGGCGCCTCGCTCGATGTCAGCGCGTGCAGCGAGTACCTCTTGGGTGTTGGTGGTCGTGGTCCAGGCCCAACCGCCGATGAGCGCTCCGAGGCAGATGGCGATGACGGCGCCGGCTATCAATGCCGGGCGGCGTCGAAGTTTCGGTGGCGGCGCCATCGGTGGCGCGGTCGGGGCTGAATCGTGAGCGGGCTCTCGCCCGGTTCGTGTCGTCGTGCTGCTCATCGTTGATTCGCCTCTCGTTCGTGCCCGCTAATCCACGAGCACCTGTGCCTCGCCGACGGTGATCTCGACCGAGCGCTGCAGCCCGTCGAGGCGGATGGTTCCGGTCTGACCGGCGCCTGCCCACGTGATCACCCACGCGGAAGTAGCCGTCACCGTGTACATGCCACCGGGCTCGCCAGCGCTCGATGTCTCGTAGACGTGCCCACAGTCCGGAGACGGCTGCTTGCCGTGCTTCGCCTGGTACGGCGTCCCCGCGGAGTCGCACACCACCGTGGTTCCGTCACCCATCTGCCACGTCACTTTCCGGACTGTCGCTGTCGCGGTGATGGTGATGCCGCCCGCGCTCGCTGTCGCGGTGATCGGGCCATAGGTGTGGTCATCGGGACTCTGCGCCCACATCCACACCGGCATGCCAACGAGACCGATGCGGCCCGCTGCCGGGGATGGTGTGATGCCGATGTTGATCGCACGCAGCGCCATGTCGTCGATCGCAATCTGCGCGACGTCGCGCGGGCTGGGACCTGCTCCGGAGTTCTCCGGCGCGTCCGCGGACCAGATGTGGATCAGCAGGTCAGTCTGCGGCTGGTAGCAGTCGTACACCGCGCCATCGCCCGGCTCGTGACCTTGCCAAGCGGGATCACCAGCCGGAGGCTGCGGCACCAATGCACGGATGTAGCACCGGTAGGAGTTCGACCAATAGCCGTACTCCGACGAACATGGCACCGGACCTGGCGGCGGCCTATTGATGCCCTGCTTCGTCCCGTCCCAGTAGCAACTCGCGCCGGTCCCGGTGTCCTTCGGCCCGTCATCGACTGGATCCGTGTCAGGCACGTCGACAACGACCCACACCAAACAGACTCCGGTCTGGGGGTCGATCTGATCGCAGACGGTGTCCGCAATTGCAGGCGTGGCTACGGCGCAGAGCAGGTAGCCGCCCAGGAGCACTGCTGACGCGAGGAGTCGACAACTCACCCCGCGCACGGTGACTTCTCCAAGTCCTTGCCCCCGGCAACCCGCCAGCCGCTGTCGGGATCTGAAGTCCAGGAGTAGTTCGCGACGATGAGACGTGTCCATCCCCGGTCAGCGCGTTCGGGCGTCACGACCGATTGGCCCGTGGGGTCGAGCACGTCGACGTCGCTGACGTCCCAACAGACATCGATGGTCACCGTCGGAACGTGCCCAGCCTTGGGATCGGAGTTGTCGAGGGTGACCGACTGGACGTTGGCTTCGACGACTTCGGTATTCCCGGTCTGTCGATTTCCGGCACTCCTTTGGCTGTCCAGGAGGTGCTTCTGAGCTGACAGTTGTGTGCTGATCGCGACGGCGTCGAGGTCGGTCGCGGGGGAATCGGCATCTTGCCGAACCTTGTCGACCGTCGCGTAGTACGCGGTCACCGCCTCGACCGCGGATGCAGACGCTTCATCCTTGGGCGACGTCGCAGACGGGCTTGGTGAGGTGACCGTTTCGCTGACGCTTGGTGCCGGCGTCGGCGTTGAGTCCGGGTCGGCATCTGAGCCGCAAGCAGTCATCACGGCGAGCAGTAGAACTGCCGTCGCTACCGAAAATGCTCCTTGCGATTTGGTCATGCCCGAGTCCGTCCGCCGCCACCGGACCTCTCCGGTGTGAGCAACAGACGGTGCCCCGATGGCGGATCCACCGAGTTCACCGCCTACAACTATTGAGCCATTGAAATTTGATCTACGCAACATTGATGGTTCCTCTCGCACCTCACCAGACAAGGTGCATCGCAGTTTCCCGCACCTGAGCCGCCCGCTCGTCCCGTCGATTGCACCCTCACCCTCAATCCGGTCACACCTCTGGCACAGCGAGGGGAACAGCCGGTGCACCTTGCGTTCGAGGAGGTGAACCGCGTGACGGTCTCGATGCGGAAGATGACCCCTGGCCACGGCTGCAACTACCTGCTCAAGAGCGTCGTAGTCGGCGATGGCAACCGCTCGCTGAGAACTCCGATGACCAGGTACTACACCGAGGCTGGAACGCCGCCAGGCGTGTGGTTGGGCTCCGGCGTGACCGAGTTCGGCAACGGCCAACTCGCGTCAGGGGCTGAGGTGACGCCCGCGCAGCTGGAGCTCCTTCTCGTCCACGGGCGTGACCCGGTGACGGGGGAGCAGCTTGGTAGGGCGTACCCGACGTATCCCTCAATTCAGGAGCGGATCGACAAGCGCATCGCGTCCCTCGACAACGCACTGACCGACGACGCCCGTCAAGCTGAGGTCGCCCGCATCAATCACGAAGAGGAAGCCCGCGGGCCGAAGACCGCGGTGTCCGGATTCGACCTCACATTCAGCGTCCCCAAGTCAGTGTCCGTGCTGTGGGGCCTCGCCGACGCAGACACCCAGAAACGACTCGTCGAAGCCCACCACGAGGCGGTCGCCGAGGTGCTCGCATTCTTCGAACGCGAGGTCGCAGTCACCCGTGCAGGAGCCAACGCTCGCAACGGAGCGGTCGCCCAGCACGAGGTTGCGGGGGTCGCGGCCACCGCCTATGACCACTGGGATTCCCGCTGTGGCGACCCGCAGCTTCACACCCACGTCGTGGTGTCCAACAAGGTCCGCACCATCTACGACCAGAAATGGCGCAGCCTCGACAGCGTCCCGATCCACCGCAGCGTCGTCGCGATCTCGGAGCATTACAACGCGGTCCTCGCCGACATCCTGACCCAACGATTCGGAGTGCAGTGGAACAGACGCGACCGTGGCACGGACCGTACCGAAGCTATGGAGATCACCGGAGTCAGCGAGGAACTGATCAAGGAGTTCTCCAGCCGCTCCCGCGAGATCGACATCGAAACCGACCGCCTTATCGAGGGGTACGCCGCACAATACGGTCGCAGACCGTCGCCGAAGACGATCGTGGAGTTACGAGCTGAAGCCACGATCGCTACCCGCCCGGAGAAGGAACTGCACTCGCTCGCGGAACTAACCGACGGCTGGCGCCAACGCGCCGAAGACCTCCTTGGGCCAGGGGCGACTGAGTGGGCCCGAGGCATCACCACAGGCTCCACATCTGCGTTGAGTGCTGAGGATGTGCCACTCCACTTGGTCACGAGAATCGGCAGGGATGTCGTCGAAGTCGTGGGGGAGAAGCGCTCAACCTGGCGCCACTGGAACCTGTGGGCCGAAGCATCCAGGCAGACGATGGAGTGGCGCTTCACGACCACTCAGGATCGTGAAGCTGTCGTGGGGATGATCGTCGACGCAGCAACCCAAGCCTCACTGCGCCTGACACCTCCGGAGTTGGTGATCAGCCCTGAGGCGTTCCGCCGCGAGGACGGTTCGAGCCGATTCCGGCCGCAGTATTCCACCGTGTTCAGTTCAGCCAGCTTGCTTGCTGCCGAAGACCGGCTGCTCGTACGGGCAACCACCTTGACCGCACCCGTCGTAAAGCGGTCGGTGATCGAGGGCGCCAGCAGCCACGCCGTGCTCGGTCATCAACTCGCCGAAGGACAAGCCCAAGCCCTCGCCAAGATCGCAGATTCCGGCCGGAAGATTGACCTACTCGTTGGACCAGCCGGCGCCGGCAAAACCACCGCCATGCGCGCCCTGCACGCAGCCTGGACGACCGCCCATGGTCCCGGCTCAGTGGTTGGTCTCGCGCCATCGGCCGCTGCAGCCCAGGTGTTGGCCGATGACCTCGGCGTCGCCTGTGACAACACCGCGAAGTGGCTTCACGAACACGACCACGACCGCGCCCAGTTCAAGTCGGGGCAGCTCGTGATCATCGACGAGGCAACTCTCGCTGGCACCCACACCCTGGACAAGATCACCGGCCTCGCCGCCGCGGCGGACGCGAAGGTCCTGCTGGTGGGGGACTGGGCACAACTGCAATCTGTTGATGCCGGTGGAGCGTTCTCGATGCTGGCCGAGGCACGCGACGACACCCCTGAATTGGTCGAGATCCTGCGTTTCGACCACGACTGGGAGGCGGCCGCCACCGCTGCTCTGCGTGAAGGCGACTCCGACGTCATCGGCACCTATATCCGTAACGACCGAGTCCGCGACGGCAACACCGACGCTATGACCGACGCCGCGTACGACGCCTGGCGCCACGACACCCAGGCCGGGCTGTCGAGCGTTCTGGTCACCGAAGCCCAAGCCACCGTCAGCAAACTCAACCAGCGAGCCCGCGCTGAGCGCATCCTCTCCGGCGAAACCGAAGCAGGACGCGAGGTCCAGTTGGTCGACGGCAACCGCGCCTCGGGTGGCGACCTGATCATTACCCGTCGCAACCAGCGCCAACTCCGTTCCTTGCGAGGCGGGTGGGTCCGCAATGGCGACCGCTGGCGGATCACCGACGTCCTTCCCGGCGGGTCCGTCCTGGCCACCCGGCTCGACCAGAGGGCTGCTGGTGCCGTGGTCCTGCCCGCGGCGTACGTCCGCGAGAACGTCGATCTCGGTTACGCGATCACCGCTCATCGCGCTCAGGGGATGACCGTCGACACCGGCCACGTCGTCGCCTCCGGTGCCACCAACCGCGAGAATCTGTACGTGTCGATGACCCGCGGACGCCGCTCGAACACCGTCTACGTCGCGCTCGACGGCCCCGACGACACCCACACTCCGCCGCAGGAGGACGAGGTCACCGCACGGACCGTCCTGTACGGCATCCTCAAGCGCTCCGGAGCCGAGTTGTCCGGCCACCAGACGATCAAGGCCGAGCAGGGCCAGTGGTTCTCCATCAGCCAACTTGCAGCCGAGTACGAGACCATTGCCGCCGACGCCCAGAGCGACCGCTGGACGAAGTTGGTCTACGAGATCGGAATCGACGACGCCGACGTTGAACGACTCCTGGCCTCCGACTCCTTCGCGCCACTGACCGCAGAGTTCCGCCGCGCCGAGGCCAACGGCTACAACCTCAACACGGTCCTGACGCGGGTAGTCGCCAACCGCGGACTTGCCGATGCTCACGACATCGGTGCCGTGCTGACCAGCCGACTCCACCACGCCGCCGCGCGACCCAAGCGAACCGGTCGGCGGCGGGCCGAGCCGGACCTGATCGTCGGCCTGATCCCAACCGCAACGGGGCCGATGAGCCCCGAGCAGCGCCGGGCGCTCGGCGAGCGGCGCGAGTTGATGGAAGCTCGCGCCGTCGCCCTGGTCCATCGCGCCATCAACGAACGTGAGCCGTGGGTTACCGCAGTTAGTCGTCCGCCTCCGGACTCAGCTGGCTCGCCCGCCTGGCGCGACGCCATCCGAATCGTCGCCGCCTACCGCGACCGCTACGACATCACAGGAGCCCATCCGCTCGGGACGGTCCCTGAGAGCATCACCCAGCGCGCTGACCGAGATCGCGCTGCGGCCGCACTACGACGGGCGCAGGAGGTGGCGAGCGACTCGGCAGAGCGCCGTGTGACTCAGGTCCAGTCGACCGCGATCGTTCGCTGACGAGTTTCCACAGGTGCTTGCCATCCGTGGTTTGTCCACAGGGGCCAGAGTTGGTTGTCACGGCACTCCGGTCCCGCGCTACCCCGGAGAGATGACATCAGTTCGTTCGTCCGAAGGGAATGCCGCCATGATCTTGATGCTTTCGGTCCGCCTGGCCGCAACAGGCCATGCCTACCTGGACGCTTACGCGCCGACCAACATCCTCATCCGCAGCCTGCGCGCTCCCGACGGCCAGCGGATGGCTGTACCCGTCTCCGCAATGCTGGCGGTGGCCTACGGAATGGCCGGAGCCGGGCTGACGTCGCTCATCGAGTACGGCGGCTCTGGCTGGCTGAATCCACTCGTGATTCTGTGCGCCTGGAACACGATCAAGTTCGGTTGGGTTTCAGTGGCCTCCGCGGCATGCAGCGCCAGGCGAATTGTTGCTCACCCACTGCGATCTCGCCGGCGAGCGAAAGTGCACGGCGCATAGCCAGGTGTATCCGGCCACCACGTTGGTCACAGGCACCTGATCGGGGGCCTGCTTGCCTCCGAGTGATCTGTGGCGTCGGACAGTGTTGTAGTGCTTGAGCCAAGGTGCAGGGGCGGTCGCGCGGTCGTGGTTGCTGGTGAAGGGTTGGCGGTGGGCCCACTCTGTGGCCAGGGTGCGGTTGAGTAGCTCGGCCTTGCCGTTCTGCCAAGAACAGTGGGGCTTGATGAATTTCTGCTTCGCCCCGAGTGTGGCGCATACCCGCTTGATGTCGTTTGAGTGCCGTTAGGCGAAAGGGTTGTCGGTCATGACCCGCTCGATCCGGGTGACGGCGAACGCCCGGACGTGAAGGCCAAGATGTACGAGGTCATCGGCGCCTCCGTAGGCGATGGGCTCAAGTAGATCCTCGATGAACGTGCCCCGGCGACCGACCACCTTGCCGAAGCAGGCCTCGCTGACGATGTAGGCGACCCGATTCTCCACGGAGCCAAGATGCCTTCGCGTGACTGCGAGCGCCTCGTAGGAGATGTCGAGCACTGTGATGTCCTCGTGGCCCTCGGCGAGGAGCGCGTCGGGGAGCCGGGACACGCCGGCGCCGATGTCGACCGCCGGGCCGGGCTTCGCGCAGGAGTTTCACGGAGTGGTGGTTGCGTCGCGTCGAACCACTAGACCGTGTCGAGGTTGCGCGAGCGGAAGACGGCGGTTCCAGTGACCAGCGTCCTCGTCGCTCATCGGAAGGCGCAGCCACCGCTGACACCGAGCCGACGGAAGATGACGGCGGCGGGGCAGAACCCGGTGATGCTCGACTGAAGCAGGTTGAGCCCGACGAAGGCGGTCAGCAGCAGCCACCACGGTGATAGGAGGGCCACCAGCAGGGCGCTGAGCAGGGTCATGGTGCCGGCGAGGAGGAGCACGGCACGGTCGAGGTTCATGGCTTGCCTCTGAAGAGGCGGCTGAAGAAGCTGGAGCCGGCCTCGTGGGGGTGACCTGCGCACCGGTCAGCGCGCGGGACGCGGGCGAGGACCTGGTCGACGTGTTGGCCGCAGCCGGCCCAGGTGGTTTTGCCGCATTTCTTGCAAGTGACTGCTCGGCACATGGTGGAGCTCCTTCGGTTCGAGGTGGTGCAGGAAATGAGTGAAGGTGTTGCGACGGTGATGGAGGTGTGGTCCGGACGCCCGCGGGGGTGGGGGTAGGGCGTCCGGACCGCGTGCTGCGGCGTAGGGGGATATGCCGCGGTTGTCGAGGGGTGTTCAGCCGTGCGAGAACGTGATGGTCGGCAGCACTTTGCGCAGCCAGGCCGGCGACCACCAGGCCGCCTTGCCGGTGAGGCGCAGCATGACCGGCAGCAGCACGAGGCGCACGAGGAAGGCGTCGAGCAGCACGGCGACGCCGAGCACGATGCCCATCTCCTTGGGTGGTAGCGGGCCGGAGAGTGCGAAGGTGAAGAACACCGCGACCATGACCGCGCCGGCGGCGAAGATGACGCGTCCGGAGTGGGCCAGCGAGCCGACCATCGCGTCCTTCGGGTCGCCCGAGTGCTCGTAGTGCTCCTTGGCGGAGGCCAGCAGGAAGACGGTGTAGTCCATTGCGATCGCGAAGATCATCGCGAAGAAGAACACCGGCGCCCACGCGTCCAGGAAGCCCTGGCTTTCGAAGCCGAAGAAGTCGGCGCCGATGCCTTCCTGAAAGATCAGCCGTGCGACGCCGAAGGCGGCGGCGGTCGAGAGCAGGCTGGCCAGTGTGCCGAGCAACGAGATCAGCGGCGCTTGGAGCGCCACCAGCAGCAGGAGGAAGCCGAGAACGAGCACGACGCCGATCACCAGCGGTGTGGAGTCGTCGAGCTGGGCTTTGAGGTCGAGGTTCTCCACCGCCGCGCCTCCGACGAGTGCGCTGTCGGGCAGGTCGGTGCGCAGCCGGTCGACGGTGTCGCTGAGGGCGGGGTCGGACGGGTCGACGGTCGGGACGGCCTGGATGAGGACCAGCCCGCTGTCGTCGGCTGCCGGCATGGCGGGCATCGCGCCGGCGATGCCGGGGTCGGAGGCGAGCACGGTCTTCGCGGTGTCGGCGTCGGATGCCTTCATCACGATCTGGAGTGTGCCGGGTGCACCTTCACCGAAGGACTCCTGGACCAGGTCGTAGCCGATCCGGGCGCTGGCGTCCTCGGGCAGGACTTTGATGGAGGGCATGGCGGTCTTGAGTCCGATGATCGGTGCGGCCAGGGCGAGCAGCACGATGAGCGCGCTCAGACCCCAGACGACGGGGCGCTTCCACAGTCGCTCGCCCCAGGCGGCGAACTTCGGGGAGCGGTGCTCGCCGGTCTTGGCCCAGGGCAGTGACAGTTTGTTGATCTTGTGGTCGAGCTTGAACAGCACCAGTGGCAGCAGGGTGAGGGTGGCGGCTAGGACGAAGACGACCGAGAGCATGATTCCGCCGGCCATCGAGCGGAAGGACGGCGAGGGCACCAGCATCACCGCCGACAGTGAGATCAGGACGGTGGCGCCGGAGAGCAGAACGGCCTTGCCGGCGGTGTCCATGGTCTCGGCTACGGCTTGGCGTGCGGAGTTGCCTGACCCCATGCGGGAGGCGCGGTAGCGGACGACGAGGAACAGCGCGTAGTCGATGCCGAGCGCGAGCGCGAACATCATCGCGAAGTTCATCGCCCAGATCGAGACCGGGACGAGCTCGTTGATGAGGACCAGGGAGCCGGCGGAGGCGACGAGGCCGGCGAGGGTCAGGATCAGCGGCAGGCCGGCGGCGACCAGCGCGCCGAAGGCGAGCACGAGGATGGCCATGGTGACGGGCCAGGAGACCATCTCGGACTTGAGCATCGCCTCGAGGTTGGCTTCGTTGAAGTCCGACCAGAGCAGCGAGGACCCGGTCGGGTTGACTTGGATGCCCTCGACGGAGAGGTCCTGGAGGTCGCCCTTGAGGTCGGTGGCGACACGGACCATCTCGTTGGTGTCGACACCCGCGCCCGCGAGGATGATCGCGGTGCTGCCGTCCTGGCTGATGGTCGCGCCGGGCGTCGGCGCGATCACGTCAGCGATGCGGGGCTCGGCCTCGAGCATCCGGGTCACCCGGGCGAGGACCTCGGCGCCGGGTCCCTCGGTGACGGGTCCGTCGGTGGAGTGCACGACGACCTGGATCGCGGAGGAGGCGTTGCCGCCGAAGCTCTCCTGGGCCAGTTCGCGTGCGGCGACGGACTCCGAGCTGTCGGCCTGCCAGCCGGCGCCGGACAGATTGTGCTCGACCTGGGGGGCGAAGGCGCCCAGGCCGACAATGAGCAGTAGCCAGACGCCGGTGACGAGCTTGGCGTGATTGGTCACCCAGAGGCCGAGGCGGCCGAGGGGTCCGGGTCGGAAGCCGGGGGTGAAGTCGGGGGAGGCGCCCTTCGACGGGGCGGTGGTGGTGCTCATCGATGTTCCGTTCGGTGATGGGTGAGGGATGGGTCTGATCAGAAAAGGGTG
Source organism: Nocardioides jensenii JCM 1364 = NBRC 14755 (assembly GCF_001552535.1). Lineage (GTDB taxonomy): Bacteria > Actinomycetota > Actinomycetes > Propionibacteriales > Nocardioidaceae > Nocardioides > Nocardioides jensenii. The sequence goes on along the minus strand of NZ_BCRJ01000008.1, from coordinate 12,676 downwards.
GGGACGGCGCTCGCGGCGGTGTAGACGGCGACGCCGAGGATCAGGACGGCGAAGGCGGCCTGGAGCCGGTTGGTGCCGACACGGTCGGCTAGACGTGCGCCTGCAACGGCTGCCGCCGCTGACGTCACGGTGAGGACGGACACGGACGTCCAGTCTGGCTGGGGCCCAGATCCGGCCCGGACGACCAGCGCGGCGGCGCTGGTGATCGTGATGACCACCAGTGAAGTACCGGCGGCGTACTCCATCGGCAGTGCCAGGGCGAGCAGGAGGGCCGGGACGACGAGGAACCCGCCGCCCACGCCCAGGAAGCCGGTCAGTGCCCCGACTACCGTTGCAGTCAACAGCACCTTGAGCGCCCGGGGGCATTGGCAGGCGAACGTGGGGCTGAACGTGATGATCGGATCGTCCAGCGTGGGCCGGGCGGCGTGCCGTGGGTCGACTGCGCGACCGTGACGTAGCTGGCGCCAGGCCAGCATCCCGCCGACCAGCAGCATCAGGGCGGCGAAGGCGGCCAACAGGACGTCCTCGGAGACCCGGTTGGACGCCTCTGCTCCTGCCACCGCCCCGCCGATCGCGACCAAGCCGAAGACCAGGCCGCGGCCGAGCAGCACGTTGCCCGCGCGGTGTGCGGCAATCGCCCCGATCAGGGAGGTAGCGCCCACGACCACCAGCGACCCGGTGGTCGCCTGGGAGGCGGACTGGTCGAGCAGGTACACCAGCACCGGCACGGCCAGGATCGACCCGCCGCCGCCGAGCGCCCCCAAGGACAGGCCGATGAGCGCGCCGGCGGCAACGGCGAGGATCAGGGTCATCTCAGGCGTCGGGCTCGTCGGCGCCCTCGGTAGTGTCGCCCTCGGGGCTCACCAGGTGCAGACCGACCTTCTCGGCGTTCTCGAAGGAATCGTCGACCGCAACGGGGGTGCGGCCGGCGGCGGCGACGAACGAGGCGGCGACCGAGGCGCGGTAACCGCTGGCGCAGTGCACCCACACCTCACCGGCTGGCACCTCGCCGACGCGGCGGGGCAGCTCGTGGATCGGGATGTTGATCGCCCCGTCAATCGCTGCCGCCTCGTACTCGTCAGCGCGGCGCACGTCGAGCACCACGACCTCGCGGTGGTGGCGCACCTGCGCCAGGTCGGCGAAGGTGGCGGTGGGGAAGGTGCCGAGTTCGCCGTCGGTCCAGTCCTGCGGTCCGCCGGTGGCCCGGGCTGCGGGCCGGTCGATTCCGATCCGGACAAGTTCGCGCTGGGCGGTGGCTACATCCTCGGCGGTCTCGCCCAGCAGGGTGACCGGGGTGCCCCACTCGATCAACCAGCCCAGATAGGTCGAGAAGGCACCGTCGAGTCCGAAGTTGAAGGTGCCGGGGGCATGCCCGGCGGCGAAGACGGTGCGCGTGCGCAGGTCCACCACCCACTCGCCTGCCTCGATCCGGCGCCGCAGCTCGGAGGCGGCGGCTTCCTGGACAGGGGAGAGGTCGGGCGCGGACGGGCCAGCGGCGTTGGCCGGTGACATGTGCACGTAGTACGCCGGCCAGGCGCCGAGTCCGTCGAGGAGCTCGCGGACGTAGGTCTCCTCGTCCTGGGTCAGGACCGGGTTCGAGCGCTTCTCGTCGCCGATCGTCGAGGCGGTGGCGTCGGACTGCGTGGCCGAGCAGAACGACCCGAACCCGTGGGTCGGGTAGACCTCGGCCTCGTCGGGCAGCTGCTCGGCGAGCTTGTGCGCCGATGCGTGCTGGTGGCGTACCAGCGCATCGGTGTGCTCCTCCCCGAGCAGGTCGGGCCGGCCGGTGGCGCCGTAGAGCAGCGAGCCGCCAGTGAACACGGCGTACGGCTCCTCGCAGTCAGCCCCGTCGACAGAGAGCGCGTAGGACAGGTGGGTGAAGGTGTGACCGGGGGTGGCGATCGCGCGGACGCGCATCCGGTTGCCGACCTCGACAACGTCGCCGTCGGCGACCGGCGTGCGGTCGAAGGACACCTGGTCCTCGCCGTTGACCAGGTAGGCCGCTCCGGTCGCCTGCGCGAGCGCCAGGCCACCGGTGATGTAGTCGTTGTGGATGTGGGTCTCGAAGACGTGGGTCAGTCCGACGCCGTCGGCCTCGAGTACCTCCAGCACCCGGTCGATGTCGCGCTGAGGGTCGACCACGAGGGCGACCTGGCCGTCGTGGACCACGTAGGTGCGGTCCCCGAGCGAGGGGGTCTCCAAGGTCCGGACGGTCAACCCCTCGGCTGGCCGCTGCTGCGCCTCCTCGGTCGCCGAGGCTGGCGCGGGTGTCTCGGTGGTGTCGTCAGTCATGGTTCGCCTCACTTCTCGATCGGTCGCCCGGAGCGGGCCCAGGCGCTGGTGCCGCCGACGACGTTGATCGCATCGAAGCCGTTGGCGGTCAGGACGTCGGCCATCGCGCTGCTGCGGTTGCCCGAGGCGCAAACCACGTGCACCGGTCGGTTCCGGTCGATCTCGCCCAGTCGGACGGTCAGCTGCCCCATCGGGATGTTGGTCGCACCGGGCACGTGGCCCTCGCGAAATTCAGCAGGTTCACGGACGTCGACTACAGGCGCGCCCTGATCGATCGCCGCAGCGAGCTGGTCGACGGTGGTCTCACGCATACGGGGGACTCCTTTGCTGGCTTGACTACACAACCCCCCGGGGGGTTGTGTCGAACGTTAGCACATCCCCCAGGGGGGTTGTATGATTGTGCGTGCAGGCCAACCACGGGCCTCGTGATCGGTACCCGGGAGGAAAAGACCCATGACGCAGTACACGCTCGAAACCACGGTGCGCCGCCCCTATGACGAGACCGTTGAGTCGGTGCGCGCCGAGCTCTCGGCCGCGGGGTTCGGCATCCTCACCGAGATCGACCTGAAGGCCACGTTGAAGGCAAAGCTCGACGTCGACGTCGCATCCAAGATAATCCTGGGGGCCTGCCGCCCCGAGCTGGCCCACCAGGCGCTGCAGGCGGACCCCTCGATCGCCGCGCTGCTGCCCTGCAACGTCGTCGTCCGGGCCGTCGACGACACCACCACAGTCGTCGAGGCATTCGACCCACACGCCATGATGTCTCTCGCAGGCGAGGCCGACGACAACCTGCGCACCGTCGCGACCGACGCACGGCAGCGGCTGACCGCGGCCCTAGCCGCACTGGAGACAAACTGATGGACCTCGAACCCACCGAGATCAAGGCGATCATCACGCGCATGAAGCGCGCCAACGGACACCTGGCCAGCGTCATCCGGATGATGGAAGAAGGGTCTGACTGCGAGTCCGTCCTCACCCAGTTGGCCGCGGTCAACAAGGCGCTCTCTCGCGCCGGCTACGCCATCGTCGCCACCGGACTGCAGCAATGCCTGACTGAGTCCGATGACGGGCTCGAGGGTGTCGACGTGAAGAAGATGGAGAAGTTGTTCCTTGCCCTCGCCTGAGACCGGGGCCGAGCGGGTCGCCGGCGACCGGGCGCCGGGCGTTCGCATCGCGCTGACATCGCTGGCCGTAGCGCTGGCCGTGCTGGTGGCCGGTTGGGCCGCGTACCAGTCAAGCGAAACGGGACCCACATCCGGCGCCGACTCCGAGAAGAACGGACTCTCGAGTTCGCAAGGCACCGGCCCACCGGCCGAACAAGCGCGGACCGTCGCCGCGCCCGAGACCGTTCGTGAAGCCCTCGACCAAGGAGCGGTGCTTCTCGACGTCCGCACGCCAGAAGAGTTCTCCGCAGGTCATCTCGCCGGTGCACGGCTGGTCGACGTCTCCGCACCTGACTTCGAGGCAGTTGTAGCTGACCTCGACCCGGACCGGACCTACGTCGTGTACTGCGCTTCCGGCAACCGTGCAGGTACCGCCATCGAGACCATGGCACGGCTGGGCTTCGGCCACCTCGTCAACGGCGGCGGGTTCACTGACCTGAGTACCTCCGGCTTGTTCGCGACCGAATAGGCCACGGCCCCACCGCCATTCGGTTTGTATCGAACGGCGTCCCTACTGCGTCTACAGATACACAGCACCACCAATTCGAGGACAACCGGAGGACTGATGAAACTCAACATGGGACGCGCGGACCGCTTGATCCGCACATTCATCATCGCGCCCGCACTCGTAGTCGCGGGGATCGTCATGGGCCCGCTCGGTGCGTTGTCGCTACTCTTCTACGCGCTCGCGGTGATCATGGTGGCTACTTCCGCGGTCGGCACCTGCCCGCTGTACTTGCCGTTCGGGATCCGCACCCTAGGCCGCGACCGACGAACGCCCTCAGCGCCCACTGCAGCGGGGTGAACCCTCGCCGTTGAGCCCAGACTTCGTCGACGAACTCGTTGCGGAACTCCCGCGACTGCGGGCGTATGCCTGGTCGATCACTGGTAACCGACATCAAGCCGAAGACTTGGCGCAGGAGACACTCGCACGCGCCCTTGAACGGCACGACACCTATCGCGGCGACGCCCCGCTCGGGGCATGGCTGCGCCGCATCCTGCACAACTTCGCCGTCGACCAGGGACGCCGTGAGCGGGAGACACCACGTGAGGACGTCGCAGCGATTGCCGACGCTGCATGGAGGGACGACGGCTGGACAGTGGACGCCGCCGCGGTGGTCGAGCGTGCAGGGACAGCAGACGAACTTCGCGACGCCCTGCTCGCCCTACCGTTCAAGTACCGATCCGCGGTCGTTCTCCACGACATGGAAGGACTCACTGTGCCCGCAATCGCCGCCATCCAGTCCGTGTCGTTGTCGGCGGCCAAACAGCGGCTTCGTCGCGGGCGAATGATGTTGGTCGCCGTACTCGAACAGAGGCAGATCCGTCGTCGCGACTCGCAAATGTCGCGGTGCTGGGACGCCCGCTCCCAGATCAGCGACTACGTTGACGGCGAGCTGCCAGACACTAAGCGCCGGCAGCTGGAAGCACACCTTGTGCGATGCCCGAACTGCCCTCCAATTTACGCCAGCCTGGTGGGCGTCACGGCCGCTGTCGGGGCGCTCGGCGATGAGGCTGCGCTCGGCCCGACCCAGCTAGAGCGGACCCGCGAGGCATTGCGGCGGCGGCAGATGAAGCGATGATGACACCAGGAAACGGAAGAGTTGAAGGTGCGCTCCATCGTGGTGCCGCGCTCTGGTGCTGCTGCGCCGAATAGCTCGGCCCGAATGGGGTACTCGTTTGTAAGGCCGAACCTAGGAGATGACTCATGTCCGCAAATGCCCAATCGGAGGACGCAACAACATCAACTCGAGAGCCTCGGAGCCTGGCCACGCCAGGAATCGTGCTCGGCGTCGGGCTCGGCGGGTTTGTCGACGGGATTCTGCTGCACCAACTGCTGCAGTGGCACCACATGCTGACCTCGACCGACAGCGACAACATCGGGGTCCGCTATTACCCCGACAGCACTGTGCACGGGCTGGAGATCAATACCGTGTGGGACGGGCTCTTCCACACCTTCACCTGGGTCATGGTGCTGGTTGGTCTCGCGTTGCTGTACTCGCGAGTCCAGCAGTCGCGAGGACGAGTCTGGAAGTCCCGAGCGCTCTGGGGCTGGGTGCTTGTCGGATGGGGTGTCTTCAACCTGGTCGAGGGAATCGTCGACCATCACATCCTCGGCATCCACCACGTGCGTAGTGGAGACAATCAGATCTGGTGGGATCTGGGGTTCCTCGCGCTTGGAGCACTGTTGGTGATCGGGGGCTGGCTGCTACAGCGCGGTGCCAGCTACTACGACACGGCGGCTGCCTCGATGGGTCCGGACCGCACTCGCTCGTGAGGAGCGCTGGATTATGTTGATCTCCGCGAGAACCCATTTGAATCAGGAGGTACTCGCACACGGGGGCCACCAGGACGAAACTGGGATGTGGACCGTGCTGGCGGGCTTTCTCAGTGTCTGGCTGCCGCTGCTACTCGTCTCCTGTGTGGCCGTCGGCTACGTGTGGCTGGCCATGAGGGAGCGCGGCCGCAGAGGTTGGCCGATGTCTCGAATATTCTTGTTCTTGTTGGGGTCGGCGCTGATCATGGTGGCGCTGGGACCGGGGCTGGACGGCTACGCCGACCGTGACTTCGGTGGACACATGGCACAGCACCTGGTGCTGGCCATGATCGCTCCATTGGCACTCGTGCTGGCAGCGCCGGTCACGCTATTGCTGCGTCAGTTGCCGCACCGTGAGGCGCGACGACTGGGACGTCTGCTGCACACGCGCCCTGTCCGCGTGCTCTCACATCCCTTCGTCGGACTGATGCTGACCAGTGGGGGCCTGATCGTGCTCTACTTCACCCCGTTGTACGCGGTGAGCACCCGCAACGACGCGGTGCACATCGCCGTGCACTTCCACCTTGTCGCCTCGGGACTGTTGTTCGCTTGGGCGATCGCAGGCCCAGACCCCGCGCCGGCTCGGGCGTCGGTGCGGCTCAGGCTAGTGGTACTCGGACTGTCGATTGCGATCCACTCGGTGGTCGCCCAGCTGATCTTCGCGGGTCTCCTTGTCCAGGTCCGGGAGCCGATCGCCGAGATGCAGGCGGCGGGAAACCTTATGTATTTCGGAGGCGACATCGCCGAGTTGCTGCTCGCCGTCGCGCTCCTGGTGACCTGGCGAACAACGCCATCTCCGTCGCGCCCGCTCGGTCGAACCGGGACACCACGCGCCAGCGGAATCCTTGTCACCTCGACGCCCGCCCCCATCCGTGCTGGCGCTGCGGAGTAGGTATCGCTGTTGTGATGATCGACCTGCTCTCTCTAGCCACGGCCGTGGACCCGGAGGGTCTTCTGCCAGCACGCCAACAGATGGCGCTGTCGTTGGGGTGGCACATCATCTTGGCCTGTTTTGGCGTCGCGTTCCCGGCGATGATCTTTGTAGCGCACTGGCGCGGGATCGCGCGCGGCGATGTGGTGGCACTGAGATTGGCGCAGCGATGGGCGAAGGTGTCGGCTGTGTTGTTCGCCATCGGCGCGGTCTCTGGCACTGTGCTGAGTTTTGAGATGGGTCTCCTCTGGCCTGGCCTGATGGGTGAGTTCGGCGACGTGCTCGGGCTGCCGTTTGCACTGGAGGGCCTTTCGTTCTTCGTCGAGGCGATCTTCCTCGGGATCTACCTCTACGGCTGGGGCCGAATGCCCCCACGCCGTCATCTGCTGATGGTGGTGCCAATGGCGGTCGCCGGGGTGGTCGGGACCTTCTGCGTGATCTCGGTCAACGCTTGGATGAACGCGCCGTCCGGGTTCCGGATCGTGGACGGCCAAGTGGTCGATGTCGACCCGTGGGCAGCGATGTTCAACGACATCGTTGTCCTACAGTTCGCCCACATGTGGGTCGCTGCCTACATGGTGGTCGGCTTCACGATCGCCGGCGTGTACGCCGTGGGCATGCTTCGCGGCCGGCGCGACCGCCACCACAGACTCGGTTTCGCGATCCCGTTCGTCTTCGCCAGCATCGCCGCGGTCGCCCAACCTGTGATCGGGCACCTGCTCGGCGGTGACCTCAGCGACCGGCAGCCAGCGAAGCTCGCCGCATTCGAGCTGGCCACCACCACCGAGGCTCCCGCACCCCTGCGGATCGGCGGGGTCTTGGTCGACGGCGAAGTGTACGGCGCGATCGAGATCCCGCGACTCGGATCGATCATCGCTCGGAACTCGCTGACCGCCCCGGTTCCTGGCTTGGACACAATCCCGCCAGAGAATCATCCACCAGTCAACATTACGCACTGGGCATTCCAGACGATGGTCGGCATCGGCACCCTGCTGGCACTGGCCGTGGTGCTCTACTGGATCGTCCGATGGCGCGGTCACGACCTGCGGGACCGGCGGTGGTTCCTGCGGTTCGCCGCCGCCGCCGGACCACTTGCGGTGCTCGCCATGGAGGCCGGCTGGATCGCCACTGAAGTCGGTCGACAACCCTGGATCGTCTACGGCGTGATGCGCACCTCCGAAGCGGCCGGCAGCAACTCCGGGCTGTGGTGGTTGTTGGGCACCACAGCGGTCATCTACACAGCCATGACCGCGGCGGCGGTTACCGTGCTGCGGTCCATGGCACGACGCTGGCGCGAAGGTCAGCAGGAACTGCCCAGCCCCTATGCTCCGCAGGAACCGAACCGCCACTACGACCCTCCATCCGGTAGCGAGTCCTCATGACGCTCGCCGTGGCAGTCGCGGGCGCAATGTTCATCGGACTGGTCGCCTACGCCATCTTGGGCGGAGCCGACTTCGGCTCGGGCTTCTATGACCTGACCGCCGGCAGTACCAGCCGAGGCGCGGAACTGCGCACCCAGGTCGACCACAGCATCGGACCGGTGTGGGAGGCGAACCACGTCTGGCTCATTTACGTCCTGGTGACATGGTGGACTGCCTTCCCCGAGGCGTTCGCCGCCGCGATGTCCACTCTCATCGTTCCCCTACTGTTCGCTCTGCTCGGCATTGTGCTGCGTGGCGCGGGCTTCGCCTTCCGCAAGTACTCAGCCACGATCGGCCAAGCCCGCCTCTACGGCGCGATCTTCGCCGGCTCCTCACTGATCGCTCCCTTCTTCCTCGGAGCCGCTGCAGGTGCCGTCGCCTCGGGGCGCGTCCCGGCCGACGGTGACGGAAACGTCTGGACGTCCTGGATCACCATTACCTCCCTCAGCGTCGGAGCAGTCGCCGTGGCCAGCTGCGCATTCCTCGCTGGCACCTTCCTCACCGCAGACGCGGTCCGCGCCAGCCGTGAACAGCTCGCGGAGCAGCTCCGACGACGAACAATCGGAGTAGGTCTCCTCACCGGCGCTCTGGTACTGGGCGCGCTGGCGTCCATCGCCCAGGACGCACCAACTTTGGCCGAGGGACTCACTGGGCGCGCGGCACCGCTGATCGGCACCTCGATAATCGGAGGCTTCCTGAGCCTGATCCTGCTCTGGTGCCGGCGCTCTGGCGCAGCCCGGTTCGGTGCTCTCTTGGCCGTGGGATCGGTCATCGTCGGATGGGGGATCGCCCAATACCCATGGCTGCTGGTCGACGAGGTCACCATCGCGGAGGCCGCCGGAGCACCGGCTACGCTGCAGTCGCTACTCGTGGTGGCTGCCTTGGCCGGTATCATCGTGCTTCCCGCCCTCGCCTATCTATTCCGGCTGACCCAAACTGATGCCTGGACACACCATTGATCTCGGCCCGCGGGTCGTCGGACGTCATTTCCCCGGACACCATCGGCGGGCCCGGTTTGGAACCATCACACGCCGAGCCATCGGGATTGCTGCTCCTGTGATCGACAGTGCGGCTCCTCGTGGCGCGCGAGCGGATGAGCGGCGGTGACTGGCCGAGCAGACAACCTCGCCCGCATAGTCGGACGGTCGCGCGGACACCGCCCCGACCGCAACGGCAACGGTGGCGCCGCTGTCCCGTACAACGCGTGGAGGACTCACTCCTCACGCCCACCATGGATCACGCTGACCTGCCCGCCGGCTTGGGCGTGGAAGAGGCCGTCGTATTGCCGAGGCGATCACCGCCGCGCATTCGGAGTCAACCCGCGCCATGTGCGACTGGTCCTGCGGTCGAGGATCCCGCACCATCGTGGAACGCACTTACGGTCGGCGCTTACTCCGCGACCGACGACATGGCGGGGCACCCGCCGCCTTCGCTGGATATGTGCCTATCGCGCCCAGATGCGAACTGGCGCCAGTCAGTCGGATCTCGGTGGCCATCGCCGGCTGGACGCGCACCGACATGCTCGTCCGGTACGCACGTGCCGCCTTGCGCGCCGCCGGGCTCGTCATCGGCGCAGGCTGTGGTCCTGGTCGGTGCCGACACGTCCGCTCGGACCTGTTGCCCCGCGCTTGTCGGCGCCCCCGGGGTCACTGTGCCGGTGGCGCCGCCAGGCGAGCGTCGCAGCGCCGAGCAGGACACCCGCTGGCAGCAGCCAGTCCGGGACCGCGGCGGCCCAGTCCGCGATGGCGCGCTGGGCTGAGAACTCGAGGTCGACGGTGTCACCCATGCCGAATGCCCCGGTGATGCCAGCGGTCCCGTCATAGCGCAGGAACACAGCGCCGATGGTGACGAAGAGTAGGCCGGCGACGGCGGAGGTGGTGTGCACGCGCAGCGGTCCCCAAGCCAGGATGCGGCCCTTCAACCAGCGGCGCCCGCCGAGGTCGAAACGGTCCCAGAGCGCCGCGAGGGCCAGCAGCGGCGCGGTCATGCCGAGCGCATAGACGGCGAGTAACGCGCCGCCACGCCACGGCGAGTCCTGGACGGCGGCCACGGTGAGTATCGCTCCGAGTACCGGACCGGAGCAGAACCCGGCCAGGCCGTAGACGCCGCCGAGGATCAGGGTGGAGAGCCAGCCGGAGCTCTCCCGGTTGCTCGACCAGGATTGCAGGCGGCCTGCGAACGGCATGGCGAAGCCCTTGCCGAAGAGCTGGAGGACCCCGAGTCCGATGATGGTCCAGCCAGCCACTGCAATCAGCAGGGGACGGTGTCCATAGAACACCGTGGATGCGGCGGCGACACCGGTACCCATCGGAACCAGCGTGAGCAGCAGACCGCCGTAGAATACCAGCGTCCGCGCCACCAAAGCGCGTTTGCTGGTGAAGGCATAGGCGAAAAACGAGGGCAGAAGCAGGGCGCTGCACGGGGAGAGCAATGAGAGGATCCCTGCCGCGAAGGCCGCGAGCAGGCCGACCTCGGTCACGACGCGTCCGCGGCTTCCTCGATGACCTGCTCGAAGACCTCGGTGGGCTGGGCGCCGACGACGGGGGTGCCGTTGATCAGGAAGGAGGGGGTTCCTGTGATGCCGATGGCCTGGCCCTCCTCGAAGTCGGCGGCCACCAGTTCCCTCGTGGCATCGGACGCCATGTCGGCGCGGAACTGCTCGACGTCAAGGCCGATCTCCTCGGCTACGGACTCGACGTAGGCCTCGTCCAGTCTGCCGCTGTTGGGCGGCAGCTGATCGGCGTACATCACGTCGTGGAACTCCCAGAACTTGTCTTGGGCAGCGGCGGCACGGCCGGCCAGCGCCGCGGTCGTTGATTCGGGCCCCAGGTAAGGGAAGTCGCGCCACTCGATGCGCAGCGTGCCGTCGGCGACATACTGATCCACCAGCGTGGGCGCGGTGTCGCGGGCGAACTTCCCACAGAACGGGCACTGGAACTCCGAGTAGGCGATCAGCACTACTGGGGCGTCGACGTCCCCCTTGGCCATCGGGTCATCTGGCTGGCGGCGGGCGAGCTGCGCGAGCGGGTCATCGCTCGGAGCGGCCCGGGAGGACTCCCTCGCTGAGCCGGATGGTGCTGCCCCGGGAAGGTCGAAGAGCGTGACCAGGAGGGCGATGGCGGCCACGGCAGCCAGGATCAGGGGCAGGGTCGGGCTCTTGGTCGACGTGCGGGACTTAGGCATGGACTTCCTCGGTCGTGGTGGGGCAGGAGAGCTCGCCGAGCAGTCGCATGCGCAGCGCCCAGGCGAGAAGGATGACCGCGGCGATCTGGAGCAGCGGTTGGACCGGTTCGAACCAGGTCATCGCGCCGGCGGAGCCGAGTGCGAGCAGGACGAGCTTGTTGCAGACCGGGCAGCCGACTGCGAAGAAGGTCAGCACGCTCCCCACCCAGCCGCCGCGTGTGGCGGTGCGGTCGGTGACGGTGCGCTCGGGGGTGGCGACATAGGAGGCGAGGAGCACACCGGCAAGCACTGAGGAGACCAGGAGAGATGGCCATGCCCACCAGGTCGGTGGGACCTCGCGGCCGAAGATCGGGGTGTCGATCAGGTCGGTCGGGACGGCGATGAGCAGGACAAAGCCTGCGCCGAACAGCGCGGCGGTCAACCAGCGTCGCGGGGGCCACAGCCTCAGCGCGGTGATCATGCGCCGACCTCGACGGGGTGGCCGTGGGTGCGCCATTCCAGCATCCCGTCCTCGAGCCGGAGGGCCTGGATGCCCTCACCCCCGAGTAGCCGGATGGCGTCGTGGGCGAGCACGCAGTAGGCGCCACGGCAGTAGGCGATGATGCGGCGCTCCTCCCTCAGCTGCTCCACCGCTGAGGACAGTTGGTCGAACGGCAGGTTCCGGGCGCCCGGGATGTGACCCGCGGCGTACTCCTCGGCAGGGCGTACGTCGAGGACGCGTGCGTCGCCGCGATCGAGCAGCTCGGTCAGCTCTTGCCGGGTGATGATGCCGACCTCTCCCGTGCCGGGGAGGTTGAGGTAGGCGTTCAGCGCGCGCTCGACGTCCGCGGAACGCGTGCGAGCGATGGTCAGCATCGCGTCGTACAGCGAAGCCACGTCGTCACCAGCGAGCCGGTAGTAGATCCGGGTGCCCTCGCGGCGGGTCTGCACCAGGTTCGAGAGTTTCAGCACCTGAAGATGCGCCGACACGGTGCTCAGCCCCATGTCCGCCGCGCGGGTCAAGCCCTCGACGGTCCGCTCGCCCTGGGCGAGCAGGTCGACCAGCTCGAGGCGCTTCGCGCTGCCGAAGGCCTTCCCGACCACCGCCAGCTCCTGAAATACGGCGTTCCGTGGCTCACTCATCCGTTCCTCCAATGAATAGTGGAATAGACCCTAGCGGACCGACGCGTACGCCTGTGCGGCGGGGAGGGGGCGGGTCAGCGGAGCTTCAGCAGCCTGCTGAGGACGCCGCCGCCGGTGCGTTCGGCCCTGGGGTGCCCGGGGCGCGACTGTCCGGTAGGCACGCGTGCCTTGACCTGGTTCACGTGCTGGCCGCATCCGGCCCAGGTGGTCTTTACGCAGGTCTTCCATCGTTCGTCCGTCGCGAGGG
>NZ_BCRJ01000007.1 GCF_001552535.1 Nocardioides jensenii JCM 1364 = NBRC 14755 | reverse complement strand
GGCCCGTCGTCTCGGGCCGGGTGTAGTTCGCCGGGTCCTCGATGGTCCTGGCCGCGACCAGCTGGTCGTCCACGGTGGCCGCGGACGGCTCCGAGCCCGGCGCCGCGCTCACGCCGGCGCCGGCACCCACACCGATCAGGCTGGCCGTCCAGGCTGCCGAGACCACACCGAGGACCGTGAGCGCCGCCGCACGTTCGACGGACTGACGGCGCGGTCTGACGTTGGTGAGTCCCCACCGGGGGCCGTTCCGAAGGATGTGCTTGGTCATGTCCGTCCCTTTCGCTGCCTCACACTCAGCGTCGGGGAAGTGTGGTGTGAGGCACATCGCTCCGGAGGAGGAGATGCCTGACTCGAAGAGGGAGGATCAGGCGACGGTCGTGCCCGCGACACAGGCAATCGCCTGGGCCCGGTTGGAGACGCCGAGCTTGCGCAGGATCTGCTTGACGTGGGACTTCACGGTGTCCTCGGTGATGACCAGGCGCGAGCCGATGCCGCGGTTGCTTGCGCCTTCGACGATGAGGTGCAGCACCTCGATCTCGCGGGTGGTCAGGTCCGCGAGCACTTCGGGACTGACGGGGAGCCGACCGCCGGCGCCCAGCAGGTCGGTGCCCGGACTCGAGCCCATGCCGTCAAGAGCCGTGCGGAGCACGGACTCCACCTTCGCGCGCTGCCCCTGGACCCGCTCCATCAGCACCACGCGCTCATGGATGCGGGTGAGCCCCTCGGCGAACGCCCACAGGACGTCGCGATCGACCTCGTCGACCTGCCGGTCGGAGGGGAAGTGGTCGGCATGCAGGAATCCCACGACCGTGCCGGCTGCCATCAACGGCGCGGCGACGTAGGAGGTGGACTGTCCCGACTCCACGATGATCTGGCGGTGAACCGGGGTGCTGCCCGTGTCATAGACCGCGGCAGGACGTCGCTCCGTCAGCAAACGTGCCTCCGGGGTGTCCCCACGGAGCTGGATGCCCTGCCCCACCCACTCGGAGAACCACGACGCGTCGGACTCGGTGAAGTGGGCCGTGCTCGGCAGCCACTCCCCTCGCTCGACCCGTGAGAGCACGACTCGCCCGAAGTCACAACGGGTGACGACCTCCTCACAGGCCGACGCGAGCATGTCACTCGCAGTCGGCATGTTGCGGAGGCGGGCGAGCCCGTCGCCACAGGCCTCCAGCCGTCGGGTGCTCGACACCAGCTCCTCCTGCTGGATCTCCAGGACGAGCTGGTGAAGGTCGAGGGCAAGGAGGTAGAGGCTCCGCGCCAGGTATTCGTCGCCGGGCTCGGTCAGTCGAGCACGCTCGGCACAGAATCGGGCCATGAACGAGAGCCTCTGTGGCGAGCACGGCTCCCCCGGCGCGGCGATCAGGGTGTCGGTCTGCCCGTGCAGCGATTCGGCCAGGGCTGCGGTCAGCGTCGCCGCCCTGAGCCTGAGCTCGCGGTCGCGCCGCGAGTTGGACGTACGTCGAGGAAGGGCGAAGCTGACGGCGCGTGACCTATCCGCGGGAATCATCGGCGCTCTCCTGACGCGAGGTACTGGGCAATGGCCTGCGCACGATTCGTGGCCCGCATCTTGCGCAGGATGTGTTTCACGTGGGACTTCACGGTCGTCTCCGAGACGGTGAGCCGATCCGCGATCTGGGCGTTGGTCGAGCCGCCGATGAGCAGCGCGAACACCTCGCGCTCCCGGGCGGTGAACCGGTCCTCGATGCGAGCCGGTGAATCGAGCACCTCAGGCGGCTCACTGCCACGGGCTACGGGCACTGACAGGGTGACCGGCGCTCGGGTCAGCTCATCGACCTCGTCGTTCGCGGCGGCCAGCGCCTTCTGGATGCGCTCACGCTGTGCCCGCAGCTTGTCGACCAGGGCCAGGCGCTCGAGGATCAGGCCCAGCCCACTCGCGAACGCCCCTACCCCGGTGACGTCACTGTCGACGATCGACCTCCCCGAGGCATCCGTGTCGACGTGCATGAGGCCGAACACGCGGTCTCCGGTCATGATCGGGGCGACGACATATTCGGCGCTGCCGCCGACCTCCCCGAACGGGGCCACGGAGCGTGACCTGGTCGCGGTGCTCCGCACCAGCGCCGGCGCCTTGCGACGCAACGCCTCGGCCTCGACCATGCCGCTGGCCAGCCCGATCCGATTGTCGCGCAGCAGGTCCGCCATCTGCTGGTTCTGTTGACTCTGGCCATCGGCGGCGTACCAGGCGACCGGGATCCATGAGGACTCCTCGACCCGGGACACGAGCACGCGGTCGAAGTCGCCACCCCACGCCAACTCGGAGGGCGCGGACCGCAGCACCTCGTCAACCGATCGCGCGCTCTGCAGGCGCTCCAACGCGACATTGATCCTGCGCGCCGCCAGCAGCGGCTGAGTCACGAGGCGGGACACGGCGTCGGCCATCTCGTCCACTTCGGCCGCGAGTTCACCGAGCGAGGCCGATGCTGCCTCGGGCCCACTCCAGTGTCGAGCCTTCTTCTCCAGGATCTCGGCGTCGGGCGACCCGGGAGGCAGGTGCGACACGTCGAGGATGGAACGAATCGTCTCGGAGAGCCGCAGCCGCCGGGCATCGATCTCCTCGTGCTGCATCGGAGGGGAATTGTCCGTTGTGGGTGCCATCGGACTCGCCCTCCGCATCTGGTTGGTTACGCAGCATTTACTTTCTGTTTACAGTCTGCGTGACTCGCGTCATACTGTCAACGGCGCAAACAGGGCAAATGTTCGCCGCCGAGGCCGAATATTGCACCGCCGCATGAGGCGCCACCGGTTACTTCCCGATTACTTTATGGCGCAACCTATTGGCCGGGCCACGACGTCCCGGCCGCACTCTTCGAGACGAGGACCCAGATGAATGCCCCGCCCGATTCCACAGACAACCTCTCCAACGACCCACCCCCCACTGAGGTCACGCCGGCCGCAGATCTCGGCCTCTCCGGCCCCACGGTCCGGCGTACTGCCGGGGCAGTGCTGTCCGCGCTCCTGGTCGTGGCCCTGCTGGCATGCGGTTGGCTGGGCTGGCGAGAGACCCACGGCACGGATCCGTCCGCCGCCAGCCGGGAGTCGTCGAGTCGCGAAGCCGCAGTGCGCGCCGCCACCGATGGGCTCGTCGCCTTCCACACGATCGACTACCGGCACCTCGACGAGCTGATTGACCGGTGGGACGACCTCTCCGCGGGAAAGCTGCACGCCATGGTCGGCCAGGGGCGCAAGGCGGTCACCCGTGACCTGACCCGTTCCAAGACCGTCTCGGAGGGCACCGTGGACCGCGCAGCCCTGTCCTCGTTCGACCCGGACGCCGGAGAAGCCCGAGTCGTCGCCCTGGTCACCATCACCTCGCGGAACAAGGGCGGCAAGGCGTCGAGCAAGGTGCGGGAGTTCCTCTGCCTGGTCGAGCGCGGCTCCGACGGCTGGAAGATGGCCGCGATGCAGGACCTGGGAGGCAAGTCATGAGACTCCGGACCCCCGACTCCCCGCGCGCACTGGGCCTCGTCACAGCACTGCTTGTCGTGGCCTGCTGCCTCGCCGTCGGCCTGGCCGTCCACGACGACGGTGACGACACACGGTCATCGGAGAACCTGGCCTTCGTCGACCAGCAAGCCACCGAGACAGTCCTCCGTGACACACAGCAGATCGTGCCCCAGGTCTTCTCCGTCGACGCCGGCCGGGTGCCGGCCACGCGCCGGGCCGCCAGGGCGAGCCTGATCGGCGACGCGGTCACGCAGTACGACAAGCTCTACGGCCCATTCCTGGTCCAGGCCAGGAAGAACGGGGTCACCCTGACCACCAGCCCGCACAGCATCGGCGTCCTCGAGCTCAGCGAGAGTCACGGACGCGTGCTCGTGCTCGCCGACCAGTCTGCCTCGACCGCAGACGGGCGCAGCACCTCGGGAGCGGCCCACCTCGAGCTCGGCGTGCAACGCGAGGACGGCGTGTGGAAGATCGCCAGCATCGAGGTCCTGTGAGCAGCAGATCAGCCAACGGCGAGCGAACCGAGGTTGCCCCGGGCCTCGTCGTACTGCTTGCGGACCCGCCGCACGAGCTCGTCGACCGAGAGCACCTCATCGACAGCAGTGACGCCGTGACCGGCGCTCCACATGATCTGGTTCCCGACGAGCCGATCCTGCTGGAAGTCACCCGAGGCGACGGGACCGGCGTCACGCTCGTCGAGCCACTGGGCCAGCAGGCTTGCCGGCAGGCCGCCGACCTGGTCGCTGAGCCTGACGTCGTCCATCGTGGCGTCGATCAACGCCTGCTTGTAGCCGGGCGAGGCGAGGCTCTCCTCGGTGGCGATGAACGACGTGCCCATGTAGGCGAGGTCGGCGCCGAGGACCCGCGCCGCCAGCAGCGAGGCGCCGTCCGAGACTCCCCCGGCCATCACGATCGCACCGTCGAAGAAGGAGCGGACCGCGCGGACGTAGGCGAACGGATTCGCCGCCCCGGTCTGGCCGCCGGCACCGGCGGCCAGCAGGACCAGGCCGTCGACTCCGGCATCGGCCGACTTGCGGGCCTGCGCCAGCGTGGCCACATCGGCGAACACCCGGCAGCCGGCCGCATGCAGCGGCTCCACGACCGGGACCGGGGAGCCGACGCTCGTGATCACCAGCTCGATGCCGTGGTCGACGATGCAGGCCACGTCGTCCTGGAGCCGAGCGTTGGTACGGTGCACCACGAGGTTCGGGGCGACCGGCGCCGCCGGCCCGTCCGCGAGTTCCGTGTCGAGGTGGGTGAGCCACGCATCGAGCTCCCGGACGTCTCCGGCGTTGTGCGTCGGGAACGACCCGATCACGCCGTTGCGGCACGCCGCTGCGACCAGGTCGGGTCCCGACACACCCGTCATGGGTGCAGCGACGAGCGGCAGCGTCAACCGAGGGGCGAGTTCATCGATGCAGTTCACTGGGGGCCTCCGTACGTCACAAGTAAATGCCAGGAACCCTCATGACGGGCATCCGGTACCCTCAGGAAACACCACAGAGGCATAAAAGTAAATGCGGAATAACCACGTCTGCCAAGGGAGCGTCGTGAGCACTGCACCGTCGAGCACACGGATGCATCGGCCCCGGGACCGCAAGCAGCAGATCATCCGGGCTGCCGCCGACCTGTTCCATCGGCACGGCTATGCCAACGTGAGCACCGGACAGATCGCCCAGGCCGTGGGCATCACCGCGGGGGCGCTCTACCGGCACTTCGGCGGCAAGCAGGACCTCCTCGCCGAAGCACTGGGGGACGTCTTCGACCGCTCCCTCGAGTTCGTCTCCGGAGACCAGCCCATGGACCTGGAGACGATGGTCCACGAACTCGCCGCCACCGCCAGTGTCCGCCCTGACCTCGGCGTCCTCTGGAGCCGGGAGACCCGGCACCTCGACGCCGGCCGCCTCGAGGAGCTGCGCAAGCGCTTCTTCCGGTTCCATGCCCGTTTCGCGGCCGAGGTGCGAGCACGTCGTCCCGAGTTGAGCGCCGGGGACGCGGACCTGTTGTCCTTCTGCGCACTGGCCGTGCTGACCAGTGTCTCCTACCACCGGACGCCGCTGTCGGAGTCCGCGACCACCGACCTGATCCAGCGCGCTGCGATGGTCGTGCTCACCACACCGATGGAACCTTCAGCCACGTCCGAGGTCGCGACGGCGCGGGGGTCCGGACTGGCACCGCACTCTCGTCGCGAGGCCATCCTCGCCGCGGCGACCTCCCTGTTCCACGATCGCGGTTATCAGGCGGTGACCATGGAGGACATCGGCGCCACGGTGCAGGTCACGAGCACGGCGGTCTACAAGTACTTTCCCAGCAAGTCAGACCTGCTCTCCGCCGTGATCTCGCGCGCCTCGGAGCCCCTGCAGCTGGGGCTGACCCGTGCCCTGGCCGCCGCATCCACGCCCATCGAAGGCCTGGACAACGCGATGGATGCCTACGTCGACTTCGCGCTGACTCACCACGACCTCGTCGGCATCCTGGTCTCAGAAGTCACCAACCTGCCGGACCGTCCCCGTCACGACGTGCGCCGGGCGCAGCACGACTACGTGGCTGAGTGGGTGCGCCTGCTCACCGGTGCACGCCCGGATCTCGATGCGGCGCGGGCCCGGCACCTCGTCCACGCCGTCCTCACCGTCGTGAACGACGCGATCCGCACCGAACACCTGCGCAGCCGCCCGGCGCTCGCCGAGGAGCTGCGCCTCATCGGACGTCGCCTGCTGGCGGCAGAGGTCTGAGCGAGAGCTCAGCCTGCCGAGCTCACCGCTCCCGGAAGTGCTCGAAGGACATCCGTGCTGAGTTGGAGCCCAACACCGAGGCCTGGCTCAGCGCCTCGAGCTCGAGGGACGACTGAAGGGTTCCACCGGAACTCGCATTGAGGAGTCGCTTGGTCATCGACATGGCCATCCGCGACTGGGCCGCGAGACGATGGGCGAGACCCGTCGCGGTCGACAACGACTCGTCCGCGCTCTCGACCACGAAGTTCACCAGGCCGAGGCGCTGCGCCGTACCGGCATCGATCTCGTCGGCCAGCATCATCAGCTCCTTCGCGCGCTGCATGCCCACCAGGCGCGGCAGCAGGTAGGCGCCGCCGAAGTCGGGGACCACGCCTCGGCGCAGGAACACCTGGCAGAAGCGGGCGTTCTCCGCGCACACCAGGAGATCGCAGGAGAGGGCCAGGTTGAAGGCGCCTCCGTAGGCGATCCCCGCGACGCTTGCGACCACCGGCAACGGGCTGTTCCAGATCGCCAACGCGGCCCGCTGGTAGGAACGCATGAAGCGGATCATCGCGTCGTCGTCCTCGCGAACACCGGCCTCGAGCACGCCCTCGGCGTCGCCACCCGAGGAGAAGTGCTCCCCCTCCCCGGTCAGCACCAGGGCATGGACGTGATCGTCGCGCTCGGCCGCCACGACCGCGTCACAGAGGTCCTCCGCCGTCGACGCGGCGATCGAGTTGAGACGCGACGGGCCCGACATGGTGAGCGTGCGCACCGGGCCGTCGTCGGTGACCAGGATCTGGGTGTTCATCAGTGCTCCTCCTGTGCGCGCACGAGCGTCACCGGTACGTCGACGTACCGCGATCGCAGATACTCCCCCAGGCCCTTCGCCTGCGGATCGGGCCGCGCGGTCGCTGCCACCCCGCTGCCGAGGAGACCGACCACGACGAAGTTCAACGCGTGGAGCCGGGGCAGTGCCCAGCGCCGGATCTCCAGGTCGGCCGCCTCAGGCACCAGTGCCTTGAACCGATCGACGGTGAGGTAGCCGTGCAGCCACTCGAACCCGCGCTCGTCGTCAGCCCAGACCCCGACGTTCGCGTTGCCGCCCTTGTCTCCCGAGCGCGCGCTGCACACCCGTCCGAGGGGGAGGCGCTCGGTGGCGCCGGGGAAGGCCACGACAGCCGGCTCGGCCGCGGGTGCCGCTGCCGGACCGATGGGTCCGTGCGGCACCACGCGGGCCGTCCCGTCCGGGAGCACCACCCGGTGGGTCACGACGTCTGCCGGCACCAGCGCCGGCCAGTAGACGCCGAAGGCGCTGGCGTCGGTCGGTGGCGTGGTGGTGTGGAAGCCGGCGTACCCGCCCACTGCCAGCTCCATGGTCGCGTTCGCGAACCGTCGACCGACCTTGGCCTTGTCGGACGACTTCACGGTGACCCGCAGATGGGCCGTGGCCTGCTCGTTGGTCTCCGCATCCGGTCGGTCGAAGCGCAGCAGCCGTACGTCGACCTCGTCGAAGCCGTCCTCGCCGCCGAGCACGTCGAAGAGCTGCGCCTTCGCCCAGTCGGCCTTCTGCTCGATGTCGAGGCCGGTGAGAACCAGGGTCATCGTGTTCCGGTAGCCGCCGAGCTGGTTGATCGCCACCTTCAGCTCGTCGGAGGGAGGACTTCCCGTGGCGCCGGAGATCGCCACCCGATCGGGCCCCTCCTGCTCCAGCTCGATCGTGTCGAAGTGGGCGACCACGTCGGGGTTCGCGTAGGCCGGTGACTGGATCTCGTAGAGGAGCTGCGCGGTGACGGTGCCGGGAGAGACCTGCCCGCCCGAACCCTCCTGCTTGGTGATCACGACCCGCCCGTCGTCGGCGATCTCCGCGATCGGGAAGCCCGGCCGACGCCTGTCGAGGACCTTCGGGAGGCGCGAGTAGTTGCCCCCGGTGGCCTGTGGTCCGCACTCGATGACGTGGCCCGCGGCCACCGCACCGGCCAAGGCGTCGTAGTCGGTTCGGTCCCAGCCGTGCCACCAGGCCGCCGGCCCGACCACGAGGGACGCATCGGTGACGCGCGGGCAGACCACGATGTCGGCATCCGCCGCGAGGGCGTCGACGATGCCCCAGGCGCCCAGGTAGGCGTTCGCGGTCACCGCCTTCGCTTCCGAGTCGGCCAGGGCCTGGCCGGTGTCGAGGTGGGTCAGGGGATGTCCTGCCGCGGTCAGCTCGGGCAGCCGATCGGTCAGGTCGTCGCCCTCGATCCAGGCGATGCGCGGCGAGAGGCCGAGGGTGCCGGCGAGCTCCTGGAGCCGGTCGGTCAGTCCTTGCGGATTCAACCCGCCGGCGTTGCTGACCACCCGGATCCCGCGATCGAGACAGGTGCCCATCACCCGCTCCATCTGGGTCAGGAAGGTCTTCGCGTAGCCGGTCGACGGATCCTTCTGACGCGCCTTCCACAAGATGAGCATGGTCAGCTCGGCGAGGTAGTCGCCGGTGAGGACGTCGACGTCCCCTCCCTCGAGCACCTCCCACGCCGCGTCGACACGGTCGCCGTAGAAGCCGGAGCAGTTCGCGATGCGGACCGGTCGGCGGCTGGTCATGAGACCTCCCTGGCGAGAAGGGCGCGGGCGCGGCCCGGGCCGGGCGCCCCTGCGAAGGCCTGGGCGATGGACAGCCACTCCGTCGCGACCCGACCACGCACCTTCAGGTCGGTGTCGGCGACGTGTCGGCGCTGGGTGACGACCAGGCAGAAGTCGAGAGCCGGTCCGGTGACGCACTCGGTGGCCGAGGGCTCTCCCCAGGTCCACCTCCCCCCGTCCGGGGCCTCGAGGTCGACGTGGACCTCGGCGGTGGGCACCGGCCGCTCGCGCAGGGCGAAGCTGAAGCCCCGGGTGCGGACGCCCAGGTGTGCGACGTGCTTGAGACGGGCAGTGGGTGCCTGCTCCACCCCGAACGTGTCGGCGATGTCGCGCCCGTGGGCCCAGGTCTCCATCAGGCGTGCGGTGGCGCTGCTCATCACGCTCATGTCCGGGCCGTACCACGGGACTCGAGTGCGCCCCTCGGACTGACCCAGCACCGTCAGCAACGCCTCGCGAGAGTCGCGGAACCATTCCGCGAGGTCGGCGACGGGCGTGGCACGGAAGCGTTCGGCCACCCGGTCCGGGAAGTCGGGTCCCAGGCTGAGCAGTGACTTGGCGTCGAGCCGGAAGCGCTCGGGCTCGGTGATCGCAAGGACCGCGGCCTCGTCGAAGAACGCCAGGTGGCTCACCTGGTCACGGACCGACCAACCGGCCGCGGGTGTGGGGAGCTCCCACTCGGAGGCGCTGAGGCCGAGCACCAGCTCCCTCAGATCCTCGGTCTCGGCCGCCAGGTCGTTCACCATGTCGGCGAGTGTCACGTCGGTCATCGTCCCTCCCAGTGTGGTTTCCGCTTGTCGCGGAAGGCTGCCGGGCCCTCCTGCGCGTCATGACTCAGGTAGACCGGCTCCCAGATGCGCTCCGCCTCGTCGTACGCCGCCGGCAGGGGAAGGTCGGCAACCAGACGAACCGTTCGCTTCGCCGCCCGCACGGAGAGCGGCGCGTTGGCCGCGATGCTCTCGGCGAGACGCTGGGTCTCGGCGACCAGCTCCTCGGCGGGCACGACGCGGTTGACCAGGCCCACCTCGAGCGCTCGACGCGCATCGATCGGATCCCCGGTCACCAGGATCTCCATGGCGACCCGGGGCGGGATCAGCCAGGACAGGGGCGCCGCCCAGGGGGCACCGCGGCCCACCTTGACCTCGCTGACCGCGAAGCGGGCATGCTCGGCGGCGACCACGAGGTCACAGGTCTGGGCGAGCAGGAAGCCGCCGGCCATCGCGACTCCGTTGACCGCCGCGATGGTGGGCTTGACGACCTCGATGTTGCGGCCGAACTGCGGCACGAAGTCGACCGGCGGCACCCTCAGCGAGGTGTCGGCCATCTCCTTCAGGTCGCCACCGGCGCAGAACGCCTTCTCGCCAGCTCCGGTGAGGACGAGCACCTTGGCGTCGTCGTCCTCGTTGAACCGGCGCACCGCCTCGAACAGTCCCTCACGCAACGCCTTGTTCAACGCGTTGCGCGCCTCCGGCCTGTTCATCGTGAGCCAGGCGACGCCGTTGCGCACCTCATAGGTGACCGGTGCCTCCACGGTCTGGGACGTCACGATGCGTCCTCCTCCTCGACGACGGCCAGGACCGTGCCCAGGTCAACCTGCTGGCCGACCTCCACGCTGATCCCGGTCACGATCCCGTCGATCGGGGCGGAGACGCTGTGCTCCATCTTCATCGCCTCGAGCACCACGATCGTCGCTCCAGCGGCGACCTGGGCGCCGGCCTCCACCGCCAGGCGTACGACGGTGCCGGGCATTGGCGCCAGCAAGGATCCGGGAGCACTCTGCGAGCCGGGCTCCGGGAACCGTGGCGTCTCCGTCAGGGTGGTGGCGCCGAGCACGCTGTCGACGAAGGCAGTCTCGTCCACGCGCCTGACGGTGCAGGTACGGCGTACGCCGCCGACGGTGAGGTCCACCAGTTCCGGCGACGCGCTGAGCACGGTGATCCCGGGCTGTGGCTCGTCGTTGACGTTGACCTCGATCGCCCCGCGAACGTAGCGGTAACGCACGTCGTACTCGTCGCCGTCGAAGCCGTAGACCGCCTCCTGGAAGCCGCTGGGCACGTTGCGCCACCCGGTCGGCACCTGCTCGAGGACCTTCGCCTCCTCGCGACGCGAGGCCTGGTCGGCCAGGGCCGCCGCAATCGCGTGCACGGTGACCGTCTCGGGAGCCCGCCAGGACTGCGCGAGCGTCATCGGGTCGTGTCGCCCGAGGTAGCCGGTGTCGATGGTGCCGGCCGCGAACTCGGGCTCACGGAGGATTCCGACCAGCAGCTCGCGGTTCGTGACGACGCCGTGGAGCCGACTGTCGGCCAACGCCCGGGCGAGGGTACGTCGGGCGTCGTCGCGGGTGGGGCCGTAGGCGATGACCTTGGCGAGCATCGCGTCATAGTGAGTGCTGACGACGGAGCCGTCGACGACACCGGCGTCCACGCGGATGCCGGGCAGCTCCGGGACAGAGAAGCCATGGACCGTGCCGATGGACGGCAGGAAGCCTGCGGCAACGTCCTCGGCATAGAGACGGACCTCGATGGCGTGGCCGGTGACCGTGGCGTTCAGCGCCTCCTCGGGCAACGGTTTGCCCTCCGCGACCAGCAGCTGCAGGCGGACCAGGTCGAGACCCGTGACCATCTCGGTGACTGGGTGCTCGACCTGCAGGCGGGTGTTGACCTCGAGGAAGTAGAACTTGCCGTCGGATCCCATCACGAACTCGGCGGTGCCGGCGCCGACGTAGCCGATCGCCTTGCCTGCCGCGATGGCGGCGGTGCCGAGCTCCTCACGCAGTGCCTCGTCGACGACCGGTGACGGCGACTCCTCGATGACCTTCTGGTAGCGACGCTGGATCGAGCACTCCCGCTCGAACAGGTGGATCACGTTGCCCTGGGTGTCGGCGAAGATCTGCACCTCGATGTGGCGCGGGGAGTCCAGGAAGCGCTCCAGGAAGATGGTGCCGTTGCCGAACGACGTCACGGCTTCGCGACGAGCACCTTCGACTGCCTCCAGCAGGCCGTCCACCTCGTTGACGATCCGCATGCCGCGCCCACCGCCGCCGTACGCCGCCTTGACGAGCACGGGGTAGCCGATCTCCGAGCTCACCTGGGCAGCCAGGGCATCGCCATCGATGGTGGCGTCGTCGGAGATGGTGACCTGCGGCAGCACGGGAACGCCGGCCGCGGCCATGATCTTCTTCGCCTCGATCTTCGACCCCATGCTGTCGATCGCCTCGGGCGGCGGGCCGACGAAGATGACGCCGGCCTTCGTGCACTCGCGGGCGAAGTCGGCGTTCTCCGAGAGGAAGCCGTAGCCCGGGTGGATCGCGTCAGCGCCGGTCACCTTCGCCGCGGCAAGGACCAGGTCCGAGCGCAGGTAGGTGTCAGCGGGCGCGGTACCCGGAAGATGGACCGCTTCGTCCGCCTCGTGCACCCACGGCGCATTGGCATCGGCGTCCGAGTAGACCGCGACGCAGGCAATGTCCAGGTTGCGGGCAGTGCGGATGATGCGGGACGCGATCTCACCACGGTTTGCGATGAGGAGCTTGCTGATGGTTGCCATGGGATTCGTGCCTTTCAGGGGCTGACGTCGAGGGGTCGGGCTCACATCCGGAAGACGCCGTAGCCGCGTCTGCCCTCGATGACCTGGGTGTGCACCGCGGAGAGCGCCATGCCGAGCACGGTGCGGGTGTCGCGCGGGTCGATCACGCCGTCGTCGTACAACCGGGCGCTGGTGAAGAACGAGTGAGACTCCGCAGTGATCTGCTCTTCGATCTGCTTGGTCTTGACGGCGTCGGCCTCGAGGTCGAATTCGCGACCGGCAGCCTCGGCCGCCTGCTTGCCGACGATCGACAGCACGCCGGCAAGCTGTGAGCCACCCATGACCGCGAGCTTCGCGTTGACCCAGGTGAACATGAAGCGCGGGTCGTAGGCGCGGCCGGACATGC
The DNA here is from genome assembly GCF_001552535.1 of Nocardioides jensenii JCM 1364 = NBRC 14755. Taxonomy (GTDB): domain Bacteria; phylum Actinomycetota; class Actinomycetes; order Propionibacteriales; family Nocardioidaceae; genus Nocardioides; species Nocardioides jensenii. Next base: position 65,656 of record NZ_BCRJ01000007.1, on the reverse strand, counting down.
CGTAGTTGCCGGCGCCGAACGAGGCGCCGATGTTGATGGTCAGGTGCGGCACGGTGCTGTTCGTGACGGCGTTGATCATCTTGGCGCCGTCCTTGATGATGCCGCCCTGCTCGTAGTCCTTGCCGACCATGAACCCGGTGCAGTTCTGCAGGAAGACCAGCGGGATGTCGAGCTGGTTGGCCAGCATGATGAACTCAGTGCCCTTCTGGGCCTCCTCGCTGAACAGCACCCCCCGGGCGTTGGCCAGGATGCCTACCGGATAGCCGTGGATCGAGGCCCAACCGGTGACCAGGCTGCTGCCGTAGAGCGGCTTGTACTCGCTGAAGCGCGAGCCGTCGACCACACGGGCCAGGACCTCCTTCGGGTCGACCGGCACCCGGAAGTCGGCGGCGGCGATGCCGAGCAGCTCGTCCTCGTCGAAGAGCGGAGCGTCAGGAGCGTGGCTGGGTGCGGGGCCGTGCTTGCGCCAGTTGATCTCGGACATGATCTGTCGTCCGATGCGCAGGGCGTCACGTTCGTCGACGGCGAAGTGGTCGGCGAGACCGGAGACGCGGGCGTGCATGTCGGCACCACCGAGCTCTTCGTCGTCGGACTCCTCGCCGGTGGCCATCTTGACCAGCGGCGGGCCTCCGAGGAAGACCTTGGCCGCCTGGTCGACGAGGACGGCGTAGTCACACATGCCGGGCACGTAGGCGCCACCGGCCGTGGAGTTGCCGAACACCAGGGCAAGAGTCGGGACACCCATGCCGGAGAGCTCGGAGAGACCCTGGAAGATCTTGCCGGCCGCCACGAACAGCTCGGACTGGGTCGGCAGGTCGGCGCCGCCGGACTCCACGAGGTTGATCACCGGGAGCCGGTTGGTCTTGGCGATGTCGAGAGCGCGGAGATTCTTGCGCAGCGTGTAGGGGTTCATCGTGCCGCCGCGAACCGTCGGGTCGTGCGCGATGATCACGCACTCGACGCCAGAGACCACACCGAGGCCGGTCACGATGCTCGCGCCCACGGTGAACTGGGTTCCCCAGGCGGCCAGTGAGGAGAACTCCAGGAACGGTGAGTCCCGGTCGACCAGCAGCTCGATGCGCTCGCGCGCCAGCATCTTCCCACGAGCGCGGTGCCGGTCGGCGTACTTGCTGCCGCCCCCGGCACGGGCGAGGTCCAGTTGCGTCTCGAGTTCGGCAAGTGCTGCCTCTTGCACGGAACGGTTCTCCTGGAACTGCTCGCTGCGTGGGTCCACTGCCGTTCGCAATGTCGTCAACGCGCTCCTCCTCCTGCTGGACGGCGACCGGGTCGGCGCGCCTCACCTCGAATGCTTTCTGGTTCACGGTTCCCCGGCGTCGCCGTCGGGGAGGTAGTTGGCCCTCCCATGGGGGGATCAGCCCAACCCGAATGCGAGATTGAGGGTCAACACGACGGACCACGCGGCGAAGAGGATCCCGATGACCAGGCAGGACCTGGCCCCGCGGCGGATCGCCCTCGCGTCCTTGTCCCGGCGTGCCGGAGCGACGCCGGCGGGCACGAGCGTCTCGACGTTGCGCTGGCCCCAGCGGGCCAGCATCACGAAGGCCACCGCGACCAGGGCGCTCACCAGGGCGGCGCTCATGACGCGCTCCGGGCCTGGACGCCGGCGTCGGCCGGCGGCTCGTCCGGGTGCTCGGGGCGGTAGTCGTCGGCGTACTCGACGTCGGCGTCCTTGATCTCGTCACCCAGCCAGTCCCGCCAGACCTCGAGGGCCCGCTCGGAGCGCAGGGTGTCGGCGACCTGGTCCTTGATCTTGGCGAACGGGCGCTGACGCGCAGGCACGACCTTCACCACCTGGCCGACGTTCCATCCGTACGCCGTCTTGACCGGTCCGAACACCGTTCCCGGCTTCGCGGCGAACGCCTTCTCGGCGAAGGTCGGGTCGAGCTCGGCCTGGGCCACAGTGCCGAGGTCGCCGCCGTTGTCGCGGGTCGCGTCGTCGCGCGAGACCGTTCGGGCGACCGCTCTGAAGTCGTCGCCACGGCGTAGGGCGGCGACCACGGCGTTCGCGTCGCGCTTGGTGGCCACCACGATGTTGCGCAGGTGGCGCTGCTCGGGCGTGGCGAACCGCGATGGGTCCTGGTCGTAGTAGGCACGTACGTCGTCGGCGGTCAGCTTGTCGAGGTCGCTCTTGGTGACCTCCCGGAACAGCAGGGCGATCGCCTGCTGGCGCTTGACCTCGTCGAGCACGTCGTCCTCGCCGATGCCGAACTTCGCCAGGAGGGCGGTGAAGTCCTTCTGCGAGTTCGCCAGCTGGTTGTCGACCATCGAGGCGAGCGTGTCGCGCGCGGACTTGTCCGAGATCACGATGTCGCGGTCCTTGGCGGCGTCGTCGAGGATCAGGCTCACCGCCACGGCCTTGGCGACGTCTCGTTCGAACTTGTCCTTCTCCTTGTCGCCGGCCGGCTTCTGGATCCCGTACAACGCGGTGAGCACGTCGACCCGGTCATCGAGCTCGCTCGTGGTGATGACGTCGTCGTGGTACTTCAGGGCGGCGTCGTCGGGCAGGCCGGTGAACATGCGATAGCCGGCCACACCGGCTGCGGCCACGACCGCAACCACGACCAGGAGCGCAAGACCCCGGGTCCAGGTGCGCTCGGGCATCGGAAGCTTGGGAAACCTCATACCTTCACCTTCGTTCGGGACGGGGTGCCCGCAGGGGTCACCGGGGCTGTGGGTCGGGGGGTGGTCGTGGCGACCCGCACGACCTGTGCCGCCAGCAGGGACAGGACCACAGTCGCGGCCAGGAACAGGCCGAAGTCACGGATGATCACCAGACCGGACACCGTGAGAGCGAGATAGCCGGTTGTCGCGGCGGCGGCGGCGACCAGCACCGACCGCCGCACGAGCGCGCTGCGCACTCGTGCCCCACCGCCGCTGAGCAGGACGCTGAACTCACAGGCGGTGGCCGTGGCCAGACAGCCCAGGGCCACGGTCAACGGCGTCAGTGAGACACCCAGTGCCAACGCTCCGGCAAGGCCCCAGCCGGTCGCCAGCACAGCGGCGCCGAGTGCTCGGAGCGCGTCGGATCGACGACGCAGGCCCACCAGCAGAACCAGACCCGCGGCGGCGATGCCGGCCAGGCTGGCCAGGTAGCGGTCCTGGGAGACCAGCTCGTAGCTGCGGCCGGTCACGACGGGCAGTCCCGCCAGGTCGGCGCGCAACCCGTCGGGCGGCGGCGGCAGCGCCTCCTCCAGGTCGTCCAGGAGCTGCTGTTGGTCGCCCACGTCGTCGAGCTCGATGCCGAAGCTGAGGACGGCCTGGCGTCGGTCATCACGGATCACCGAGCTGCTGAGGTAGTGGGGCAGCTGGTTCAGGCCCGCCTGGATCTGGGCTTGGGTCGGGTCGTCACCGAGGAAGCCGAGCAGCGTGGGCGGGCTGGCGACGGGGTGCAGCTTGTCGCCGAAGCGGCGGATCGTCGTGTCCTGCACCCGGTTCATCCAGGCCAGCGCCTCGGGCGTGAGCACGTCGTTGCCGCGCACCAGGATCTGAACCTCGCCGGCCGAGCCCAGCACGTCCTCGGCGTACGTGGCATCGGCGAGCTCGGGGACACCCTCGGCCAGCTGGTCCGGCTGGGCCGCGATGTCGAGATGGGGCAGGGCGATCCAGCCCACGAGTGCGATGGCGGCGGCCACGACGAGCACGGCGAGGCGTCCGGGTCCGGAGAGTGCGCGGGCGACTGCCGGCGGCTCCTCGGACGGCGTCGCACTCTCAGCCTCGCGTGAGGTGGCCACGAACCGGCTGATCACCAGGCCCAGCCCGACGGCGAGGACCACACCCACGGCAAGAGCCAGGCCCAGGTCACGCACGAACGGGACCGGGGAGATCGCCAGGGAGAGGAAGCCCGCTGCGGCCGCACCGGCGGTCACCAGCACCTTGCGGCGGTCGGCGCCGCGGAGAAGATAGGCCGGGAAGTCGCTGCCGGTGCCCAAGATGATGGGCAGGAAGGCGACCACGCCCAGCGACAACGGGTGCGAGAGCCACCCGAACAGTGACAGCGTCATCGCCGTCGCGCCCAGGGTGGCGACCAGCGGGAGGAGCCGGGCCCGGCGCCGGGACAACCACGGGAGCAAGGCGTAGCAGGCCCCGATCAGGACCAGGGCCACGCCGCCCAGCAGCGGGATCTCATGCCGGAGCACGCCGCCCAGGCCGGCGGCGATCACCGGCATGCCGGTGACGGTCACCTTGGTGGTGTGGAGCCCGGACTCCTCGACGGCGTTCTGGGTGCGCTCGACCAGCCGTTCGGTGGCGGCCTGGTCGAGACCCTCACGCGGACGCACGATGATCGAGACCGCGTTGGGGCGGGGTACGACAAAGCGCCACTGCTGGCGGGGCTGACCCTCGTCGTCGAAGACGACAGCCCGGGCGAAACCCGGGTTCCGCAGAGTCGGCAGACCTGCCGGCAGCCCCTTGACCAGCAGGCTGCCGTAGCGCTTGTCGAACGACGCGACCGCAGCATCTGCGGCCTTGTCGGCCTCGGCCGGGGTCGCGCCCGCCTTCACGGCCTGCTGCTTCGCGACCGCACGCAGGCCATCACGGCGCCCCGAGATGGTGGCCAACATGTTCTGTGCCTGGCCGGCCACCTGGTTCAACATGGTGCCCGGCCCGTACACCACCGCCACGTCGGGCAGCTCGGCCAGGCGGCCCTCGAGTCCGACCAGCTCGGAGATCTGGTCACGGCCGAGCAGGGCCGCGGGCTTCTCGGACTCGGCGACCACGACGATCGGGTCACCGCCGAAGGAGCGGGCCGCCTCGAGGCTGGCTCGTTGGCTCGGGTCGTCCAAGGACAGGAACGAGGCGCTGGTGGTGTCCGTGCGCACCTGGCCCAGGCCCATGCCCACCATCGTGATCACGACGGCTGCGAGCAGGACCGCGGCCAGGCGGCGCACGAGAGTCACGACTACTCGCCGTCCCTCTCCACGCGCGGGTACTCACCCTTGAAGGGCCCGGGTGTGGCACCTGTCCCAGGTGCCGGGTAGGGGTTGGTGTAGTTGCCCAGCAGGCCGTCGGTCTTGATCGGCAGCTCCGGCGAGTGCGTGTTCACCAGCGGCGTCAGTCGCAGGTAGTAGGCGCCGCTCTCGTCGCGGTAGTTGAGCACCGCGTTGAAGTTGGCGAAGTACGCAGCGAGCTCAGGGCCGTACGGCTTGATGTAGGCCAGCATCGGGTTCACGTCGGCCAACGTCGCCTGGGCAGTCGGGATCACCGCGCGCAGGTCCTTGCTCGCGGTCGGCACCTTCTTGAGCGTGCTGGGCGCCTTGTCAAGCACACCGGACAGGGCCGGCAGCATGCCGCGCAGGTCGGTGGTGGTGGCCGGCAGCTCGCGCAGGGCGGTGGAGAGCGCCGGACCCGCGGACTTGAGGTCGCTGGCCACCGGGAGCAGGGCACCGGCGAGCGACTCGAGGGAGCCGGACGCGTTCGAGGCCGTGTCCAGGACCCCTGGCGCAATGCGGAGGGTGTCCTCGACCGCCTGGCGCTGCCCGGAGGTGGCCGCGGTCAGACGGTTCGCGTTGCGCACGAGCGAAGCGATCTGGCCCTGGCCCGTGTCGAGGGCCTCGAGGACCTGGGTGGTCTGCCGAGCCAGCGCCTTGAGGTCCGTCGACTGGGCCGCGATGGCGTCCAGGGCGGTGTGCCCGTCACGTCCGAGCCGGCCCAGGCCGGCGAGCAGGGCGGAGGTCTCGTCCCTGGTGCCGGCGGTGCCCGCTCCGAGGGAGCGAAGCAGGCCGCTCAGCTCGCCGCGGGTCTGCTTGTCCACACTGGCGAGTACGTCGTGCAGCTGGACACCCCGCTCCACCGAGCTGGCCGGGAGCTCGGTCCCGGAGGGCAGCTCGTTGCCCTTGCCGTCGGTGAGAGCCAGGTAGGTCTCACCGACCAGGGACCGTTCGGCGAGTCGGAGCTTGGCACCGTCGTGGAGCGGACCGTAGTCGTCGTCCATCGCGAGCTCGACCCGCACCGCGCCGTCGTCGATCTGCTCCACCGAGCGGACCTGACCGACCCGGACCCCGGCCACCTGGACCTGGCCGGCCTTGACCAGGTTGTCGACGTCCTTCATCTCGACGCTGGCGGTGTACTCGCCACTGTCGACGATCGGCCGGCGGGAGCCGGTCCCGGAGTAGAAGAAGGCCATGATCACCACGGCCACGCCCAGGAACACGAGGAGGGCGAGGCTCCGGCCGGCGGCCACTGTTCGCATGTTCATCAGTTCTCTCCTCGGCCCTGGTCAAGCCCGTTGGGAAGGACACCGGCGGCCGGCAGTGGCACGATCAGGTGGCCACGGATGATGCCGCCATTGACGTCACCGGCACCGAACACGGACGAGGTGTTGTAGACGAACGCGTTGACGTCGGTGAGGTAGCTCATGACGGTGCGGGTGTCCTCGGGGAAGCGACCGGTCACGGTGCGCAGCTCCCCGAGCGAGGTGCGCGTGTCTGCGACCGTCGGCCGCAGGTCGGCGATCACGCCGGTCGCCTTGTCGAGCACCGGCTTGGCGGAGTCGAGCGTCTCGCCCAGGTTGCCGATCGTCGACTGGAACCGGGTCAGGGCCGGCGGCAGCTCCTCGGACGCGGAGTCCAGGTTCTTCAGTGTCGGGTCGAGCTGCTTGGTGAGCTCCTGGGTGCTGGTCAGTGCGGTGCGCAGCTGGGTGGTCAGGCCGGGAACGTTCTTCAGGCTGGCCCGCAGCGCGGTGTCGCTCTCGGCGAGCACGGACAGGGTCTGCTCGGTCGAGCTGGCGAGCTTGGTGATCCGCTCGTCGTTCTGGCCCACGGCCGCGGAGATGTCCGACAGGGCGGTCACCAGGGTGGCGATCCGCTCGCGCCGGGTGGCCAGCTCCTTGACGACCGGCTGCAGGGAGCCGAGCGTGTCGCTGGTCGCACCGAGGCCGGGCGGCAGGTTCTGCGGCGCCCGGGCGAGTGCCACGTCGGACTCGAGCAGCAGGTCCGTGAGGGCCGCCTGCGAGCGCTCGTCGAGGTGGCTCAAGATCTCATCGGCCTGGATCGGCCGCTCGGTCTGCGTGATCGGGATGACGTCGGAGTCCTTCAACCGCCCGGCCGACTTGGTCCCCGGGTTCAGCTCCAGCTGCATCTCGTTGAGCGGGTTCTTGGGCCGGAGCACGGCGTGCGCGTTCTTGTAGACGTCGTAGTTGCCGTCCAACGTCATCGTGACGACGGCGGTGCCCTCGTCGGTGGCCTCGGCCTCGGTGACCGAGCCGACCTTCACACCGGCGATCGTGACGCTGTTCTGGCTTTTCGGGTTCAGCCCGGGAACCTGGGCGAACTCGGCCTTCACGGTCGTCTGGTCACTCCACGGGGCGGCGCCGCCGAGGTAGGACTTGATGATCGCTGCGGAGATGACACCGAGCACGATCAGCACGGTCAGTGCGGTGACGTCGCGCCCCAGCCCGGGAACGGTCTTCAGCCGCTCCAGGTGGGCGCTGAACCAGGATCGGTTCTTCATCGTGTGCTCCTCGAGACAAGGGGAAGCTGCAGGGAGTTGAGGTCGAGCAGAGGCGTCTGCTGCTCGGCCGACGGACCGTTCGAGCCCGGACCGGCACCCAGAGGCGGTTTCGGCTCGCCGTCGTTGGCGCCCTCCTCGGGACCGGCCGGCAGCAGCAGCCCCGTGCCTTCCAGGTACTGGATCAGGGACTTGCTGATGACTCCGCCCGGCGCGTTGACACCGACCCCGGCCATCAACCGACCCATCGCACCGTTCTTGTCGTGGAACTTGAAGACGTCGGCGGTGTCGGACAGCAGGTAGGCGACCTCCTCGTAGAGGAGGTTGTCGTTTCCGCCGCCCTCGTAGACGCCCTTGCCGTGCCAGGCCGACATGACATCCTTCTTGATCGGACCGTTCAGTCGGTTGAGCACCGGGCCCTTGAAGTCGTTGAGCACCCCGATCGCGTCGACGGCGGTCGGCACGAGGTCCTTGACCAGCGGTCGAGCGTCATGCACCACGACCCGGGCGTCGGCGATCACCGGACGAGCGGTGTCGAGGACCGAGTCGAGCTCACCCAACACCGGGTCCAGCGCACGTGCCGCGGGTCGGAAGGACGTCGCGGTCGTGTCGAGCTGGGTCAGCGTCCCGTCAAGATCAGCCAGCCCCTCCCGCGTCACGCGCAGGGTCTCCGGGCCGGCGTCGATGGTCTCTGCCAAGGGGGCACCTGAGTCGCCCAGGGCCGCGGAGACGGTGTCAAGGTCGGCCAGGATCGAGTCGAGCTGAGCGTCGTTCTCGTTCAGGGCCGCCGCCGTGTTGCGCAGCCCACGCACGAGCCTGGTCAGGTCCGTGCGCGGTTCGTGGCCGCGCAGTGCCTTGAGCACGTCGCCGGCCGGCTCAAGGGTCCCGGGGGCCGTCTTGAGCAGCCGGCGCAGCTCGGGCCGCCCGGCCGTCTTCAGGGTCTTGTTGAGGTTGCGCACCGTGCCCTGGACGGCCTTGCCCGCCTCAGGGGTGACCGCGCTGAGCACCTTGTCGAGCTCGACGGGAAGCGTGGTCCGCGACACCGGAATGGTACTGCCCTCGCTCACGTCGCCGTCCATGCCACCGCGGACGAGCTCGACGTAATAGGTGCCGCCGAGCACGAGGGTCGGGCGGATGTTCGCCTTCGGCTGGGTGCCGAGCTTCTCCACGGTGCCGTCGTCGAGCTTCATGTCGACCACCGCACCGTTGTCATCGGTGCGGTCGACACCGGTGACGGTGCCGACCTCGACCCCGGCCAGCTTCACGACGCTCTGGTAGGGCACCAGCTTGTAGGACCCGGAGAACTCCGCCTTCAGGGTCTCGCCCGAGGCGAGTGTGGTCTCGATCTTGGGTCGGTTGAAGGACACCAGGGCGAAGGCGATCAGGAACACCATCACCATCACGCCGGCAGCCTTGTTGCTACGCGGCCTGAGGGTGGAGAGCAACGATCGGGCGTTCATGGGGTCACCTTTCCGGGCAGGCCCGGAGGCAGTCCCTGGGCTCGGTCGTACTGCGCTTCACCCGGTGCCGGGTACTGGTTCTGCGGGAGGTTTCCGGAGCGCAGGAGCCCACCGGTCACGGTGTTCACGCCCGGCGTGACACCGAGTCGCGCGTAGCGCACACCCGGGTTCGGTCCCTGGGACACGAAGCTCTTGCCCCGCAGGAACAGCTGTGCCATGTCAGTGGAGTAGTAGGAGAGGACCCGCAGCGGCTCCAACAGGTCGCCCACCGCCTGTCGCACCTCAGGTGCGAGAGGGCGCGCGTCGGACAGGGTCGAGGTCAGGTCGTCGACGGCCGGAACGGCGAGGCCCGCCACGCCCGGCACCTGCTTGGCCACCGGGACCGCCTCACGGAGGAAGCCGCGCAGATTCTGCTCGGAGTTGCTCAGCGACTTCGCGCCGGGCTCCAGCGCCCGCATCGCGGACCCGGTCCGGGCCAACGGCGCCTGGAGGCTGTCCATGGCGCCCTTCACGTCCGACAGAGCACTGGGCAGCCGGTTGATCGTCTCCCGCAGCGGCGTCCCCGAATCGGTGGCGACGGCCTCGAGAGTCTGGTCGGTCTGGTGCACGAGGTCGGCGATCTCGTCCTCGCGACCGTGGAACCTGCTGGCCAGCAGGTCCGCGTTCTGGAGGAGAGCCGTCAGGTCCGCGTCAGGGTCGGCGAGCGACTTCGACACCGCACCCAGATCGTCGAGCAGGTCGCGCGCCTGGACGACGAACTGGCCGAGGTCCTGCCCGTGCCCGGCTGCGCCGGCACCCACCTGGCGCAGCATCTGCGTCGCTGCGTCACGCGTCTTGGGGTCCAGCACGTCGAGCAGCTGGTAGAGGTCGGCCGAGTCCTCGGTCTGCGCCGCGGGGATGGCCTCGCTGCCCAGCTCGCCCGACTTCGGCGTACCGAGGTCGAGCTCGACGAACTTCGTGGCCAGGGCGGACAGGTCCCAGACCGCCGCGCTGGCGTCCTGGTAGACGTCCACGTCACCGTCCAGCTCCATGGTGACCAGGGCGGAACCGTCGCGGTACTCGATGTCCTTCACCTTGCCGATCCGCTTGCTGTTCTGGCGTACGGCGTCGTTGGCCTTGAGCGAGTGCACGTTGGAGACGACCGCCTTGACCTCGGTGGTCTTGGCGAAGGGCATGCCGGTCTGTGCCTTGAAGGTCAGGTACAGCACGCCGGCGAGGACGACGAGCACGACGAGTCCGACGCGGAACGAGATCGATCGCGCAAGGAAGTCGGGGGTGACCTTGATGCTCATTTCAAGCCTCCGAGGAGCTGCTCGAGGAGATTGTTCTCCTGCTCGGTCGAGAGACCGGTCGCACTCTGGGGATCAGGCGCTTCGGTCTGCGGCGTCTTGCTGGCCGGGGCATTGCTCTTCTTCCTGGTCTCAGAGCCGGGGCGACCGGGCAGAGGAATCTCCGGAGCAGCGGGCACGGGCAGGTCGTGCAGGATGTCGTCGGGCAGGACGGGCAGCAGCCCGGCAGCGGTGTCCCCCAGCGCGTTCGGGGAGAGCGGGACCATCGCCTTGAAGTAGTGACTGATCGCGTCGTAGTCACTGGTCGCCATCGACCAGCCCTTGACGAACTCAAGGAGGTTGGTCAGGTTCTGTCCGCTGACCGCTCCGGTGGTGAGCCGCTCGGCGGCCTGGCTGGTGGGCACGAGGTCCTTGGCTGCCGGCCGGAGTGCCGCGACCACGGGTGCGGCCTGGGCGAGCAGCTGGTCGGCCTTGCGCAACACCGGCGGGAGCGAGGCGAGCGCCGGGTCGGCCGCATCGGCGAAGCGCTGCAGCTCACCGCTGATGGTCTCCAGGTCGTCGGTCACGGGCCTCAGGGAGGCCAGGGTCCGGGTTGCGGGGTCGGCGACACCGGCCAGCTCGGCCAGGGCTGATCGAGCACTGGTGATCGTGCCGGGCAGCTCCTCCAGGGCGCTTCGCAGCATCTCCCGCTCGGAGGCGACGATGTCGAGTGACTCCGCGGCGGAGCCGACCAGGTGGTCGAGGCTGCGTCCCTTGTCGGTGGCCAGCGCGGAGGCGACGGGCTGCGCGTTGTCGACCAGTTGGCCGAGCAGGTCGTTCTGGTCCGAGAGGATCGCGGCCAGGTCACGGGTCTGCGTCATCGCCGGCCCCAGAGCCGCGATCGCGCGGTCGGCTGCCTTGCCCCGTCCCTTGAGGGCCTCCCCGGACTCGGTGAGGAGCGCGGCGAGCGCCGTGGACGTCGGGGTGTCGAGCGAACCGAGCACGTCCTGGAGGTCGACCACGCGTGAGGTGTGCTTCTCGTCGATGACCATCTTGCCGCTGAGCTCCGGAGCGTCCGGGCTGCCGCGGTCGAGGTCCACGAAGCGCTCGCCGAGGAGGTCCTGGGTCGTGATGGTGGCCGTGACGTCCTCGTGCAGCGGGAGCACGTCGCGGTCCACGACCATCTCGACCTCGGCGCGGCCGCCCTCGAGGTCGATGTCAGTGATGCTGCCGACGGTGACACCGGCGGCCTTCACGACGTTGCCGGGCACCAGTGGGCTGGCGTCGGAGAACATCGCGACCACGCGCACCTGGTCGTCGTTCACGTCGTCACCCATCACCTGGGTGCCGACCGCGGCGACGCCCACCACGCCGGCGGCCACGCCGATCAGGAGCTTGCTGGGGGTCTTCATCGGATCTCACTTCCGGTCGCGTCGGTCCACGGCTGGGAGACGGGCTGTCCCGGTGCCGGCCTCGGGTTCTGGCGCGCCAACGGCAGCGGAACCGGTGTCTCGTTCAGGGCGCTCGTCCCGGGGGCGAGCAGGCCGGCCCAGGTGTGGCCCGCGCCGTCGTACGGCGCGAAGGCCTGGCCCCAGTTGAAGAGGCCACCCACTGCCTCAGGGGTGTAGGGCCGCAGGAAAGAGATCGCCGGCCCCAGGTCGTCGAGCAGGTCGTTGGCGGTGGGGAGCACGGCGTGGCTCAGGTCGAGCAGCTCGGGGGTCTGGTCGAGCAGCGTGTCGGCGGAGGAGAGCAGGGGCCGGAGCTCGGCGACCGTGGGACGCAGATCCACCAGGGTGGGTGCGAGATCCTTGCTCACCGACGGCAATTTGCTGACCGCGGGAGCCAGGTCATTGAGGAGCGCCACCGTCGAGGTCGACGCCGCCGGGACCTTGCCCAGGGTCTTGTTCGCAGTGCGCAACGTGCCCGGCAGCTGTTCGAGCGTGGCCGAGAGGTCCTCCTGGTTCCCCGCGATGGCACCGGTCGCCCGGTCCAGGTTCGCGACCGTGGAGGCCACCGAAGCGCGGCGGGAGGCGGCGACGTCGGTCATCGTGCTCAGCTGCGACACCAGCGACCTGATCGCCGGGCCGTCCTTGCCGACCGCGCTCAGGACCTGGCCGAGCGCATCGACTGTCCCCGCGGCCCCGCGGATCGTCTTGCGCAGGTCGGCCTCGCGCCCACCGACGGACTCGTTGAGCTGTTTGATCAACGAGGTCAGGTGCTTGCGGGTCGGCTCGTCCAGCGCAGAGAGGACCTGGTCGACCTCGACCTGGCTCGACTTCGCCTCGATCATGGCGCCGTCGGGGATCTTCGCGTTCTTCTCCTCACCCGGATAGAGCGTCAGCACACGCTCTCCGACGGCAGAGACCCATTCCACGCGCGACGTCGTGCCTGAGTGAAGCGGACCGAAGTCGTCGTCGAGCGAGATGGTGACGACGGCCTTGCCGTCCTTGACACCGATGTCCTTGATCTGGCCGGCATGGTGGCCGTTGATCCAGACCGGTGTGCGCTCTGACATCTGGGCAGCCGAAGGCATCACCATCTTGACCTCGTAGTCGTCGCCGTCGATCAGGCTCACGCCACCGGCCACGACGACTGCTGCCGCCAGTGCCCCCAAGAGAAGCTTCTTCGCCATGGCGATCAGTCCATCCCCAGCGGTCCGACGGAGTCACCGGAGAGGAACTGGCGCACGAACGGCATGTCCGAGTTGAACGCTTCCTCGGTCTCTCCGTAGTGGATCAGCTTGCCCTTCCACACCACGCCGACGTAGTCGCTGACCTTGCGGGCGGTGCGGATGTCGTGGGTGACCAGGACGTAGGTGCCTCCGTGCTCGGCGTGCACCTTCAGGATCAGGTCGTTGAGCAGGCTGGTGCGCACCGGGTCGAGCCCCGAGTCGGGCTCGTCGAACATGACGACGCTGGGATTGAGCACCAGCGCGCGGGCGAAGCCCGCGCGCTTCTTCATGCCGCCGGAGACCTCACCGGGGAACTTGCTGACGGCTCGGGTCAGTCCCACCTCCTCGAGGCGGTCCATGACGATCTGCCGGATCTCGCTCTCACGCTTGTCGGTGTGCTTGCGCAGCGGGAAGGCGACGTTGTCGTAGATGTTCATCGACCCGAACAGCGCGCCGTCCTGGAAGAGCACCCCGAACCGCTTCCGGATCTCCTGGCGCTCCTTGGGCGAGACCCGCCAGATGTCCTGTCCGAACACCTCGACCACGCCCGAGTCGGGCTCGAGCAGGCCGACGATGTGCTTGAGAAGCACGCTCTTGCCGGTGCCCGACGGGCCGAGGACCGTGGTGATCGAGTCGTCGGCGAAGTCGATGTTCAGCCCGGTCAGCACGTCGAACGAGCCGAACGACTTCTTGACGTTCTTGATGTTGACGCTGTGTGTCACACCGGGGTCGTGGTCGGCGATGATGCCGTTGGCGTAGATGTCCTCGTAGGAGCGGGTCTCATCGTCGCGCGTGAGCTGTGCGTGGGACATGCGTGGTTCCTTTCGTGGATCCGGAAGCGGAACTTCGCTAGAAGCTGATGGGGGCGCGGGAGAGGGCGCCGAAGAACAATTGCTGGAAGACGGCGCCGAGGACGCTGACGATGACGAGGTTGATCACCATCGACTTCGCGGTGGCCTTGCCGACCCCGACCGGTCCACCGCTGGCGTTGTAGCCGTAGTAACAGGCCACCAGGACGATCAGCAGGCCCATGATCGAGCCTTGCAACAGCGAGAGGATGAGGTCCTGCTGGGTGGTGAACGACCAGAACACCGACAGGTAGCCACCGGCGGAGACACTGTCGAAGACGTGCACGTTGAGGAAGTAGCCCAGGATGTACATGAGCCCGGTTCCGGTGACGAACATGAACGGGGTGACGATGATGATCGCCAGGATGCGAGTGGTGACCAGGTAGGCACGGGAGTCGAGGCCCATCACCTCCAGGGCGTCGATCTCCTCGCTGATCCGCATGGACCCGAGCTCCGCGACCAGGCCGCAGCCGACCTTCGCGGCGAGGATCCAGCCCCACATCTCGGGTGCCACCGTGTAGTCGCCGGTGGAGCTGAAGACGGCGGTGTAGCCGCCGGCTCCGAGCTGGGCCAGCAGGTAGTGCGCCTCGAGCGCGATCTCCGCACCGAGCATGCACATCATGAACCAGATGATGAACGTGGACTTGAGGATGATGATGCCGGCCTGGCGGAGCACCTCGGTGCCGTAGTGACGCACGTCCGGCAGGCTCTTGAGCACGTCGAAGCCGAACCTCGCGATGCCGCCGAGGTCCTCGATCAGGGAGGTGCCGTCGCTGTAGCCGCCCATGCCGCCGGCAGCGTTGGCGCTGGGCTTCTCCTGCTCCTCCTCGTCGGGGCTGAGCGCTTCGTCGTGTGTCGTCGTGGTCATGGAAGGCCCCTACCTGCTGATCAGCATCTCGGGGTTGAGCCCGAGCATGGTCGCGTTGACGATGAAGTTGATGACCCACACGGCCGCGAACGAGAGCACGACGGCCTCGTTGACTGCCCGACCGACGCCCTCGGCGCCGCCCTTGGCGTTGAGCCCCTTCTGGGCCGAGACGATGCCGATGAACAGGCCGATCAAGGTGCACTTGACCGTGGTGCCGACCAGCTCGGGAACGGTCATCGAGCCGAGCAGGTTGCCGAGGAACGCGCCCGGCGAGGTGGTTCCCAACCAGGTGGCCGAGATCATCGCCATCGACATGCCCAGGAGGCTGCCGAGCACGTTGAAGCCGACCATCATCACCGTGATCGCGATGACCCGCGGCAGCACCAGGGTCCGGATCGCGTCGATCCCGAGCACGGTGAACGCGTCGAGCTCCTCGCGGATCCGCCGGGCGCCGAGGTCGGCGGTCATCGCCGTCCCCATCACGCCCGCGACGGCCATGCCGGTGGCAAACGGTGAGATCTCGCGGAGGCTGGCGAACACGAAGTAGGTGCCGAGCCGGTTGCCGGCGCCCAGCAGGCTGACCAGGTCGTAGGCGTAGTTGGCGATCAGGAACGAGAAGCCACCGACCGCCAGCGTCACCGGGAGCCAGCAGAAGCGCAGCATGTGGTACATCTCGTCGCGGGTGGCGCCCCAGTAGCCACGGGGCTCCTTGACCGCAGTCTTGACCAGGTAGCCGAGCAGCTGCCCGGCCCCACCGACGTCGATGACCATCCGCTGGACGAACGAGGGCGAACGGTTCATCATCCGACCGCTCGGGGTGAGCGGCCGTGTGTTCTCGTCCTGGGCCTCGGGGGCCTCGGTGTCGACAGCCATCAGAACGCCCCGGCATCGTGATGGTCGAGGTGGCGGAACTCACGCTGGAAGTAGAGGAGGGCGG
The DNA here is from genome assembly GCF_001552535.1 of Nocardioides jensenii JCM 1364 = NBRC 14755. Taxonomy (GTDB): domain Bacteria; phylum Actinomycetota; class Actinomycetes; order Propionibacteriales; family Nocardioidaceae; genus Nocardioides; species Nocardioides jensenii. The sequence continues at coordinate 50,140 of NZ_BCRJ01000007.1, read as the reverse complement.
GGCGGTCGTCGAGATCGATCTCGATCACCCGGGCGACCAGGATGGTGTGGTCGCCGCCGTCGTAGCGCGCGTGCGCCTCACACTCGATGAGGACGGCGGCATCGGGCAGAATCGGCACGCCACGGTGGTCGGGCACGAACTCACCACCCCCGAACTTGTCGGCTCCCTTGGTGGAGAACCGGTTGATCAGATCGACGTGGGCCGCGCCCGCGATCTGGATCGACCACTGGTCGTTCTCCACGAAGGCGTCGTGGCACTGGGCCGTCTTCCCGATGCACACCAGGACCAGGGCCGGGTCGATCGAGACCGAGCAGAAGGAGCTCGCAGCGAAGCCGCGGGGCTCTCCGTCCGCGCCGGTCGTCGTCATCAGGGTGACGCCGCTGGGGAAGGCCGACATCGCTTCCCGGAACTTGTCGGGGATGCGGTTGGGGTTGGTGGCCGTGGTGGTCACGATGCGCTCCGTTCCGGCGCCCGAGCGCCGAGGTCGTGGTCGAGCCGAGCTGCCTTCGTTGCCAGGTAGTCGGCGTTGTGCGAGTTGGGGGCGATCCGGAGCGGAACCCGTTCCGTGATCGTCAGCCCGTAGTCCGCGAGTCCGGTGAACTTGGCGGGGTTGTTGGTCATCAGGCGAACCGAGGTGATCCCGAGGTCGCGCAGGATCTGGGCGCCCACGCCGTACTCCCGGCTGTCCACCGGGAGCCCGAGGGCCAGGTTCGCGTCGAGGGTGTCGAGGCCTTCCTCGTCCTGCAGTTGGTAGGCCTGCAGCTTGTGGCTCAGGCCGATGCCGCGACCCTCGTGACCGCGCAGGTAGATCACGGCACCGGTGCCCTGGTCGCCGATCCGCTTGAGCGCGAGGTTGAGCTGCTCCCCGCAGTCACAGCGCCGGGCGCCGAACACGTCTCCGGTCAGGCACTCGGAGTGGACCCGCACCAGCACATCAGGTTGGCCGTCGGGGTTGCCGTGGACGAACGCCACGTGCTCGGTCCCGTCGACGTCGGAGCGATAGGTGCTGGCCCGGAACACGCCGTACGGCGTAGGCACCACCGCGGTCGCGGTGCGGCTGACCAGGCGTTCGCGACTCATCCGGAACCGGACCAGGTCGCCCACGGAGAGCAGCACCATGCCGTGCTCCCTGGCGAACTCCACGAGCTCCGGCATCCGCGCCATCGTCCCATCGGCGTTGGTGATCTCGGCGAGCACGCCGGCGGGTTGCAGGCCGGCCAGTCGGCACAGGTCGACGGCTGCCTCGGTGTGGCCCGCCCGCTGGAGGACGCCACCGGGCCGGGCCCGGAGCGGGAACACGTGGCCGGGCTTGCTGAACTGGTCACCGCTGACGAACGGGGTGGCCAGGGCCCGCGAGGTGATCGCGCGATCCGCCGCGGAGATCCCGGTGGTGGTCACGCCCTTGAGGTCCACCGAGACGCTGAAGGCGGTGCCGCGGGGGTCAGTGGCCGCCTCCACCATCGGCGGGAGGTCCAGCTCGTCGAGTCTGTCGCCGTCCATGCCCACACAGACGAGCCCGCTGGTGTGCCGGATCACAAAGGCCATCGACTCGGCCGTCATGTGCTCGGCCGCGTAGATGAGGTCGCCTTCGTTCTCACGTTCGCTGTCGTCGAAGACGACGACGCCGCGTCCGTTCCGGAGCTCGTCCAGCGCAGCTTCGACTCGCGCCTGACCGTCGCTGTGCTCGTCTGCGTGGGGGTTCATGGGATTCTCGCCTCGTTGCTCTTCAGGGAAGGGAGTCAGGCCGGAGTGCCGAGGACGATGGCGTAGGCCTTGTTCTCCACGCCGCCGGAGCGGTCGACGGAGATGTACTTCTGCTCGGTGTACTCGTCGAGTGCGTCCGGGCCGCCTTCGCGCCCGAGGCCGCTCTGCTTGTAGCCACCGAACGGGTAGGCCGGGTGGAGGACGTGCCAGTCGTTGACGAAGACCATCCCGGCCTCGAGCCGGCGGGCAACGTCGAGGGTCTGCTCCTCGTTGCTGCCCCACACGCCTGCGGACAGGCCGTACTCGGTGTCGTTGGCGATCGCGATCGCCTCCTCGACGGAGTCATAGGTGATCACGGAGAGCACCGGGCCGAAGACCTCCTGGCGGGCGATCTTCATGTCGTTCGTGACGTCGACGACCACGGTCGGCTCCACGTAGTTGCCGTTGGCGAACTCCGGTGCACTGGGTGCGGCGCCACCGGTGGCCACCTTGGCACCCTCGGCCTCGGCTGCCCGGATGTGCGCCAACACGCGGTCGCGTTGGTCGGCGGTGATCAGCGGGCCGATGTCGGTGGCCAGGTCGATGGGGTCGCCGAGCTTCATCGTGTTGACGCGGGCGACCAGGCGATCCACGATCTCGTCGCGCCTCGAGGCCGGCACCAGCAGGCGGGTTCCTGCCTCGCAGGCCTGTCCGTTGTTGGCCATGCAGGCGTAGATCGCGCCGTCGATGGCGACGGAGAGGTCGGCGTCCTCGAGGATGATGTTGGGGCCCTTGCCGCCGAGCTCGAGGGTCACCTGCTTCACCGAGTCGGCCGAGGCGGCCAGGATGCTCTGGCCCACGGAGGTCGAGCCGGTGAAGGCGACCTTGCGGACGTCGGGGTGCGCGCTCAGCCGGGCACCGGCGTCCTCGCCGTCACCCACGACCACGTTGAGGACGCCCTTGGGCAGGCCGGCCGCCTCGAACTCCTTCATCAGCTCGAGCGCGATCAGCGGCGCGTGCTCGTCGGGCTTGAGCACCACGGTGTTGCCGGCCAACAGCGCCGGGGCCACCTTCCAGACGATGGTCAGCATCGGGATGTTCCACGGCACGATCGCGCCGACCACACCGAGCGGCTCGCGACGCAGGATGCCTTCGGCAGGGACCGGGCCGATGGCCGGGCCGGACTTCTCGAACTCGTACTCGGCCGCCTGGGCCGCGATGTACTGCATCTGTGCGACGGACAGACCGATGTGCAGCGCACCGGTGATCCGGATGGTGGCGCCGTTCTCACGGGTCTGCAGCGCGGCGAGCTCCTCGAGTCGGGCACCCATCCGCTCGGCGACCGTGTTGACCAGTGCGGCACGCTCGGCCGGCGGGGTGTTGCGCCAGGTGCCCTCGATGTGAGCGGCCTTGGCGGCCGCGACGGCGGCGTCGATCTCGGCGACGCCTCCCTTGGCGACCGTGGCCACCAGCTCACCGGTGGCGGGGCTGCGGATCTCGTACTTGTCGGCAGTGTCGACCCACTCGCCGTTGATGTGGAGGGTGTAGTGCGGAGTGCTCATGGAATTGCTCCTGGGTTCGAGGTTGCGGGGCGGGTGGGTTCAGCCGACCTGGCGGGCCTGGCCCTCCCAGAACGGGATGCGCAAGGTCTTCTTGTCGACCTTGCCGGCGGGATTCACCGGCAGCTCGGCGAGGAAGTCGACCGTCTTGGGTGAGGGGATCGAGCCGAGCTCGGCCTTGACGTGGGCCTGGATCTCCTCGACCGTCACCGACGAGCCGGACGCGACGACGACGAACGCGTGCACCGCCTCGCCCCACTTCTCGTGGGGGACACCGATCACCGCGCACTGGGCCACGGCGGGGTGGACCGCGAGGACGTCCTCGACCTGACGGGGGAAGACGTTGAACCCGCCGCTGACGACCAGGTCCTTCTTGCGGTCGACCACGTAGAGGAAGCCGTCCTCGTCGAGTTTGCCGATGTCGCCGGTGTGCACCCAGCCGCCACGCAGCGCCTCGGCGTTGCGGGAGGAGTCGACGTACCCGAGCATCTGACCGAGCTGACGCGAGCAGATCTCGCCCACCTCGCCGACGGGCAGCTGGTTGTCCTCCTCGTCCTGGATGCTGACCTCGACGAACGGGATCGGTCGTCCACCGGAGGCGAGACGACCAATGGCCTCTTCGCTGTCGACCCGGTGGTCGACCTTGCGCAGACAGCCGACGTAGCCGGGCTCGGTGCCGGCATAGGTCTGGATGAAGATCTGGCCGAACACCTCGAGCGCCCTCTTGAGCTTCTCGGGGGCGATCGGCGAGCCGGCGTAGATCATCGTGTTCAGCGACGACAGGTCGTAGCTGTCCCGGCTCGGGTGGTCCAGCATGAGGTAGATGATCGTCGGCACCACGGCCGTGGCGGTGACCCCGTGCTTGGCGATCGACTTCAGCAGGGTGTCGACCTCGAGGCCGGGCAGCATCACGTTGGTGCCACCGCGCAGGAAGGTCGGCATCACGAAGATCTGGGTGAAGTGGGTCAGGGGCGCGCCATGGGCGAACACCTCGCCGTAGCGGGTGTCACCGATGTCGAGGCCAGAAGTGATGCTGTAGTGGCCCCAGGTGAAGTGCGACTGCACGACGCCCTTCGGCTCGCCGGTGCTGCCCGAGGTGAACAGCACGTAGCACTCGTCGTGCTCGTCGATCACCACGTCGGGCCGCCCCGCGGCCTGCTTCTCCACGAGCGTGGTGAGATCATGGTCACCGGACGCACTGGTCTCTCCACCGACCCGGATGTACGTCGTGACGTGGGTCAGCTCACCGCGCATCTGAGCCACCACGTCGTCGAAGGATGCGTGGTAGATGAGGGCCTTCGCCTCGGTCTGGTTCAGGTTCGCCACCTGGGTCGACGCGGATGCCCGGGTGGGCATCTGCACCAGCACGGCACCGGACTTCCAGATCCCGTGCTGGGTCGGGATGAACTCCAGGGAGTTGGGAAGCAGGAGCCCCACCCGATCGCCCTTCTCAAGGCCGAGCGAGAGCAGCGCCGAACCGACCTTGTCGGAGAGATCGCGCAGCTCTGAGTAGGTGAGGGAGCGGTCGCCGTCGACGATCGCGACCTGGTCCTGGTAGTACGTGCACGCCCGGTCAAGGACGTCCGGCATGGTGCCCCACATTGGATTCCTGCTTTCCTGCGAGTCGCGGTGTCCGACCGATGTCCGGTGTCGAATCTCCACGGGTTTGTGATGTGTGCCACGAACGTAATTCGGCCGCTGCCACCCCCACGACATCCCCGAGGATGAAGCCCCTGCCCCCTTGGGGTGACAGCCCTCCCCCGGCTCAAACGGGGCGGCTGAGCTGCCCGGTGACGTCTGCCTTCTCCGCGCCCGGCTCCTGGGTCTGGGTCACCAGCAACTGGGACGTCCACCACAGGGCCGTCGCCGCCAGCCCGACACTGGCGAAGGCGCTGAGGAAGAGCACGGCGTCGTTCGGGTTCGCGGAGGAGTTCTGCAAGATCACGGTCGGGAAGCCCGCTCCGAGCACGTCGAAGGCGAAGTTGCACGGGAAGAGCGCGAACAGGGCCAGGCAGTGCACCTGGCGCGTGGCCTTGAGCGACAACACGGCTGCCAGCACCGCGTATCCGGTGATCTGAGTGCCCTCCATGAAGGCGATGAAGAGCGGGTAGTCCAGCACCCGCCACGGGGATTCGCCGTAGTAGACGTAGAGGTCCAGATTGATCGCGGTGATCTCGAAGGCAGCGGTCGTGCAGGTGGTCAACGCCGCGATCTTGAAGATCCGCGCCCGGGTCGCGCCCCGGCTCAGGGAGCGGTAGAGCACGAGCGCCGGCAAGCCGAAGACCATCACGTAGGCCGGCATGACCCAGACGGGTTGTGGCAGGCCGAAGCTGGTGAAGAGGGTCCACTGCTCTCCGTTGTCCAGCCAGTGCAGGTGATAGGCGATGTCGTACATCGGCTCGATGAGGCTGCCCGTGGCGGCCGCGAGCACGAGGACGACCGGAAGGATCGACCGCTCGTCGCGCGCGATCTTGACCGCGTAGGCCAGGAGCAGCGCGGTGCCGCCCCACAGGACGAGCGTGGCGACCGTCTGCATCGTCGTGTTCAGCGGCAGGTCGTACGGCGGGGACGGGGGCTGGGGAACGGTGACGGAGAGGAGCACGAGTCTTTCCTTGTCAGAGAACCGGAGTCGAGGCAACGGAAACGGCCGGAGCCCGAGGGTCTCCGGCCGTCCGGTCGCGCCGGCGTCGAGGGAAGCAGGGGCGAAGCCCTCTTCCCTCGACGTCAGCCGAGGGAAGCGGGGTCGAAGCCCTCTTCCCAGTAGTGCGGGGTGATCAGCGGGAGACCCAGCTGCTGGAAGACCGGGTTCTCGTTCACGAACGACGAGTCGAGGATGATCTTGCCGTCGTCGTTGAACTCCAAGAACGTGGAGCCCTTGCTGACCAGCGTCTTGCCCTCGACGGGGAAGCCCCGGTAGGTGTCAGCGCCTTCGACCTGCCAGTCCCAGTGGAAGAACAGGTGGCCGTTGCCCTCGAAGGCCTCGGTCACGGTGACGGACTGCACGCCCAGGCCGTTCTCGGGGTCCTTGTTGGTGAAGATCGCCAGTTGCTCGGTGAACTCCGAGTCCGTGGAGATCGTGTCGCCCAGGTGGTCGACGACCATCCGGGTCTCGATGCAGAACTCCTCGGCGCCGGCGTACAGCTCGCGGTGGGCGCTCAGGTCGTTGTGGCGGGTCTCGGCCCACTTCTTGGCGAATTCAAGGTTCGTCATGTCAGCGCCTCTCAGACGTTCGCGGGGGTCTTGGCGGCGAATGCGACCTTGCTCGCACCCGGTACGCCGACATCGGCCAGGATCGAACCGGAGTCCCACCACGACGACTCACGGACGATGCGTCCGTCGTCGTCGTACTGGTGGAAGGTGTGGCCCTGGGCGAAGAAGGGCTTGTCCTCGACATCGAAGCCGATGAAGTTGGTGCAGTCCTCCGGGGACCACTCCCACCGGATCAGGCCGCTCTTGTGGTCACCGATGTAGCCGCGGATGCGGAAGTTGTGCACACCGAGACCGTTCGTGCGGTCCTTGTTGGCGTACAGCGTGAAGATCCGGCCGAGGTCGCCCTTGTCACGGATCTGGTACTGGTCGAGGATCGGGTCCTCGAACACGAAGTCGTCGGCGTACATCGCACAGATCGCCTCCGAGCTGTCACGGAACGCCTTCAACCACTTGACGGCAAATGCGTAGTTCATGGTTTCTCCTTGTCTGGTCCAGCTGCTGGGTCCGTCGGTCCATGTGAGACGAACCACACGACATCGACCGTAGGAGCGACTGCGCCGCCGAACTTCCCCCCGCGGGAGGATCCCTACCGCTCGTCCGAGGGGCCGGCGACGGGCGAGCACTCGGCACGGAGCGGCGACCGTCCCCGCCCCGCCTGATCGAGAGCACCCCATGGGACGTGCAAGAACCCACTTGCGGGTGACGCGCCGCACACCGGCACGGTCCTAGCGTCGACACGGGTCGTGACCAGACCCACCGGCATCGCCCGAGCGGAACGGCTGGGGCCCACACCTGGAGGTACGACGTGAGCACGTTCAAGGACGCTGACGAGGTCTATGCCTACATCGGCAAGGCCATGGAAGCCTGTGTCACCGACCCGAAGTTCGTCGAGGCGACCAAGGACGGCTCACTCGTCGTCCTGATCACCCAGACCGATCCCGCAGCATCGATCCTGGTCGACTTCCCCGGGCAGAAGGTACTGACCGGGGATGCCGCCGCGTCGGCGCCCTCGACCGTGCAGCTGCGGATGAGCTCGGACAACGCCAACCGGTTCTGGCAGGGCAAGTTGAACTTCACGCTCGCCATGGCGCAGCGCAAGGTCAAGCTCGAGGGCAAGCGCACCACTGCACTCGGCCTGCTGCCCCTGACCGGCCCGATCTTCGACGCCTACAAGGCCATCCTCGCCGAGGCCGGCCGCGACGACCTGCTCATCGACTGACCACCCGGACCCCACACCTACCACCGGAAACCACGACTGGAGCCACCATGACTGACACAATCACCGAGGGCGAGTTCGACAAGGTCTTCGCCAAGGCCGAGGAGCTCTCGGAGTACTTCCGTGAGATCGGCCCGAAGTACGACACCGAGAACACGTTCGCCTACCCGTCCATCGAGGCCTTCAAGAAGAGCGGACTCGGAGCCCTCCCCGTGCCCAAGCAGTACGGCGGCCTGGGCGGCGATCTGCTCGCCACGTCGAAGGTGGTGAGCGAGCTGTCCAAGGGCGACTCCGCGATCACCCTCGCCTACAACATGCACTACATCATGGTCGGCATGACGATGGGCCTGATGAGCGAGACCCAGAACAAGTACTGGCTGGGTCGGGTCGCCGACGGTGACATCATGTTCGGTCCGTTCTCCGAGCAGCGCGCCGGCTTCAGCGGCTTGGCCGACATGAAGGCGATCCCCCAGGAGGGGGGCGGCTGGAAGCTCTACGGCAAGAAGGTCTGGGGCACGCTGTGCGAGGCCGCCGACATCATCACCACCAACGCCACCATCACCGACGCCGACGGCAACCTCCCGGAGAACTTCGAGGACCGCGTCAACGCCGAGTCCTTCTTCATCGGTGAGTTCAAGGTCGACGAGAACGGCCAGGGCGACGGCATCAGCATCGTGAAGACCTGGGACGCCCTCGGCATGCACGCCACCGGCACCCAGACGATCGTGTTCGACGGCTACTACGTGCCCGAGGACGGCTTCATCTGCGAGTGGCGCTCGGGTGCGTTCGGCGTACTCGAATGGGCGTCGCTGATGTTCGCCAGCATCTACCTCGGCATGCAGTCGCGCATCCTCGAGGAGTCCCGCGCGGTCCTGTCCAAGAAGACGCTGGGTGCCGTCTTCGGCGCCACGGTTGCCGCGGACGTCAAGGTGTCCGGTGTCGGGCACATCATCGACGGCATCGGCGACATGGCCTCGCGCTACGAGCTGTCCCGCCGGGTGCTCTACCGCACCTGCACCGAGGTCACCGAGGGCTACGACGACAACTGGCCCATGGAGCTCCGGTTCCCCTACATCGGGCTGGCCAAGACCTTCATCGCGGACAACGTCATGCACATGAGCCGGCACGCCATGAGCATGGTCGGTGGCTCGTCGTTCAAGAAGGGCGCCATCTTCGAGCGTCTCTACCGCGACTCGGCCGCCTCCATGTTCCAGCCGCTGAACGCCGACCAGTCGCGCACCTTCATCGGCGAGCACCTGCTCGCCCCCGAGGAGCTCGCTGACTGATCGCGCTCCCCCACAGATCACCCGGTCGCCGCACCGCTCCCGACTTCGCGGCGGCCGGGTGTATTCACGTCCGGAGCAGGCACGACGAACGCGCGGCGCCACGACGCCCCCAAGGGAGGAGACACCTACTTCCCGGGGACGATGTGGCGCCGTTCACACCTCCGTAGCGTCGTACTCCCAACCAGGTTTTCCCACGAGATGGTGATCATGATGGAGTCAACAGTTTCTTCGGAGGCCCTGCTCGATCGGCTCCGTGGTGAGCTGCTCCGCTTGGCCAAGGCCGAGGAGCAGACAGCGCTCGCCGAGTCGGCCAAGGTGCACTACTGGGAGCCGTCCCCGGTCTCCGCGGTCGCCCACCGCTTCGCAGCGGACCTGCTCCGCAAGAACGCGGAACAACTCGACGGGAGCGCCGCATGACCACCCCAGTCGTCCCGCACACCGCGCCCTGTTCCTGGCACACGGTCAGCGTCGCTGACGAGGAGCTGGCCCGCGAGGTGGAGCACCTGCGGGCGACTGGCGCCGTGATCACCGGCAGCCGCCGTACGGCGGACCACTACGTCCTCACCTACGTGGCATGAGCGCCATGTGGTGGTGGCTGGCCGTCGCGATCGGCACCGAGGTGGCGGCGACGTTGTCGCTGCGGGCCTCGGAGTCCTTCACGCGGCTGGTCCCCTCGGTCTTCGTCACCGTCGGCTACGCGATGGCCTTCTACGCCCTGTCCAAGGCACTCACCCACGGCATGACCGTCGCAACGGCGTACGCCGTGTGGTCCGGGATGGGCATGTTCGCCATCGCCGCGATCGGCACCATGTTCCTCAAGGAACCGCTCTCCCCCACCCAGATAGGTGGACTCACCCTCATCGTGGTGGGCATCGTCGCCCTCCAGTTCGGGGCCACCAGTGTGGATGCCTCGGCACCCGAGCCGGTGCAGGCCGAGACCAGCCCCTGAGCCGTCCGATCCCCTCAGCCCGGAATCACCGATCGAGAGGGATCAGGGGGACGACGAGGCCCGCGCTCGCGGGGGAACGGCGCGGACCTCGTCAAAGAGTGCCGGACGCGGAGTCTCGGGTCCCCACGCCCGGCAGCAGGAATCGTGCCCGATCCGTGGGGTGCGTGTCCGCAGAACGCGAAACTTGCTCACCATGAGATGCGCCTCCCGGGGGACGAGGGCTCACTGGGCGTGAGCGCGGGTGGTGAAGTCGAGGATCGTGCGACTCACCAGCCCGGGGTCGTCGAACATCGGCACGTGTCCGACACCGCGCAGGGGAACGACCTCGGCATGGGGGATCAGCGCCCGATAGGCGCGGCCGTAGGGGATCCAGGGAATCGTCCGGTCGGTCACCGGCCAGGCCAGTCGCACCGGGCAGGTCTCGTCGATGTCGAAGTCGGCGATCGACCCGTGCTCGTCGATCCAGCCGAGCAGCCCCTCGAGGAGCACGCAGGCCCGCATCTCATCGACCATCTCCAGCGCGACCGTGTCGGAGACGAGGTCGCCGCGCTCGAGGGCGACCCGCATGGCTGCGCGGCGCAGACGGGGGTTCGACAGGAGGCGCGGGGTCAACGACCACTGCGCGCTTCGGCCGGCGAACCGCATCAGTCGAACGATGCGGTCCTGGGCGGACCTGGTGTCCCATGCTCCCGCCGGGGAGAACGCCACGACCGACGTGGCCCGACCGCGCTGAGCCAGCTCGCAGGCCAGCCATCCGCCGAGGGAGTTGCCCACGAGGTGCGCGCGCTCGACTCCCTGCGCGTCGAGCATCGCCTCCACCGCGTCGGCCACCGGGGCGATTCCAAGGGCGCCCTCGGTGATGCCGGGTCCCCCGAGGTGCCCGGCCAGCGTCGGTGCGAGCACGGCGTGGTGCTCCTCCAGTGCGGGGAGCACGGGCCGCCAGATCTTCCACGACATGTTGATGCCGTGCAGGAGCACGAGCGGGCTGCCGCTGCCGCCGGTGTGAAGATCCGGCTGGGCAGTCATCTCAGCCATGTGGCGGCTCCGGCGTCCGGACCGGCCAGCGCCAGCACCTCGGTGAAGCCGGCCTCGAGGCAGGACAGGAACAGCTCGCCCTCGGTGAAGGCTGCCGCGTCGTAGTTCACTCCGATGCAGCAGGTGTCCAGATGGGAGACCAGGGTGATCATCGCGGGACAACCCGGCAGCGGTGCGAAGGGATAGAGCCGCTCGACCCGGGCCCCGGCGAGATGGACCTCCTCGCGAGAGCCCGGCACGTTGCTGGCCTGGAGGTCACTGCTTCGGCCCATGCCACCGGCAATCTGCGCGATCGCCGGGGCGGGCAGCCGGGCGAGAACGGGGGCCAGCACCGCGATGTTGTCGAGCGCGGGCTCGGCGCGCGCCGTCCGGACCAGGTCACCGATCGCCACGATCCGCTCCCGGGCGTCGATGACCCCAACCGGTCCGGCCAGCCGGGCGGTGGCGAAGCGGTTGCCACCCCCGCCCTCACCGTCACGGCGCACCGAGATGGGGATGGCCATCGGGATCGCCCGGACCGGTCGGCCGAGGGCCTCGTGGTAGCGGCGGTACCCGCCGAGCAGGGCGGCGATGTAGGCATCGTTCAACGACCCCCCGGCCACCTTGGCGGCCGCACGCAGTGAGGCCAGGTCGACGTCCAGGGCTGCATAGCGCCAGTTCACACTGCGCTTGACGAGGAGTGGTGAGGGAGCGGCGGGTGGCGGCGAGAGGACCCGGCGCAGAGACAGGCCGTAGCGGAGACCGTCGCGCAGCGCCTTCCCTGGGGAGGCGGCGACCCGACTGGCCACGTCCCCGCCCCGACGCGCCGCGGAAGGAGTCGACCGGGCCGCGTCGAGCGCCTGCGCCCCGAGGGCCTTCCACGCCGTCACGGGAGCCGCCGGCGGAAGCGCGTCGTCGGCTCCGTCACGTCCGGCGACCGGCGCCGCCGCGTGCAGCACCTGCATCAGCTGGAGGGTTCCGGCACCGTCGGTGGAGGCGTGGTGCAGCTTCAGGACGTACGCCGCGCGGCCGCCCGGCAGACCTTCGACGAGGGTGGCCTCCCAGGGCGGTCGGGCGCGGTCGAACGGGGTCATCGCGATCTGCTCGGCCGCGGAGAAGAGGCCCTGCCAGGTGGCACCGGCCGGGAGAGTCGACCGGCGCAGGTGGAAGTGCAGGTCGAACTGCGGGTCCGTCGACCAGTGCGGTGCGGCCAGACCCAACGGCGGCTCCACCACTCGTTGCCGCAGCCGTGGCACCGCGCCGACCGCGCGCTCGTGAGTGGCCACGAAGTCGGCCCACTCCGGCGCGCGGTCGAGCACCTCGAGGGCGATCATCGTGGACTTGAGTGTCGGATCGGTCTCGGCACGCCACATGACGGTCTCGATGGCGTTCATCGTCGGTTCCTGGCCCCAGCCCTGCTGGGTGGTGTCTGCTGTGTTCACGGTGTCCTCCGCGGTCGGCCCGGCCAATGAGCGAGGGTGCGCACGAACTGGTCGCGCACGTCGGTGACGTGGCGGTCGATCGACTCGACCCTCCAGTCGGTCGTGTCCACCGGCGGGAGGACGACGACTTCGACGACGCCGGGGCGCAGGGTCTGGGCACCGCGCCACATGACGTCGCCGGCATTCCGGATCACGATCGGCACCATCGGCACTCCGGCTTGCATGGCGATGTGGAAGGCACCCTTCTTGAATGCCCCCAGCCGTGGCGTCGGCGACCTGGTGCCTTCGGGCGACAGGGCCAGCGAGAAGCCCTGGTCGCGCACCTTGGCAATGGCCGGGGCCAGGGCCTGCCTGGCCTCCTCGACGTTCCCCGTGCGCCCGACGAACGCGACGCCGGCGATCTGGAAGAGCTGCCCGAAGCCCGGGATCTTCTTCGCCTCCGCCTTGGCCACACCGGTCCAACGCTGGCGGAGCAGCTTCATCACGACGACCGGGTCGATCTTGCTCTGGTGGTTGAAGACGAAGACGCAGGGTCGGCCGCTCCACAGGTGCTCCTGACCCTCGACCACCTCCACGGTCACGCCGGCCAGCGCGAGGCCGACGTCGGAGCCGACGCTGCCCGTGATGTCGAAGACCTGCGCCCGGTTCCGGTTCAGCAGCCCCAGCCCGAGACCGGTCCCGAAGGCAGTGGCGAAGGCGCCGTAGAACCCGGCCGTCCGCGCCACGTCCCCCAGGCTCGGGCGCCCGGTGCGCGGCACGCACTCCAGGACCCGCCAGTCGCGCTCCCCGGCCTCGGCGCGCAGGCCGGGTTCCGGCGAGACGGCGACGGCGGTGCCGACCGTGGAGAGGAAGGGGACGTCCTCCGTGCCGTTGCTGTAGCCGTAGGAGCGGCCCAGGTCGATGCCTTCTCGGGCCGCCAGCTCCGTCACAGCGTCGGCCTTGCCGGGGCCCCACAAGGGCGTGCCGATGACGCGCCCGGTCAGGACGCCGTCCACGACCTCGAGATCGGTGCACAGGAGGTGCTGCGCATCGAGGGCGTCGGCCATCGGCTCGACCTGGAACGCGGTCGCGGACGAGGCGAGGACGACCGTGTGGCCCATGTCGTGATGAGCCTTGACCAGCTCCCACACCTCGAGGTGGAGCCGGCCGGCGATGCTGTCCTTGAAGAGTCGTCTGCCGAGGTCACCCAGCGCTTGCTGAGTCTTGCCCGCCCATGCCTGGCAGCTGAGGTCGAGGAGCTCGCGATAGTCCTCGGCCGTGTTCACCCCACGCACGCCCGCCCACAGCGTGTGCGCGAGCTCGCCCAAGCCCATCTCGCCGCCCCGGATCCGGTGTCCGTAGAACGACGACGCCGAGAATCCGGTGATCACGGTGCCGTCGTAGTCGAAGAAGGCTCCGATCTCCGGCCCGCTGGGTCCGGCGTAGATCTCGTGGAGGAGCGTCTCGAGGCTCATCACACCGCGCCTTCGCTGAGGATCGCTTCCTCCAGCTCGGCGATCCGGCTCATCCGGGCGAGCACGTCCACCACGGTCTCGGCGAACTCTGCCCGGGCCCTGCGCACCGTGGCCGCGTCACCGTCACCGTCGACGAGGCCGCGGTGGCGAGCCAGTTTCAACGCCGTCGCGTAGAGCTCGCGTGAGACCGAGTCCGCGCGGTGCAGTCGTCCCTGCAGCCACATCTGCTGGCCGAGGCCCAGGCACTCTCCGAGCAGCGCCTCCTCGTCCAGCTCCCTCCCGGGCTCCTTGTCGCGCAGGGCTTCGGCCACCACGAGCTGGGCGTCGAAGAACGACCGGAACGCGCGGTGGGCGACCAGCATCGTCGAGGAGGCGAGCAGATCGGTCAGTCCACTCTCAGTGTGTGCCCGGTCGAACCAGTCGGGATCGATGAGCTCACACTCCGCGACGACGTCGGCACGGAACTGCTGGGTGGTGGGGAAGAAGAACTCGAACTTCAGCAGGTCGCGCAGTCGCAGCGCCTCGGCGTACGCGGCGTCGAGCGGAGTCGTGTCGGCGTCCCGGTCGGCGACGTGGAGCAGTGCGAGCTCGACGATCGCCCTCGTCACGAGATGGTGGATCGCACCGTTGCGATAGAACGCCGCCACCCGGTGCTGGCCGGGTGAGACTGCCCAGACCGGCTCGGGTCCGCCGGACCAGAGGCTGGTGACCCCGGAGGCCACGAGCTGCTCGAGGGTGGCGACCAGTGCGTCGTCCGACCGCAGTACGTCGGCCGGTCCCGTGATGCCCCGCGAGTCCAGGTAGTCGAGCAGCGCGTGGGAGACCCGGCGGATCTCTGCCAGGGTCAGGGCACGGTGGTGAGTTCCCAGCAGGGCGAAGGTGACCAGGGCGGTCGGGGTCACCGGCGTCGCCCGGTTGATGCCGTCGCAGATCTGGAAGGCGACCTTCTCCAGCTGGGTGCTGCCCTCCCCAGCATCCGCCAGCGCCTGGCGCAGCGAGAAGGGCTCACCGAACTGGACCCAGGCATTGCCCCTGTTGCTGAGCTGGCCGCGCACGTAGCGGGCCAACCACCGACTGCCCTCGGCCGCCTTCGTGGCGCCGCCCTGCTCGTCGGAGAGGGCATGCACCTCGTGCATGTGGTCGTAGACGATCGAGACCGGCACCAGCTGGACGTCGTCGGTCCGCTTCTCCTGCAGGGCACGGGTCAGGTAGGAGAGCAGGCCGAACTTCGGCGGCCGCAGCTTCCCGGTGCGGGTGCGCCCTCCCTCGATGTACCACTCGAGGTTGAACCGCTTGGCCGCCAGGTGCGCAAGGTACTCCCGCAGGGCCAGCTTGTAGGCGCGGTCGTCGGCGTTGGCCCGGCGGATGAAGACCATGCCGGCTCGCTTCCCGAGAGGGCCGATCGGCCAGATCGCCATGTTCGAGCCCCCCAACGTGTGGTTGCGGGGGAAGTCGTGGGTGTGCAGCACCTCCCCCAGCACCAGCGGGTCGGCGTACGACCGGTGCGCCGGCAGGAAGACCAGCGCGCTGTGCTTGTTGAGTGCCCGTAGTGACTCGAGCCCGCTCTCGTCGACGTTGACCTTCCATGCGCGGGCATGCATCGGCGAGAGCACCGCACGGTAGGCGTCGATGACGGCCGGGCTCTGGACCGCGGTCAGCTCGGTGAGGCAGTCCTGCACCTCGCCGAAGACCTCGTCGTACGTCGCACCCGTGTCGGCTGCGAGGGCGCGGACCTTGTCGCGGAGGCGCGCCGAGGAGGCGATCTGCTCCGCCACCCGGCGCGGCACCTTGTAGCGGTCACCGACCAGGCGGCGTTCGGCACGGTCACTGGCCAGGATCGCCGCGTGCCTGATGAACTCCTCCAGGGAGTCGCCGCCCGGTGGCTCCTTCTCGAACCGACTCCGCAGCTCGGCCAGCGTTGCCGCCTCGCCGACGACGATGGTCACCGCGCCGGGAGCGCGGCGGGCCAGCAGGGGCTGGGCAAGGGGCCACGGGCGCCGCGGAGTGAGGTGGCCGAGCATGTCGGTGGTGCGAGTCCCGTCGCTCCTGGGTGCGGCCACCCAGGCGACTCTCGCGGGGACCAGCAGTGCGTCGTCGTCGAACTGGTCCGCCAGCCACCCGTCGTCAACCCCGCGGACGCAGGAACCGGGATGCGTCTCTCTCGCCCACGTGGTGACAAGGCGTCGTTCGGTGCGTGAGCGCACGTCGTGGAGAACGACAACCGGCTGGGGCGTCACCATGGCTGGAGCCAACTTCTCGGGTGCACGTCTTCTCCTCCGGCAGGCGCTCTCGGTTCTGCCGGAGGAGAGCGGACGCGTGCAACCTCCCGGCAGGTGCAGCACAGCCAGACTTCCGCAACCGGGAGGTCCGCCGAATCACCCCTCAGAACAGGATCGCTCCTCCGGTCGGGCGTGGCTGCGCACCGCTTCTATCCCCGATCGGAGGTCGAAGAGCCCTCTTCGGGGTGATTCGGATCACCTCCATGCTGCGTAGCGTCGTTGCTCCGACGATTCACCAAGGCGGTGAGCACCGTGTTCGACCTCGACAGGACCCCGGTCCGCTTCGTCACCCTGGGCGACTCCGCCACCCACGGGGTCGGTGACCAGGTGGGCGGAACGTGGCGAGGCTGGGCACGAATCCTGGCCGATTCGCTGGCCGATCGTCACCAGATCCAGTTCGACAACCTGGCGGTTCCCGGCGCCACCGTCTCGGACGTACGCCGGCTCCAGCTCGACTCCGCTCTCGCCCTCAGGCCCCACGTGGCGTCACTGATCGTCGGACTCAACGACACCCTGCGATCGTCATGGGATGCCCGACGCGTGCGCGATGACCTGCTGCACTGTGGCGAGACCCTCTCCGCGCAGGGAGCCACCTTGATGACCGTGCGCTTCCACGACCACGGCGCAGTCCTCGGCCTCCCCGGCCCTCTGGCACGCCCGATGACCCGCCGCATCGAGGAGCTCAACGCTGCCTACGACGAGCTGCATGCCAGCTTCGGGGGCCTGCGCATCGATCTGTCCGACCGCCCTGAGGTCCAGGAGCGTTCCTTCTGGTCGGTGGACCGGCTGCATCCCTCCGAGCGGGGACATCGCCTGCTGGCACGCACGTTCGCAGCGCTGCTCACCCAACACGGGTTGCCGTGTCCGGCTCCGTCGCCGTTCTGCAGCGAGCCGGCGCCCACACGGCGCAGCGAGGTCCGTTGGCTGCTCACCGAGGGTGGTCCATGGCTGGGTCGACGGGCCCGCGACCTCGGTCCGTGGGCGCTGCGCCTGGCGGTCTCGAGTGCGCTCGCCCGGACGACAGCCCGCCGTGCGGTGAGTCCGCACGAGGTGCGGCAGCTCGCGGCCTGAGGCGGACCGAGCCGGCGGGTCAGCGACGCTGGTGCGTGTTCACGACGTAGAGGTCGCAGGGCGCGTGTGCCGCGACGTCACGGGCGATGCTGCCCAGCACCCGGGCGACGCCCTGGACCCGCTTGTTGCCCACCACGATCAGCTCGGCGCCCAGCGTCTCCGCCGCCTTGACCAGCGCATCGCCGGGCCGTCCCTCCATGACCTGCAGGGTGATCTCGAGGTCGGGGAACCGCTTGCGGAGACCGAAGACCAGGTCCTCCACGCCCTTCTGGGCCAGCTGCTCGTTGCTGACCAGGATCTGCTCGTTGCCGAGACTGATCCGCTCCGACTCGAACTCGCCGTACGCCGAGAGCACGTGCAGGGAGGCGCCCATCAGCTGCGCGAGCTCGGCCGCCTTGGTCGCGGCCGCAGCCGCGGTCTCGCTCTCGTCGACGCCGGTGACGATGGTCTTGGTCATGGGTCACGCTCCTTCGCTGCCGAGAGCATATGCCCGAGCGTAGGGCCGCGTCTCGAACCAGCGCCTCCACAGCCTCCAGGATTCAGGGACGGCAGGGCGGCGGCTGGTGTTGGATGTGGAGAGCCGACCCAGACCTGACTGCCTCCGGGAGATCCCATGAGTGAACCGCGCACGTTCCTGCTGGACGAGTCCGAGATGCCGACGCACTGGTACAACATCGTCGCCGACCTGCCCACTCCTCCCCCGCCGCCACTGCACCCGGGCACCCACCAACCCGTCGGCCCGGAAGACCTGGCTCCGCTGTTCCCGCCCGAGCTGATCGCCCAGGAGGTGACCACCGAGCGCTACGTCGAGATCCCGGAGCCGGTGCGCGACGTCTACCGGCACTACCGCCCCGCCCCTCTGTACCGCGCGCACACGTGGGAGAGGAAGCTCGGCACGCCGGCCCGGATCTACTACAAGTACGAGGGGGTCTCCCCCGCGGGTTCGCACAAGGTGAACACGTCGGTGCCGCAGGTCTACTACAACCAGCTCAACGGCATCACGAGGCTCACCACCGAGACCGGTGCCGGCCAATGGGGGACCGCGCTGGCCTACGCGTGCTCGTTGTTCGACGTGACGTGCGAGGTCTGGCAGGTCGGGGCGTCGTACGACTCGAAGCCGCAGCGACGCACCCTGATCGAGGTCTTCGGCGGCACCGTGCACCGCTCGCCCAGCCGGCTCACTGAGTCGGGCAGGGCGTTCGAGGAGGGTCACCCGGGCTCGCTGGGCATCGCGATCTCGGAGGCGGTCGAGCTGGCCGCCCAGGACCCGAACGCCAAGTATGCGCTCGGGTCGGTGCTCAACCACGTGCTGCTGCACCAGACCATCTCCGGCGAGGAGACCCTCAAGCAGCTCGCGAAGGCCGGTGAGACCGACGTCGACCTGGTGATCGGCTGCGCCGGCGGCGGGTCCAACTTCGCCGGGCTGGCCTTCCCGTTCCTGCGCGAGAAGCTGGCCGGCAACCAGTCGCCCAGGATCGTGGCCGTCGAGCCGACCTCGTGCCCGACGCTGACCCGCGGCGAGTACCGCTACGACTTCGGCGACACCGCCGGACTCACCCCGTTGTTCAAGATGTACACCTTGGGCCACGACTTCGTGCCCTCGCCGATCCACGCCGGCGGTCTGCGCTACCACGGCATGGCACCGCTGGTCTCGCACGCGGTCCACGAGGGCCTGATCGACGCGGTCGCACTGCACCAGAACGAGTGCTTCGAGGCCGGCGTCGAGTTCGCCCGCACCGAGGGCATCGTGCCGGCGCCCGAGTCCTCGCACGCCCTGGCCCAGGCCCGGCGCGAGGCGATGGCCGCGAAGGAGAGTGGCGAGGAGAAGGTGATCGTCATCCAGCTCTCCGGCCACGGCCTGCTCGAGCTCGGCGCCTACGCGTCGTTCCTCGGCGACGGACTGTCGGACGACGCGCTCTCCGAGGAGGAGCTGCAGGCCGCGCTGGCCGCCGTCCCCGTGGTGGCCGACTGACGTCGGTACGCGATGCTGGTCCCCGAGACCACAGGAGGGATGCACGAGGTGAACGACGACAACGACGGCGTGGTGCCGGTCTTCTTCCTGTCCGACAGCACCGGCATCAGCGCGGAGACGATGGGCAACGCACTGCTGATCCAGTTCCCGGACCTCCGTTTCGACCGCACGGTGATCCCGTTCATCGCCTCCGTCGACGAGGCCCGCGAGGTGGTCGCCCGCCTGGACGAGGCACTGGACCAGAGCGCCCGGACGCCACTGGTCTTCATCACCGCCGCCAGCGACGAGGTACGCCATGAGCTGCAGCGCACCCGCTGCCCGGTGATCGACTTCTTCGAGCTGCACATGGGGCCGGTGGAGTCGATCCTGCAGACCCGTGGTGTCCGGATACCGGCGCGACTGCACGGTCTCGGCGACATCAAGCGCTACAACAGCCGCATGCAGGCGATCGAGTACACGATCGAGCACGACGACGGCCAGAGCGTTCGCGGCCTGGAGAAGGCCGACGTCATCCTGCTGGCTCCGTCACGCTGCGGGAAGACGCCGACGTCGATGTACCTCGCGCTCCAGCACGGCCTGTTCGTGGCCAACTACCCGATCGTGGAGGACGATCTCGAGGGGGAGGAGCTGCCACGACCGGTCCGTCATCTGAGGGAGAAGTGCTTCGGCATGACCACCTCGCCCAAGCGTCTCGCCGCCGTCCGCGAGGAACGTCGGCCCGGGTCGACGTACGCCTCTCTGGAACAGTGCACCTTCGAGCTGCGTCGCACCGCCGCGATGTTCGCACGGTATGGCCTGCCGGTCGTCGACTCCTCCACCATCTCGGTGGAGGAGATCTCGACGATCATCCTGCAACGGCTCAAGAAGGATGAAGTCGATGCACCCCTGCTTTCCCGCAACCTGAACGTCCGCCCCAGGAGCACACGATGAGCGAGTCCACCAACGTCCGTCCCTTCGCCGAGCTCGGCCTGAGCGACCTCGAGCAGGTCGGCGGCAAGAACTCGTCCCTGGGCGAGATGGTGAGCAACCTCGCGTCACTGGGGGTCAGGGTGCCCGACGGCTTCGCGACCACCGCTGACGCGTTCCGGCGCTTCATCGGTGACACCGGGTTGGCCGAGGAGATCTCCGCGGCCCTGCGCGACCTCGACACCGACGACACCCAGAAGCTCGCCGAGGTCGGCCGGTCGCTCCGTGAGGCGGTCGCGAGCCGACCGTTCCCCTCCGACCTCGAGGCCGACATCCGTACGGCGTACGAGACGTTGGTCGCCGCGCGCGACGACGTCTCGTTCGCGGTGCGCTCCAGTGCGACCGCCGAGGACCTTCCCGACGCCTCCTTCGCCGGCCAGCAGGAGACGTTCCTCAACATCGTCGGCATCGACGGTGTGCTGCAGGCGATCCGCGAGGTGTTCGCCTCGCTCTACAACGACCGCGCCATCGCCTACCGTGTGCACCACGACTTCGACCACGACGCCGTCGCCCTCTCGGCCGGCGTGCAACAGATGGTGCGCTCCGACATCGGCGCCTCGGGGGTCATGTTCACGATGGACACCGAGTCCGGGTTCGACGACGCGGTGTTCGTGACGTCGTCGTACGGCCTGGGCGAGGCCGTGGTGCAGGGTGCGGTGAACCCCGACGAGTTCTACGTCTACAAGCCGGCGTTGCGCGCCGGCCGACCGGCCGTGCTCAAGCGCGGCGTGGGGTCCAAGGCCACGAAGATGGTCTACACCGATGACCCGGCTGTGGGGCGGACCACCGAGTTCGTCGACACCGATCCCGCCGAGCGCGGGCTGCTGAGTCTGACCGATGCCGAGGTCGAGCAGTTGGCCCGGCACGCGCTGACCATCGAGGAGCACTACGGCCGGCCGATGGACATCGAGTGGGGCAAGGACGGCCTCGACGGTGAGCTCTACATCCTCCAGGCCCGGCCGGAGACGGTGATGTCTCGCGCCGGTGTGCAGCAGCGCTTCAAGATGAACGCCAAGAACGGCACGGTCGTCGTCGAGGGACGCGCGATCGGCCAGAAGATCGGCGCCGGTGCCGTGCGGGTGATGACCTCGATCGACCAGATGCACGAGTTCGTCCAGGGCGAGGTTCTCGTCGCCGACATGACCGACCCCGACTGGGAGCCGATCATGAAGCGGGCCTCGGCGATCGTCACCAACCGCGGCGGCCGCACCTGCCACGCGGCGATCATCGCCCGCGAGCTCGGCATCCCTGCCGTCGTGGGCACCGGCCACGGCACCCGCGAGCTGGCCGACGGGCGCGAGGTCACCGTCTCGTGCGCCGAGGGCGACACCGGCCTGGTGTACGACGGCACGCTCGACTTCAGCATCGAGGAGACCGAGCTGGCCTCGATGCCCGAGATCCCCACCAAGATCATGATGAACGTCGGCACCCCGGAGCAGGCGTTCGCGTTCGCGCAACTGCCCAACGCCGGCGTCGGCCTGGCCCGGCTCGAGTTCATCATCAACCGCCAGATCGGCATCCACCCCAAGGCACTGCTCGACCTCGACACCTTGGACGAGCCGCTGCGCTCACAGATCGCCGAGACCGTGAAGGCCTACGCCAGCCCCCGCGAGTTCTTCGTGCAGCGGGTCGCCGAGGGCATCTCGATGCTGGCCGCCGCGTTCGCGCCGGAGCCGGTGATCGTCCGGATGAGCGACTTCAAGTCCAACGAGTACGCCAACCTCGTCGGCGGCGACCTCTACGAGCCGCACGAGGAGAACCCGATGATCGGCTACCGCGGTGCGTCGCGGTATCTCTCGGAGGACTTCGCGGAGTGCTTCGCGATGGAGGCCGAGGCGCTGAAGTTCGTGCGCGACGAGATGGGGCTGACCAACGTCAAGATCATGATCCCGTTCGTGCGCACGGTGGCCGAGGCCGAAGGTGTCATCTCCCTGCTCGGCGAGCACGGCCTGGTCCGCGCCGAGAACGACCTCCAGGTCGTGATGATGTGCGAGGTGCCGTCCAACGCGATCCTGGCCGAGCAGTTCCTCGAGCACTTCGACGGCTTCTCCATCGGCTCCAACGACATGACCCAGCTGACCCTGGGCCTGGACCGCGACTCCTCACTGGTCGCGGGCTCCTTCGACGAGCGCGATCCCGCCGTGCTCTTCATGCTCGAGCGGGCGATCACGGCCTGCCGGGCCGCCGGCAAGTACGTCGGCATCTGCGGTCAGGGTCCGAGCGACCACCCCGACCTCGCCGAGTGGCTGCTCAAGCAGGGCATCGAGTCGATGTCGTTGAACCCGGACACCGTCGTCGACACCTGGCTGGCGCTCGCCAAGGTGGACATGGGCTGACACGGAGAGGTCCGGGCCGCGCACCTCAAGGCGCTTCGCCGCCTGCATGGCGTGTCTGACTCTGGAGGGAACTGCGAGCTTCAGCGGATCGGGACCTGCACCGTGCGTTACAGCACAGCATCCACGGTGGCTGGCTGGCCACCACCGAAAGCCTTACGTTATTGATTTTGCAATGTCGGCGCTATGGTTTCTGCAAAGTTAACGCTGGGGTTTCTGCCAAACGAAGTCACCAGCGGTGCGTGACTTCCCCCGGGAGAAGGGAGCGTAAGTGATGGGAGCAGACGAGAGGTACCGCCAGCGCGTCCTGGACGGCGAGCTCGCTGAACGGCTGAGCGCAATCGGCGCTGTCCTGATCGAGGGCCCGAAGGCGTGCGGCAAGACCGAGACCGCGAGCCAGAAGGCAACAACTGCCTACCGGTTTGACGTGGACCAGGACGCCCGCAACGCGGCCAGCGTCGCTCCTGACGTGCTGCTCGATAACCCCAGCCCGGTGCTGTTCGATGAATGGCAGGTCGTCCCCACCTTGTGGGACCGGGTCCGCCGCGCCGTCGACGACCGCGCCCCTGCCAAGGGGCTGTACATCCTGACCGGGTCGGCGACGCCCAGAGAGGACATCAACCGGCACTCCGGGGCCGGCCGCATCGCGGTGATCCAGATGCGCCCCATGTCGCTGATGGAGTCCGGGCACTCCACCGGGCAGGCGTCACTGAAAGCCGTGCTGGCCGGCGACAAGATCACCGCGCAGGACTCGGGCCTCACAGTTCCTGACGTCATCGACCGGCTCTGCATCGGGGGTTGGCCGGCCCTGCTGGATGCCAGTCCCCAGGATGCCGGCCGGTGGCTGCGCGACTACCTGGACCAGATCGTCCTGGTCGACATCCAACAGCTTGGCGCACGGCGACGCGATCCTGACAACCTCCGTCGGCTGCTGCACTCACTGGCCCGTAACGTCGGCACCTCCGCGAAGGTCACCGCGCTGGCCAAGGACGTCGGCGGAGCAGAGGGACCGATTGCGCGGGCCACCGTCGACGGATACCTCGATTCGCTGTCCCGGTTGCGTCTGATCGAGAACTCGCCCGCGTGGGCGCCGCACATGCGCTCCGCCACCCCGCTGCAGTCGTCACCCACCCGCTACTTCGTCGATCCGTCCATCGCCATTGCAGCACTCGGACAAGGACCCGCCCAGCTCCTGGGAGATCTCAACGCCACCGGCTTCTTCTTCGAGAACCTGGTGGTACGCGACGTACGCGTCTATGCCCAGAAACTCGGGGGTCGGGTCCAACACTGGCGAGACCAGAACCAGAACGAAGTCGACGTCGTCGTCACCTTGCCCGACGGCCGATGGGGCGCGCTCGAGGTCAAGTTGAACCCCGCCGACACGGACAAAGCGGCGGCAGCACTGTTGTCCTTCTCTGAGAAGGTCGACCAGAGCAAGGTTGGGCCACCGACGGCGTTGGGCGTCGTCACCTCCACCGGGTTCGCCTACCGCCGACCCGACGGCGTCACCGTGCTTCCCATCGGCACTCTCGGCCCCTGACCCGCCGCGCGATCAGCGACATGGGCGACGTCTGGACATCTCCCTGCGCGCCAGGGAGAAGGATCACTTCGATCAACCGCCGACCTGCTCGTCCCACAGCAGCGCCCCCATCTGGCGGGCTGCGCGCCGGCGTAGCTCGTCGACGGCGTGGGTGTAGCGCTGGGCGGTGGCCATCTCGGTCCAGCCCATGATGGACATGACGGTGCGGATGTCGACGTTCTGCAGGAGCAGCAGGGTCGCGGCGGTGTGCATGGCGTCGTGCAGACGTGCGTCGCGCACGCCAGCCCGCTTCAGCAGGGTCTTCCATTCAGCGTGGTCCCGCGCGGGGTCGATCAAGCCTCCGCTTGCGGCCGGGAAGACCAGGTCGTGCGTGTTGTCCCAGGCCTCACCGGCCGCCAGCCGGCGGCGGTTCACTCCGGCGCGGTGGGAGCGCAGCTCCTCCACCAGGGGCTGGGGCAGCACGATGGTCCGCTTGGATGCCTTCGTCTTCGGCTCGACGAGGAGCAGCCCGCCATTGGTGCGATGGTCGCACTCCGCGCCTCGTTTGCGACCACACGAGGGCGCTCCGTCGACGACGGGACAGCCGTGCTCCCAGGTCCGTCGTTGCACCGACCGGCGCACCCGCAGCACGCCGTCGTCGAGATCGACGTCATCCCACACGAGCCCGAGCGCCTCGCCCTGTCGCAGCCCGAGGGATAGGGCGATCGACCAGCGTGCGGGACTGGTGCTGGTCTGGGCAGCGGTGAGGATGCGGCGACTCTCCTCGATCGAGAGGGGTTCGACCTCGACGTCCTCTGCTCTGGGGGGACGCGCGATGAGGGCCGGGTTGGATGCGAGCCGGCGGCGGCGTACCGCTTCGTTGAGAGCGGAGCGCAGAACCCGGTGCACGGCGCGGATGGTGTGAACCGAATGCCCGTCGGACTGCAGCCGACGGTAGTGCGATTCGAGGTGCTCGGGCTGGATCTCGCTCATACCCCAGTTGCCGAGGCTCGGGAGGACGTGGCGACTCATCTGGCTTCGGTAGGTGGACAGCGTCTTCCACCGGGCCGTCATCGGGAGCACGTTGTCGAGCCAGTGCGAGAGCCAGTCGTCGAGCGTGAGGTCGTCCTGGGTCCAGACGTAGGTGCCGGCATCCCGGCTGCGCTCCAGTTCTCGCACCGCCTCGCGGAGCTCGGTCTTGGTGCGGCGTTGGACGTGCTTGCGCTCGGTCGTGCCGTCCGGCCGTCGTCCCATCGTGACCCGGGCGTGCCAGTTGCCGTCGGCTCCGCGGTACGTCGTCGAGGTGGTCTGCTCTGCAGTCTTCCGTGGCATACCCATCGTGCGGGTCCCGCATCAGGGCGATGAAGCGCTCGAGCTCGCGGCGTTCCACCCGGACGGCGCGACCGATGTGGACCACGGTCAGGCGGTGTCGGGCGATCTGGCGCTCGACGCTGCGTCGGGCGCAGCGCATCTCGCGTGCGGCCTCGTCCAGGGTGAGCAGCAAGGTGTCGGCTTCGGGCGTGGTGGGGGTGCTGGTGTGTGTGATGGTCTCCATGTGGCACCAAGGGACGGTCACGGTGCCGGTGCGATCACCGAAAAGGGGGGACGTGGGGGGGGACGTGGCCCGATTTCGGGGGGACGCTGCTCTCGATCACGCCCACAGACGACCCCGGGCGACAGCCAGCCCGCCGGGAGTTTTTGGGCCGGTTTTTGAGACGGAAAAGGGCCGACCCCCTGGTGGGAAGCGGCCCTCGTCCACGCGTTTGCGCAGGTCATGCGGTGAATCCGATCTGTGCGCCTGTAGGGATTCGAACCCCAAACCTTCTGATCCGTAGTCAGATGCTCTATCCGTTGAGCTACAGGCGCCCATCTCTCGCCGTGGTGCGCGAGGACTGGAAGAGAATAGCCGACCCGATCGGGTTCGGCGAAATCAGGAGGAGCCGCGCAGTTCGGCGAGCAGACCCTCGGTGTCGCTCCACAACGAGTCGAGAATGCCGCGGCCCGCCACGAGGAGGTCCGCGACGGCGTTCGTGGTGACCGCGTAGACCACCAGGGAGCCCTCGCGGGACGAGGTGACCAGCCCGGCGCGGCGAAGGACCGCCAGCTGCTGGGAAAGGCTCGAGGACTCGATGCCGATCTCGGCGAGCAGGTCGCGCACCGACGTGGGCCGCGCCACCAACATCTCGAGCACCCGGATCCGCACGGGGTGTCCCAAGGTGCGGAAGAGGTCTGCCTTAGCCTGATTGATGGGGATACTGGTCGTCATCTTCACCTCCCTGAGCTCGACTGAAGATGAAGATTACATGAGTTGAAAAAGTCTTCAACCCATGTCACCCTGCATGGCACCGGGGTGGGGCTTACGCAGCTCCACCGATACCGACACTTCCACCGAGAGGGTCAAGGCACACGATGGCTGACGTTGAGGCAACACTGGATGCGGCGGGGGTCACCAACCCCGCCGTTCGTGAGTATGTCCGTTACTACGCGGAGCTCACCGGCGCGGAGCGCGTCGAGGTCGTCACCGCCGCAGACGACGCCCGCCTGATCCAGGAGGCCCTGGACGCCGGCGAGCTGTTCCCGGCCGGCGAGGGGCGCTACTACTCCCGCAGCTACCACAAGGACACCGCCCGCTCCGAGGAGCGCACCATCGTCGCGACCAACGACGAGAAGGACCGCGGCGTCTACAACAACTGGAAGCCCGCCTCGGAGATGAAGCCGCTGCTCGAGGACCGCATGCGTGGCGCCTCGGCCGGCAAGACGATGTACGTCATCCCCTACCTGATGTCGCCTCCCGGCAACGACCTCGCCCCGTGGGCGACCGGCGTCCAGGTCACCGACACCCGCACCGTCGTGCTGCACATGATCCGCATGGCCCGCGTCGGCATCGAGCACGTCAACGAGGCCGGCGACAACTTCGTCCGCGCCGTCCACGTCACCGGCGACCTGGAGAACCTCGGCCAGGGCACCGACGACGACATGCGCTACTTCGTGACCGTGGGCGACGAGCGCACCATCCTCCACTTCGGTTCGTCGTACGGCGGCAACGCGCTGCTGGGCAAGATCGCCCACGGCCTGCGCCAGGGCGCGTACGACGGCTGGGCGAGCAAGAAGTTCCTCGCCGAGCAGTACATGCTGATCGGGATCCACGACAAGGAGACCGGCAAGGACTACCACATCTGCGGTGGCTTCCCGAGTGCCTCGGGCAAGACCAACCTCGCGATGATGCTGGCCCCCGACTCCCTCGGCGAGCGCTACCACGTGTCCTTCTACGGCGACGACATCGCGTGGCTCTGGGTGAACGAGGAGGACGGCAAGCTCTACGGGATGAACCCGGAGTACGGCGTCTTCGGTGTCGCCAAGGACACGAACGAGAAGACCAACCCCACGGCCCTGCACTCCGTCGACCCGGGCACCGGCACGATCTTCACCAATGTCGCCTACAACCCGAACACGGAAGAGGTCTGGTGGGAGGGCCGCACGCCCAACCCGCCCGAGGACGTGCACGGCTGGCTCGACTGGACCGGCTCGCCGATCGCCGATCGCAAGGACAGCGACTCCTCGCCGTGGGCCCACCCGAACAGCCGCTTCACCACGACGCTCGACAACGTCCCGAACATCGCTGCGGACTACAACGCCTCGACCGGCGTCCCGATCGACGCGATCATCTTCGGTGGCCGCACCCGTGACCGCGAGCCGCTGATCCGCGCGATCACCGACCTCGCCGAGGGCGTCTACGACGGCCTGACCCTGGGCGCCGAGGCGACCGCCGCGGCCGAGGGCAAGGAGGGCGTGCTCCGCTACGACCCGATGTCCAACCGCCCGTTCATGGCGTACGGCGAGGGCGACTACGCGCAGCACTACCTCGACATCGTCGGTGCCGCCAAGGAGCAGCCGATCTTCGCGCACGTCAACTGGTTCCAGCGCGACCCCGAAGACGGCCACTTCCTGTGGAACGGCTACCGCGACAACCTGCGTCCACTGCTGTGGCTCCTGCAGCTCAAGAACGGTGAGGTGAAGGGTCGCCAGACCGCAGTCGGCATCATCCCGCTCGAGGAGGAGCTCCAGCTCGAGGGCATGAACACCAAGCCCGAGGACCTCAAGACGATCCTGTCGATCGACAAGGCGCGTTGGCAGGAAGAGATGGCCAACCGCGAGGAGCACCTCAAGCAGTTCGACAACATGCCGGAGGCGATCTGGGAGGCCCACCGTCGCGTGGCTGCCGACCTGGAGAACGAAGAGGCCTGACCTCCTTCTGCACGTCACGGACGGCCCCGGACTCATCGCGAGTCCTGGGCCGTTCTGCGTGCCGGGCCCGAACTCCTGCATAATCACACGTGGATCGAGTGGAGGGCTGGATCGTGGAACAACATGGTGGACGACAGCGCCGGGAACTCTTCGAGACCGCGGCGAGCAAGTTGTTCGAGGACATTGCCGGGGCCGGCGGCGTGCAGGTCGACGACCCCCTGCTCTCACGTGACCGCGCGGCCACCGACCTGCTGATCGAGCTCGGTCTGCTCAGCCTCGAGGGCACCCGCTACGTCGTGGTCGACCCGCATTCCGCCCAGGCCGCTGTCGTCGCTCCCCTGGGCCAGCAGGGCGCCCAGATGATCGCGGAGTCCAGCCACTGGGCCCAGGCCTTCAGCGCGCTGGGTCAGGCCTACCGGCGCTCCTCCTCGACCGTCGACGGGCCGATCACCCGGCTCCGTGGCGACCAGATCGAGCTGTTCCTCGCCGACGTGGTGCCCAGCGCACAGTCCGAGCTGCTCACCGCCCAGCCGCAGGCCGGGCACTCCCTGGCCGCGCAGAAGGCCGCCGGCAACCGTGACGTGGCCGCCCTCCAACGCGGCGTGTCCATGCGCACGATCTATCAGCATGCGGCGCGACGCAGCCGGGCCGCCCGGGCGTACGTCGACCGTGTCACCGGCGCCGGGGGCGAGGTCCGCACACTCGACGAGTTCTTCAACCGGCTCATCGTCGTCGACCGGCAGGTGGCGATCATCCCCTCCGGGGACGACCTCAATGTGGCCCTGGCGATCCGCGACACCGACCTGGTGGCCTACCTGGTCGACATCTTCGAACGCTTCTGGGAGCGGGGCCGCCCGTTCAGCAGCAGCGAGGCCGGTGTGGTCACCAGCATCGCCGAGGAGCAGCGGGCGATGGCGATCCGGATGCTCAAGGAGGGCCACTCCGACGCCACGTGCGCCAAGCGACTCGGCGTCAGTCCGCGCACGTACGCCGGCTACATCGCCGAGCTGAAGGAAGCCTACGACGCCCAGACCCGCTACCAGCTGGGCTACCGCATGGGCCAGCAGGACGTGCAGGGGAGCCGGCGCAAGAAGTCCTGAAATGGCAGCGAGGACAACGACCTAAGTCGTTGTCCTCGCTCTGAGACGAGCCGGGGGGATGGCTGAGGGACCGAACATGTGGGGGGTTGGTTGGTCCTCGTCTCAGGATCTAGGGGGCGGCCTACTTCTGCACCGAGGAGGGGGCCACGATGGTGCCCCAACCGGTGTCACCCGAGGTGGCCTGCGCTGGTGTCGCGACGGCGCTGGCCCCGAGCACGAGCCCGGCTGCCATCACTGTCGCTGCCAGTCGGCGAGCGAGAGTCTTCATGTCGATGTCCCCACTTCTGTCTTCTTTTTCCCCGCTCCTCAAGTGTGCGCCACCCTCACTGCATAACTCCACCAAATCGAACTGCACAAATCGGTATTGCAACTACTTGCAAATGTTTCCCTGTCCAGGGTCCCCGAAATGGGGGATGACCTGCGGTGATGCTGCCGGGAGTCCCCGAAATGACGAAAGATCCGGACCGCGTCGGGTCCGGATCTTTCCGATCTCGTGCGAGATCACAACGCGGAGGCGGAGGGATTTGAACCCTCGATGGAGTTTTAGCTCCAAACCCGCTTAGCAGGCGGGCGCCATAGACCGGACTAGGCGACGCCTCCAAGATGCGCACCTAGGGTACCCAAAGAGGGTGCCGGTCACAGAATCGGGTCACGCCACACCTCAGCGGCGTACGCCGGGGCGCCCGTCGAGGTGGTCCTGGAGCTCACGCACCAACTGCTCCCGGTCGACGGCAAGCAGTTCCACAGGGATGGTGGTGGCCTGACCGTTGCGCAGCCGCAGCACCACGCACGGCGCTCCGGCGATCGTGTCGGTGACCGCCTTCTCGACATCGCTCCAGCGCGCCTGGCGAGTGCCTGCACCGCGCACGAACCGGATGCGGTAGCCGTCGGCGGTCAACCGCAGGATCCACGCCCGCCGGTTGAGCAGCCAGCCGATCCCGAAGACCCCGACCAGGCACAGCACCACGGCAACCGAGAGCAGCCCGACCGGCGCCGCGAACAGGACCACGACCGCGGTCGTGACGAAGACGAGCCCGCCCAGGACGAGCAGGGCAACGCCCAACAATCGGGCGGCGATCTGCGGGGCAAGGCGATAGTCGGACGACACGACGCCAATTCTCCCCGACGCGCCGGACGGGGGCGAATCCGGCCTTGTCTGTGGGGGTGATGCAGGTCACACTCGAAGTCTCGGCTCCCAGGAGGTCGGTCATGAGAGATCAGGTGCAGCATGCACTCGCGGCACTCGCCCAGATGCTCGACGCCCCCGAAGCGAGCGGCACGGCACTGGGCAACTGGCGATGGACGGTTCGCCAGCGGCTGGTCGCCGTCCGCGACGGGCTGTCCCTGGAGTCGGCGCAGGCGGCCGACGGCTGGCTGGTCGCCCGGGAGGTGTCGGTGCTGCGCGAGCGCAGTGCCCTGATGACCCGACTGTCCGCTCTGGGGCCCGCCGTCCTGGAGTCCGCCGACGTCTCGGCCGTCCGCGCCGAGCTGCGCCGCGTGGTCGCCGACATCAGCCATCACCGGCAGCGCCTGCACGACCTGGCCTACGACGAGGTCGAGCTCGAGCTCGGCGGTTCGGAGTAGGCGGCGAGCGTCAGCAGTCTCCCCGTTAGACTTCCCCGTGCACTCTCTCCGGAGAGCGCACGGAGGGGTGCCGGAGTGGCCTATCGGAACCGCCTTGAAAGCGGTCGTAGGGAGACCTACCGCGGGTTCGAATCCCGCCCCCTCTGCCAGGTTGGGAGCCGAGCTCGTCGAACACGTCGGCGCTCCGCGGGACCGGCGCTCGTCAGGCGCCGTCGCGGAGCGTGATCAGGATGTCGCCCTCCTGCACGACGTCACCGTCCGTGACGCGCACGTGGGTCACCGTGCCGTCGCGCTCGGCGAGCACGGGGATCTCCATCTTCATCGACTCCAGCATCAGCAGCGTGTCGCCGGTGGACACCGGGTCACCCACCGCGACCGACACCGTCATCACGTTGGCCACCATCTCGGCCACGACATCCGTGGTCTGCTCCCGTGTCATGTCGGCGAACCTACTCGCCCGCTCGGGTTACCCGAAAGTACCCCGGTTCGGGTCAGCCCGAGGCGGCTCAGAGGAGTGGCCGGAGCCGGCTCGACTCCGGGCGTGATGCGGTCTGCTCCTCCTCGCGGCGGGCCCGGCTGCCGCGGGGGCCGGTCAGGGCCAGGTCGACTCGGATCACCACGTAGCCCAGACCCAGTCCCAGGACCGTGGAGTAGGTGACGATCAACGCGGCCTCGAGCCAGCCGGTCATCGGGTTCATCAGGATGCCGGCCACCGAGCAGGTCGACGCGACACCGAAGGCGCACACCCACCAGCCCTGACGACGCCGGGCACGCAGGTGCGTGCCGTAGACCAGGGCCGGCACCCCCACCAGCACCTGGATCGGTCGGGGCACTCCCCGCAGGTTGGCCCGCATCCATCGCACACCGTCGAGGATGTCGTCCACGAACTCTTGGGAGCCGTAGCGTTTGATCAGCTCGGCGTACGCCAGCGCCACGGTGAGGGCGACCACGCCGACCAGCACCACCACGAAGCCACGGCGGCCCAAACCGTGAAGGCCGGCTCCGAGACGGTAGACCAGCGCGCCGACGAGAAGGAACGAGAGGGCGAGGGACACGTAGTCGTAGCGCTCGAGGGACACCGTGGGCCGGAAGCCGACCACGCCCAGCGCCCCGATCGCCGAGACCGCGACGGCGATGGCGATCTCACGTGCGGCCAGTCGGAACCGGCGCGCCGGCACGGTGGCCATCACCGCGAGCACCGCGGCGACGACAGCGGTCAGGGTCGCGGCGCCGGTGCGCAGCCGCTCCATGTCCGAGAGGACGGCGGCCAGCGCCAGGGCCAGCGCGAGAACCCCGAAGACGACCGGCCGGCCCCCGGTGCGCGCGGCCAGCGCCACCGTGTAGACGCAGGCCAAGGTGACCGCGGCGGCCTGGTCGAGCCAGGTGGGGCCGACGCCGAGAACCGAGCACAGGGCGGCGGCGACCGCCAGCACGACCGCCGTGACGGCGGCCGCGATCACCGTCGTGCGCCCCCGCTCGCGGGAGACCGCGGGTCGGGTCTGGATACGCTGGGCGACCCGGCGACCGGTGGCATGTGGGCTGGACACGGCGCACAGGTTATCCCGCGAGGTGTCGACGGTTTGCCAGAGAGGGGTTGGTCTTGCGGGCGTCGGCGATCACCTGCCGGCGCAGGGTCGCGGTCACCAACGCCGGATCCGCCCCCGCGGACGCCACGACGTCTCCGAAGGGGTCCACGACCAGCGAGTGGCCGGTGTAGCGAGGCGCCGCCTGCCCGACGGCGAGGACGTACGTCGTGTTCTCGATCGCGCGGGCCCGGACCAGGGTCTGCCAGTGATCGATCTTGCGGGCGTGCTCCGCCTCGCTGCGTCCCGGCACCCAGGCCGCCGGAACCACGAGGACATCGGCCCCCTCGTCGACCAGGGCTCGCGCCAGCTCGGGGAAGCGGAGGTCGTAGCAGGTCATCAGGCCGACCCGGAAGCCTCGGACGTCAATCACGGTGGGCGTCCACTCGCCGGCAGTCAGCCGCTCCGACTCCTGGTAGCCGAAGGAGTCGTAGAGATGGATCTTGCGGTACTCCGCACTCACCGCACCCCGCACGATCAGTGTGTTGAACGGGCGGCCCGGGTCGGGGGCGGTCTCGAACATCCCGGCAACGATCGTGCGTTGCGCCGACGCCGCCTTCGACACGGCCGTGCCGAACGGCCCGTCCACGGACTCGGCGAAGGCCGAGATGTCCTCCCCCGGCGAGCCGAAGTCGCGGGCGAAGGCCTCGGGCAGGACGACGAGGTCGGCCTGCACGTCGAGTGCCTCCACGACAGCCCGGTTCGCCGCGGGATCGAGCAGCGCCATCTCCTGCACCAGGGCCACCGTCAACTCATCCATGCTCTCCAGCGTGCCAGACGCGGGTGGAAGGATGCAGCCATGACCACGACCATGCCCCCGCTCGCGCTCGGCGCGATCATCCTGGCCGGAGGGACGGCGGCCCGCATGGGCGGAGTCGACAAGGCGTCGATCGAGCTGCACGGCCGCACCCTGCTCACCCATGCGCTCGATGCGGTGATCGATGCCGGCGAGGTCGTCGTACTCGGAGACTGGGTGGCCACCAACCGCCCGGTGACCTTCACCCGGGAGGACCCCCACCAGGGCGGGCCGGCGGCCGGGATCCTGACCGGACTCGATGCCTTCGCCCGGTCACCGCGCCACGTCGTCATCCTGGCCGTGGACATGCCCCGGGTGTCGATGGCGACGATCGCACGCCTGCGATCGCGCGTCGGCCGGCGCGACGGCGCCGTGCTGTGCGACCTGACCGGGCGACGACAGCTTGCCATGGTCGTGGACGCGGATCGGCTGCGTGCCGTGCGTCCGCCGTACGGCGACGAGTTCGGCATGCCGCTGCACCGCCTGTTGGACGGGCTCGACCTCGTCGACGTCCCGGCACTGGAGGACGAGGCGCGTGACATCGACAGTTGGGCGGACCTGCGCGACCTGGGAGGGTCCTGAAGTATCCGAAAGGGCTTGCGCTGAAGCCCCCGGGGCACGAATCTGGTGGGGTGAACCTCCACGACTGGATCGATGAACTGTGCGATGTCCTCGACATCGAGCATGAAGTCGACGAGGCGTTGGTGCTCGACCTCGCCCGCGACGCAGCGCACAACGTGCAGCGCCCCGCCGCGCCGATCACGACCTACCTGCTCGGCTATGCCGCGGCCGTGCACGGCGCCGACCCGAGCAAGGTCGAGCAGCTGGCTGGTCAGGCCAGCACGCTGGCCACCAGCTGGGAGCGTCCGGCCGACGCTCCCGACCCCGTGGACATCGACGATCCCATCCCCGACGACAGCGCCGTCGACCACACCGGCGACAGCATCGAGGAGTTCGAGGACTGACCTCCTAGGCTGGCCCCATGCGTGCCGTTGTCGTCACCGATCCAGGTGGCCCCGAAGCCCTGACCGTCGTCGACCTGCCGGACCCCGAGCCCGGCCCGGGCGAGGTGCTGGTGAAGGTCGCCGCCACGGCGATCAACCGGGCCGACACCCTGCAGCGGCAGGGGTTCTACCCACCGCCGCCCGGTGCCTCCGACGTGCTCGGCCTCGAGTGCAGCGGCACCGTTGCCGGGCTCGGTGAAGGGGTCACCGACTGGCAGGTCGGCGACCAGGTCTGCGCCCTGCTCGCCGGCGGCGGGTACGCCGAGCTCGTGGCCGTCCCCGCCGGCCAGTTGATGCCCGTGCCTGAAGGGGTCTCCCTCGTCGAGGCCGCGGCCATCCCTGAGGTGGCCTGCACGGTGTGGTCCAACGTGTTCATGATCGCCGGCCTGCAGCCGGGTGAGAAGTTCCTGGTGCACGGCGGAGGCGGTGGCATCGGCACGTTCGCGATCCAGCTCGCCTCGGCCATGTCGGCGAAGGTGTTCACCACCGCCGGCTCGAGGGAGAAGCTCGCGGTCTGCGCCGAGCTCGGCGCCGACGTGACGATCAACTACCGCGAGGAGAGCTTCCTCGACGTGCTCACCGAGGCCGGCGGCGCCGACGTGATCCTCGACAACATGGGCGCGAAATACCTCCCGGACAACGTCAAGGCGCTGGCCACCGAGGGACGCCTGGTGATCATCGGCATGCAGGGCGGGGTCAAGGGCGAGCTCGACATCGCCCGGCTCCTGGGCAAGCGCGGTGCGGTGATCGCCACCTCACTGCGGGCCCGTCCGACCGAGGAGAAGTCGGCCATCTGCGCCTCGGTGGTCGAGCACGTGTGGCCCCTCATCGAGGACGAGCAGGTGCGGCCGATCGTGCACACCACGCTGCCGCTGGAGAGCATCGTGGAGGCGCACCAGCTGATGGAGGACAGCAGTCACGTCGGCAAGATCCTGATCACCTTGTAACCCCCTCCTACTAGGCTGGGGTCATGAGTGCGAACCAGCCTGAGGACCACGTCATCGTGATCGGACCGGACGGCCAGCCGATCGGCTCCATCCCCGCCGACGCCCTGAACCCCGAGGCCATGAGCCAGAGCGCGGGCAAGGCCCCCGCCGAGGAGCAGGGCGACGAGGACGACGAGCGCCACATCACCGAGCTGGTCGAGCAGCCGGCCAAGGTGATGCGCATCGGCAGCATGATCCGTCAGCTTCTCGAGGAGGTGAAGTCGGCTCCCCTCGACGAGGCCAGTCGCAACCGGCTCAAGGAGATCCACCAGTCCTCGATCAAGGAGCTGGAGGCCGGCCTCGCCCCCGAGCTGATCGACGAGCTCGAGCGACTCTCCCTCCCGTTCGCCGAGGGCACGCCCAGCGAGAGCGAGCTGCGCATCGCGCAGGCCCAGCTGGTCGGCTGGCTCGAAGGCCTCTTCCACGGCATCCAGACCGCGATTTACGCCCAGCAGGTCGCCTCGCGCGCCCAGCTCGAGCAGATGCGCCGGGCCCTGCCGCCCGGCATGCTCCAGCAGGCTGCCGGCCAGGACGACGGTCAGCCCGGCCAGGGCGCTCCGGAGCAGCAAGGCGAGGGCCCGCAGTCCGGCATGTATCTCTGAGCCTCGGATCCACGGACAGAGCGAGTGTCGGCCGGGCGGCGCTCCACCCCGGGAGCGTCTCGAGTCGTCGAGTGCACGGTTCCTGCTGATTCCGACGCCGTGGACGACATGGATCGTGCACTCAGCGCGAAGGGTCAGGTCGTGCGCCGGGCGGTCCGGACCGCGGCGATCGACGCGATCACCAGCAGGCCCCCGACGAACGGCCAGACCGGCACCCCGTCCCCGTTCTCGACGTCCTGACGATCGGCGTCGGTGCTGTCCGGATCGGCGCTGTCGGGACCGGCGCTGGTCGGCTCGGAGCTGTCCGGCACCGTCGGCGCCCGACCCGGCCCCGCTGTCGCCTCGACCTTCGCGACCAACCGCGCTCCCGCGGGCGCGGAGCCGCTGCACAGTCCGGTGAACACCAGCTCGTCGTCACCGGGCGCACCGTCGGCCTCGCGGCCGTCGTACGTCGCTCGCGAGGTGGTCAGGAACACCCACGGCGTCTCCGGAGGGACGTCGAGGCCGCACGAGGAGGACGACGCGTCCGTGGCCACCTGCATCATCGGCGCCACGTCGCCCTTGAATGCCCGGTCGACCTGGACCCTGAACACGCGCTGCTGGGACTCCGTCGACTCGTCGACCGAGGTGACGCTTCCGGTGAACACCTGATCGGCGCCCTGCACGAGTCGTGCTGTCGGGAGCATCGCGCACGAGCACGCCTGCGCGGGAGGTCCGAAGAAGACGATCGAGCCGCCGACCGCGACGATGACGGCCACGAGCCGGGCCACGGACGAGGCCAGCCCCGTGAGGCTCACGCTTGTCGGGTGCGGCCGAGGAAACGGGCCAGGATCAGCACGAGTCCGCCGACCAGGGCCAACAGCAGGCCGGGTGCAATCGCCTTGGTCGCGTTCGGCGGCGCGGAGTCATCGACCCGCTCGGTCTCGACGGACAGGTCGTCGGCGGGCTGCTGATCGGCCGGGGCGGAGCCCTTGCCCAGCACACCCTCGACGTCGGCGCGAACCTCCGGTGAGATCGCCTGGGTGCCCTGGAAGCTGCGCGCCTGGTAGGCGTCCTTGGTCACCGAGCCGGCAACGAAGAGATACCGGTTGCCCTGCTTCACCCCGACCAGTCCGCAGCGGTCGCGCTTGGCGGGTGAGCTGACCGTGACCTGGCTCTTGACCCGGGTGCCCTTGTAGACCCGGTCGACCGTGACGACGTACAGCGTGGTCACGCCGGCGTCGGCAGGATTCGCGGTCACCTGCGCGACCGTGCCGGTGAAGACCGCCTCGGCGTTGGTCAGCTGCTTGACCCGGGGTGCGGCAGGGGTCTCGCAGGCGTAGGCGGTCGCGGGGCTGAGCGCCACCCACCCGAGTGCGAGCAGGACGAGCACCATCAAGCGCCGCATGGCCACCTCCAGAGGTCGGGTCGGTTGCTCCAGCGTCTCAGAGTAGTGGGCATCGGGTCACAGACCGAACAGGTCGGCGAGCGTGTGAGCCACACCGTCCTCGGCGTTGCCCGGTGCCACGTGGTCCGCGACCCGGCGTACGGCCGGATGCGCGTTGGCCATCGCGTAGGACGTGCCGGCCCACGCGAGCATGGGCACGTCGTTGGGCATGTCGCCGAAGGCCACGACGTCGACGGCATCGATGGCGAGCTCGTCGCAGAGTCGGGCCAGCGTGGTCGCCTTGGTGACCCCACGGGCCGACATCTCCAGCAGGGAGAACGTCGAGGACCAGGTCACCTCGAGCTGGGTGCCGACCAGCTCCTCGGCCTGCCGCCAGTAGGTCTCGGGGCCGATCTCGTGGTGGAGCGCCAGCAGCTTGACCACGGTGTCGTCGAAGATCGCCTCCAGCGGACCGATCTCGATGCCGAGGGGCTCCCGGTGACGGCCCATGAACCCCTCCTCACGAGCGAAACCGCCGGTCTTCTCGAGCGCGAAGAACGTGCCGGGCACGGCCTTGCGCAGGGTGGTGGCCACCGCCAGCGCGGTGTCTCGAGGCACGGTCAGTGCGGTGCGGACCGTGTGGGTCGCGACGTCGTAGACGATGCCGCCGTTGGAGCAGACGGCCAGGCCGTGACCGCCCACGTCGATCCACAGGTCGTCCATCCAGCGGATCGGGCGACCGGTGACGAAGACGACCGGCACCCCGAGCGCCTCGACGGCCAGCAGCACCTCGCGCGTGCGGTCGCTGACCGTGCCGTCCGGGCCGAGCAGCGTGCCGTCGAGATCGGTGGCGACCAGGCGTGGCGTCATCCGAAATAGAGGTCGAGCTCGGTCGCGGCACCGTCCTGGTCGACCGGCAGCGTCACGTGGTCTGCCGCGGCCTGCACCTCGGGCACGGCCTGCCCCATCGCGACCGCGCGACCGGCCCAGGCGAACATCTCGAGATCGTTGCGGCCGTCGCCGATGGCGAGGGTGTCGGCCGCGTCGATGCCGAGGTCGGAGGCCACATGGGCGAGGCCGGAGGCCTTGGAGATCCCCTGGGGGGCGAGGTCCATCCAGGCCGTCCAGCCGATCACGTAGTCGGTGCCGTGCAGGCCGAGCTTCTTCGCCAGCTCCTGGAAGTCGTCGACGGTGGCGTCGGGGTCGCGGATGATCACGCGACTGACCGGCTCACCGACGAGATCGGCGACGTCGGTGATGGTCATCTGCCCCGACAGCTCCCCGTCGGGAAAGAGCCGGTTGACGCGATAGCCCACCCCGCGCTCCTCCACGCCCACGAGGGCGGTCGGGTGGTGCTCGAGAACCGCGGCCACGGCGCCCGAGGCGTCGAAGGTCTCCTCGTGGACCACCTCGGCCGGCGGGTAGCGCAGGACGACCGCGCCGTTGGAGGCCACGATCCAGGTGCGGTCGCCGCCCTCGAGGGGTAGGCCGAGCTGGTCGGCGATCGGCGTCATGCCGTGCAGGGACCGCCCACTGGCCAGGACCACGTGGGCGCCCGCCTCGGCTGCCCGGCGTACGGCCTCGACGACCGTCGGACTCACCTCACCGTGCACCGTGCCGGAGCCCTCGACCCAGCGCAGCAACGTGCCGTCGATGTCGAGGGCGACCAGCTTCGGCGTCCATCCGTCGCGCGGGTGGTTTCGGGGCAGGCGCTGCGCGCCTTCCTCAACCACCGGTTGGCTCCAGCACTTCGCGGCCCTGCAGGAACGGCTGCAGGGCCTTGGGCACGCGCACCGATCCGTCAGCCTGCTGGTGGGTCTCGAGGATCGCCACGATCGTGCGTGGGATCGCGCACAGGGTGCCGTTCAACGTCGCCACCGGCCCGATCTTCGTGTCGTACCGGCCACGGATGTCGAGGCGGCGAGTCTGGAACTCGGTGCAGTTCGAGGTCGAGGTGAGCTCTCGGTACTTGCCCTGGGTGGGAATCCACGCCTCGCAGTCGAACTTGCGCTTGGCGCTCAGGCCGAGGTCGCCGGCGGCGGTGTCGATCACCTGATAGGCCAGCTCGAGCTTGTCGAGGAACTGCTTCTCCCAGTCGAGCAGCCGTTGGTGCTCGGCCTCGGCCTGGTCGGGGGTCGTGTAGACGAACATCTCCACCTTGTCGAACCAGTGCACCCGGATGATGCCCTTCGTGTCCTTGCCGTGCGAGCCTGCCTCCTTGCGGAAGCAGGGGCTGAACGCGGCGTAGCGCCGGGGCAAAGTCTCGCCGTCGAGGATCTCGTCGGAGTGGTACGCCGCCATGGCGACCTCCGAGGTGCCGACGAGATACATCTCCTCGCCCTCGATCTGATAGACGTCATCGGCGGCCTGGCCGAGGAAGCCGGTGCCCTCCATCGCGCGGGGCTTGACCAGGGCCGGGGCGATCATCTGGGTGAAGCCGGCCTCCCGGGCCTGCTCCATGGCCAGGTTGATCAGCGCGAACTCGAGCTCGGCGCCGACACCGGTGAGGAAGTAGAACCGGCTGCCCGACACCTTGGCGCCGCGTTCGAGGTCGATCGCGCCCAGCAGGCGGCCGAGCTCGATGTGGTCGCGCGGCTCGAAGCCCTCCGCGCCGAAGTCGCGCGGGGTGCCGATGGTCTCGAGCACGACGAAGTCGTCCTCGCCACCGGCCGGCGCCTCGTCGGCGGCCAGGTTCGGGATGCTGAGCAGGGCCAGCTGCCACTCCGCCTCGGCCGCGCTCTGGGCGGCCTCGGCGGCCTTCACCTCGGCGGCCAGCGTCTTGGTCTGAGCGAGGAGCTGCTGCTTCTCGTCGCCCTGGGCCTGGGGGATCAGCTTTCCGAGCTTCTTCTGCTCACCACGCTTGGCCTCGAACGAGGCGATCGCCTCACGGCGGGCCGTGTCGGCGGAGAGGGCGCGATCCACGACGTCGTCGGAGAGTCCGCGCTTGGCCTGGGCGGCTCGGACGCGGTCGGGTTCGTCTCGGAGGATGCG
The DNA here is from genome assembly GCF_001552535.1 of Nocardioides jensenii JCM 1364 = NBRC 14755. Taxonomy (GTDB): domain Bacteria; phylum Actinomycetota; class Actinomycetes; order Propionibacteriales; family Nocardioidaceae; genus Nocardioides; species Nocardioides jensenii. The sequence continues at coordinate 9,930 of NZ_BCRJ01000007.1, read as the reverse complement.
GGGATCGATCATGCGGCAAGGCTATCTGCCGCATGATCCACCGGTCGCGTCGATTACCCCGTTGGCGACGACAGGACGGCATACTTTGGGGCTGACCGCCCAGTAACCCCACGAAACGGCCTGCCTGTGATCGACCGCCCCCGCGCCATCGTCCTGAGCTGGTCCGCGCTCTGCTTCGCCCTGTTCGTGCTGCTCACGGTGCTGGTCACCAACGCCTGGGGGCCCCTGCACGACTTCGACCACGACGTCACCCGGTCGGCGGCCGAGTGGACCCGCGAACGCGGGTGGCTGCCCGACGCGCTCCACGCACTCGAGCTGGCCACCGGCACGATCGCCTCTGCGGCGGCCACCCTGCTGACCGGGGTGCTGCTGTGGGCAAAGGGGTATCAGCGGGCGGCCGTCTTCGTGGTCGGCGTCGTCGTCGCGACCATGGCTTCGGTGCACCTGCTCAAGTGGGCCGTCGACCGGGACCGCCCGCGCTGGTGGGTGCCCGAGGAGCAGCTGACCAACGGCTCCTTCCCGTCCGGCCACGCGTCGTACGCCGCCGCGCTCGGCGGCGTGCTGCTGGTCGTCTCGGTCATGCTGCTGCGTCGTCGAGGGCTGCGGCACCTGGTCTGCTGGCTGCTGGTGCTGGCGTTCCTGGTGATCTGTGCCGACCGGATCCTGCTCGGCCGTCACTTCCCGACCGACCTCCTCGCCGGGCTGCTGCTGGGAGTGGGTTTCGTCCTGCTCGGCCTGGCCTTCTACTCCCCCCTGCCCCGGAGCACGGTGCTGACCACCGCTCCACTGGTGACCACGGTGCCGGCGTCGAGCCGGGACCTGCACGTCGTGCTGAACCCGATCAAGGTCGAGGACGTCGGCCAGTTCCGGTCGATCGTCTCCGCGATGGCACGTGAGGCCGGCTGGTCGGAACCGTCGTGGCACTACACCACCGTCGAGGACCCGGGCACCGGCATGGCCCACGCCGCCTCGGTCAGCGGCGCCGACCTGGTGATCGTGTGCGGCGGCGACGGCACGGTCCGCGAGGTCTGCGCCGAGCTCGCCGGCACCGGCATCCCGGTCGGCATCATCCCGGCCGGCACCGGCAACCTGCTGGCCCGCAACCTCGCCATCCCGCTCTACATCCGCTCAGCGATCGACGTCGCCCTGAACGGGCAGGACCGGGCGATCGACATGGTCGAGGTGTCCGGCGACGGCCTCGACGGCACCACCCACTTCATGGTGATGGCCGGCATGGGCTTCGACGCCGCGATCATGGAGGGCGTCAACGAGGACATCAAGAAGAAGGTCGGCTGGCTGGCCTACGTGCTGTCCGCCTTGAAGTCGCTGATGTTCCCCGCCGTGAAGGTGGAGGTCTCGGTCGACGACCAGCCGGCCACCGTACACCGTGCCCGCACCATCCTGGTCGGCAACGTGGGCTTCCTGCAGGCCGGTATGCCGTTGCTGCCCGACGCACTGATCGACGACGGCGTGCTGGACGTCGTACTGCTGCACCCGAAGAAGTTCCTCTCCTGGATCCCGCTGGCGATCCGGGTGCTGACGAAGCGCTCCAAGACCGACGAGACGATCGAGCGCTTCACCGGCCGCAAGGTCGTGGTCCGCGCGGCCACCGACACCCCCCGCCAGCTCGACGGCGACTCCATCGGCCCGGGTCGCGAGCTGGTCATGGAGTGCATCCACGGTCGCCTGCTGGTTCGCGTCCCCCGCTGACCTCCCGCACACTCGTGAGCAACGCGAGGTCACGGTCGCTCCACACGTTCTGCGACGCGTACACACCGTCACCGCCACCGCACAAGTGACCCCCGCACTAGGCTGCCCGCCATGTACGACGCCTACGCCCGGCTGGTCCGGCCGCTCACGATCCTGCTGGGCAGTCAGCCGTGGCTGCCCCGCATCAACACGCAGATCGTCGCGGTCGACCGGTTCATCCAGCGGATCACCCGTGGCCGGATCGGGCTGGTCAAGCTCGGCGGGCTCACCGGGCTGATGGTGACGGTCGTCGGCGCGAAGAGCGGAGTGACCCGCCGTACGCCCTTGCTGTGCGTGCCCCACGACGGCGGGTGGCTGATCGCCGGATCCAACTGGGGCGCCCCCGAGCCGCCGGCCTGGGTCGGCAACATCGCCGCCGCATCCGAGGCGTCGGTCAACTTCGAGGGCCGCTCGTACGCCGTCGTGCCGCGCGAGGCCATCGGTCCCGAGCGCGACGAGCTGTGGACGGTGATGAACCGCGCCTGGCCCAACTACGCAAAGTACGAGCAGCGCACCGATCGCACGATCCGGGTCTTCCACCTGCGCCCGGTCGCCTGACCTCACCGCACACCGGGACTTGTGCGTGGTGGTGACGGTTTGCACCCGTCACAGAACGCGTGTCGAGCGGCGGTGACCCCGCCTCGCAACGAGGGAGGTCAGGGGCGGGCGTGCCCGATCGCTTCCACTTCCTCCGGGGAGAGCTGCTGCTCGCACTTCCACGACGCGATGCTCTTCGCGTAGGTGCGGGCCTCGCTGCGGCCGTGGATCGAGGTGACCACGACGCCGTGTCCGCCGTCGTCGAGCAGCGCCAGCGACCAGCTCAGGTGACCGCCCATGTCACCGAACGCGTCGTAGCGCACCACGGCCAGGTGCTTGAGCGCGTCGGCGGCCTCGCGTCGCAGGGCCGCAACCTCGCGCCGGAGCCCGTGCACGTCCTCCGGGAGAGCCGCCTCACCCTCGCCATGACCGGCCACGCGACTCCGGGTCGTCAGGGACACGGCAAGTGCGATCGCGCCGAGAGCGATCGCTAGACACGCAAGGGCAATCTCCATGGGCGCAGCCTAGTGGTCAGCGACACAGGTTCGTCGGGGCCACGACGGCCGTTCGTCGATGTCGTCCGGTGACGACGATCAGTAGCCGTCGCGCAGGCGGGCGAGCCAGCGCTCGGCGTCCCGGAAGTCCGCATCGCCGGTGCCGTCAACGATCTCCGGTCGTACGCCGTCCACCCGGGCGTAGGACCCGAGGAAGCGCACGTCGTCACACATGCGGTGCAGGCCCATCAACGCCTCCCCGACGCGGGCCTCGGCGATGTGTCCCTCGCAGTCGATCGAGAAGCAGTAGCGCCCCAGCCCCTGGCCGGTCGGACGCGACTCGATGCGCGAGAGGTTCACGCCGCGCAACGAGAACTCCTCGAGCAGCTCGAGGAGCACGCCGGGGTGGTCGTCGCGGATGAACGCGACCAGCGACGACTTGTCCGCACCGGTCGGCGGCGCAGGGGCGCCGGGCCGCGTGACCAGCACGAAACGGGTCTCCGCATCGGCGGTGTCGGCGATCCGCGTGGCCAGCACGGCCAACGGGTAGTGCGCGGCCGCCAAGGGAGCGGTGATCGCCGCGTCCCACTCCGCACCCTCCACGAGCCCCGCCGCGGCCGCGGCAGTGGAGGTCGTGTGCACCACCTCGGCCCCGGGCAGGTGCGTGGCCACCCATCGCCGGGTCTGCGCCGCGGCGTGCGGGTGTGTCGCGACCCGCCGGATCGCCTCGACGGCGGTGCCGCGGGCGGCCAGCAGGGAGAACTCGATCGGCACTGTCACCTCGCGGGTGATCATCAGCGGATCACCGGTCGCCAACTCGTCGAGGGTGACCGGCACCGACCCCTCCACGGAGTTCTCGATCGGTACGACGGCGCCCGCGGCCTCGCCCTCCCGCACCGCGTCGAGGGCGACCGTGACGGTGGTGCACGGGATCAGCTCGGAACGGTCGGCGGCCGGCAGCGACCGGGCGGCCTGCTCGGTGAACGTCCCCTCCGGGCCGAGGTAGGCAAAACGGGCAGGGGGCACACCGGGCATGGGCCAAGACTAGACAGCAGATAGATTTCGGGCATGGACTTCGTGGTCGCCGCACTCGCCTTCGGCGCCATCTTCGTCGTCGAGCTGCCCGACAAGACCTTCATCGCCACCCTCGTGCTCAGCACGAAGTTCCGGCCGCTGCTGGTGTGGATCGGGGTCGGCCTGGCGTTCCTCGTGCAGACCCTGATCGCCGTACTCCTGGGCAAGGCTGCCGGCCTGTTGCCCACGGACGCCGTACACATCGGGGCGGCGGTGATGTTCCTGATCGGGGCCACACTGCTCTATCGGGAGGCCGCCAAGGCCGACGCCGAGGAGGACGAGACCGAGCAGGAGTTCGCCGAGAAGGCCGGCACCGCCCCCAAGCAGGGCCTGGCCGCGGTCGGCGCCAGCTTCCTGGTGCTGTTCGCCGCCGAGTGGGGCGACCTGTCACAGCTGCTCACCCTCTCGTTGGTCGCGAAGTACGACGACCCGGTCAGCGTGTTCGTGGGTGCCTGGGGCGCGTTGCTCGCGGTCAGCGGCCTGGCCGTGCTGCTCGGCCGGGTGCTGATGAAGTACATCTCGCTCAAGGCGCTCCACCTGCTCGGCGGCACGGTCTGCCTGCTGCTGGCTGGGCTGACGATCTACGAACTGCTGCGCTGACCCGGGCGGGACTAGAGTGCGTGGCATGTTCACGCACGGCGCCGACAGCGAGGTCGGAACCCTCAAGACAGTCATGCTCCACCGGCCCGGACCGGAGTTGAAGCGGCTCACCCCGCGCAACAATGACCGGCTCCTCTTCGACGGGATCCCCTGGGTCAGCCGGGCCCAGGAGGAGCACGACGCGTTCGCCGATGCTCTGCGCAACCGCGGCGTCGAGGTGCTCTACCTGACCGACCTTCTCACCGAGACGCTCGCCAGCGAGGACGCTCGCAACCATGCCATCACCACCGCGCTCTCGGGGCTGCATCTCGGCGACACCCTGCGCGACTACCTGGCCGTCGCGTTGCGCGAGTGCACGCCGGTGCAGCTCACCGAGTACCTCACCGCCGGTATCCGCAACGACGAGGTGCGCGGCGGCCACGGTCTGGTCACCTCGCTGCTCCCCCAGGACGAGTTCCTGATCGACCCACTGCCGAACCTGCTGTTCACCCGTGACTCGAGCGTGTGGATCAAGGACCGGGTCGCCATCACCTCGCTCGCAATGCCGGCTCGCACCCGCGAGACCCAGCTGACCGAGCTCATCTACACCGAGCACCCGCGCTTCCGCGACGTCCCCGGCGGCACCCGCAAGATCCACGGGTGGCACCACGAGCACGTCGAGGGCGGCGACGTGCTGCTTCTGGCTCCCGGCGTCATCGCCGTCGGCGTCGGGGAGCGTACGACGCCCGCGGGGGTCGAGCGACTCTCGCGCCAGGTGTTCCACGCCGGCCTGGCGCACACGGTCCTCGCCGTCCCGATCGCGCAGGAGCGGGCCACCATGCACCTCGACACGGTGTGCACGATGGTCGATGTCGACAAGATCGTGATGTACCCGAACGTCGCGGACTCGTTGCAGGCGTTCACGGTGACCTCCAACCACGCGGAGACCGAGGACTTCGCCGACCTGCGACTGCACGTCTCCGAGCCCGAGCCGTTCCTGGTCGCCGCCGCCAAGGCCATGGAGATCGACACGCTGCACCAGATCGACACCGGACTCGACCCGGTCACCGCCGAGCGGGAGCAGTGGGACGACGGCAACAACACCCTGGCCATCGCGCCGCGGGTGGCGGTGGCCTACGTGCGCAACGACGAGACCAACGCCCGGCTCGAGGAGTCCGGCATCGAGGTCATCGCGATCGAGGGTTCCGAGGTCGGCTCCGGCCGCGGTGGCCCGCGCTGCATGTCGTGCCCGATCACGCGTGAGCCGCTGCCGGTCGACTGACGGGCACGGGCGGCGTACTCCGGCACTTGTGCGGTGCGGTGGTCGCTCGCGCGGTGTCACACCGCGTGCTCAGCGACCGCAACCCCGCCTCACACGCGGCAACGCACGGGCGACGGCGTCAGGAAATGTGAAAGCCCGGCCGCTGTTGACGGGGGATACAACAACGACCGGGCGAAGAAAAACCTACGTCAAGAGTGACAGGAACACAACTGCAACCGCACAACTCGATGCACGAAATGTCCGGTGTTGTTCGTCACGCCTTCTCAGCGGATGGTGACCTGCCGGTTGGCGAGGCCCGATCGGGCCGACCGCTCCTCGGCGCTCAGCTCGAGGTCGGAGTCGAGCGCGGCGGCGAGGTCGGCCGCGAATGCGGCGGCCGGCTTCTCGAGCACCTCGGGTCCGGTGCCGACCGGCAGGTCCCAGACCGGGACGAGCAGGCCGTGCGCGCGGAACATGCCGACCAGGCGGGCACCCTCGACCAGCACGTCCTTGCCCTGCACGTGCAGCTTGGCCAGGGCGGAGAGCAGGTCGTCCTCGGGCTCGGGCATCGCCCAGCGCAGGTGCTCCTTGGAGCCGACGTTGGTCCAGTACGCCGCGTCGACGCCGGCCAGTCGCGCGGTCGGGTTGACCGCACCGTTGGCCTGCTCGAGCGCGGCCAGCATGGCCGGGCTCTGCTCCTCGACGTCATCGATCCAGTAGCCGAAGCCGTCGTGCACGGTGATGTCGAGCGGCGCGTCGTCGAGCAGGTCCTGCAGGCGGGCGCCCTCACCCGGGGCATCGGTGAGGCCGACCACTCCGGCCTCGGCGGTCAGGGCCTGCTCCAGCACGGCACCGAGGTCGCGCGACGGGTCGCCGAAGTTGTGCTGCACCTGGAGGCCGAGCCAGATCGCGCCGTCCTCGCGCACCATGGCGGGAGCGGCGCCGGGCAACAGGGTGCACAGGCGCACCGAGCGGTCGCTGTCCTTGAGCCTCAGCGGCGCAGTGGCCGCGGGCACCAGCTCACGCAGCGCGATCAGATCGGTCTCGGAGGCCAGGCCCTCGAAGGGCCGGGCCACGAAGGCCTGCGGCGGACCGTCGGCGGCACCGTGACAGGCCTTGTAGCGACGGCCCGAGCCACACGGGCACGGTTGACGAGGACCGACGGCGCCGTCGACCGGGGCTGCGGTGTCGCGGGTCTTCTTGCGTGAGCTCTTTCCCATGGCGGGCAGGCTACCCGCGCACGCGCTCCAGCATGTACGCCGGCCGGTCGGTGATGATGGCTTCGACGCCGAGCCGGCGGCACAGCTCGAGCTGCTCGTCGGTGTTCACCGTCCACACGTGGATCCGCCGCCCGGCCTCGCGCAGGCGACGACCCAGGCCCGGGTGGTCGGTCAGCTCTCCGATGCCCGGCCCGATGATCCACTCCTTGCTGACCACACGGCGCAGCATCGGCCAGTGATGCGCCCGGTCGACGAGCATCACGATCGGCAGGACCGGGGCGAGGCGCTCCACCCGCTGCAACGCGGTGTAGGAGAAGCTCATCACCCGGATCGGGGAGTCCTGCGCGGTCCAGCCGAACTCTCCCAGCATCTCCACGAGTCGTCGCTCCACGAGTCCGCCGTACCTCGTGGGGTGCTTGGTCTCGATCGCCACCTCGATGCGGCGACCGGCGTCGGCGACGGTCTCGAGCAGCTTGCGCAGCGTGAGCACCTTGCCCAGCTCGGGGTCCATGTCCGGCGCCTCGTCGTCGAGCTCCGACCACGGCTTCTTCCACGAGGCGAAGTCGAAGGCGTTGAGCTCGTCGAGGTCCATGGTCGAGACCACGCCGCGGTTGCTCGCCGTACGCCGCAGGTCGCGGTCGTGAACGCAGACCAGGTGGCCGTCGGCGGTCAGGCGCACGTCGCACTCGAGGCCGTCGGCGCCTGTCTCGATGGCGGCGAGGTAGGCGCCGAGCGTGTGCTCGGCGATCTCGTGGCTGGCGCCCCGGTGGGCAACGACCTGCATGAGTCGACGCTACTCGTGCGCACCGCCGTGCCGATTCACCTCGGCGAGCGTTTCGCGGCCGATAGCCTGCGCGTCGTGACCTCCACATCGGCCGCCCGTACGACGCACGCAGTGCTGGCCGGCGTGATCTGCGGCTTCGTCGGGTTCACCAGCTCGTTCGCGGTGGTGCTGACCGGCGTGCACGCGGTCGGGGCGTCGGCCGACCAGGCGGCCTCGGCGCTGCTCGTGCTGTGCCTGGCCATGGGTCTGGGCACGGTGGCGTTCTCGTGGCGGCTGCGGATCCCGATCACGATGGCGTGGTCGACGCCCGGTGCGGCCCTGCTGGCCACCGCCGCCGTGCCGCACGGGGGCTTCGCGGCCGCGGTGGGCGCGTTCATGGTGTGCGGGGTGCTGCTCGCGCTGTGCGGACTGGTCCGACCACTCGGCAACCTGGTCGCCCGGATTCCACCGACCCTGGCCAACGGCATGCTGGCCGGGGTGCTGCTCACCCTGTGCGCCGCCCCGTTCCTGGCCGTCGTCGACGAACCCGCGGCCATCCTCCCGGTGATGCTGGTCTGGCTCGCGTTGACGGCCTGGGCCCGACGGTGGGCGGTGCCGGGCGCCCTGGTGGCGGCGATCGCGGTGATGGCCGTCGACGGCGTGTTCGGCCAGCTCGCGGCCGGCGCCGCGAGTCCGACCATCACGTGGGTCACCCCCACGTTCCACGGCGGTGCCCTGATCGCGATCGCCGTCCCGCTGTTCATCGTGACGATGACCTCGCAGAACATCCCGGGGATCGCGGTGCTGGCCTCGTTCGGCTACCGCCCCGACATGCGAGCGCCGCTGGCGTACGCCGGCGCGGCCTCCACCGTCGGCGCCGTGGGAGGCGGGCACGCGATCAACCTGGCCGCCATCTCAGCGGCTCTGGCGGCCGGCCCGGAGGCCCACCCCGACCCCGACCGGCGTTGGATCGCCGGGGTCTCCTGCGGGTTCACCTACCTGGCCTTCGGCCCGCTCTCAGCGCTGGTGACCGAGGTCGCCTCGGCGGCTCCGGCCGGACTCGTCGAGACGATTGCCGGGCTGGCCCTGCTGGGCACCCTGGCCGGTGCCGCAGCGGCTGCACTGGGCGACCCGGAGCACCGGGAGGCGGCCGCGTTGACGATCGTCGTGGCCGCGTCCGGGATGACGATCGCCGGTGTCGGGGCCGCGTTCTGGGGCCTGGTCGCCGGGGCGGCGTACCTGCTGGTCACCGGGTGGCGAGCCCGCATCGGGCGGTGAGTCCCCGGGTGGCCGACCGGGCAGTTCGGACGCATCTGATAGAACCTCCGGCTATGTCCAGCGCGGAGGACGAGCTCGAGGCGGCCCTGGGTCGGATGCTCGACGGCGACGATGACGGATTCCGGTTCGTCTACCGCAGCGTGCAGCCGGCACTGCTGCGCTATCTGGGCGTGCTGGTGGGCCTCGACGAGGCGGAGGACATCGCGTCGGAGAGCTGGGCTCAGGCGGTGCGCGACCTGCGAAAGTTCCACGGACGCATCGACGGCTTCCGTGGCTGGATCACCACCATCGCCCGCAACCGGGCGCTCGACCACCTGCGCTCCCAGGGACGTCGTCCGGCCATCTCCGCACCCAACGAGGACCTGCCCGAACCCCGTCCCGGAGGCGACGCTGACCACGGCGCGATGGAGGCGATGTCGACCGACGCGGCACTGCACCTGATCAGGCAGCTGCCCCGCGAGCAGGCCGAGGCGGTGATGCTGCGAGCCGTGATGGGACTCGACGCGAGGACCGCCGGTGAGGTGCTGGGCCGGCGAGCCGGCGCCGTGCGTACGGCGGCCCACCGGGGGCTGAAGACGCTGCGGGACCTGCTGACCGAGACGCCCAGTAACACTTTTGAGTCGCCCGACGCTGATGGAGTGAGATGAGCACACGACACGGATCCCGACTCAGCCGCAGGTCTGCCGACAAGGCACTCGACCTGCACGCCGGCACCGGCGCTCCCCAGCTCGATGCCCTGCTGCGGGCCGCGGCCGCCCCCGCGTCGGGCGAGGCCGCCGGCGAGGCTGCAGCCCTGGCGACGTTCCGCGCTGCTGGTCTCCTGTCCACGACCCCCACGGGAAGACTCACGATCATGAAGCGCGCCACCTCACGTCTGCTCACCGCCAAGGCCCTCGCCATCGGCGTCATCGCCGTCTCCGGAGCGGGCGGGGTCGCCCTCGCCGCGACCACCGGTCACCTGCCGAACCCGGCAGC
>NZ_BCRJ01000006.1 GCF_001552535.1 Nocardioides jensenii JCM 1364 = NBRC 14755 | reverse complement strand
GCACCCGGCCAAGCCCGAGACGCCGGCCACCCCGGAGCACCCGGCCGCGCCCACGAAGCCCGCGCACCCGGAGCCGGAGACCGCGGCGAACTGAGACGTCGGGCCCAACCCACCCCCCGAGACGGGCCCGCGACACCGGAGATCGGGCGACAACCCCACGCTGTCGCCCGATCTCTCATTTTTTGGCCACTGCTCACGAGACCTCGGACCCGGCAGTGGGTCAGTCGGTCGGCAGGACCTCGGCCGGCGATGAGGCGGTGGGCTCCTCGGTCGGTTCCTCCGATGCGCTCGGCGAGGGGTCGACGCTGGGGTCGGTGGACGACGACTCACCCGGCGTGGTGGACGGCGTGGTCGACGGGTCGACGCTCGGGCTCGTGGACGGCGACTCACTGGTCGTCGGGTCCACACTCGGCGTGGTCTGGTCGTCCTCGTCCGGCTCCTTCCTCGGGGAGTCGTTGGAGGAGTCACTGCCGGTGACCCGAGAGATCGTGGTTCCGTCCGTGGAATCGGTGCCACCGGTGATCGAGGAGACCGAGCGGCCGGCGATCAGCTCGAAGGCGGTGATCACCAGCATCGCAGCCAGGAAGAAGCCGGCGGCCACGATCGCGATCTTCTTCCACGGCAGCAGGGAGAGTCGTTGGCCCCACGAGGGCTCGGCCGCCACGTCGGTTGCGTTCTGCAGCTCCGCCCTGGCCTCGTCGAGGTCCTCCTGCGCCAGCTCGAGACGCCCCTCCACCTCGCCGTCGTCCACTGTCCGGCCGGCCCGACGCACCTGCGACTGGGCCGAGTCGACGGCCTGCTGAGCCGCCTGCTGGGCAACCGCGATGCGGTGCTTGCTGCGGGCCAGGCCCTGGGAGTAGAACGCGCTGGAGACGGTGAGGGCCAGGCTGCCCACGGCTGCGCCGATCAACGTTCCGGCGGCACCGAGAGTCGAGAGGAGTACGGCGGTCGAGACCGCGGCCAGGGCACCGCCGAACGCCTTGATCCAGTCGATCTCGAGGCGTGGCTTGTCAACGTCGTTCATCGTTGCCGAGTATGCAGTAGTGACCGAGGCCACGGCCCCGATCCGATGACGGCGGCGGTCCGGAGTCCGTCAGGCGTGGTCGCGCAGGTAGCGGCCGAAGTGGGGCACCGTGAACGCGATGCGGCCCCGCTCCCCGGAGTAGATCAGGCCCTTCTTCAGCAGGGCGTCACGCGCCGGCGAGAGCGACTGCGGCTTCTTGCCCAGCACGGTGGCCACGTCGGCGGTGGGCACCGACCCGATGTCGTCGAGCTCGTCCTCACCCTGCTCGGCGATCGCCACGGCGGCGTCGGCCATCGCGCGGAGGTACTCCCGCTCCCCCGGCGTGGCCCGCTCGTAACGGCTGCCGAAGAAGCCGACGGCCAGCTCGTTCTCAGCCTCGGGTGAGGCCACGGCCACGTCCTCGCCGGTGATCGGCGAATGCGGTGCGAGGTCCCAGACCGCCTTGCCGTAGGCCTGGATGAAGTAGGGGTAGCCACCCGTTGCGGCGTACATCGCGGTCAACGCCTCGTCGGTGAAGCAGGCGTCCTCGTCGTCGGCGGGCGCGGAGAGCGCCCGGTCGGCGGCCTCGCGGGCCAGCCGGTCGATGCGCTGGTAGCGGAAGAGCCGCTCCGAGTAGGACTTGCTGGCCGAGAGCACGGCCGGCAGGTGCGGCAGCCCGGCACCGACCACGATCACCGGCAACCCGGACTGGCTGATCTCGTGGCACGCCGCGCACAGTGCCGAGACGTCGTCGGGGCCGAGGTCCTGCATCTCGTCGATGAAGATCGCCACGCCCTTGCCGACGTCGGCAGCGAGGCCGCCGAGGTCGGTGAACAGCTCGACCAGGTCGATCTCGATGTCGCCCGAGTCGGCCCGCCCCTTCACCAACGGGGCGTCGATGCCCGGGTTCCACTGCTCGCGCAGCTTCGCGTTCGGGCCCGCGTCTCGCTGCGCGAAGGCGCGGATCACACCGAGCACGTGGTCGACGTCGTCGGACTGCGGATGACCGAGCTCGCGCACCGCCTGGTGCAGCGCCGAGGACAGTGGGCGACGCAGCCCCTGGTCGGGTCGCGCCTCGAGCTTGCCGGTGCCCCAGTGCCGGCGTACGGCGGCCGAGCGCAGCGCGTTGAGCAGCACGGTCTTGCCGACACCGCGCAGCCCGGTCAGCACCAGTGAGCGTTCGGGCCGGCCCCGCGCGATGCGTTCGAGGACGACGTCGAAGGCGCCGAGCTGCTCGTCTCTGCCGGCGAGCTCGGGCGGGCGCTGCCCGGCACCGGGCGCATAGGGATTACGGATCGGGTCCACGATCGAACACTATCCGGGTGTCTAGCGATCGACGTAGACATTCCTAGCGAGTCTGATCGTGGTCAGGCGGGACGCCCTGCGGTGTGGTCGTCAGGACGGCCGGGGCGCAGGCCCTCCTGAGTCGGGCGCGGCGCCTCGTCGTACGCCGAGGCCAAGCCGGCGCGCAGCGCGTCGATCAGGTCGGGCACCTCGTCGACGGCCAGTCGGAACGACGCGGCGCAGACGTTCTCGCGCCACAGCGACAGCACGACGACACCGGCCTCGTGGTGCCAGGTCACTTTGAGCGCGCGGTCGCCACCGCGGGCGTCGAGGTGGATCGACCCCGCCCGGGTGAACGGCGAGCGTGCCATGGATCCATGATGCGCCTGCCGTGCGCATCTGTCACCGGCTTGTCCCGAAGCGGACCGCCGAACCAGCGCACCCGGCTACGGCAGACCCGGCAACGGCAGACCCGCAACGGCTGGGCCACTAGGCTGGAGGGGTGCCCGAGTTGCCGGAGGTCGAAGCGCTCACCCGGGACCTCGCGTCCCGGTTGGAGGGGCGCGCCATCGCGAAGATCCACATCGCCGCGTTCAGCGCGCTGAAGACCTTCGACCCGCCGCTGTCCGCGGTCGAGGGCACCTTCGTCGAGGGCGTGACGCGGCACGGCAAGTTCCTCGACATCAGCACCGGCGGCCTCCACGTGATCCTGCACCTGGCCCGCGCCGGCTGGGTTCGCTGGCGTGACGAGGTGCCCCAGCTGCCCCCCAAGCCGAGCAACAAGTCACCGATGGCCGCTCGCATCGTGCTCGACGACGACAGCGGCCTCGACATCACCGAGGCCGGCACCAAGAAGAGCCTGGCCCTCTACGTCGCCCGCTCGCCCCAGGACATCGAGGGCATCGCCCGACTGGGCCCGGATCCGATGGCCGACGACTTCACGATCGACGTGCTCCGCCAGATCCTGCACGACGCCGGCCGGGCCCAGATCAAGGGCGTGCTGCGTCACCAAGGCACCATTGCGGGCATCGGCAACGCCTACTCCGACGAGCTGCTGCACGCAGCGAGGCTGTCGCCGTTCAAGCCTGCCTCCTCGCTGGACGAGACCGAGCTCGACGTGCTCTACGCCGCCATCCGTGGCGTGCTGGGTGACGCGGTGGCCCGCGCCGACGGCGTGGCGATGAGCGAGCTCAAGGGGGAGAAGAAGTCGAACCTGGCGGTGCACGGCAAGACCGGCAAGGCGTGCCCGGTCTGCGCCGACGTGGTGCGGGAGGTGTCGTTCGCCGACTCCAGCCTGCAGTACTGCGCGACCTGCCAGACCGGCGGGAAGCCCCTGGCTGACCGACGCACGAGCAAGTTCCTCAAGTAGTCTCGACGGTCGTGGCCCGACCGGCCCGGCCACTGGACGTGACCACTGAAGGAGTCCCATGCAGGTGCCCACCGTCGCCATCACCGGCGTCCCCGACCCGCTGCCCGAAGGGCTGCACGTGCTCGACGTGCGCGAGCAGGTCGAGTGGGACCACGGCCACATCGAGGGTGCCCAGCACATTCCGCTCTCGGAGCTGGGCAACCGGCTCGACGAGGTGCCGAACGAGCAGACCCTGGTCGTGTGCAAGGTGGGCGGCAGGTCCGCACAGGCGACCGCCTGGCTGGCCAGCCAGGGCCGCGACGTGGTCAACCTCGACGGCGGCATGCTCGACTGGGAAGGCAGCAACCGGCCGATGGTCTCCGAGAACGGTCAGGCACCCCAGGTCGTCTGACCGACTCAGCCAGAGGCGCCCTGGAAGCTCAGACTCAGCAGGACTCGTCGACGAACTCGTTGAACGACGTGAGCTGGGCCGATTCCGCGGCGGTCAGGTCATCGGTCATCGCCTCAGCGCCCTCCATCGTGAACGCCACGTCGACGATGTCGGCGTGCAGCCCGAAACCGGTGCGAGCGTTGGCGGGCAGCGCCTCGTCGTCCTCACCCGAGGCGAGAGCGGCCACTCCGGTGCGATAGGCCTCGAAGTCACCGGCAGGGTCGAGCGCCGTGAAGGCCTCACAGAACTGCGTCACGTCCGCCGCGTTCTCACCCTCGGAACCCTTCTCGTCCTTGTCGTTGCCACCGCATCCTGCGGTCAGGGCCAGCGCCAACAGGGCGGCGACCGTGGCGGCTCGGATCTGGGTGACGCGCATGGATTCTCCAGGGAGGCGGGTGTCTGTGGTGCGAAACGGGCGGGTGCCCCGGCCCATGATGGCCGAGGCACCCGCCCGTTGTCCGTGGAACCCGGGGATGCTCAGTTCGTGGGCATCTCACTGGGCATCTCGCTCAGCAGCGAGCTCGGGAAGTCGCTGGGCAGCAGGCTCTGCACCTCGCTGGGCAACTCGCTGGGCATCTCGCTCGGAATCGAGGAGGGGTCGATCGACAGGTCGGAGGGCAGGTCGCTGGGCATGCCGGACGGCGCCCCGCTCGGCAGGTCACTCGTGCACTTCTCGAGGAAGTACTTGGTGAACGCCTCGCCTTCGCTCTTCTCGTCGTCGGACGCATCGTCCTCGGCCTTCGTGAGGTCATCGACGTCGTCCGCGTCGTCGAAGACGTCGAGCATCTTCTCGAAGCCCTTGCGGGCGTCATCGCCGATGTCGTCAGGGGTGCCGACGTCGCCGAGCTCCTTGACGGCGTCCTTCTGGTCATCGAAGGAGCTGGTCTCGCCGACCTTCGTCATCGCCGTGCAGAAGTCGTCCTTGCTCGCGTCGTCCGGCGGGCCACCACAGGCAACGAGTGCTCCGAACAACATCACGCCCGCACCGGCGACGGCGATCTTCCTGGTTCTCATGCTGCACTCCTCGGTTCTCTGATCCCGGGTGGGACGACGGCTTGCCACCATGCTGCGCCAGCGAGTTCACGAGCAGGCCACGACCAGATGAATTCCGATCAGGGGCTGCACTCGGCGTTGACGTAGTCCAGGAACGCCTGGACCTGCGACTTCTCGGCCGCGGTCAGCTTTTTGGTCGCGGCCGAGAGGTCGGCCTCGGTCTTCGCACCCTGCACCAGGCCCAGCATGACGGCGAGGCCAGCTGACTGGTCGGCCGTGAAGTCAGACGGCGGCTCGACCGCGCTCAGACCCTCGGCCCAGCCCTTGATCTCGGTGTAGCCGCCCTCGTCGAAGCCCTGCGCGACTGCGGCGGTGCAGAACTCGGACCGGTCCGGGTCCGCAGACTCGGTGTCCGTCGACTCGGTGGGGTCGCTGGACTCCGACTCGGTCGACTCGGTCTCCGTGGGTGACTCGGACTCGGTCTGGCTGGCCGGGTCGCCGGCGGAGCTCTTGTCGTCCTTGTCGTCGTCGCCGCAGGCGGCGGTGGAGCCCATCAGGAGCAGGGCACTGGCACAAAGGATCGCGATTCGACGCATCGGATCACACCTCTTCTTCGTCGTGTCGAGTTCGTGCGGTCGGCCCCATCAAACCCGGTCGGAGGCTGGGGCACCGAATCGGGCGGCCGGCGATCACTCCACCTCCGGGCAGGTCTTCCTCCCGGTCGAAGCCAGCGCCTCGAGGTCGTCAGTGCTCGCGGCGTCCAGCTCCGAGACGGTGCTCGAGAGCTCATCCAGCGAGGAGGCCCCTTCGGCCAGGTCGATCGCCAGCACCAGTCCGGCGCGCGCCTGCGGGTCGAAGCCGGGCGGCGTACCGACCTCGCCCAGGCGTCGGGTGCTGGCGCGGATCGCGCCGATCTCGGAGGCCGCGACGAAGTCGGCGTACGCCGCACAGAAGTCCTCGGTCGACGCGTCGTCGGGGATCGACTCGGACAAGGAGCCTCGGGTGGCCGGGTCGCCGGCGGCGGCGCCCAGGTCCGCCGCGGAGTCATCTCCCGAGCAGGCGCCGGTCGCGCCGGCCACCACGAGGATGCCGGCACACAGGAGTGAACGTCGTCGCACGGTGGTCACCTCTTCTGGTTCCGAAATGACGACTGCGGGGTGGCGCTTGGCCACCCCGCAGTCGTGTGAAGCGCTGGTCGTCAGATCACTCGCAGATCTCGCCGGCCTTCTTGGTGAAGGCTTCCAGCTTGTCGTTGTCGTCGCTGTCGAGGTCGTTGACGTTGTCGTTCAGCGCGTCCTCGTCGTCGGAGTCGTCGACGGTGTCGAGGATCAGCTCGAAGCCGTCACGAGCGTCGCCGTCGATCTTCTCGGGCGTGCCGACCTCGTCGAGCTTGTCGGAGGCCTTCTGGACGTCCTTGAACTCGTCAGCAGACTGGAACTTGCCGTAGGCATCACAGAAATCCTTCTCGGACGCGTCGTCCGGGGCGCCACCACATGCCGTGAGACCGCCAACAAGGACCAGGCCCGCGCCCACGAGTGCGAGTCGTCGCATCCCGTCACCTCTTCATCATTTAGGGAATGTCTGGGAGTTACGTTCCCACCCGAATCCGGTTTCATGCATGCACGACACAGATTTCTTGAGAAGTTCCTGAGAACACTCGGGATATCGGGGTCAGGGCGTCGACTCTGCGCATGCCGCACTCTCGTAGGCGGTGTAGGCGGTCACCACCTTCTGGTCCCGGGCGGTCAACGACCGGGCCTTCGTGACGAACTCCTCCTTGTCGGCGGAGGCGTCGATGGTCGTGTCGAGCACGTCGAGTCCAGCCTTCACGTCGGCACCGGCCTCGGCGGGCAGCTTCGCCACGAGTCCATCGACGGCCTCCTGGAGCTCGTCGAACTCCTTGGCAGCGGCAGCCACGGTCACGGCATCACAGAACTCGGCACCGGCCGGTTCGACGCTGCCGTCAGGGTCGGGGGCCGGTGCCGACGATGACTCCGCGTCCGAGTCGCTCGACTCGGAGGCATCCTCGGAGCCACCATCAGTCGCACTGTCGTCACCGGAGGCGCCCTCGCTCGCACTGTCGGTGGCCGACGCGCTCTCCGACTCCTTGGCCGCGGAGTCCTGGTCGGAGTCGCCCCCGCATCCGGCGGTCAGCCCGGCCAGCAGCAGCACAATGGCGCAGACAAGGGCGGTTCGTCGCATCCCGATCACTCCTGAGGTCGATGGGTGTCTCCGGTCAACGCCCACCATCCTGACGGACGGCACCTGAGCGCCGATCCGTCGGGAGGGCCCCGTGCCCCTCACCACGACCGCGATCCGTGCCGGGTTCAGCCGAGCGCGGTCGGCTCCGGCAGGACGACGGCCGCGCGCAACCGTTCGAGGTAGGTCGCCCGCGGCACCTCGACCACGCCCAACGAGGCCAGGTGGTCGGTGCGCCACTGCACGTCGAGGAGCCGACCCGGCACGCCGTCGTCGAGCAGGTCGACCAACCCCACCAGCGCCACCTTCGAGGCGTCCCGGTCGCGGTGGAACATCGACTCACCCGCGAAGAGGCCGCCGGTCGCGACGCCGTACAACCCACCGGCCAGTCGTCCGTCGCGCCACGCCTCGACCGAGTGCGCCCAGCCCAGACGGTGCAGCTCGACGTACGCCGTCCGGATGCCGGCGTCGATCCAGCCGCCCTCACGCACGGGGTCGGCGCAGGCGTCGATCACCTCCTCGAACGCGGTGTCGACCCTGATCTCGAAGTCGCGACAGGCCCGACGCAAGGACCGTGAGACCCGCAACCCGTCGAGCGGGAGGACACCTCGCCGCTGCGGGCTCCACCAGCCGATGTCGTCGTCCTCCAAGGGCATCGGGAAGTAGCCCGAGCGGTAGGCGAGCAGCAACGTGCCCGGTTCGAGATCGGCGCCGATCGCGATCAGGTCGTCGGCCACGGCGGAGGGATCGGGGAAATCCCACGGTGTGGCAGGTGGTTCGATCGGCACGACCCTAGGATGCACCGCATGGGTATCGGATCGAGCATCTCCAAGCGCATCACGCCGAAGATCACGCAGGCGGCTCCCAATCTCACCTCGGGCTTCGTCCGCGAGGCGCTCAAACGCGCCGTCGACGGGATCGGACCCCTGCCCTCGGCGGAGGCGACCGCGAAGGCTCGACTGGAGAAGGCCGACGGGGACGTCGACAAGGCGATCCGCGACGTGATCGAGTGGCATGCGGCCTACGCCGGGGCCGAGGGATTCGTGACCAACCTGGGCGGGCTGGTCACCGCGGCGGCCTCCATGCCGGCCAACATCACCGGGCTGGCGCTGATCCAGTGCCGGATGGTGGCGGTGATCGCGCACCTGCGCGGCTACGACCTGCACGACGACCGGGTCCGCAACGCGATCCTTGCCTGCGCCCTGGGCGAGGACTCGGTCAAGAAGCTGGTGAAGAAGAAGCAGCTTCCGGCGCCACCGATGGCGCTGGCCACGGCCCCGGTCAACGACCCGGCACTCGACAAGGCGATCGCCGCCGAGGTCGCGAACTCGTTGATCGGCAAGGTGGCCGGCAAGCGACTGGCCACCACGATCGGTCGACGCGTGCCCGTGGTGGGCGGCGTGGTCGGGCTCTCCGCCGATGCGTGGAGCACCTGGCAGATCGGCCGCTACGCCGGGCGCGAGCTCCTGCCGCGCACCCGACGGTAGAAGCCCAGCAGGCGGCGTCCCCAGCCCTTGTCCTCGGCCGAGCGCACGATCTTCTCGCGGGCTCGGTAGGTCGGCCGCAGGTAGGCCCGCTCCAGCGCGATCTGGGTCTCGCGGAGCTCGTCGCGCAGATCCGTCTCGACCTGGCGCATGCGAGCACCCTCGAGCAGCAGCGCCCGGATCGCCTCGAGCGCGGCCGCGTTGACCTCGCGGTGCCGCGGCCGGTCGGGGTCGCTGAACGGCACCGGACTGCTGTCGGGGATCAGGTCGTCGAGGTCACCGACCACGTCGTAGCGCCGCTCACGCAGCTCGTCGACCCAGGCGTGGGAGAGGTCGTCGGCCCAGGTCCACACGTCCGGCGGCAGAGCCAACCGTGGTGAATCCGAGCGCTTGGAGAGAGTCTGGTGAGCAAGGAGCTCACGCACCAGCGGGCGGTAGGCGCCGGGCTCGACGTCGGCGTTCGAGGTCTTGTTGATCCGCCGGATCAGCGCGGTCTCGGGCACTCCGAGGGATGGGTTGGCCCGCTCCACGTGCAGGTCGAGGTCGAGTCCGTCGAGAGAGAACGCGTCGGCGAAGCGCTCCCAGAGCAGGGTCTTGGGCGCGCCCGGCTTGGGCACGGTCACGACGTGCACACGTGAGGGGTCGAGCTCGGCTCCCCACCGGTTGAGGATGTCGGGGATCTCCTGGACGCCCCAGAACCACGTGGCGATGCGGCCGGTGCGGTCGGGATCCTGCACCTGGGCGAGGAATCGGCGGTAGCTGATCGTGCGGCGGTGCTTGATGTTCTCCTGCCACTCGGCCGGGATCTGACGCACCAGGTCACGCGCGGAGAGCACCACGTGGATCTCGGTGTCGGGGTGGCCCAACGACTCGAGGGCCTTGCGGATCTGGGTGCGTGAGGCCGTCGCCAGGATCTCGTGGCTGATGATCGCGGTGCTGCCCTGCCAGTCGCGCACCTTCTCGGCCAACTGGTCCCACGCGCCGACCGCCTGGGTTTCCAGGCCACCCCATGGCAGGCGCATGAGGTCGAGGGCGGCGAGGAAGTGGCCGTCGAAGCGATCGGCGGGGTAGAGCACCCCCTGACCGGCGAGGCTGTCGCGGTTGCTGAACAGCACGTCCTGGAGGTAGGACGTGCCGGTCTTGGGGGTCCCGACGTGGAGGATGACGCGCTTCGGGCTCACGATTCGATCTCCTTGACCTTCAACAGCGTGCGCAGGGCCACGTCAAGGACGCCGGTCTCGTCCGTGCCCGGCTCACGCCGCCGGTCGGTCGGGACCAAGGCGTCCAGATCCCCGACCACAGGGTATCCAGCAACCCGGAGTTCATCGCGCATTCGCTCGGCCTGCTGCCGCACCCAGTCCTGGTGACGGGGCGGAACCCCGCGTCGCCTCCCGGTCTCGTCGGCCAACCACGGAAGCAGCACGCTGTCGAGCAGGTGCTGGTGGCGTTCGGGGGTGACCAGCACCCGGAGCACGACGTTGAGGTGCCGCACGAGATCCAGGGCTTCGGGCGAGAGGCCGACCCGGGTCGCGTCGACGGGACGACGTACGCCGACCAGCCGGGCCACGGCCGGCAGGGGGTGCTGGGCGACCACGATGTGCACGCGATCCGCACCGAGTCGGGCAGCCTGGTTGGCGGCCACCCGGGGCAGGTCGACGACCCGTGGCAACCGGTCGCGCCGGACCCGGTCGGAGAGCCACCAGCGCCAGGAGGGGTTGACCGCATGCTGCACCCGCCAGCTCCACACGTCGGCGAGCATCGCGGCCAGGTCATCGGCCACGATCACCGCGATCGGTGCGCGTCGGCCGGGTTCGACGCCGGCCCGTGACAAGGTGCCACGCACCTGCGAGACCGCCAGCGGGTCGCCGTACAGGCTCCAGCCACGACGCCAGGGTCGCACCAGACGGGGGGGCGGCTCGGGTGTGGCACCGGGGTCGTGCTCGACGACCAGCTCGGCAAGGAGCCCGACCGCGGCCCGGATCAGCTCGTGGGTCGGCAGCTGCGCCGGATCCACCGGACGTGGCCCGAAGCGAGAGCCCGAGTGCACGCCGACCAGCTCGAGGTCGGGTTGGCCGCGGCCGGGGCCGCTGGACTCGAGGATCTGGTCGACGAGCCGGGCGTGCCCGGGGTTGTCGGCTCCGCCCAGGGCACTGTCGACCTGTCGGGCCTGCCCGAAGGCGTCGGAGCGGGCGAGGGCGTTGAGGCGGCGGGCCACCTCGAGCTGGATGGCCCCCGGCACCAGGTTGCCCCGTGAGACGGATGCCCCGGCGAAGTCGGCCCAAGGGGTGTCGCCTCCGGCGCGGAGGTGGTCGACCCACCCCCAGGCGCGGGCGATCCCCGGGTTCTCCTGGTCGGCACTGGTCACCTGATCACCGCTGCCGGATCTGCCCGGCGCGGGCCTTGATGCGGGCGCCGAGCTCGCGCGACGGGTCGGGTCGACTGGCGGCCTCACGGGTCATCACGGTCAACGCGTTCACGGCCGCCTTGGTGATCGCCTTGGAGCGCACCGTGTTGGGATCCTCGGGCAGGTCGGCCGGTGGTGGCCCAGTCTGGAGGTCCGCGAGGTCGCCGACCACGTGGACGCCGGCCTGTTCGACCCAGGCGGTCCAGCGTTGCGCCTCGGCCTGCGCCCAGTCGTAGTGCGCCGGTGGGAGCTGCACCTTGCGGGAGCGCCGCCGGCCGAGCTCGCTGCGGTCCAGCATGGTCTGGATCAGCTCGTCGTGGGCAGCGGTGCTGCGGGTGGAGCGGTCCAACTGCCGGTTCAGCCGGCGCAGCAGCTCGGTCTCGGCGACCCCGAGCCCGGCGTTGGCGCGCTCGGAGTCCAGGTGCGCCCAGGTCGGGTCGATGCCAAAGGCCTCGCAGGTGCGCTCCCACAGCAGGTTCTCGTTCGTCGAACGCTGCGGAACCGTCACCACATGGATTCGCTCGGGCGGCAGGGTGCGGCCCCAGGCGGTCAGCACGCTGGGCAGGTCGAAGGCGCGCATGAACCACGGGATCCCGTCCTCCGCCTTGGCCAGGAACCGGTCGAAGGACCAGCGCCGGCCCTGCTTGATGCTCTCCTGCCAGGCGGCGGGCAGCTGTCGCACCATGTCGCGGGCCGTGTAGACGACGTGGATCTCGCTGCCCTGAAGGTCGTTCATCACCCGCGCGATCTTCTCCGCCGGTGCCGGCGCCAGGATCTCGTGACTGATGATCACGGTGCCGCTGCGACGCTGGGTCATTCGGACCATCGACGACCAGGCACCCCGTGCGTGCCCGGAGGGGCCGCCCCAGTCCTGGTCGAGCAGGTCGAGGGCGGCTCGGAAGTGGAAGAGGGTCGGGTCGGCGAAGAGGCGCTTGTTGGGGAAGTGCACGGCGTGCTCGGCCAGCCCGCGGGCGTTGAGCGCGAGTCGGTCCTGCACGTAGGTCGTGCCGGTCTTGGGCGCCCCGACGTGCAGGAAGACCTTCCGCTTGCTCATGGGCCGCATTGTGCCGCACTGGTCACGACAGTGCGGTGACCACCCGTGAGGGGCTCGGGCGGCCGAGGTGCCCGGCCATCCAGGTGCTGGTCGCGACGAGCGACTCCAGGTCGACGCCGGTCTCGATGCCGAGTCCGTGCAGCATCCAGACCAGGTCCTCGGTGGCCAGGTTGCCGGTCGCGCTCTCGGCGTACGGGCAGCCACCGAGCCCACCGGCGCTCGCGTCGAACGTCGTCACACCGGCTTCGAGTGCGGCGTACGCATTGGCCAGCGCCTGGCCGTAGGTGTCGTGGAAGTGGACGGCGAGGTGGTCGACGACGAGGCCGGCCTCGTCGAACGCGCCGATCAGCCGTGTGACGTGGCCGGCGGTGCCGACGCCGATGGTGTCCCCGAGGCTGAGCTGGCTGGCGCCGAGGTCGAAGAGGCGCTTGCCGACGCCGACGACCTGCTCGACCGGAACGTCACCCTCCCACGGGTCGCCGAAGCACATCGACACGTAGGCGCGCACGTCCATGCCGGCCTCTCGGGCGCGGCGTACGGTCGGCTCGAACATCGCGAACTGCTCGTCGAGGCTGCGGTTGAGGTTCTTGGTCGCGAACGTCTCGGTGGCACTGCCGAAGATCGCGATGTGCTTGAGGCCGAGCTCGAGCGCGCGGTCAAGGCCGCGCTCGTTGGGCACCAGCACCGGCAGCTCCGGGTTGGCGAGACCCTCCATCAGCTCCTTGGCATCGGCCAGCTGGGGCACCCACTTGGGGTGCACGAAGCTGGTCGCCTCGACGATCGGCAGGCCCGCGGCGACCAGACGCCGGATGAACTCGGCCTTCACCTCGGTCGGCACGATCGCCTTCTCGTTCTGCAGTCCGTCGCGGGGACCGACCTCCCAGATCGTGACCTTCTCCGGGAGCGCGGTCGGGCTCTCGACGCGCTGTGGCTGCCTCATGCTGGTCCCCTGCTCGATCCTTGCGGTGCCTCACTCCGGCACACCTCGTGCCTCGGCGTACCTCCGCGGGGGCTCCTCGGCATCATGCGGTTGCCTCCACTTCGAAGAGTACGGCGCCCAGCGGCACCTGGTCTCCGACCTTCGGGTGCACGGCGACGACGGTGCCGTCGAAGGGCGCCTTGAGCGCGAGCTCCATCTTCATCGCCTCCATGGTGCCGAGCACCTCGCCCTCCTTGACCTCCTGGTCGGTGCCGACGTTGACGGCCAGGACGGTGCCCGGCATCGGAGCCAGCAACGTGCCGTCACCGACATCGGGCCCGTGATCGCCGGCCACGTCGGGCCTGGTGAAGTGGAAGCGCTGGCCCCGGTGGACGACGTCGATGCCGTGCTCCTGGGCGTTGACGACTGCCTCCAGCCGGGTTCCGTCGATGCGCAGGCTGGCCACGTGGTCGGCCATCGATCTCTCGATCACGCGGGTCCCGTCGACCAGTCCGCCGGCCCGGTCCACGCAGACGACCTGGTCGAGCTCGACCAGGGTGGGCACGGCGGGGCCGCCGTCCCGCCAACCGTCGGCCATCAGGGGGCCGTTGGCCTCGGTCATCCGGGCGATGGCGACATCGGTCCAGGCCGCGATGGTGCGGGCCAGACTGGCGTCGGGGGCGGTGGGCGGGTGCCGGTCGAGCCACGCCGTGTCGATCTCCGCGTCGCGGAACGCATCGCTCTCGGCGATCTCACGCAGGAAGCCGGTGTTGGTGGTGAGCCCGAGGATCGAGGTCCGCTCGAGCGCCGTGACCAGCTGGCGGCGGGCCGCCTCGCGGTCCTTGCCGACCGCGATCACCTTGCCGAGCATCGGGTCGAAGCTGGTGGAGACCACCTGGCGACTCTCGAGCGCCGCGTCGACACGCATGCCCTCCCGGTTCTCACCTGCGGGGCCGCTGAACGGCTCGACCGGCCACCGCACGATCGACGCGGTTCCGGCCTGGGGCAGGAATCCGGCGTAGGGGTCCTCGGCGTAGACCCGGGCCTCGATCGCGTGACCGTCCAGCCAGAGGTCCTCCTGGGTGAAGGGCAGCGCCTTGCCCGCGGCAACCGCCAACTGCAGTGCCACGAGGTCGACCTTGGTTCCCTCCGGTGTCCAGGCCACGACCGACTCGGTGACGGGGTGCTCGACCTGGAGGCGCGTGTTCATCTCCAGGAAGTAGGCCTCCTGCGTCTCCGCGTCGAGCAGGAACTCGACGGTGCCGGCGTTGACGTAGCCGACCTGCTTGGAGAGGGCGACCGACGCGTCGGTGATCAGCGTGCGGGTGGCCTCGTCGATGGTCGGCGCCGGGGCCTCCTCGAGCACCTTCTGGTGGCGGCGCTGGGTGGAGCAGTCGCGTTCGAAGAGGTGGACGACGTTGCCGTGGGAGTCGGCCATCACCTGCACCTCGATGTGGCGCCCGCGTTCGACGTACTTCTCGATCAGCATGGTGTCGTCACCGAACGACTTGGCGGCCTCACGCTTCGCGGCGGCAACGGCTGCCTCGAACTCGCCGGCCCCGCGCACGATGCGCATGCCCTTGCCGCCGCCGCCGGCCGCGGCCTTGACCAGGATCGGGTAGCTCATGCCGGCCGGGTCGTCGTCGATGCCGTAGCTGGGCACCACGGGCACGCCGGCCGCGATCGCGATCCCACGGGCAGCGTCCTTGCGGCCCATCTTGTCCATCACGTCGGCGCTGGGACCCACCAACGTCAGCCCGGCCTGCTCCACGGCGCGGGCGAACTCGGCCCGCTCGGACAGGAAGCCGTAGCCCGGGTGGATGGCCTCGGCCTTCGTGTCGCGCGCAGCCTGCACGACGGCGTCGATGTCGAGGTAGGCCTCGACCCGGACGGCGTGGTCGGCCTCCCGCACGTGGGGCGCGCGGTTGTCGAGGTCGGTGTGGATGGCGACCGTGCGGATGCCGAGGGCACGGGCGCTGCGAATCACGCGCAGCGCGATCTCGCCACGGTTGGCGATGAGAAGGGTCTTCATTGCGTGCCTCACATCCTGAAGATTCCGTAGGAGGGCTCGGGCACCGGGGCGTGTGCCGCGGCGGCCAGGCCGAGGCCGAGCACACGACGGGTGTCCGCGGGGTCGATCACGCCGTCGTCCCAGAGGCGGGCCGTGGAGTAGTAGGGCGAGCCCTGCTGCTCGTACTGCTCGCGGATCGGCGCCTTGAACCGCTCTTCCTCGTCGGCACCCCACTCGCCGCCCTTGGCCTCGATGCCGTCGCGCTTGACGGTGGCCAGCACGCTCGCGGCCTGCTCGCCGCCCATCACCGAGATGCGGGCATTGGGCCACATCCACAGGAAGCGCGGGTCGTAGGCACGCCCGCACATGCCGTAGTTGCCGGCCCCGAACGAGCCGCCGATGACCACGGTGAACTTGGGGACGACGCTGCACGCGACCGCGGTGACCAGCTTGGCGCCGTCCTTGGCGATGCCGCGGTTCTCGTACTCCCGCCCGACCATGAAGCCGGTGATGTTCTGCAGGAAGACCAGCGGGATCCTGCGCTGGTTGCACAGCTCGATGAAGTGCGCGCCCTTGAGGCTGGACTCGCTGAACAGGATGCCGTTGTTGGCCACGATGCCGACCGGGTGGCCCCAGATGCGGGCGAAGCCGCAGACCAGGGTCTCGCCGTAGTACTGCTTGAACTCGCTGAACCTGCTGGCATCGACGACGCGACGGATCACCTCGCGGACGTCGTACGGCGTGCGGGTGTCGCTGGGGACCACGTCGTACAACGTCTCGGGCGCCTCGTGCGGCTCCTCGGGCTCGAGCACCTCCCATGGCGTGGTGGTCGGGCGGGGCACCGTCTCGACGATGCTGCGCACGATGGCCAGCGCGTGGGCATCGTCGTTGGCGAGATGGTCGACCACGCCGGACTTGCGGGCGTGCACGTCGCCGCCGCCGAGGTCCTCGGCGGTGACGACCTCACCGGTCGCGGCCTTCACCAGCGGCGGACCACCGAGGAAGATCGTGGCCTGGTCCTTGACGATCACGGTCTCGTCGGACATGGCCGGCACGTAGGCGCCACCGGCGGTGCACGAGCCCATCACCGAGGCGATCTGCGGGATGCCCTCACCGCTCATGTTGGCCTGGTTGAAGAAGATGCGGCCGAAGTGCTCCTTGTCGGGGAACACGTCGTCCTGCATCGGCAGGAACGCGCCGCCGGAGTCGACCAGCGAGATGACGGGGAGCTTGTTGGCGCGGGCGATCTCTTGCGCACGCAGGTGCTTCTTGACCGTCATCGGGTAGTAGGTGCCGCCCTTGACCGTCGCGTCGTTGGCGATGATCACGCAGGTGCGGCCGCTGACCTGGCCGAGCCCGGTGACGATGCCGGCGCTGGGCACGGCGTTCTCGTCACCCTCCTTGCCGTACATCCCGGTCGCCGCCAGAGCGCTGAACTCGAGGAACGGGCTGCCCGGGTCGAGCAGCCGGTTGACCCGCTCGCGCACGAGCAGCTTGCCGCGGTCGGTGTGCTTGGTGCGGGCCGCCTCGCTGCCGCCGGCGCCGTCGTTGCGTACGGCGGCGAGGCGGGCGCGCAGCTCGTCGACGACATCTCGCAGGCCTCCGGACTCGGTGGCTGTCACGTGTCCTCCCAGAAAATCTTGAGTGGTTAATGATCATTAACCACTCCTAGGCTACGACACATCCGAGGATTACGCACCCCGTCCACCCCTGGGAAGGCCCGCACTCTCGTTCAGCACCTCCTTGTGATGCGGTGGGTCATGTCCGAGGCCCACCTTCCTGTCGCGCCGGAACTGTCGGTGGGGTCGACGACCAAGGGCCCGAGGCGGGTAGCCCGTAGGCCCAGGCTGTCCGCATCACCAATCCGGGTGGCGACCACCGCAGACACGAGAACCACGGCGGAGCTGGCGGCGGTACCTCCGAGTCTCACTCGCCCTGCCCCGAGGTGCAACCGCTCCTCCACAGGTAGGTGAAGGATCGCTAACCTTGGACCCATGAACCGCCGCGAGCAGATCGTCGCCACCGCCGCGACCTTGTTCGCCGAACGCGGCTTTCACGGGGTCTCCGTCGGCGAGCTCGGTGCCGCGTGCGGCATGAGTGGTCCCGCGCTCTACAAGCACTTCGCCAGCAAGGACGCGATCCTGGCCGAGATGCTGGTCGCGATCAGTGAGGAGCTGCTGCGCGAGGGCCGCGCTCGGGTGTCGTCCTCGGTGGAGCCCCGCGCGGCTCTGACCGCGCTGATCGACTGGCACATCTCGTTCGCACTGGCCAACAAGTCGCTGATCATCGTCCAAGACCGCGACTGGGCATCCCTGCCGGCCGACGCTCGGGAGAGGGTGCGCAGCCTGCAACGCAAGTACGTCGATCTCTGGGCCGGCGAGCTGCGCAGGCTCGACGACACCCTGACCCTGGTCGCGGCGCGGGCCCGAGCCCACGCCGCGTTCGGGCTGCTGAACTCGACCCCGCACAGCGCCTTCCTGCCCGAGGCGGAGATGCGCGGCCTCCTCCAGGACATGGCCGCCCGGGCGCTGGCTCTGTGAGATGGTGCGAGGATCGGCACCATGAGCACCCGATGGTTCGACGCGAGGTCCACCGAGCAACGCCAGGAATACAGCCAACGGTTCGTGAAGATCGCGGCCGAGGGCAACGACATCGACGGTGAGGCCCGCTTCGTCGACGCGATGGCCACGCGCGGCTCTCGCATCCTCGACGCCGGCTGTGGAGCCGGGCGGGTGGCCGATGCCCTGAGACGGGCCGGGCACCGGACGATCGGGGTCGACGTCGATCCGTTGCTCATCGAGGCCGGTCACCAGCAGCACCCAGACACGGACCTGCGCGTCCTCGATCTCGCCGACCTCAGCCCCGAGCTCGGCACCTTCGACGTGATCGTGTGCCCAGGAAACGTGATCACCTTCGTGGCGCCGGACTCCGAGCCGGAGGTGGTGGCCGCGATGGCCTCCGTGCTGGCGCCGGGTGGCCGTGCCGTCTTCGGCTTCCATGTCGACCGCACCCTGTCGGTCGACGACCTCGACGGGTATGCCGATCAGGTCGGCTGGACCCTCGAGTTCCGGTTCGGCACGTGGGAGCTCGACCCCTTCACCGACGCCAGCGACTGGGCGGTCTCGGTCTACCGCGGCTGACCGACCCCAGGTCCATCAGCGATTCCGCCTCGCCGTGCGCCACACGCTGCTAGCGTCACGAACCGGACCCATCGATCTGCCTGGCAAGGAGATCCCCATGCGCCTGCTCACCGCCACCGCCTCGGCCATGCTCGCCCTGTCGCTCACCGGTTGCGGAGACGGCGATGACGACACCGAGGCGGACTCGTCCGACTCCCCTTCTTCGAGCGTCGGTTCGAGCAACGTCCCCTCGACCGATGGCGATGCCCGACCGTGTGACCTGGTCAGCGCCGCCGACGTCGAGACTGCGTACGGCGTCACCGTGGGCGAGGGTGAGCCCGGCCTCGGCGGACACAACGAGAACGACGTGAAGTTCTCCAGCTCGGACTGCGACTGGCAGGCCGAGGACCACCTGGAGGTCGAGCTGGCGCTCTCGAGAGCCGCTGACTTCGAGGGCGGCCTCACCTGCATCCCGGTGCGGTACCTCGGCCAGGACGGTGCGCCCGTGGACGTGGCCGGCGCGTCCTCAGCAACCTGGCTGGCCAGCGAGGACCCGGACGAGGTCGAGGCCCAGCTGCGGGCATGCACCGACAGTGCAGTCCTGACCTTCAGTGTGGAGGCGAAGAACGGGTCGGACGTCGCCCAGCTGCGGACCTCGACGATCACCGTGGCCGAGAAGGCGTTGGCTGGTCTCGGCTGACGCCGCCCTCGGCGGCTGGATTCGAGAGCTGCAGCTCACCCTCCACGGCCTAGCATCAGGTCATGCGACTGCGCCTGGGCCGACCCGACATCGACAGGTACGCCGATCGTTTCGACGTACCGCCTGCCGCAGGCGACCTCTCGGTCACGTTCCTGGGCGTGAGCACCCTGCTGATCACCGATGGCGAGACGTCGTTGATGACGGACGGGTTCTTCAGCCGGCCGAGCCTGCCGAAGGTCGCGCTGCGCCCACTCACCCCCGACGATGCCCGCATCGACGCCTCGCTCAACCGGGCCGGCGTGGATCGCTTGGCCGCAGTGCTGCCCGTGCACAGTCACTTCGACCACGCGATGGACTCCGCCGTCGTCGCCGAGCGCACTGGCGCGAAGCTGGTCGGCGGATCGTCGACGATGAACATCGGCCGCGGTCACGGACTGCCCGCGTCGCGGTTGGACCAGGTGGCGCCGGACGAGGACCGGACGTACGGCGACTTCACCGTCACCCTCATCGAGAGCCACCACTGTCCACCGGACCGCTTCCCCGGTCCGATCGACGCCCCGCTGCCCACACCGGCTCGGGCCTCGGCGTACAGGTGCGGTGAGGCCTGGTCGACACTCGTCCGGCACGCGTCCGGGCCGTCGATGCTCGTGCAGGGCAGCGCGGGCTTCGTGCCGGGCGCCCTGGACGGACGCGAGGCCGAGGTGGTCTACCTGGGGGTCGGACAGCTCGGCATCCAGAGCGCCGACTACCTGCGCTCGTTCTGGGAGGAGACCGTGCGCGCGGTCGGGGCGCGGCGGGTCGTGCTGATCCACTGGGACGACTTCTTCAGGCCGCTCGACCGGCCTCTGCGGGCGCTGCCCTATGCGGGCGACGACCTCGACGTGACCATGCGTGTGCTCGGTGCGCTGGCCGACGCAGATGGCGTGGCCCTGCACCTGCCGACCGTGTGGCGTCGCGAGGACCCCTGGGCCTGAGTCGACCGAGCTGACCGCCGAGCACGGCGGAACGCTGCGACTCAGAGGAGCGAGGTGACGTCTTCGCCCTGCTCCAGGAGTTCGAGGATGCGAGCGGCGCGGCGAGCCGCGTCGATCCCGACCTCGACGTCCACCTCGGTGGCCTCGTCGACCTCGTCGCGGTCACTCGCTGCACCGGAGGGCGTTCGGGACGTGCGGTCGTGCAGGGCGGCCAGCAGCTGCTCGCGGGACAGTCCGCGCAGGTGCAGGAGTGCGAGCGGGTCGCCGTCGATCAACCAGGTGAACTGGGTGAGCACGGCCAGCCCGTGCGGGCAGGGCTGCGCCCAGGCCTCGCACGAGCACGACGCGGAGAACTCGCTGCCGTAGGGCAGCAGCTCGACCCCGGCGTCCTCGGCGTCCTCGACGAGCTGGTGCGGCAGGTCACCGTCGAGCAGGCCCGCGATGCGCCCCGACTCGGCCGCGACCAGCTCGACGAACGTGTCCGTCGCCTCGACGGTGAGCACCGGCACGGCGACAGACACGGTCCAGGCGTCGTCGCCCTGCTGCACAGCAGCGAAGAGGGTGCCGCGGTCGACGGTCATGGCGCCGACCTTGCCTCCGCGGGCCAGGATTCGGCCGGCCCGCAGGTCGGTCGAGTGGTAGGCCGACTCCTCGACGGCACGGGCCACCGCCTTGCCCCACCACGGACTCGAGCGCGAACCCCGCCGAGGCGCGAACCGAGGGTGGGTGACCGCGCTCAATCGGAGCTCCGCAGCGTCACCAGGTCGCGCAGCTGGGAGTCGCTCAGCTCGGTGAGCCCAGCCTCACCGCGGGCCAGCACCGAGTCGGCCAGAGAGCGCTTGTGGGCGAGCAGCTCGGCGATGCGCTCCTCGATGGTGCCCTGGGTGATCAACCGGTGCACCTGCACCGCCCGGGTCTGCCCGATGCGGTAGGCCCGGTCGGTGGCCTGCTCCTCGACGGCCGGGTTCCACCAGCGGTCGAAGTGGATCACGTGGTCGGCCGCGGTCAGGTTGAGGCCGGTGCCACCGGCCTTCAGTGACAACAGGAAGACCGGCGTCTCACCCTCCTGGAACCGCTCCACCATGCGCGAGCGCTCCCGCACGGAGGTGCCGCCGTGCAGGAACTGGGTGGGCACGCCGGTCTGCGCGAGATGCTGCTCGAGGAGGCGGGCCATGGCGACGTACTGGGTGAAGATCAGCACCGCACCGTCCTCAGCGAGCACGGTGCCGAGCAGCTCGTCGAGCAGCTCGAGCTTCTCCGAGCGCCCACCCAGGCGCGCATTGCCCTGCTTGAGGTAGTGGGCCGGGTGGTTGCAGATCTGCTTCAGCCCGGTCAGCAGCGCCAGGACCAGC
This sequence comes from Nocardioides jensenii JCM 1364 = NBRC 14755, assembly GCF_001552535.1. Lineage (GTDB taxonomy): Bacteria > Actinomycetota > Actinomycetes > Propionibacteriales > Nocardioidaceae > Nocardioides > Nocardioides jensenii. The sequence continues at coordinate 103,351 of NZ_BCRJ01000006.1, read as the reverse complement.
CCACGGCGGGCGTGCTCGTCGGCCCTCTCGATGCGGTCCATGGACTCGCGCACCAGCGCCTCGTAGAGGACCGTCTGCTCGCGGGTCAGCCGCAACGGGTGGTCGGTCTCGGTCTTGGCCGGCAGCTCGGGGGCGATGCCGGGGTCGGACTTGCGGCGACGCAGCAGGAACGGCTCGATCAGGTCGGCGAACTGGCGAGCCTTGGTCGGCTCGAGCCCCGACTCGATCGGCCCGGCCCACACCTTGCGGAAGGCGTTGCGGGAGCCGAGCAGCCCCGGGATCGCCCAGTCGAGGATTGCCCAGAGCTCGGTGAGGTTGTTCTCGACCGGGGTCCCGGACAACGCGATGCGGGCGGTGCCGGGCAGGGTGCGCAGCGCGCGGGCGGTCGAGGACTGCGGGTTCTTCACGTGTTGCGCCTCGTCGGCCACGACCAGGTCCCAAGACACCTCCGCCAGCTCACGCTTGCCCTTCGGCTGGGCGTCGGCGCGCATCGTGCCGTAGGTGGTGAGCACGAAGCCGTCGGTCAACCCCTCGAGTGAGCGCCCGCCGCCGTGGAAGCGGCGTACGACGACCCCGGGGGCGAACCGGTTGATCTCGGCCTCCCAGTTGCCGAGCAGGGACGCCGGGCAGACCACCAGCACGGGCCCGGTCACGCCCTGGTCGCGGCGGTGCAGGTGCAACGCGATCACGGTGATCGTCTTGCCCAGGCCCATGTCGTCGGCCAGGCAGGCACCCAGGCCGAGCGAGGTCATCTCGGCCAGCCAGGTCAGCCCGTGGAGCTGGTAGTCACGCAGTGTCGCCTGCAGCGCAGCCGGCGCGGCCAGGGGCTCACGGGTCGCGGCGGTGATGATGCGCTCGCGCACCTTCTCGAGCGTCGCACCCACGATCACCTTCTCGTCGACGTCGTCGACGGCGACCTGACCGGTCAGCGTGGCGGCCAGCGCCTGGGCCGGCTTGGCGGTGCGGATCAACCGCTTCTTGGCGCGCTTGGCGGTCTTGGGGTCGACCAGCATCCAGTTGTCGCGCAGCTTGATCATGGGAGTGGTGGCGGCGGCGAGCTGGTCCATCTCGTCGTCGGTGAGGGGGTCGCCGTGCAGCGCCACCTGCCACTTGAAGCTGAACAAGGCCTCGGTGCCGAAGAGTCCCTCGACCAACGGCTCCTCCTGCTTGCCGTCGCCGGGCTTGAGCTCGGCGCGCGTGGTGAGGTCGCGACCCAGCGTGCGCGGGAAGAGTACGTCGACCCCCCGGGCCTTGAGCGCGCCCAGTCCGTCGTCGAGGAGGCTGCTCAGCTCGAGTGCGTCGAGCGTGATCTGGTCGGGCACCTGGAGCTCGAGCAGCCGCTCCAGCACCGGCCACGCCTCGGCCGCACCGCGCAGCGCCTGGGTGGCGTGGATCTGGGCTCGCGAGCCGAAACCGTGGGTGGCATCGCCGGCTCGTTCGGTCCACAGCCGGGCGGCATCGGCGAAGTGGAAGGGATCCTGCTCATCGTGCACCTGCAGCACCAGCCGCACGGTGCCGCCGATCAGCTCCTCCTCGTCGGCCTCCATGCGCAGGGTCAGGGACACCAGCTGAGGCCGGTCGTCGGACTCGGGCGAGGCCAGTCGCGCCACCCGTTCCTGGATGCGACGCGTCACGTCGCCCGCGGGCTGGCGTCGAGGGTAGGGCTTCGAGGCGGGACGCTCCGGGCCACCTGCACGGCGTACGACGGAGGACGCCGGGGCCGAGCGCGCCATCGCATCGGCGACCGCGTGGACCACACCGCGCACCACCTCGGCCGTCTCGGCGAAGCCGGTGGCGTGACGTGACTCCGCGAGCAGCTGCAGTCGGTCCTCGTCGGCGGCCTCGAGCTCGGCGATGCGCCACCCGGAGGCGGCCGGCTCCAGCAAGCCTCTGGCCACGAACTGCATGCCGAGCAGCGCCGCACCGGCCAGCAGCGCCACGCTGGGGTGGACGTCGTCACGCCCGCGGGCTCGCGTGAGCACCGGCAGGGCAGCCCGCATGGGCAGGCTCACCGTGCGTCTCTCGTCGCTGAACTCCACCACGCTGTCGCGGGCGGGGTCGGCCACCCGGAAGGTCGCCGGACCGGTGACGGGGACGAAACTCAAGCGGGGCCTCCCAGGCGACCGAGGTGCGGGCCACCGACGCTAGCCGGTGCAGCCGACATCCTCCCCCGGACGCCAAGCCTCAGGGCGTTCGGCGCACCTGTGGTGCGAGGATCCCGACCGCGCGACCAACGGCCAACCCGAGCCCGACAGCGCCGAGCACGGCGAGGACGACACCCCACCAGGTCGGGTGCTCCGAGGCGAGCGCGAAGGTGGCTGCCGGGAAGATCGTCCCCAGCATCGCGAGGATGAGGATCCGGTAGCCGTCGTGGCCACGCAGCCACCATGCGGCGGCCCAGGTCAGGCTGAGCAGCACGCCGAACGCGAGCAGGAACCACACGTCGTTCTTGTAGGGGTTCTCGGGCACCGACGGTTCGTCCTCGAAGCCGGGGCCGGAGAACGCCATGGTGAAGGCGGTCGCTGCGATCAGGCCGATCAGTGTCAGCGCGTAGGCCGCGACCGCGAACGTCCCGGCGATGATCGCGCTCAGGTCGCGAGTCGGCAGCAGCCACCCGCCGGCGGTGACCATGAGGGTGAACACCAGGACGATGAGGCCGATGGCGATGCCGACGTTGTCGCCCTCGATGTCGTCGACTCCGTAGGCGTCGTCGAAGACCTGGACGTAGAGCATGAAGACCCCGATGATGGCGCCCACGACGAAGGCCGGCTGACGGATCAGGTAGTAGCCACCCGCACACAGGGCGACGATCAGCAGGCCGGACACGTAGACCATGGCCGCGTTGTCGTCCATGCCGACCGCGACCATCTGGCCCACGCTGACGGCGCCGAGCGCTCCGGGCCACGACATCAGGACGGCCTTGCGGTGGGAGTCGCGCACCAGGAACCACCCGGCCGCCGCACCCGCCAGCATCAGGATGGTCGCTCCGATCCCGACCACATAGATGGACCAGTCGAGGTCGCCGTCCTCACGGCTCCACAGCGTCGACACACCCACCGCCGCGGTGAGCAGGGAGGTGCCGAAGGCCACGAGCAGCACGTCGGGTCGTAGCCACGCCGGCACCGTGGAGCTCGCGAAGAGCGGCGCGCGTCCGTCCGTGGCACGGGTGGCGTCCAGGGCCGCCTGCGCCTGGGAGGGGGTCAGCTGTCCGGCAGTGACGAGCTGGTTGAGCGCGAGGTAGGTGGAGTCCGCCCCGGAGGTCTGATCGGTCATGCGCACCAGCATCCCCCGACAGGTGCCCCGCAAACGGGGACTCGCCCGAGCGACTAGTGGACAGAGGTCGGGCCGCCGTCGAAGTCGTGGTCGGCCCAGGCCCACAAGGTGTCGGCGATCAGGTCGGTGTTCAGGTCGAGCGCGGCGGTGTCGACGTTGTCGATGTCGTCGCAGGCCGCGTGGTAGCACGGGTCGAACGCGCTGCCGGCCTGTCCGCCCCACTTCGCGGCCTGCGCGGAGGTCATCTGCCCCTCGGCGCCGGAGAACGTGCCGGCTGTGGGGATGTCGCGCTGCATGAACGCGGCGTGGTCGGAGCGGCCGTCGACGTCGATGTGGTCCGACTCGATCCCCGCTTCGTCGTACAACGCGGTCAGGCTGTCGCGCAGCGCGGTGCCGTTCGCGTCGTCGTCGTAGACGAAGTAGCCCGGGTTCGGCGACCCGAGCATGTCGAAGTTGAAGTACGCCGCCAGGTCATCGACCTGCGTCGCGGAGAGACTGTCGACGTAGTGGGTGGAGCCGAGCAGGCCGAGCTCCTCGGCGCCCCAGAAGCCGAAGCGCACGTGGTTGGCCGGCGCCGGGTTCGCCTCGGCGAACGCCAACGCGGTGGTCAGGATCGCGGCGGAGCCGGTGCCGTTGTCGTTGATGCCCGGGCCCTCGTCGACGCTGTCGAGATGGCCACCCATCATCACGGTGCTCGTGGTGTCGCCGCCCGGCCAGTCGGCGATCAGGTTGTACGACGTACCGGCGCGGGTGCTGAACGACTGGACCTCGGTGACGAACCCGGCGGCGTCGAGCTGCGCCTGCACGTAGTCGACCGACGCCTCATAGCCTCGCTGCCCGGTGGACCGGTTGCCGCCGTTGGCGTCCGCGATCGACTGCAGCTCGTCGAGGTGGGCCACGACCGCCTCGACCGGGATGTCCGGCGCTGCATCTTCCTGGAGGGAGAGGGTGCCCGGGTCGGGTTGGGCGCTGGCAGGGTCGGACAGCGCGATGCCGGAGAGGGCGGACGCCGAGCCTGCGAGCAGGGCGGCGACGCCGGTCAGGGCCGCGATGCGAGTGCGTGCGGGTGTCATGGGTGATCCTCCGAGAGTGTGGGTGCCGCCCCACCATCGGACTGATTCCCCAAGCCGGGCAAGGGATCGCGCCGCGTTAACTTTTGCCGGACCACGGGTTGTGTTTGAGAACGATTCTCATTTAGGGTCGGGGCATGCGCTCGTTCCCCAGTCGCCAACTCCCCGTCGTACTCCTGGCCGGGCTGACCCGGACCTCCATGGAGACGGTCGAGTCCGCCGTTGCCCTGACCCTGCCCGACGCCGCCCTGGCCCGCTTCGAGATCGACGTGATCGGCGGAGCCGTGACCCGCGTCGTGTCCGACGCGACGGGCGTGGTCGAACGCGACACGGTGCCGCTCGACCACACCTGCCTCTCCTGCGCGCTGCGCCACGAGATCGTGCCGACGTTGGCCCGACTGGCCGAGTCCGGCCGTTGGGGCACGCTGGTGCTCAGCCTGCCGGCGGGCTGCCACGCGTCCGCACTCGTCCACGGGTTGCCCTCGCTGCTCGCCCGACGCCCACGGCTCCGCATGGCCGCGGTGGTCGCCGCCCTCCACGGACCGTCGCTGCTCGAGGACCTGTGCGGCGACGACCTGCTGCGCGAGCGCGACGACGAGGCGCATGCCGGTGACACCCGGGCCGTCGGCGAGGTGCTGGTCGACCTCCTCGACTGCGCCGATCTGGTCGTTCTCGACGGGGCCACCGAGCGCACCGGACGCGCGTTGATCGATGAGCTCCGTGCCCCCGACGTCGGCGTCGTTCCCGACCCGACCGAACTCACGTCCGGCGAGCTCCTGGCCACCCGCGCCGCACGGGCGTCGTACCCGGAGCCCGCGCCGGCCTGGCTGCCCGCCCGGGTGAGTGACGACGGGGTGACCGACTGCACCTCGCCCGCGGCCGAGGCAGCGGGTGTCTGGACCGTGATGGTCGACTCGTGGCGACCCTTCCACCCGCCACGGCTGATGGAGTCCATCGACTCGATCGGCGGTCACTCCTACCTCGGCCGGGGCACCTTCTGGCTGCCCACCCACCCCGACTGCCCTGCGCTCTGGGCCGGGTCCGGTGGTCAGTTGAGCATCGGCAGCTCCGACCACCGACCCACTCGCGGTCCCCGCACACGCCTGGTGATCACCGGCTGCGACCAGCGGCGCAACCAGGTCATCCGCGACCTCGAGGCGGCGCTGATGACCGAGGCAGAGCTGGCCGCCGGGCTGGCTCGGTGGGCGGGCGTCGACGACGGCTTCGACCCCTGGCTGGGCACCCGCTCGGCCAGTGCGTGACGCCCCGCTACGCTCGCAGCATGAGCATCCTCGACGCCCCCATCGCCCGCCTCGACGGCACGTCCGCGTCCCTCGGCGAGATCACCGGCGGCAAGCCCGCCCTGCTCGTCAACGTCGCCTCGAAATGCGGCCTCACCCCGCAGTACGCCGCCCTCGAGCAACTCCACGAGAAGTACGCCGAGCGCGGCTTCACCGTCGTGGGCATCCCGTGCAACCAGTTCGGCGGCCAGGAGCCCGGCACGTCCGACGAGATCGCCGAGTTCTGCTCGTCGACGTACGGCGTGACGTTCCCGATGACAGAGAAGGTCGACGTCAACGGCGAGGGCCGGCACGCGATCTACCAGGAGCTGACCAAGGTTCCCGACGAGGAGGGCGAGGCCGGCGACGTGCAGTGGAACTTCGAGAAGTTCCTGGTCGCCGCCGACGGCAAGGTCATCTCGCGGTTCCGCCCGGGAGTCACCCCCGACGACCAGCGCCTCGTCGACGGCGTGGAGGCACTCACTTCCTGACCCGCGAGCCCCTCACCTGACCGCCGTGAGCCAGGTCACCCGAAGGGTGGCCGAAAGTAGGTGGCGATGAAACGGATCCGTTCCGTATTCTTCGTGGGTGTCTACAACGATCCCGGAGCCGACCGCTCCCACTGATGACGACAAGCTCGACAAGTCCGTCCTGATCGTGGCGGGTGTGGTCGTGCTCGGCGCGATCATGTCCATCCTCGACATCACGGTTGTCTCCGTCGCACTCGAGACCTTCCAGAACGACTTCGACGCCACCTCTGCCGAGGTCGCCTGGACCATGACCGGCTACACGCTGGCCCTCGCCTCCGTCATTCCGTTGACCGGATGGGCGGCCGACCGGTTCGGCACCAAGCGTCTCTACCTGATCGCGGTGACGCTGTTCGCCGCCGGTTCGGTGCTCTGCGCCACCGCCGACGACCTCAACACGCTGGTGATCTACCGCGTGCTCCAGGGCCTCGGTGGCGGCATGCTGATGCCTCTGGGCATGACGATCCTCACCCGTGCCGCCGGCCCGCACCGCGTCGGTCGGGTGATGGCGATCCTCGGCATCCCGATGCTGCTCGGTCCGATCTTCGGCCCGATCCTCGGCGGCTGGCTGATCGACGCGGCCTCGTGGCACTGGATCTTCCTGATCAACCTGCCGATCGGCATCTTGGCCTTCGTCTACGCGTTCATCGTGCTGCCCAAGGACCACGTCGAGCCGTCGGAGTCCTTCGACTGGCTGGGCATGATCCTGCTCTCCCCGGGGCTCGCCGCCTTCCTCTATGGCGTCTCGAGCATCCCCGAGGCCGGCACCATGTGGGACCGCGAGGTCCTCGTCCCCGCGATCCTCGGCCTGGCCCTGATCGTCGCGTTCGTGCCCTGGGCACTGAACCGTCGCAACATCCACCCACTGGTGGAGCTGCGCCTCTTCGAGAACCGCCAGATGACCATCGCGGTCGTCGCGATGGCGCTCTTCGCGATCGCGTTCTTCGGCGCCAGCCTGCTGTTCCCGCTCTACTTCCAGCAGGTTCGCAACGAGACCGCTCTGAGTGCCGGCGTACTGCTGGCCCCGCAGGGCATCGGTGCCATGATCACCATGCCCATCGCCGGCTTCATCGCCGACAAGAAGGGCCCGGGCAAGGTCGTGATGGTGGGCATCACCCTGGTCACGATCGGCATGGGCATGTTCACCCAGCTCGACGCCGACACGTCCTACGCGTTCATCCTCGGCTCGCTGTTCGTGATGGGCCTGGGCATGGGCTCCACGATGATGCCGATCATGAGCTCGGCGCTGGCCACGCTCACCGACCACAACATCGCCCGCGGCTCCACGCTGATGAACATCACCCAGCAGGTGGCGGCCTCGATCGGCACGGCGCTGTTCTCGGTGATCCTCACCAACGAGATGAAGGGTCACGCGTCGGTGACCCTGGCCACCGACCTGAAGGATGCCAAGATCGGCGAGAAGGAGATCGCCTCGGGCTCCGACGCGTTCGTGGCGTTCCTGGCCGACAAGGGGCTCTCGCCCGAGAAGTTCGGAGCCTTGATGGACCAGGTGCCCGGCGACATGGCCTCGTCCTTCGCGACGGTGTTCATCGTCGGCACGATCCTGGTCGGCTGCGTGCTGATCCCGGCGTTCTTCCTGCCGCGCAAGCCCCCGGAGAAGCCGGTCGACCCGACCGCCATGGTCGGTCACTGACCCACCTGGGCAACAACCCACAAGCGCGTGATCCGGTGTCACTCGATGACACCAGATCACGCGCTTGTCCGTATTTCGACGAGCTGTTCAGACCGGGACCCCTTCGCCAACGGCCGCGTGGATCCAGAGTCGGCGGACGGCCCGCTCAGGCGCGAGTGCCGAGCGCGAGGGGCAGCACGTCGACCGCTCCGGCAGCCCGGAGCGCACGGGCGGCGACGGTCATCGTCCAGCCGGTGTCGATCAGGTCGTCGAGCAACAGCACCCGTTGTTGATCGAGCCCGTCGAGGCCATCGCCCTGCAACTCGTAGCGACGCAGCACCGCTGCCACCCGTTGCGCCGAGTTCGCCGACCCCCGCCCCGGCGCGACCGACGGATCGACGATCGCGAACCGACCCGCCACCGGCACGTGCAGGAAGCGGGAGAGCCCCTCGGCGAAGTCGGCGGTGAGCTGGCGCTTGCGCTGGGACTCGACGAAAACGATGGCGTCGACGCTCGGCCTCCAGTCGCCGAGCACCTCGATCACCGCCTTCACCAGCGGCACCGGAACCGGTCCGTCGGTGCCGGACGACGCTGCGTCGCCGTCCGCGGTGCCCCCGAGGTCGACGGGGAGCCCGGTCTCGGGGTCGATCTCGGCGACGGAGGGTGCCGGCTCACGGAACAGGTCACGCAGCGCCTGGCCGTAGCCCAGGTCGGTCAGCCGCGCCACCGCCCGCCCGGTCGAGGCGCCCTCGGTGATCTTGCCCTTGAGGTCGATGCCGAGATTGGCCAGCGCGGTGGGCCACATCTTGCGCGGAGCAATCTCGACCCCGGGCCGGGTCAACTGGGTGTGCGCCTCGTCGAGTGAGGCCGCCGAGACCTCGGCGTCGAAGGAGACTCCCCCGCAGTTGTCGCAGCGACCGCATGGCGCGGGCACCTCGTCGTCGAGCTGTCCGCGCAGGAACGACATACGGCACTGGTCGGTGTCGAGGTAGTCGAGCATCGCCTGCTGCTCACGGTCGCGGGCCTGCTTGACGCGGTCGTAGCGCTCCTGGTCGTAGGACCACTCCTGGCCGGTGGAGACCCAGCCGCCCTGGACCCGCTGCACGGCTCCGTCGACGTCGAGCACCTTGAGCATCATCTCGAGACGTGAGCGACCGAGGTCGACGTACGTCTCGAGCGCGGGAGTGCCCAGCGGCTTCTGCGAGCCTGCGAGCGCGGAGAGCACCTGACGCACCTGCGGCTCGGGTGGGAAGGCGAGGGAGGCGAAGTACTTCCAGATGTCGCGGTCCTCGAGGGCCGGCAACAGCACCACGTCGGCGCGAGGCGTGCCGCGCCCGGCGCGGCCGACCTGTTGGTAGTAGGCCACCGGCGACGAGGGCGCCCCGACGTTGATCACGAAGCCGAGGGTGGCGTCGAAGCCCATGCCGAGTGCACTGGTGGCCACCAGCGCCTTGACCTGTCCGGTGGCAAGGTCGGCCTCGAGGGCCTCGCGCTCGGTGGTCTCGGTCTGCCCGGAGTAGGCCGCGACCGTGTGCCCGCGGGCCCGCAGGAAGGCCGCGATCTCCTGGGTCTGGGCCACGGTGAGGCAGTAGATGATGCCCGACCCCTCGAGCTGGCCGAGGTGGTCGGCAAGCCAGCCGAGTCGCTGCTCGGCGGTCTTGAGCCTCACCACGGCCAGGTGCAGCGACTCGCGATCGAGGGAGCCGCGCTGCACGAGCACCTCGTGGCCCAGCTGCTCGGCCACGTCGAGGGTGACCCGCTCGTTGGCGGTGGCGGTGGTGGCCAGCACCGGGATGCCCTCGCGCAGGTCGTCGAGCATGGTGCGGATGCGGCGGTAGTCGGGGCGGAAGTCGTGGCCCCAGTCGGAGATGCAGTGGGCCTCGTCGACCACGAGCAGACCGGTGGTGGCGGCCAGCCGGGGCAGCACGTTGTCGCGGAAGCCGGGGTTGTTGAGCCGCTCGGGAGAGACGAGGAGCACGTCGACCTCGCCGGCATGGATCGCGGTCTCGATGCGGGACCAGTCGTCGATGTTGGTGGAGTTGATCGTCACCGCCTTGATGCCGGCCCGGTCGGCCGCCGCGATCTGGTTGCGCATCAGGGCCAGCAGCGGCGAGACGATCACCGTCGGGCCGGCCCCCTGGGCGCGGAGCAGCGCGGTGGCCACGAAGTAGACCGCCGACTTGCCCCAGCCAGTCTTCTGCACCACCAGGGCCCGGCGCTTGTCGACGGCCAGCGCCTCGATCGCGGTCCACTGGTCGTCGCGCAGCTCGGCGTCATCACGACCGACCAGCGCCTTGAGGTGGCGTTCGGCGTCGGTGCGTGCGGAGCGGCGTACGTCGTCGGGGGCGGAGGTGGCAGGGAGCGAAGGCATGTCCGCATGTCTACCAGCGTGAGACGACAGTCGTTGACGCCCATCCACAGACCTCCGCACTGGTGCGGTGGTGTGGTCGCTCCACACGAGTCAGAACGCGTGTGGAGCGACCGTGACCCCGCCTTGCAACGGGGCGGAGTTGATCAGGAGAGGGCGGCGATGGCGGCGTCGTAGTCGGGCTCGGTGGTGATCTCGGGGACCAGCTGGCTGTGCACGACCGTGCCGTCCTCGTCGAGCACGACCACGGAGCGGGCCAGCAGCCCGGCCATCGGGCCGTCGGCCAGGGTGACGCCGAAGTCCTGGCCGAACGAGGAGCGGAAGGCCGAGCCGACCTTGACGTTCTCGATGCCCTCGGCACCGCAGAAGCGGGCCTGCGCGAAGGGCAGGTCGGCGGAGACGTTGACGACGGTGGTGTTCTCCAGGCCGGCGGCGAGCTCGTTGAACTTGCGCACGCTGGCCGCGCAGATCCCGGTGTCGACGGAGGGGAAGATGTTCAGGACGGTACGTCCGGAGACGTCGCCGGACGCGAGGGGCGCGAGGCCCTCGCCGACCAGGTCGAACGCCGGAGCGGCGGAGCCGACGGCGGGCAGTTCGCCGACGGTGTTGACGGGGTTTCCCTTGAGTGCAGTGGTAGCCATGCCCCATTCCTACACGGTCACGGCCAACCCGACGCGCAGTGGTCAGTCCTTGGTGCACGTGGCCGCGGAGACACCGGACCGGACGGTCCCCGTTTTGAAGGGAGGCGGACGGGCAACATCACGCCATGCATCCCTTGATCCGGCATCGTCGCACTGCCCTCCTGCTCCTCGCTCTCGCTGCGCCCCTGGCGGCCTGCGGCGACGACGAACGGGAGCACAACGCCGAGCCCTTGGCCGCCTCGCTGGTGGAGGAGACCACCCTCGACAACGGCACCGAGGTCCGGGTGAGCTCGCCCGACAACCAGAAGCTCTTCGTCCAGTTCCGCGAGAAGGACGACGGGTGGACCGAGCCGACGAAGGTCCATGAGGCCTCCGACAGGTGGACCCACGGCTTCCAGGTCGAGAGTGTGGGCGACTCGGTCGCCATCGATGCCGACTACTGGCGGGAGCGCGAGCTCGACGACGACTACGCACCGGAGCACACGGTCCAGGTGATCTGCCATGAGACCACGTGTGCCGACGCGGTTCCGGCCGACGACGTGCTCTCCACCACGAGGTTCGACGACGACGGGGAGCAGGCTTGGTTCCTGGTCGCGGACGACACCATGTCGTTCTGGAGTCTTGAGCAGGGCTCCTCCGAGGTTGCGCTGCCGGAGCTCGGCGACGACCGGGTGATGTTGGCGCGGGGCGACGGCACCCTCCTGTTGTTGTCGGGCCGTGAGGAGGGCCCCGGCTGCGCCACCGTGTTGTACGCCGCGGCTCCGGGCAGCGGGGAGGTCGAGGAGGTCGCCGCGACCGCGACCCATGACGACGGCCGCAGCTGTGCCGTCGAGGACGCCGAGCTCCATGACGACGAAGTCAGGTTCACCACCGCAGACGTCTCCGACGACATCAGCGAGCTGGACGCCGCCTACGTGAGCTCGTTCGTCCTCGACGGCGACAGCTGGCGGGTCGAGGAGGCGGAGTCGCAGCGCATCGAGGTCCCGGACAGCCAGGGCGATTCCGGCATCACCACCCTCGACATCGACCTGCCCGACGGCAGCACCGTCTCGATCTCCTCCACCGACCGAGAGCACGTCACCGCCCAGGTGCTCGAGTCGGGCAGTGACTCATGGAGCAGGCCCGAAGTGGTCGCCGTCGCGCCGAGCGGCACGGTCTGCCGTGCCGTCTCACCCACGGGTGGGCGATACGGCGACACCGACATACCGGGAGCGATGGTGATGGTCACGTGCGGTGCCGACGACAACGAACTCCTCGGCCGGTGGCGTCCCACCCACGGGATCCTGCTGGCCACCGATGACGGGCACGACTGGCTCACCAAGGACATCGACCAACCCGGCTCGACTCCGCTGGCCATGGCCGACGGCACCGGCGTCGCCCACGGCTCCAACGGGATCTTCACCTGGCACTCGGGACAGGGGCGGTTCACCCGGCTCGGCCTTGCGATCGAAGAGGGCGACGGCATAGGCGTCACACCGGACGGAAGCCAACTGGTCCGGTTCACGGGCAACCATGATCCCGACGAGCTGTGTCGGCCGACGTGGTCGCTGGCCGACCCGGACGCTGCGGCGTGGGGCCGGGCCAGCCGGGTCCCCAAGGCGGCCCAGGAATTCCCCCAGCACGGGGTCTGCGTGGTGGAGAAGGTCTGGGCGATCGGCGAGGACGGACGCGACATCATCCGCACCGTCATCTTCGACCCGGAGGACCAGAGCAGGAACTGGACCGGAGGCCTGGCTCCCGACGCGAACGGGGAGTGGCGGGCCCTCGAGAGCTCGGACCTCTAGGCATCCGGCCGAACACACTCGTCGAGTTGGCGGGGTCGGGCTGTCGCCCGCGGGCCCTCACGAATGCTTGTGCGCCTTCGCAGGCCGCGCGTAGGGCTCGAGGATCACCCGGGTGCTGGCGCTCACCAAGGCGTCACCAAGGGTGGTGCCGTAGCCGGGACCCGTCCGGGTCCGGCTGCTGTGGTGAAGCTCGTGGGCCACGGTCGCCGGAATCCACGTGCTCAGCGCGGCCCGCAGCCCGCCGCGTGGGGTGTCGTCGATCGAGATGAAGACATCTCCGTGACTGTCGGTGCAGCCCCCGACGCCGACCTCAGGGATGGAGCCGGCCGGGTTCACCTTGACCACATGTCCATCTGGTTGATGTGGGGCAGCCTCGCCATCACCGTTGTTGCGCTCTGGCGACCAGGCGCCTCAGGCAGCGGTGAACGACTCCCCGGTCAGGACCGGTACGGCGTCACTCATGTCAAGCTGAGAGGCCACCTCGACATCGTCGGCGAAGCCCTTTTCCGTGAGCTCACGTCCGCTGGCACAGGCCGCGATCTCGGCGACAAGACGCGGCTCGACCGCGCGGAAGGCCTGCTCGGCGACCCGGGCCTCCGGTGAGAGTCCTTCGACGCCGAGGTCGACCAGACCGGCCAACACCGCGCCCGCTCCCCACAGGTCTTCGACACACGGACGCAAGGAGTCGTCGGCCCAGCGCTCCCCCGCCGCGATCACCGTCAGCGTCGGCGCGTGGGCACCGTGCTTCGACCAGAGCGCGGTCGCCAGATGGGCAGCGACAGCCTTGCGGTTGCGCAGGCTGGCGGCGAGCACGATGCTGCCCGAGTCGACCAGGTCGAAGCTGATCGTCGAGCCGTTCGGGCTCGGCAGCACCAGCTTGGTGATGCCGGTGACCTGTTGCATCGACGCCGGTGAGAGCGACACGTGCCGGCCCTCCAGGGCCAGGGCCTCGAACCGGCCGACGGCCAGGGTGGCGCCCAACCGCATCGCCAACTCCTTGGCCCGCGTGTCACGCCACGGAGAAGGGTGCACCTCGATGCCCCGCTCGACCGCCACGGTCACCGTGGTCGTGAACGAGAGCACGTCGACCACCACGGCGTACGACGCACCGCCCGGGGCGATCGCCGCCGCCGCCCCGACCGGACCCCAGTCGAAGCGGACGGCGTACGGCGCCTGCGTGTGCGCCGGGTCGAACTCGGTCATGTGTCCTGATCGCGACCCGGTCGCGGGGCGACCTGCTCGACCACCGGCCGGGTCACCAGATCCGGACCCGTTGGTCGGGGTCGAGCCAGAGGCCGTCGCCCTCGGTGGTGCCGAACGAGGTGTGGAACTCGTCGAGGTTGCGCACGATGTTGGCGCGGAACTCCGGCGGGCTGTGCGGGTCGATGGTGAGGTACTGCTGGTCCTGCTCGGCCCGGCGCTTGGTGCGCCAGCAGTAGGCCCAGTTCATGAACAGTCGCTGCGAGCCGGTGGGATCGGCCGGCTCGCCCTCGACGGGTGCGCCCAGGGAGAGCTGGTAGGCCTTGTGGCCGATGGTCAGGCCGCCGAGGTCGCCGATGTTCTCGCCCACGGTCAACGCTCCGTTGACCCGCTCACCGGGCAGGTTGCGCGGCTCGAAGCCGTCGTACTGGGCGATCAGCGCCTTGCTCTTGACCTCGAAGGCCGCCTTGTCCTGCGGTGTCCACCAGTCGTTGAGGTTGCCGGCGCCGTCGTACTGCGCGCCCTGGTCGTCGAAGCCGTGACCGATCTCGTGGCCGATCACCGAGCCGATGCCGCCGTAGTTCTCGGCCGGGTCGGCGTCGGGGCTGAAGAACGGCTTCTGCAGGATGCCGGCAGGGAAGCAGATCTCGTTGGTGCCGGGGTTGTAGTAGGCGTTGACCGTCTGCGGCAGCATGAACCACTCGTCACGGTCGACCGGCGAGCCGATCTTGGCGAGCTGGCGGTCGGTCTCGAAGGCAGCACTGGCCGCCACGTTGCTGATCAGGTCGTCTGCGCTGACCGGCAGGGCGGAGTAGTCGCGGAACTTCTCCGGGTAGCCGATCTTGGGACGGAAGGTGTCGAGCTTCTCGTAGGCGCGCTGCTTGGTCTCCTCGGTCATCCAGTCGAGAGCCTCGATGGAGACCCGGTAGGCCGTGAGCAGGTTGGCGACCAGCTCGTCCATCAGCTCCTTCGAGCGCGGCGGGAAGTGCCGGGCGACGTACTCCTCGCCAACGGCCTCGCCGATCGCGCCCTCGACGAACGCGACCCCGCGCTTCCACCGCTCACGCAGCTCGGGGGTGCCGTTGAGGGTGCGGCCGTAGAAGTCGAAGTTGGCCTGCACGAACTCGTCGGGCAGGTAGGGCGCGGCCGAGCGCAGCACGCGGCTGAGCATCCAGGCCCGCCACTTCTCGATCGGCACCTCCTCGAGCACGGTCGAGAGGTGCTTCAGGTAGGACGGCTGACGCACGCACGTCTCGGCCAGGGTCAGGTCATTGCCACCGAGGTTGGTGACGTAGGCCTTCCAGTCGAAGTTCGGGGCCAGTGCGACGAGCTCGTCGTACGTCGTGAGGTTGTAGGTCTTCTGCACGTCACGCGTCTCCGCGCGCTCCCAGTGACCCTTGGCCAGCAACGTGTCGACCTCGAGCACCGCGCGGGCCGATCCGGCCGGGTCGTCCACACCACCCAGGCCGAGGAGGCGCTCGAGGTAGGCGACGTACTTCTCGCGGATCTCGGCGAACTTCTCGTCGCGGTAGTAGGACTCGTCGGGAAGCCCGAGCCCGCCCTGGCCGATGTTGAACAGGTAGCGGTCGGAGTTGCGGTCGTCGGTGTCGACGAACGACCCGAAGAGGCCGGCGCCGCCGACGCGCTCGAACTCACCGATGAAGGCGGCCAGGTCGCGGGCGTCGCGCAGGCCGGACGCCGCGTTGAGCAGCGGATGCACGGGGGCGAGGCCACGCTGGTCGACGGTGGCGGTGTCCATGAACGACGCGTAGAGCGCCGCGATCTTGGCGCCGCTGCCGGTCAGCCGGCTCGGATCGGCCCCCGCGAAGTCCAAGATGATCTCGCGGACCTGCTCCTCGGCGGCGTCGGCGAGTTGCACGAACGGGCCCCAGCTCGAGCGGTCGCTCGGGATCTCGGTGGTGTCGAGCCAGACACCGTTCACGTGTCCGAACAGGTCGTCCTGCGGACGGATGTCAGGGTTCATGCCCGGGCGGGCGTCGTCGAGAATGCTCACGCAAAGACACTAAGGCATGCCACCCAACGGGTGCGCTGCTCAGGTCGCGAAGACGCCCAGCTCGTTGCCGCTGGGGTCGGTGAAGTGGAAGCGCCGCCCGCCCGGATAGTCGTAGGGCCCGTTGGTGATCTGTCCTCCCGCGGCCTCGACCGCGACCAGGGTGGCGTCGAGGTCGTCGGAGAACAGCAGGACCAGCGGGCCGCCGGCGCTCGGCGTCGCGGTGGCGTTGAGCCCGCCCACCTCACCCTCGCCGTCGGCCGCCCGGATGCCGGCGTACTCGGGGCCGTAGTCGTTGAACGACCAGCCGAACGCGTCGGCGTAGAAGGTC
Organism: Nocardioides jensenii JCM 1364 = NBRC 14755; assembly: GCF_001552535.1. GTDB lineage: Bacteria > Actinomycetota > Actinomycetes > Propionibacteriales > Nocardioidaceae > Nocardioides > Nocardioides jensenii. The sequence continues at coordinate 87,233 of NZ_BCRJ01000006.1, read as the reverse complement.
TTGGTCGCCGCGAGGTCGCTGACCGCCAGCTCGATGTAGGAGATCGCGTGATGTGTGGTCATCAGGCCAGCCTAGGAATGTGCACCGACATCCACCACCCTGGAGCGCGCCCTACCGGACGATGATGACCGACTTGCCCAGGGTCTTGCGCTGGTCCATGTCCAGGAGCGCCTGCCCGAACTCCTCGATCGCGTAGGTCGTGCCGATCGGCGGCTTGATCGCACCGTTCTCGAGGTACGGCGTGATCGCGGCCCACTGCTCCTTCATGTAGCCGGGCCGCTTCATCGCGTAGTCGCCCCAGCCGACTCCGCGCACGTCGATGTTGTTGAGCAGGAGCCGGTTCACCTTGACCTCGGGAATGCCCTGGCCGGCGGCGAAGCCGACCACGAGCAGCCGGCCGAACGGGGCCAGGCTGCGCAGGGAGTCGGTGAAGATGTCGCCACCCACCACGTCGAGGACCACGTCGACCCCCCTGCCGTCGGTGAGTGCCTTGACCTCGTCCTTGAAGGTCTCGAGACGGACCACGTCGTCGGCTCCGGCCTGCCGCGCGATCTCGGCCTTCTCGTCCGTGGAGACCACGGCGATGGTGCGGGCGCCGTACGCCTTGGCGACCTGGATCGTCGCCGTCCCCACGCCTCCGGCGGCTCCGTGGACCAGGACGGTCTCACCCGCCTCGAGCTGCGCCCGGACGGCCAGCGCGAAGTGGGCGGTGAGGTAGTTCATCGGCAGCGCCGCGCCCTCCTCGAAGGAGAGTCCGTCGGGAAGCGGGAAGACCACGCTGTGGTGCGCCACCGTGCGCTCGGCGGCTCCGCCGTGCGACAGGACGCCGGCCACCCGCTGTCCGGCCGCGAACCCGTGAGCCGACTCGACCACGGTGCCGGCGAAGTCGACGCCGAGGGTGAACGGCGGCTCGGGCTTCAGCTGGTACTGCCCGCGGCTGAGCAGCAGGTCGGGGAAGGAGACACCGACCGTGTGGACGTCGACCAGCACCTCCTCCGGGCCGGGGGTGGGCTCGGGGACGTCGTTGACGACGAGAGCTTCGGGACCGTCGAGACTGACAACTTGGACTGCGCGCATGGCTGGCAGCCTACGATCCGGCCCGGTCTTCGTGTCGGCGGGCCGTGGCTCGCAGGCCAATCGTCGGTCAGGCGCCGCTCACTGGACGTCGACGATCTGCGCCAGCTCGAAGTGCATGGGGTCGGTGTAGTTCCAGTCGCCGCCCCACCCGAAGCCCCACTTCTTGAAGATGCGCACGACCTCCGGGTCCATCTGGCCGACCGTGCCCCGACCGTTCTCGGCGGAGTTGATGTCGATCGCCATGCCGAAGGCGTGGTTCGAGAGCGACGTGGTGCCGGCGATGAAGCGCGGGTAGAAGCATCCGGCGGTCTGGTAGACCTTCGAGCCGAGCCCCTGCTCGACGACCTCGGTCAGGGCGGCGCGCAGCTGCACCAGCATCGCCTTGTGGCAGGTCACCTTGCCCAGGATCGGGACGTCCTCGGTGCGGATGTTGGCCGCCACCCAGCCGGCGTCGGGGATCACCCGCCCGCCCACGACGCGGTAGTTGTAGACGCCCACCGCGGCGCCGACGGAGGTGCCGGTCGGCACGGCGGTCTGCCGCGCATTGGGGTCCAGGCCCTCGCGGGCGACCACGTCGAGCATCTGGATGGAGACGTCGGCGTCGCCGATGATCTTCTTCAGCGGCTTGCGGACCGACTGGGGCGAGGCCGAGCCGGTCGCGATCACCATCGCGTTCCCCTCGACCATCTTCAGCTCCTCGCCCCACTTCTGGTTGACCACGAGGTCGACGCCGTACGGCGGGTCGGCGTACGCACCGACGTGCACCGACGGCGCGTCCTTGTCGGCGCCGAGACGCACGAAGGCCTGCTTGTCCTGGATGCGCTTGCCGGTGGCCTGCTTCGTGGCCAGCTCACCGCCGGCCACCCGCCCCCAGATCTCCTCCTGCTTGCCGGAGACGGTGAACCTGCGGAACGTGGCCGGATCGACGGCGGCCAGGGTGACCACACGGTTCTCGATCGGCACCGACGCCAGTGAGAACTGCTCGGTGACCTCGACGCCCTTGACCTTCTTGATGCGGTCGATGATCTCGTCGGAGAGCGGCTTGGTGCTGTAGACGAGGATGTCGGCGATCTCGAGAGACTCCTTCAACGGCCCCGGCTGGTCCACCGCGTGCTCGGGGTCGGCGACCGGGATGGCGTCACCGGACTCGCTCGGTGTGCCACCGGTCGACTGGCTCGCCGACTGCGACGACGACGGGTCGGCGTCCGCCTTGTCGCCGTCCTTGTCACCGCAGGCCGCGAGCAGGCTCAAGGCGCACACGGTCGCCAGTGCGGCGGCGGTGGCGCGACGTCGTACGAACATGGTGGTTCCTCCCCGAACCCGGAGAGTGTAGTGGGCACGGGCACGGGAGGACCGGATCAGGTGCCGGAGCGGCGCCGGATCTCATCGACGATCGCCGGCACCACCTCGTGCATGTCACCCACCACGGCGTAGGTCGCCTTGGTCATCATCGGCGCCTCGGCGTCGGTGTTGATGGCCAGGATCGTCTTCGAGCTGGCGCAGCCGGCCCAGTGCTGGATGGCACCGCTGATGCCGCAGGGCACGTAGAGGTTGGGCGCGATCCGGCTGCCGGTCTGGCCCACCTGCTCGTGGTGCGGGCGCCAGCCCAGGCTGGTGACCACGCGAGAGACGCCGAGCTGACCGCCGAGCAGGTCAGCGAGCTCGCTCACCGCTCCGAACCCGTCGGGCCCACCCGCTCCACGGCCGGCTCCGACCACGACGCGGGCCGATCTCAGGTCACCGGACTGGTCGGGGACCCCTGGCTCGGTGGACACCACCCGCCCGACGAGGTCCGCGGCCTCGAGCCCGGGCTCGAACTCCTCGACGACTGCCTCGGTGGCCTGGTCGGCCGGCCGTGCCTCGACGGCGTGACCGGCCACGGTGAACACCGCCGGCCGGGCAGGCAGCTGCATCTCCTCGAGCGCCGCGCCGCCGGCCACCTGACGCTTGACGACCAGAGGCGCCAGTCCCTCGAACGCCACCGCGTTCGCGGCCATCGGTACGTCGAGGCGCGTGGCGACGTGGGCGAGCACCTCGTTGCCGCGTGGGGTACCGGCCGCCGTGAGCACCACCGCGCCCGTCCGCTCCCTGGCTTCGACCAGCGCCGCGGCCCAGGCCGCTGCCGAGTACGACGCAAGGCCTTCGCCACGTGCGACATATACCGTGGACACACCGTGCTTGCCCAGCTCGTCGGTGTCGGGGACCGAGCCGACCACCAGCCCGTGCACCGGCACCCCGCCGCCTTCGGCGGCCAGGTCGCGCGCGAAGCGGAGGGTTTCCAGGGAGGTCTCGGTGACCCCCTCGGCGTCGGTCTCGATGAGCACCACGATCATCGCAGGACCCCCAGGGACTGGAACAGGTCCACGACCGCCGGCGCTGCTTCCGGGCCCTCTCCCAGCACCTGCACCGTGGACGGTGCCGGCGGTGGGAGCGTCAACCGCACCCGTCCGGAACCATGCGGCTCACGGGTCGGCGTACGCATCTCGATCTCCACCTTCTTCGCGCCCATCCGCCCCTTGATCGTGGGGTAGCGCGGCGACACGCCGCCCTCGGAGACCGCCACCACTGCGGGCAGTGGCAGGTCGAAGGTCTCCCGGCCACCGTCCGGTGAGTCCCCGTGGGCCAGCGCACGACCGTTCTCGATCGCGACCGTCTTGATGCCGGTGACCACCGGGCGGCCCAGCGCGTGGGCCAACCGCACCGGCACCTGGAAGTCGCCGGTGTCGGCGGCGTCGTTGCCGAGCAGCACCAGGTCGTGCTCCCGGCCCAGCTCGGCGTGGGCACGGACCACCTCGGCGATCTCGTGGGCGATGTCGGCGGGACCGAAGTCACGCAGGTCGGTCTCGACCAGGGTCGCGGCCGTGGGCCCCACCGAGAGCGCACTGCGCAGCTGCTCGACCGACTCCGGGGCTCCGACCGAGACCAGGCTGACCGTGCCGCCGTGCGTCTCCACGAGCTGGGTGGCCAGCTCGACCGCACAGTTGTCGTGGTCGCTGAGGGTGGAGCCGACGTAGCGGGCGTCGACCGCCTGCGCGTCGGCGGTCAGCAGCACCTCACCGGAGGAGTCCGGGACCCGTTTGACGCAGACCAGCACGTCGACCATCAGCGGATCCGCGCGTTGTCGGGGTCGAGCAGCGGCGTGGAGTCGACCGACTCGATCGTCACGGGGTAGAGCTCCTCCATGTAGGAGACGGCGAGCTGGTTGCCCAGGGTGGCCTCGTCGGGTGGCAGGTAGGCCATCAGCACGTGCTTGCCCAGGCTGGGCGCGGAACCCGCGCTGGTGACATAGGGGTGGTGTCCGTGCCCGTCGGTGAGGGTGCCGCCGTCGCGGGTCAGGATCGGCTCGCCGCCCAGCATGTAGCGCTTCGCTCCGGACGCGGACGTGTGGTCGTCGACCGTCATCGTGCACAGCACCGTCTTCGGGTCCTCCTCGCGTTGCTTCACGTAGGCCTCGCGGCCGATGAAGTCGGCCTGCTTGACCTTGGGCCGTTGCATGGCGGCCTCGACGATGGTGCGTTCGCCGTCGAGCTCGAAGCCGAACGCGCGGTAGCCCTTCTCGATCCGGCCGGTGGTGCCGTAGACCCCGATGCCGACGGGTACGGCGCCGTCGGGCTCACCGGCCTCGTGAAGGAGCGACCAGAGCCGGGCGCCCTCTTCCATCGGGACGTAGAGCTCCCAGCCGAGCTCGCCGACGTAGGAGATGCGGGAGGCGAGCACGCCGAGGTTGCCGACCTCGATGTCGCGGCAACTGAGAAACCCGAACCCGCCGTCGCTGATGTCGTCGTCGGTGAGCCGGCCCAGGATGTCGCGGGCCTTCGGCCCCCAGAGCCCGATCGTGGAGTACGCCGAGGTCACGTCCACGATCGCCGCGCACGCCGAACCGTCGGCAGGCAGGTGGTCACTGAACCACTTCTTGTCGGCCATGCCGTGCAGCCCTCCGGTCACCACCCGGTAGTGGTCGTGGGCCAGCCGCATCACGGTGAGGTCGGACTTGAACCCGCCGCGCTCATCGAGCACCGGGGTGTAGATCACCTTGCCGGGGGCCACGTCAGCCTGCGCCACGACGGTGCGTTGCACGGCATCCTTGGCGCCCGGTCCGACCACGTCGAAGATCGCGAACGCGGTCAGGTCGACGATGCCGGCTCGCTCGCGCATGGCCAGGTGCTCGGCGTTGATGATCGGGGACCACCAGCGGCTGTCCCACTCGTGCTCGCGGGGCATCACCCGGTCGCCGTACTCGCCGAGCAGCGCCTCGTTGCCGTCGTACCAGTGCGGTCGTTCCCAGCCGACGGTCTCGAAGAAGTGGGCGCCCTGCTGCTTCTGCTGGGTGTGCATGGGTGCCAGTCGCTTGCCTCGTTCGCCCTCCCACTGCTCGCCGGGGTGGACGATGCCGTAGGTCTTGATGAACGCCTCGGAGGTGCGCGCCCGCACGTGGGAGCGGGTGCGCTGGTGCGGGTAGAACCGGGCGATGTCGCTGTGGTGGACGTCGATCTCGGAGCTGCCGTGCGTCATCCACTCGGCGACCGCCCGTCCGACGCCGGGGCCCTCCTTGATCCAGACCGCCGCGGCCGACCAGAGGCCCTTGACCTCGGGTGTCTCGCCGAGGATCGGTGCCCCGTCGGGGGTGAGCGAGAGGAGCCCGTTGATCGCGTAGCGGATCTCTGCCCCATCGGCTCCCAGCGCATCAGGCATCAGCTCGTAGGCCTGCTCCAGCTGGGGGTCGAAGTCCGCCTGGGTGAACGGCATCTCGGTCGGGGAGAGCTTGGCCTGGTCGATGGAGGGGATCTCGTCGGGCTCGTGCAGGATCGCGCGGTGGGCGTAGGAGCCGACCTCCATGTCGGCGCCGTGCTGGCGTTCGTAGCAGAAGGTGTCCATGTCACGGACGATCGGGAAGCTGATCTCTCCGGGCCGTTCGGCGAGCTGCGGGATCGGACCGACCGAGATCATCTGGTGCACCGCCGGGGTGAGCGGGATGGCCGCACCGGCCATCTTCGCGATACGCGGGCTCCACACGCCGCAGGCGACCACGACGGTGTCGGTCTCGATGGTCCCGCCCGAGGTCTCGACGGCAGTGATCCGACCGTCGGTGACCACCAGGTCGGTCACCTCGACGTTGGGTACGACGGTCAGGGCGCCCAGCTCCAACGCCTTCTCACGCATGATGGTGCCGGCCCGCAGGGAGTCGACGACCCCGACGGACGGCGTCCAGAAGGCGCCGATGATGTCGTCGGTCTCGATGAAGGGCACCTTCTCCTTCACGTGCTCCGGACCGACCAGCTCGGCCTCGATGCCCCAGGCCTTGGCGCTCGACATGCGGCGCCGCAGCTCCTCCATGCGCTCCTCGGTGCGGGCGATCTCGTACCCGCCGGACTCGGTGAAGACGTCCATCTCCTTGTACTGCCGCACCGAGTCGAGGGTCAGGTCCGTGATCTCCCGGGAGTGGTCGACCGGGAAGATGAAGTTCGAGGCGTGACCGGTCGAGCCTCCGGGGTTGGGCAGCGCTCCCTTGTCGATCTGCACGATGTCGCGCCAGCCGAGACGGGCGAGATGGTGCACGAGACTGTTGCCCACAATTCCGGCGCCGATCACGACGACACGGGCACGGGTCGGAACGTCTGCCATGAGTCCACCTATCGGTTGCGCAATACGCAACGTAATGCGTATTAAGGAACAGGTCCAGCGTCCGCCCAGCCTGTTCCCGTGTCAAGGGATTCCCACGAAATCGCAACAGCCCCACGGTGAGAACACCGTGGGGCCGTCGCTTTTGTGCGCTACAGGCCTCGTTCGCGCCCGTCCTCCGGGTCACGCACAGGCGAGGTGGCGGGACCGGGCAGTTCGTCGATCCGACCAAGAGCAAACTGCATCGCGAAGATGAGGTCCTCCAGTCGGCTACGAAGCTGCTGTTCGGTCCAATCCTCGTCAAGCCGACCTGCCTCAACGAACTTCCGAGCCAGTCGGCGTACGTCGCTGGGGGCGACGGTGCCGGCCCAGATGTGTCCCTGCAGTGTGGCCACGACTCCGGCAAGCATCTCCACCGTGTCGCGGTCCATCACCACCGAGGGACCGAGGGCCTCATCATCTGGCTCCTCGACGTACTCAACCTCACTCATCAGACTGCAATCTTCATCAGCGACCGAGCCAGGCGTCGACCTTGTCGGGGTTGTCCGCGATCCACTTCTTCGCGGCGTCCTCCGGCGTCATCTTGTCGTCGGCGATGTACTTCGCGACCAGGTTCTGGTCCTCGTTGGTCCACGAGAAGCTCTTGACCAAGTCGACCATCGCTCCGCCGTCACCGGACCAACTGGTCGAGACGATCTTCTTCAACTCGGTCTCGGGGTAGTCGCAGGCGACCTTGGCCGGGTCGTCCTGGCAGCCGTCGGTGTACTCGGGCAGCGCGACCTTCTTGACCGGGATCTCGGCCAGCAACCACTGCGGGTCGTAGAAGTAGCCGATCATCCACTCCTTGTTCTTCTCCGCCTTCTTGAAGGCGGAGATGCTGGCCGCCTCGCCACCGGAGAAGACCACCTTGAAGTCGAGGTCGAGATTGGCGATGATCGCCTCGTCGAATTGTTTGTACGACGGGTCGGCTCCCAGGAACTGGCCCTTGCCGCCGGACTCCGAGGTCTTGAACTTGTCGGCGTACTTGTTGAGGTTCTCGTACTCCAGGATGTCCGGGTGCTCCTCGGCGAGCCACGGCGGCACGTACCAGCCGATGATGCCGATGTTGCCGGTCGGCCCGAAGTCCTCGGCCGAACCGTCGCCCTTCTCGGCGAAGTACTGGTCCTCCAGTGCCGGGTGGCCCCAGTCCTCGATGACCACGTCGACTCCGCCGCCCTTGAACTCCTGCCAGGCAACGTCCTCCTTGAGCTCCTTGTAGTTGACCTTGCAGCCGAGCTCCTGATCGGCGAGGGTGCCGACCACGTAGGCGTCGGCCGCCATCCCGACCCACGGGTTGACGGCCAGGTTGAGCTCGCCGTCGCCCCCGCACTCGGCCTGGGCCTCCTTGTTCTCGTCGGTCGCCTTGTCGATCGAACCGTCACCACATGCGGCGAGGACGAGGGCCAGGCACGCGGACACCCCCAGGACCCGAACGCCCCTGTTCCATCTGTTCTTCATCTGGATCTCCTTCTTCTCATGGCCGCTGTTGCATGGCCGATTCGCTTCATCCGGTGACGGCCAGTGGCTCGACGCGGTCGTTCGACTCCTCCTCCGCCCTTGCGGGTCGTCGTGTTCGGCGCCGCACCGGCGTCGAGGATCCCGTCACCGCGGCAGCCCGGAAGATCCGGTCCAGCATGATGCCGAGGAGCACGATGCTCAGGCCTCCGGCGAGTCCCTTGCCCCACTCCTCGAACCGGGAAAAGCCCAGTACGACGTCGTACCCGAGCGCACCGGCGCCCACCATGCCGCCGATCACCACCATCGACAGGACGTAGAGGAGTCCCTGGTTCGCCGCCAGCACCAGGGAGCGTGAGGCCATCGGCAGCTGCACCTTGGTGATCTCCTGCCAGGCCGTGGAGCCGGCCGAGCGGCCGGCCTCGAGGGTCGTCTCCGGCACCCCGCGTACGCCGTCGGCGACCAGCTTGATCGCCACCGGCGCGGCGTAGACGATCGCGGCGAAGATGGCCGTGAACCGGGTCTGGTCGAACAGGTAGAACACCGGCACCAGATAGACGAACGGCGGAATGGTCTGCCCCATGTCCAGCAGCGGCCGGATCATCAGGTCGACTCTGGGCCGCCGGGCCATCCAGACTCCGAAGATCACCGCCAGGATCATCGTGAGCAGGGTCGCGACCAGCACCATGTTCAGGGAGATCATCGCGTCGTGCCACAGGTCGAGGTACCAGATGCCTGTCAGGCACAGCACCGTCCAGGCCGTCACGGTGGCCGTCGTGGCCGTCGTCCGGAAGCCACCGACCACCAGGGCGAGGAGCAGGATCGCGGCGCCGCTGACGAACCACGGGGACTCGGCGAGCACGCTCTGCATCGGGTTGAGCAGGCCGTAGGTGACCAGGTCCTTGAACGCCCCGGTCAGGTCACCGAACGTGGAGAAGACCCAGCTCGCGACCTTGTTGATGCCGTCGGCCAGGTCGGACGACCAGCCCGTCGACGGATAGGTGGCGGCCCAGGAGTAGACGCGCGACATCTGGATCATCACGCCGACGGCGACGAGACCGACGGCAAGGCTGCCCCAGCGGTGCCGGCGGTTGCCGCCCCCACTGCGTGCCAGCAGCTCCGAGCGCTCGCTGGCGGCGGTGGTGGTGCGGTCCAGCATGATCGCCAGCAGCACCAGCATGGCGCCGGGCACCAGACCGCGGCCGACGTCGGCGATCTCCAGCGCGTCCACCACCGGCCTGCCGAGCCCGGGTCCGTTCACGTAGGAAGCGATGACCGCCATCGCGAGCGCGGCGAGCGTCGTCTGGTTGAGACCCACGATGATCGTGCGCCGGGCCATCGGCAGCTGCACCTTGAACAGCCGTTGCCATGCCCGCTGGCCCATCGAGTCGGTGGCCTCGATGGCCGTGGGTGACACCTGGCGGATGCCGAACCCGGCGACCCGGATCAGCGGAGGCAGCGCATAGATCAGGGTCGCGACGATGGCAGCCGGTGCGCCGGTTCCGAAGAACAGCACCACCGGGATCAGGTAGACGAAGGTCGGCATCGTCTGCATCAGGTCGAGGACGATGCCGATGATCCGGTTCGCCCAGTCGCTGGTGCCGATCAGGACCGCGATCGGCATGCCGATGATGACGGCACAGATGACGGCCAGCAGCGTGACGATCAGGGTGTCGACCGTGTCGGCCCAGAGCCCCATCACCGCGGCGATGAACATGATCGCGCCGTTCAGGACGGCGTACTTCCAGCCGGCGACCGCATGCGAGATCCACATGATGATGCCGAGCAGCCCGAGCCAACCGATCTCCGGCACCGGTCGCGGGTAGTTCGGCCTGGAGAGCATTCGTTGCAACCAGTCGACCGACTTCAGGGCGGCATCGGCGATCTGGCCGGTAAACTGCATGAGCGCGTTGTCGTCACGCCCGGCGATCAGGTCGTTGCGCCAGCCGGTCAGCTCGTTGTGAAGATCGGTGTGCTCGCGCCCGGGGAGGGCGAGTGTGTCGGTGCCCTTGGTCAGCGCCCAGACGACGACCCAGAGCCCGACCACCACCAGGGCCCAGGCCCAGCGCGGGATCCGACCGAGGCTCACGCCGACTCCTCGGCCACCACGACCCGGAGGATCGCGTCGTCGTCGACGATGCCGACCAGCTTGCCGTCGTCGATCACCCGGACCGGGTGGTCGGAGGCCAGCGCCGCCTGCGCGGCCGCTCGGACGATCGTGTCGGAGGTCATCACCGGCCCCTCACTCGAGTCGCCGGGTCGGGGGTCGCGCATCACCCACTTCAGGGTCAGCACGTGTGAGCGGGGTACGTCGGAGGTGAAGTCACGGACGTAGTCGTCAGCAGGTGCGCCGACCACCTCGTCGGGGGTGCCGATCTGCACGATCTCGCCGTCGCGCATGATCAGGATCCGGTCACCCAGCTTGAGCGCCTCCTGGAGGTCGTGGGTGATGAAGACCATCGTCTTCTTCAGCTCCGCCTGGAGCCGGATCACCTCGTTCTGCATGTCGCGACGGATCAGCGGGTCGAGAGCCGAGAACGGCTCGTCGAACAGCATCATCGACGGGTCGCCGGCCAGGGCGCGGGCCAGGCCGACCCGCTGCTGCATGCCGCCGGAGAGCTGGTCGGGGTAGGAGCTGCCGTAGCCGGTCAGGCCGACGAGATCGACCACCTCGGCTGCCTTGGCCCGCCGTTCCTTCTTGCCGACGCCGCGAATCTCGAGCCCGTAGGCGATGTTGTCGATCACCTGGCGGTGCGGCAGCAGGCCGAAGTGCTGGAACACCATGGAGACCTGGTTGCGGCGCAGGTCGCGCAGTCCGGCCGCGTTGGCCGACGTCACGTCCATCCCGCCGAGCTCGACCTCACCAGCGGTGGGCTCGATCAGCCGGGTCAGGCACCTGACCAGGGTCGACTTGCCGGAGCCGGACAGGCCCATCACCACGAACACCTCGCCCGGGGAGACATCGAAGGAGACGTCCTTGACGCCGACCACACAGCCGGTCTTCTCCTTGAGGTCGGCCCGGGAGAGGTCGGCGTCCGGCGTTCCGATGATCCGATCGGCCCGGGGGCCGAAGATCTTCCACAGGCCGCGCACGCTCAGGGCCGCGGCGCCGGAGGCGTCTGGCCCGGGACTGCTCTGGTTGACCAGAATCTCTGCGTCTGAGGTGGTCATTGAGGGGCCCCTTCGGAGTCGATGGAGTTGCGTGGATCGCCCGGCGGGTGCAGGGGTGCGCCGTCGCGATGGCGGTAGTAGGGCGCCTGGTCCGGCGCCAGGGGTGTGTTCCCGAGAATCAGGTCGGCGGCCTTCTCGGCCAGCATCATCACCGGCGCATAGATGTTCCCGTTCGTCACGTAGGGCATCGCCGACGCGTCGACCACCCGGAGCCCCTCGATGCCGTGCACCCGCAGCGACGTCGGGTCGAGCACGCTCATCGCGTCGGTGCCCATGCGGGTCGTGCACGAGGGGTGCAGCGCGGTCTCCGCGTCCTTGGCGACCCAGTCGAGGATCTCCTCGTCGGTCTCCACCTTCGGCCCCGGCGACACCTCGCCGCCGTTGAACGGGGCGAACGCCGGCTGCTCGAGGATGTCGCGGGCCACCCGGATCGCCTCCACCCACTCCTGGCGGTCCTGCTCGGTGGAGAGGTAGTTGAACCGCAGCGCCGGGTGTCGCGACGGGTCGGTGGAGGTGATCTTCACGCTGCCGCGCACGTCGGAGTACATCGGCCCGATGTGCACCTGGTAGCCGTGCGCACCCTTGTCGAGCCCGGCCGGCGCGCTGCCGTCGTAACGGATCGCGATCGGCAGGAAGTGGAACATCAGGTTCGGGTAGTCGACCCGGTCGTTGCCGCGGACGAATCCCCCGCCCTCGAAGTGGTTCGTGGCGCCCAGGCCCTTGCGGCGGAAGAGCCAGTCAGCGGCCAGCTTGGGCCGGTTGCGCCACTTGAGTCCGGGGGCGATCGAGACCGGCTGCGTGGCGGCGTACTGGATGTAGACCTCGAGGTGGTCCTGCAGGTTCTCCCCCACTCCCGGCAGGTCGTGGCGCGCCGCGATGCCGAGCGCCTCGAGCTCGGCCGCGTTGCCGATGCCGGAGAGCTGCAGCAGCTGCGGCGAGTTGATCGCCCCGCCGCACAGGATCACCTCCTCGGCGTACGTCGTGTGCTTGGTGCGTCCGCGCGACCACTCGACGCCCGTGGCCCGTTGACCCTCGAAGACCAGGCCCTCGACGAATGCGTAGGTCTTCACGTCGAGGTTGGGGCGGTCCATCACCGGGTGCAGGTAGGCCTGCGCGGCCGAGAATCGGCGGCCGTGGAAGACGTTGCGGTCGAAGCGGGCGAAGCCCTCCTGGCGATAGCCGTTGACGTCGTCGGTCAGCGGGTGTCCGGCCTGCTGGGCGGCTTCGAAGAACGCCCCGAACAGCGGGTTGAGTGCCGGGCCGCGCTCGAGTCGAAGCGGGCCGCTGCCGCCCCGCCACTGGTCGGCGCCGACGCTGCCGTCCGGGAGCAGCAGTGTCTCCATGCGCTTGAAGTAGGGCAGGCAGTGGGCATAGCCCCAGGTCTCCATGCCGTCGTCGGCGGCCCATCGCTCGTAGTCGAGCGGATTGCCGCGCTGGAAGATCATGCCGTTGATGCTGCTGGAACCACCGAGCACCTTGCCGCGGGCGTGATAGACGCGTCGGCCGCCCATGTGCGGCTCGGGTTCGGACTCGTACTTCCAGTCGTAGAACCTGCTGCCGATCGGAAACGGTAGGGCCGCCGGCATGTGGATGAAGGGGTCGAACTTGTAGTCGTTTCGTCCGGCCTCGAGGACGAGCACCGTGGTCGCCGGGTCGGCCGAGAGCCTGTTCGCGAGGGCGCACCCGGCGGAGCCGCCTCCGACGATGACGAAGTCGTAGCGATCGGTCATGCGCACCCACTCCCTTTCACGATTCGGCCCTCCACGGCCTTCCACGCTGTCAAGACCCGGCGAACCACCCCTGTGGCTCGGGTCGCAGGTTCTGCCAGACGTGCTTGGTCTCCTGGTACTCCTCCAGCCCCGCGCGACCCAGCTCGCGGCCGATGCCGGACTGCTTGAACCCGCCCCACTCGGCCTGGGGCACGTAGGGGTGGTAGTCGTTGACCCACACCGTGCCCATGCGCAGTCGGCGCGCCACGCGCTGGCCGCGGCCGGCGTCGCTGGTCCACACCGCGCCGGCCAGGCCGTAGATGCTGTCGTTGGCGATGCGCACCGCGTCGTCCTCGTCGGTGAAGGTCTCCACGGTCAGCACCGGGCCGAACGACTCGTCCTGGGCGACCGACATGTCGCTGGTGCACTCGTCGAGCACCGTCGGCAGGTAGTAGAAACCGCCGGCCAGCGCTGGGTCGTCGGGCCTGCCGCCACCGCACCGGAGCACCGCGCCCTCGGCGATCCCCGCCTCGACGTACGCCTCGACCTTGGCCAGGTGGGCGGCACTGGTCAGCGGACCGGTCTCGGCCTGGGTGTCGAACGGCCCACCGAGTCGGATCAGCCTGGCCCGCTCGACCAAGGCGTCGACGAACTCGTCGTGGATCGACTCCTCGACGACCAGACGGGCGCCGGCCGAGCAGACCTGGCCCGAATGCAGGAAGACCGCGGTCAGCGCCATGTCGAGGGCTGCTTCTCGAGGCGCGTCGGCGAAGACCACGTTGGGGTTCTTGCCACCCAGCTCGAGCGCGACCCGTTTCACCGTGCCGGCCGCGTTGGCCATCAGCACCTTGCCGACAGCCAGGCTTCCGGTGAAGGAGACCAGGTCGACGCGGGGGTCGGTGCTGAGCAGGCTGCCCGCGCCGGGGCCGTCTCCGAGGACGAGGTTGCCCACGCCCGGCGGCAGACCCGCCTCCTCGAGGAGCCGCATCAGGAGGATCGCGGAGTGCGGTGTGATCTCACTCGGTTTGAGCACGAACGTGTTGCCGGCAGCCAGGCAGGGCGCGACCTTCCATGACGTCTGCAGCAAGGGGTAGTTCCACGGCGTGATCAGTCCGCACACGCCGAGGGGCTCGTGCACCACGCAACTGGCGACGTCCCGGTCACCGGTGTCGACGACCCGGCCCGCGTCCTCGGCCGCCACGAGACCGTAGTGGCGGAACACGCCCACGACGTCGTCGACGTCGTACTCGCTCTCGACGAGCCTCTTGCCGGTGTCGAGCGACTCCGCTCGTGCCACCGTCGCCCTGTCCCGCTCGAGCAGGTCGGCCACCCGCAGCAGCAGGTCCCCCCGTTCGCGGGCCGCGGTCGTGGGCCACGGTCCGTCGTGGAAGGCCCGGTGCGCGGCAGCGATCGCCGCGGCGGTGTCGGCAGCGTCCCCGTCGTCGACCTCAGCGACCAGGGTGCCGTCGGCGGGACAGCGGATCTCGCGTCGACCGTGAGCGCGCGCGGCACACCACTGGCCGTCAATGTAGATCTCCGGCACCGCTCGCCCCACCTCTCCGGAGGGTCTCGTCGCGCATCACGCAACATGTCTCATGTCACGCAACCCACAGGATCGCCCTTTGGCAGGATTGCCGCCTGTCCCTGCGACGTCAAGTGAATCGAGGAACTTTGACCTAACGGTGACCCCAGCCCAGGCGGTAGGACACCTCGGTGGCGGCCGCGATCACCTGCTCGACGACCTCGTCCACCCGCTCGCGGTCGAGTCGCAAGGTGGGGCCGGAGACGCTCATCGAGGCGATCACGTCACCGTGGGCGTTCCGGATCGGCGCGGCGACGGCGGTCAGACCCACCTCGAGCTCGTCGACGGCCACCGCATGGCCCACGTCGCGAGCATGGTCGAGCTCCTTGCGGAGCTTGCCCTTCCGCGTGATCGTCAGCTCGGTGTAGGCCGGCAGGGCTCCGAGGAACTCCTCCAGGTCGTCGGGCGCCAGACCGCTGAGCAGGACCTTGCCGTTGCTGGTCGCGTGGAGGGGGATGTGCTGGCCGACCCAGTTGTGCGACTGCAGGGCCGAGGATCCGGCGACCTGGTCGAGGTAGAGCGCCGAGTGCTCGGAGAGCACGGCGATGTTCACCGTCTCCCCGGTCTCGGCGGCCAGCTTCCGGCAGACCGACCGGGCCTCCTGGACCACGTCGAGCCGGGCCGTGGTGGCCCCGGCGAGGCGCAGGATGCCCACGCCGAGGCGGTACTTGCCGCGTTCGCCCGTCTGCTCCACGAGACCGTGCGCCTCGAGCGTGGCCACCAGCCGGAAGGCCGTGCTCTTGTGGACTCCGAGCTCGCCGGCGATCTCGGTCACTCCGACCACCCCGAGTCGGGCGATGCCTTCGAGGATGTTCAGCGCCCGGTCGACCGACTGGACTCCGTCAACCGTGCGGGGCTTGTCCATGCCGCGACATTAGCGCAGGCACTGGCGCAGGTGCTGTTGCGTATCGCAGACTGTTGCAGCGAACTACGCAACACGCTCGATGCCACAGAACAGGGGCACCATGGTTCTCCAGTACGCCGCCAACGCCAGCGACCCAGCCGGTGACTTCGTCCTCACGCTGGTCTGCCCCGACCGCTCCGGCATCGTGCACGCGGTGACGGGATTCCTGGTGCGCAATCGAGCCAACATCATCGAGAGCCAGCAGTTCGGAGACCGGCTCACGAACCGGTTCTTCATGCGTATCGACTTCGAGGTCGAGGGTGCGGCCCCCGACGTGGCAGCACTTCGCGAGGACTTCGCCGATGTCGCTGCCGAGCTGTCGATGGCCTTCGAACTGTGGGACGCGGCCGCGCCGTACCGCACGCTGATCATGGTCTCCAAGCATCTCCACTGTCTCAACGACCTGCTCTTCCGCACCTCCACCGGCGCCCTTCAGATCGAGATCCCCGCGGTCATCTCGAACCATCCCGACGCCGAGGCACTGGTCCGGTCCTACGGCATCGACTTCCACCACATTCCGGTGACGGCCGCTACCAAGCCGGCGGCCGAGGCGGAGATGCTGCGCCTGGTCGCCGAGCACGGGGTCGACCTCGTCGTGCTGGCCCGCTACATGCAGGTGCTCTCCGACCCGACGTGTCGTGCGCTGTCCGGCAAGGCGATCAACATCCACCACTCGTTCCTGCCCAGCTTCAAGGGCGCCAAGCCCTACCACCAGGCCTTCGACCGGGGCGTGAAGCTGGTCGGCGCGACCGCCCACTACGTCACCGGCGACCTCGACGAGGGGCCGATCATCGAGCAGGACGTGATGCGCGTCGACCACAACCACAACCAGGAGCAGCTCGTCTCCGCCGGGCGCGACGTGGAGGCTCAGGTGCTCTCACGGGCCGTGCGTTGGCACTCCGAGTCCCGGGTGCTGCTCAACGGCCACCGCACCGTCGTCTTCCGCTGACCCCCGGGGGGGGTCTCCAGAACACGTCACCTTCGCCACCTTCGCCACCGCCGCCGTACGCCGGACGCCGGACGCGTTGAGTGCACGATCCGTGTCGAGAATCGGGTCGAACTCGACATCGATCGTGCACTCAACTCCGGCCCGACCCAGGGGAGTCCTGCTCGCATTCTCGACGGGCGCTGCTCGCTGATGGACCACCGGGGTGCGGTCGTCCACGGGGGCGTGGTCAGTCGCCGAGCTCCTTGCGGCGGCGTGTCACGAACTCCTCCAGCTCCTGGCGTACGCCGTCATCGAGCGCCGGCGGCGAGAACTCCTCGAGCTTGGTGCGGTAGATGGAGCCGGCCCGTGCCGCGGTGTCGAGTCCGCCACCACGGGTCCAGCGCTCGAAGTTCTCCGACGAGGAGAGCATCGGCCGGTAGAAGCA
The DNA here is from genome assembly GCF_001552535.1 of Nocardioides jensenii JCM 1364 = NBRC 14755. Lineage (GTDB taxonomy): Bacteria > Actinomycetota > Actinomycetes > Propionibacteriales > Nocardioidaceae > Nocardioides > Nocardioides jensenii. The sequence goes on along the minus strand of NZ_BCRJ01000006.1, from coordinate 70,304 downwards.
GGTGCGGAAGCGCTCCATGGTGTGCGCCGCGCCCAGGAAGTGGCCGCCGTGGCCGACCTCCTGGTGGGCGTCGAAGGCCAGCGACGCCTCGTCGATCTCGAGCGGGGTGAACTCCGCCTCGAGCATCTGCAGGATCTCGGTGTCGACGATGAACTTCTCGTAGCCCGAGACCAGCCCACCCTCGAGCCACCCGGCCGCGTGCATCACCCAGTTCGCACCGGCCAGGAACGTGGGCAGCATCGTCATCAGCGCCTCGTATCCGGCCTGCGCGTCCGGCACCTGGGACGACGTGAGTCCGCCCCCGGTGCGGAAGGGCAGGCCGAACCGACGGGCGATCTGACCCGTGCACAGCAACCCGATCCCCGACTCGGGGGTGCCGAAGGTGGGCGAGCCGGACTGCATGTCGATGTTGGAGAGGAACGAGCCGAAGACCACGGGTGCGCCCGGCCTGATCAGCTGGGCCAGCGCAATGCCGGAGAGGGCCTCGGCGATCTGCTGCACCAGGGCCGCGGGCACCGTCACCGGCGACATCGCCCCCATCAGCAGGAAGGGTGTGAGGATGACCGGCTGCCCCGCCGCGACGTACTCGAACATCGACTCCAGCATCCGGTCGTCCCAGTGCAGCGGGGAGTTGCAGTTGATCAGCGAGATCGTGGCCGGCGTCTTCTCGATCGCCTCCCGCGAGCCGAAGACGATGTCGCACATCGCCAACACGTCGCGGGCGTTGACCGCCGAGACGACGTTGCCCATGAACACCTTGTCGGTCTCGGTGAGCAGGGCCAGCGTCATGTCGAGGTGCCGGCTGTCGAGCGGGGTGTCGTTGGGTTCGCAGATCACGCCACCGGCGGAGTCGAGCACCGGGAACGACTGCGCCAGCCGGCTGAAGTTGCGGAAGTCGGCCATCGTGGCGTCACGTCGGGTCTCACCCTCGCGCACGAACGGCGGTCCGTAGACAGCGGCGAAGGCCATCGCGTCACCGCCGATGTGCACGTTGTTCACCGGGTTGCGAGCCTGTACGTCGAACTCGCGCGGCGCCTTGGCCACCTGGGCCAGCACGAACTCCGGATCGAGGAAGACGGTGTTGTCCTCGACCTTCTGTCCCGCGGCGCGGAAGAGCTCCAGCGCCCGCTCGTCCATGAACTCCACACCGATCTCGGTGAGGATCCGTCGCCAGCCGCCGTCGAGGGTGGCCATCGCCTCAGCCGAGAGAATCTCGTAGCGCGGCATCCGGTTCCTGAACATACATCCTCCTGTGTCGCTCTTGACCCCGACCTTGTCGAGATCTTAACCTCATAATGTGGGAATGCGGTTCCATATTATGGAACATGCTTGAGGAGTGCGACGCGAGGACGGCAGCAGTTGAGCAACACCGGCAAAGAGCCCGCCACCGGGACCCAGGCACTCGACCGAGCGGCCACGTTGATCCGCACCGTGGTGCAGGCCGACGAACCATTGAGCTTCGTCGACCTCTTCGAGGAGTGCGGACTGCCGAAGTCGACGACCTCACGACTGTTGACGGCGCTCGAGCGCACCGAGCTGCTCGAGCGCAACGGCGACGGCTCCTACGTCGCCGGCCCGCTGTTCTGGCTCTACGCCACCCGGCACGACCCGTGGGAGGAGCTGGTCCGCCTGGCCCGCCCGACGATGGAGAAGGTCGGCAAGGACACCCTCGAGACGGTGAACCTGGCGGTGCCTCGCGGCGACCGGGTGGTCCAGGTCGCCCAGGTCGACACGCCCTACATGCTCGGCACCCGTGACTGGACCGAGGTCGAGGTTCCTGCGCACTGCTCCGCGTTGGGCAAGATCCTCTACACCCACGCGGTCCTCGAGCTGCCGACAGGTCGCCTCGACCAGCTCACCGAGCACACCGTCGCCGACGTCGACGACCTGCGTCGCGACCTCGACCGGGGGCGTCGGCGCGGCTACGCGACCACGGTCGACGAGCTGGAGATCGGGCTCACCGGTGTGGCCGCGGCGGTGCGTGGCGCCGACGGCACGGTGATCGCTTCCCTGGGCATCTCGGGGCCCAGCCAACGGCTGCAAGGCCGGCTCGACCTCGTCGGGCACACCCTGATCGACCGGGCGGACCAGCTCTCCGTGCTGCTCCGACGGCGAACCCGAAAGGAGGGGGCCGCATGACCTCCCCGGAACTGACTCCCGAAGAGATCCTGCAGGGCCTCTACGACGACACCCTCGTCGGCAACGCCCCACACGTCCTCGAGCTGACCCACCAGGGCCTCGAGCTCGACATGGAGCCCCAGACCCTGCTCTTCGACGCACTGATCCCCTCACTCGAGGAGGTCGGCGCGCGCTTCGAGCGCGGCGACTTCTTCGTGCCCGAGATGCTGATCGCCGGCCGGGCCATGGCCGGGGCGATGGAGGTGCTGCGGCCCCTGCTCGCCGAGACCGGGGCCGAGACGATCGGCAAGTTCCTGATGGGCACGGTCAAGGGCGACGTGCACGACATCGGCAAGAACCTGGTCAACATCATGCTCGAGGGCGCCGGCTTCGAGGTGATCGACCTGGGGGTCCAGGTCCCGCCCGAGAAGTTCGTCGCCGCGATCGAGGAGCACCAGCCCGACATCGTCGGCTTCTCCGCGTTCCTCACCACCACGATGCCGATGTTCAAGGCCAACATGAACGCGCTGGAGAAGTCCGGCGTCCGCGACAGCGTGATCGTCATGGTCGGCGGTGCGCCGGTGACCCAGGAGTACGCCGATGCGGTGGGCGCCGACGGCTACGCCCCCGACGCCTCGGCCTGCGTGAAGAAGGCGAAGGCCCTGATCAAGGACCGCCGCTCCAAGGTGCCGGCATGAGCGCGAGCTCGCCGGCCACCCCCCTCGAGACGGTGCTGCGCTCGGCGAGTCGCGAGGTCGTGATCGGCCACGGTCGCCGGTTCTGCCTGATCGGCGAGCGCATCAACCCGACCGGTCGCCGGATCTTCCAGGAACAGCTGCGCGCGGGTGACCTGTCCGCCGTCGAACGCGACGTCCACGCCCAGGTGGCGGGTGGGGCCGACGTCCTCGACATCAACATGGGGGTGCCACTGACCGACGAGGCCAACCTCCTGGTCCGGGCGATCCAGAAGGTGCAGGGCCTCACCGACCTGCCCATCTGCATCGACTCCAGCGTGGTCGAGGCCCTCGAGGCCGGGCTGGCGGCGTACGACGGCAGGGCGCTGGTCAACTCCGTCACCGCCGAGGACGAGCGTCTCGAGCAGATCCTGCCGCTGGTGAAGAAGCACGACGCCGCCGTCATCGCGTTGCCCAACGACGAGCACGAGATCCCGATGGAGGTGGAGAAGCGGCTGGAGCTGACCGAGAAGATCATCCGGGTCGCCACCACCGAGTACGGCATCGCGGCCGCCGACATCGTCATCGATCCGTTGGCGATGCCGATCGGCGCCGACACCACCACGCTGATGACCACCCTCGAGACCATGCGGCGGATCAGGCACGACTTCGGCGTCAACATGACGTGCGGCGCCTCCAACGTCTCCTTCGGCATGCCCGACCGACACACGCTCGGCGCCACGTTCCTGCCGATGGCCATGCTCTCCGGGCTGACCAGCGCGATCATGGACGCGCGCACTCCCCAGATCGTCACCGCGGTCAAGGCCGCCGACCTGCTCCTCGACCACGACGAGTGGGGCTCTGCCTGGATCGCCGGTCACCGCGCGAGGAGGGACGAGTCGGCGTGACCGAGGTGAGCGGCGACCCGGGCGTCCCCGACGGCCAGGAGCTGCCTCCCGACGCCGAGCCGCCCGAGGTCTCCGTCATGGAGATCCAGCGTGAGGGGCTGCTCGAAGCACGCGGAGCCGACACCCAACCGCACGACGGGCTGGGCCGGGTGACGCTCTCGTTCACCGTGCAGACCGGCCCCGCCGCCGGCACCTCCGACGAGGCTCCTGCCAGCCAACGCTCGGTCCGGGTGCCGCCGGGTGTCAACGTCTTCGACGCCGCATCGTGGAACGGGATCGCGATCGACTCGACCTGCGGCGGTCACGGCACGTGCCACAAGTGCAAGGTGCAGGTGGAGGGGTCGACGCCGGTGACGCGCCACGACGTCCGCACCTTCACACCGGCACAGCTCGATGAGGGATGGCGACTCGCCTGCCTCGTGCCCGCCACCCGCGACCTTCAGGTGTTCGTGCCGCCCCTGACCACCCGCCCGAAGGCCGCCACCGTCGGCGTCGGGCGGCAGGTGATCCTGCGGCCGGCCGTGCAGAAGCGGTACGTCGAGCTCGACGAGCCGACCCTCGCTGACCAGCGCAGCGACCTCGTGCGCCTGCTCGACGCGATCACCGACCTCGCGCCGTCCCCCGACCTGCACGTGCTGCGTCAGCTGCCCGGGGTGCTCCGCGCCGCGGACTTCAAGGTGACCGCGGTGATCGTCGACGAGGCACTGGTCGCGATCGAGCCCGGGGACACCACCGACCACCGGCACGCGATCGCCTTCGACCTCGGCACCACCACGGTGGTCGCGACGCTTCTCGACCTGACCACCGGCACCCCGGTCTCCGTGGCGTCGATGCTCAACAAGCAACAGCCCTTCGGTGGCGACGTGATCAGCCGGATCAGCGCGACGATGATGGACGATCGCGCCCTCGAACGACTCCAGCAGGCGGCCGGAGCCACCTTGGCCGAGCTCGCCGAGCAGGTCTGCCGCGAGGGCGGCGTGCCTGCGGAGTCGGTCTACGAAGTCGCCCTCGCCGGCAACGCCACGATGGTCGCCCTGGCCCTCGGGATCGATCCCGAGCCGATCGGTGTCGCCCCGTTCGTGATGACTACGGCGCTGCCGCCCACCGTGCTGGCCGCCGACCTGGGCCTGGCACTGCACCCGCGGGCCCGGGCCGTCATGTTCCCCGCGCTCGGGGCGTACGTCGGCGGCGACATCGTGGCCGGCATGCTCGCCACCGGGATGGATCGCGACAAGCGCACGCGGCTCTTCATCGATGTCGGCACCAACTGCGAGATCGTGCTCAGCGACGGCGACACGATCGTGTCGACCGCGGCCCCGGCCGGGCCGGCCTTCGAGGGCGGCGCGATTCGTTGCGGCATGCGTGCCGCCGAAGGCGCCATCGAGGTGGTGAGGCTCCACGTCGACGTGGACTCGACCGATCCGGTCGAGCTGCAGGTGATCGGCGACGTGGCGCCCCGCGGCCTGTGTGGCTCGGGACTCGTCGATGCGGTCGCCGAGCTGGTGCGGGTGGGGTTGCTCGACGACTCCGGACGCTTCGTGCCCGAGGATGCCGCGGCCGAGGTGGCACCCGGTCTGGCCGACCGACTGACCCGGGTGGGTGAGGAGCGGGTGTTCGTGCTGCACCGACCGGCGCCCGACGCCGACCCGGTCGACTGTGTCGTGCTCTCCCAGCGCGACGTCCGTGAGCTGCAGTTCGCCAAGGCCGCGATCTCCACGGGGTGGTCGCTCCTGCTCGACGAACTCGGGCTCGAGCACCGCGACGTGCAACAGGTCCTGCTCGCCGGCTCGTTCGGCAGCTACCTCTCCCCCGCGGCCGCCGTACGCATCGGCCTGGTGCCGCCCTTGCCCCTGTTGCGCATCGTGTCGGCAGGCAACGTGGCCGGCGAGGGCGCGAAGATGGCGCTGCTCTCCCTGGCGGAGCGGGCCGGCGCCCAGACCCTGGTGGAGGAGGTGACCTATGTCGAGCTCTCCGACCGTCCCGACTTCAACGAGCGGTTCATCGAGCACCTCGGCTTCAGCCGGGGATCGTGACCGCCGAACGGCCCTGATCGCCTGCGGCGCCCTCGCCCAGCCGGCCGCGCAGATCGCCGAGCGCCGCGGGTGGGCGATCGACGTGCACCCGCTTCCTCCGCTCCTGCACAACCAGCCGCACCTGATCGCCGACCAGGTGCGCGCCCTGGCCCTGGCCCTCCGTGACGGTGGTGTGCGCGTCGTCGTCGGGTACGCCGACTGCGGCACGTACGGCGCCCTGGACGAGGTGTGTGCCGAGCTCGGGATCGACCGCCTGCCCGGACTGCACTGCTACGACGTCTTCGGCGGCGCCTCGCGGATCGAGAAGTTCTTCGCCGAGCAGCCGGGAACCTACGTGCTGACCGACTTCCTGGTGCGGTCGTTCGAGCGCACGGTCGTGCGCGAGCTCGGTCTCGATCGGCACCCGGAGCTGCGCGACGACTACTTCGGCCAGTACACCCGGGTCGTCTGGCTCGCCCAGGAGCCGGACGACGAGCTGGACCGGCTCGCCACCGATGCCGCCGCCAGGATCGGGCTCCCGCTGACCGTGGTTCCCACCGGACTGACCGGCCTCGAGGACGCACTGGCCGGGCTGGTCGGGGCCATGACCTCCTGACCGCTCGGCCTCAGGAAACCTGCACCGACCTGTGGCCGAGCCCTGCTTCAGGCGCGGTCGGGTCCGAGGCGCTGCAACAGGTCGGTCCGCCACGCCTCCGTCTCGGCGATCTGGTTGAAGGTGAACACGTGCAGGCCCTCGACGAACGCGGTGGGTGTGCCCAGCGCCGGTGCGCACCTGGCCAGGAAGCGCTCGCCGGTGAACCCGCCGGGAGCCGCGAGCCGGGCGAACGTGCCCTTGTGCTTGGCCAGGAACCGGGTCGACTCACCGACCCCGATGCGGGTCGCCATCGCGATCAGCTTGGTCCGGTCGACGGGACCGGGGATCCCCAGGAGCAACGGCGTGGTGATCCCGCGTCTCCGCATCCGCTCGAGCCACACCTTGATGGTGCCGGGATCGAAGGTGAGGTTGCTGACGATGTGCGTGGCGTGCCGGCGCTTGTCCCACATGGCCTGCACCGTCAGGTCGTCGCTGATCTGTGGGTGCGACTCGGGGTAGCCGGTGATGCCGACGTGGGCGAACGGCCGACCCAGCGCGACCAGATCTTCCAGCAGTGACAGGGCATCGGGGTAGTCGCCCGCCGGGTCGGCGTCACCGCCGGGCACGAACACCCGCGTGATGCCGGCGCCGGTCAGCCGGTCGCAGATCTCCTCGAGCTCGGGGCGTCCGCTGACCATGCGCGCGGCCAGGTGGGGCACGACGGCGTACCCGTGCCGGGTCAGACGCTCGGCCAGCTCGAAGGTCGCGTCCAGGCCCTTGTTCGGTGACGCGGTCACGGTGATCACACGGTCGAGCGGAACGTGCTCGACCACCTTCTCCTCCGTCGATGCGGTCGGCAGCACCTCGTACCTCGCCTGCTCGAGCAGGCGCCGCATCGTCTGGTTCCGCGTTCGCCCCCCAGCGTCCAATCTGTTGCGCATCGTGCACCTTGATTTCGTCATACGCACCACGGTGCCAACAGCGTAGACCCGCAGACCGGCCCGGAACAGACCTTCGGCCCGTCATCTTGCTGCGACTCGGAACGGTCAGGGGCGCAGGACCCGCTCGGCGATCCACGAGACGTCGTCGGCGGTCTCCGCAGGCGAGGCCGATGGCTGCATGACGTGGCTGAGCACCACGCGGACCACCATGTCGATCGCGGCGTCCAGCCGATCGGGTTCGATCACGACCTCGAAGGGCGCCACCCGCTCGTGCACGACGAGCTTGGCCACGCCGAGCAACGACTGCGAGTGCGTGGTCAACAGCGGTAGGAGCTCAGTGTCGGCACCGTGCGTGGCGGAGACGACGGCGTGGAGCAACGGGTTGTCCTCCGCGAACTCGAGCACCGCCCGGGACGCTCCACGGATCGCGGCCACCAGGTCGGTGGGGTGGTGGTCGAACGCGCGATTCACCAGGTCCAGGAACCGGGCCAGCTCTCCCAGGATCATCGCCTCGGCCAGGGCCGGCTTGGTGCCGATCTCGTTGTAGACCGTCTGCCTGCTGACTCCCGCCGCGTCGGCGAGCTTGGACATGGTCACCCACGCCCACCCGTGCTGCGTGGTCAGCTCCGCCGCCTTGTCGATGATGCGATCGCGCGTCGTGACCGGCTCGTCGTCGGGCTGCTCGTCACGGATCTGTGGGGCGGACGCCATGACCCCATCGTAGGTAAGCAGGGTCAACCGACCAGGCTCAGGGCCAGCACCGGGCACGAGTTCACCGCAGCCGTGAGCACCTTGCGGTGCTCCTCGCCCGGCTCCTCGTCGAGCAGGTGCATGACGTCGTCGTCATCGACCTCGAAGAAGTCGTGGGCCATCGCCTCGCACATGCCGAGGCCCTCGCACGTGTCGCGATCCACCTCGATGCGCATCACGCCACCGCCTTGTCGATCGGAACGAAGTCGACCTTCTCGCGCACACCACAGTCGGGGCAGCACCAGGAGTCGGGGATGTCGGCCCACGCCGTACCGGCAGCGAAGCCCTCGTGCTCGTCACCCGCGTCCACGTCGTACACGTAGTCACAGCCGGGGCATCGCGCAGCGAGCACCTCGTTGCCGACGCTGACGGCCAGGGCAGCGGCCTCGTCGTCACGGGCCCGGCGCTCGGCCTTGGCCTCGCTCATCGCGACGCCGTACTTGGCGAGCAGCTTCTCCTCCTTGCCCGGTTGGAGGTTCGCCAGGGTCAGGTCGCCGTCGAAGTGGGCGATCACCCGGGGGTCCATCACCCGACGCCAGACCGGCGGGAACAGGGCCAGCACGATCATCCCGGCATAGCCGGTGGGCAGCACCGGCGACTCCTCGAAGTCGCGCAGCGTCTGGTAGCGCCGGGTCGGGTTCGCGTGGTGGTCGCTGTGCCGCTGCAGGTGGTAGAGCAGCACGTTGGTGGCGATGTTGTTGGAGTTCCAGCTGTGGCTGGGCAGCACCCGTTCGTAGCGCTGACGCTCACCCGCGCCGACCTTCTGGCGCAGCATGCCGTAGTGCTCCATGAAGTTGACCACCTCGAGCAGCGAGAAGCCGACGATCGCCTGGATCACCAGGTAGGGAGCGATGCCGATGCCGAAGATCGCGATCATCGCGCCGAACAGCACTGACGACATCAACCAAGCGTTGAGCACGTCGTTGCTCAGGCGGAACGGGTGCTTGTTCTTGCGGGCGATGCGCTTCTTCTCCAGGTTCCACGAGCTCTTCAGCGAACCGATGACCGTTCGCGGCCAGAACTGGTAGAAGTTCTCACCGAAACGGCTGCTGGCGGGATCCTCGGGGGTGGCCACGCGCACGTGGTGGCCGCGGTTGTGCTCGATGTAGAAGTGACCGTAGAAGCTCTGGGCCAACGCGATCTTGGAGAGCCAGCGCTCGTTGGACTCCTTCTTGTGGCCGAGCTCGTGCGCGGTGTTGATGCCGATCCCGCCGATACAGCCGATCGAGATGGCCAAGCCGATCTTGTCGACCAGGCCGAGCGGCTCGTCGATCAGGCCGAGGGGGTTGCCGCCGCTGACCAGCCACATGGCGCCGACGAAGCCGGCGTACTGGATCGGAAGGAAGAGGAAGGTGATCCAGCGGTAGTACTTGTCCTTCTCCAGCTCCTCGATCACGTCGTCGGGCGGGTTGGAGCGATCGAGACCGGCGACGAGGTCGATGGCCGGGACCACGCCGAGGATCACGATCGGGCCCACCCAGAACCAGACGCCCCATCCGGTCAGGGCATACATGCCGAACGCGACGAAGGCGAGAGATGGCACGACAAGGCCGATCAGCCACAGGTAGCGCTTGTTGTCGCGCCACTTCTCGGTGGATCCGGCCGGGACGGTGCCCGCTGTCCTGGTCGCCATGGCGAACCTCCTCGTAAGGGACGCCGGGGTCGATGAGTCGTGTGATCGGCGTCGCTTTACAAAAAAGGATGCTTTGTACAGTCGCCGATGTCAAGGGGTCAGGCGTTCTCCTTGCGGAAGACCGAGGTGCCCCACCAGAGCGCGAGCACGAACAGCAGGGCCGCCCAGCCCACGCCCCACGCCATCGCGGAGGAGCCGAAGTCACCGACGAACGTGCCGCGCACCGCGTCGGTGATCCAGCGGAACGGCATGAAGTCACTGGTGTTCTCCAGCCACTTCGGCCCGAGCGTCATCGGCAGCATGATTCCCGAGAGCAGCAGCACCGGCATCATGATCATGTTGATCAGCGGCGCCATCACGTCCTCGCTCTTGGTGGTCAGCGCCAGGGCGTTGGACGCCGCGGCACAGGCGCCACCGACGCACAGCGTGAGCACGACGCCCACGATCACCCCGCCGACAGGTGCGCGCATGCCCATCCAGAAGCCGAGCCCGATCAGGATCAGCGCCTGCACCAGCAGCTGCAGCAGATCACGCATCAGTCGTCCGACCAGGAGCGCCGTACGGCTGGCCGGAGTGACGCGTTCGGCCTCGACGACGCCCTCACGCCACTCGGCGATCAGGCCGAAGCCGGCGAAGAAGGCACCGAACATGCCCAGCTGCACGAGCAGGCCGGGCACCAGGAACGTGTAGGGATTGTCGGTGGGCAGGTCGAACTGGGCGACCAGGGGCTTGAGCAACGGGCCGAACAGCACCAGGTAGAGCACGGGCTGGAGCACGCCGATCAGCACCCAGGCGGGGTTGCGCAGGTTCATCCGGATCTGGCGGCGGAAGACGATGAAGGACTCTCGCCAGAACAACGGGGTCATCGGGTGGCTCCTTCGAGCTCGTCAGTGGGTTCCTCGGCGTCCGCGCCCTCCTCGGCGGCCTCCGCATCGCGCAGGGAGCGGCCGGTCAGGGTCAGGAAGACGTCGTCGAGCGTCGGGCGGAGCACCTCGATCGAGTCGAGGGCGACCCCGCCGGCGTCGAGGTCACGCAACAGGCCGGGGACGACGCGGCCGGCGCGCTGCACCCGGCCGCGGACGTGGCGGCCCTCGACCTCGAGGTCGGCCGCGATCGAGCCCAGCTTGTCGCGGGCGACGGCGACCTGGTCGTCGCCGGCCACCTCGAGGTCGACCAGGTCACCGGAGACCTGGGCCTTGAGGTTGTCGGCGGTGTCGCTGGCCACGATCCTGCCCTTGTCGATGATGACGATGCGGTCGGCCAGGTGGTCGGCCTCGTCGAGGTAGTGCGTGGTCAGGAAGACGGTGACGCCCTGCTTCGCACGGAGTCCGGCGATGTGCTGCCAGAGGTTCGCGCGGGCCTGCGGGTCGAGCCCGGTGGTGGGCTCGTCGAGGAAGACCAGGTTGGGCTCGTGGATCAGCCCCATCGCGATGTCGAGGCGCCGCTTCTGGCCACCTGACATGTTCTTGGGCATCCGGCGCCACAGGCCCGGCAGGTCGAGCTGCTCGAAGAGCTCCTTGCCTCGGCGCTCGGCATCGCGGCGCGACATGCCGTAGAGCATGCCGTGGTCCATCACCTCGTCGCCGGCGATCGCGCTCGAGAACGTCGAGCCCGCTTGGGAGACGTAGCCGATGCTGCGGCGTACGTCCTGTGACTGGGTGGCCACGTCGAAGCCGGCCACGGTCGCCGTGCCGGCGGTCGGCTTGAGCAGCGTGGTGAGCATGCGCAACGTGGTGGTCTTGCCGGCGCCGTTGGGGCCGAGGAACCCGACCACCTCGCCCTCGGCCACGTCGATGTCGACACCGTCGACGGCGCGCACCTCGGTCTTCTTCTTGCCCTGACCCGTGTGAAAGGTCTGCACGAGTCCTCGTGCATGGATCATCTGGTCTCCCGCTCCTGAGGTGGTGTGTTCAACATTGAATAGAGGCAGTGTTCGGCACGGAACACGTCCTCGTCAAGGCGATTAACCCCTCGGGCGTGCGAGCGGACGAGAGACCGCCGACATGCACGTCGGCGACGGCTCGTCAGCACACACCGAGCTCCAGGACCATGGTGCCGTCAGGAAGGATCGCCATCGCCCTTTCGACCAGGTCGGCCTTCGTGGCGAGGGCTCGGTAGTCCTCGACCGATCGTTCGCGACCGCCCAGGACGGTGACCATGTAGAGGTCCATCAACGGCGCCAGGCTGTCCGCGGACAGCGGGCCCGTGGACTCCGGGGCGCTGCTCAGAGTGCGCTCGACGACGAGGATCCGCCCGTCGGCGACGATCGCCTCACGGCAGACCGTCAGGATCCGCGCGGCCGCCTCGTCACCCCAGTCGTGGAGGATGTCACGCAGGACGACGACGTCCGCGCCGGTCGGCACGGAGTCGAAGAAGTCACCCGGAACGACCCGCATGTGCGCCCGCCGCCGGGCAGGAACGCCCTCGACGGTGGCGGGCGTGTCCATCAGGATCCCCTCAGCGCCGGTGGCCGTCGTCAACCTCTCCAGGAACGCGCCCTCGCCTCCGCCGACGTCCATGATGACCGCCTCCTCCGGGACGTCGATCACCCGCAGCAGGCTCTCGATCGACAGTTCGAGATCGTGCTCCTGCGACTCGTGGAACAGTCGTCTCAGGCCGGCCTCGGAGTCCAGCGCCGTGAACAGATCGACGCCGTGGGCCACCTCGAAGGCCGGCCTTCCGGTTCGGACCGACTCGGTCAGCGCGGACCACGCGCGTCCCATCGGACCCCCGGCCAGCAGCGCGCTCGCGTACGCCGATCCCGGCACGCCACGCCTCAACGCCGCCCCGAGACTGCCCAAGGAGAACCGATCGCTGACCGAGTGGTGGCAGACCACGTCGAAGGGAACCAGGGCGCGGAGCAACTGGGTCAGCACCTGCGGATCGGCGTCCAGGGCGTCCGCGAGCTCGTCGCCGGTCATCGGCCGACGGTCCAGCAGCTCGGCCACACCGAGCTCGGCGAAGGTCGTGAGACTCTGCGAGAGCAGCTTGCCGATCAGCAGCGCACGCACGCCGCGAGCGGTGTCCAACTCGGCCGGTGCCGGTGGCGTCGTCATGACGGCCTCACGGAGTCAGGGTGGGCGTGCATTGCCGCGGCGTACGCCGTCCGCAGCGAGGCGTCACGCACCCGGCCGGTGTCATGGTGCCTGCCGAAGCGACGCCTGTACTCCTCGAACATGCGCCGGTCCTCTCCCAGGAAGAGGATGTCGTGCAGCGCCATGAAGCGCACCGCCAACAGCGGGACCGGGGATCGGGAGACCCGGAAGCCGCTGTTGCGGATCGCCCGCTGGTCGCAGTCCTCGTGGAACTGCCCGACCATGAGTCCCCGTCTCACGGCGCTGGCCTTCAGCACGGAGTAGGTGGCATCGAGGTTCGCCCGGCCCGAGCCGGTCAGGCACGGCAGCACCACCAGGACCGATCGCAGCAGCCGCTTGCGTTCCGGTACGGCGGCCGACGCGAACTCGTTGACGTGAGCCATCAGCGACGCGACCAGCTCGTCGACCTGGTGTCCCGTGACCGCGTAGTCGAGCCGAATCATCATCGAGCCGGCGTCGATCGAAGGCGCGACGAACGGGCACACGGCTCCGGTGCGACCGATCTCGGAGTGGGGCTGGGCGACGTAGTCGCTGAGCCAGCGCTCGACCTCGCTCAGGTCAGAGATGATGCGGGACAGCGGGACATCGGCCGCCGAGACCGTGATCCCCCGTCGGTCACCGCCCTCCTGCTCGAGCGTCTCGAGCAGGGGCACCTGGGCGGTCACGAGACGAGAGGTCGATCGGAGGCGACTCCGGCCAGGTCGACCGCCGCTGCGCCCACGGGCGTGGCCAGCCTGGAGCCACCCGCCATCGCCGGCAACCCGCGCTGGAGCACACTCATTCGATGCTTGACCGGCCCGAGCACGGCGACCAACTCCTCGATGATGCGCGTCGGCTGGCACGTCGTTCCGCAGGTGAAGGCGTCCACGAAGAGCGAGCCCGCGTCCGGATAGGTGTGCACGGCCACGTGCGACTCGGCGAGCAGGAACATCGCCGTCATTCCAGCGGGATCGAACTCCTTCACCGAGACGTCGCACAGGGTGGCGTTGCTGGCGCGGATCCCCTTGCGCAGGGCCTCGAGCACGAGAGCGTTGTCACGCACGGTCAGGTCGTCGATGTCGTAGATGTCGGCGAGCACATGCGTGCCCAGGAAGCTGTAGTTCAACGTTCTTCCCCCCAATGAAGCGTCGTTGTCGCCAGCTGTGCGCACACGGCGAGGCGTTGCTCGACGACCGTCTCCGACGGCCCGGTGACGATGTAGCTCAGTGCGGTGTCGATGCTCGAGGCGGCGGCGGAGGCCGTCCGATCGAGCGTGACGTCGACGTGGTGTTCGCAGACGTAGTCAGGAAGTGGTTGCTCCTCGATCCCCAGGAGCCTGCCGGACTTCGGTGGCACCAGCAGGAACCCGAACCTGTCCCCGTCGAGGGCGAGGGCCTCGACCTCGGGGTCGAGACCGGACTGTTGACGCAACCAGGCCCGTGCCGGGTTCACACCGGTCCGAAGGGTGAGTGCCTGAGGGATGTGTCCCCCGCCGAGCCGCGCGGCAACCTCGCAGAAGTAGAGCTCCTTGGTGTCGGCGTGCTCGATCACCTCAAGGTGGAACATCGACCACGGCGTCTTCGGCATCGTGGCCGCCACCGTGTCCGCGAACTCCACCAGCCTCTCGGCCAGTGGCCCGTCGTCGAGCTGCACACTCCCCAACGGACGAGCTTCCAGGTAGGCGAGCGGCGTGTCGACGTACTTCGAGGGGCAGGCCCAGAGCACCTGACCGCTCTCCATGACCCCGTCGACGTGGAAGACGGCCCCCGGGACGAACTCCTCGAGGAGCAGGTCGTCGTAGGGACGGTCCGACAACTGGTCGCGGAGCGCCACGGCGTCGGCGACGACCCGTACGTCGGTGGACGCGTACCCGAAGCGAGGCTTGACCACGATCGGCCAACCGACCCGCTCGGCGAACCGTTCCCCATCCGCGGCGTCGGTCGGCGTGTGGTGTGCGGGAACCGTGACGCCCGAGACCTGTGCCTTCATCGTCGCCTTGTCGCGAAACGCCAGTGCTGCCGAGGCATCCAGGCCGGGGATGCCGAATTCGGCACGCACCTGTGCCACGCGGAGGATGTCCTCCTCGGTGACGTGCACGATCGCGGTGACACTCTCGCGGCGACACAGGTGACGAAGGACCTCGATCACGTCCGGTGTGGAGCTGTAGTCCTCGACGGCCACGACTTCCCGGGCGGCGCCCTGGTAGCCGGCGGCCCTCTCGGCACTGGTCACGATCACCAGGTCATCGGCCACCTCGCCGAGCCAGTCCCCCAAGGGTGTCAGCTCCACCGGCACCCGGCAGCAGACGATGATCATGCGACGCTCGCCGCTTCGGCCACCGCCGGAACCCGGCCCGAGGACGCGGCCCTGGCGAGCAGGGGCACGCTCAGGAAGATCGCCACGGCCATCACGCCGAAGTAGAGCATCGCTCCGCTGCCCAGCAGGGCACCGCCGGTAATGGGCCCCAGGAAGAACCCGAGATAGCGCAGCTCACCCAGGCCGAAGTACGCCCCTCGCCGGCTCTCGTCGGCGAGCTCGTGGATCGCAATGTCGGGCATGGGGAGCAGGATCGCCTCGCCCACGGTCCAGAAGAAGATGCCGGCGTACAGCAGCGCCGGGTGGATCGGGAGCGCGGCGAAGAGGAGCAGGCCGACGGCGAACCCGACACATCCCGTGACCACCAGGGCGCTGCGTGACATGCGCTTGCTCGCCCACTCGATGGGGGCCTGCAGCACGATCGCGAGCACCGCATTGGCGATCAGGAGAGCGGCGAAGTAGCCGACGGCGGACTCTCCCTCCTCCCGGTCGATGAACACCGGCACGATCGAGTCGATCTGGGAGAAGACGAAGAACGTCACCAGGCCGGCACCGATGGCCGCGAGCAGACGACGGTCCCGGGCCACCTCCGCGAACCGGAAGGTGCCCAGGTCACCCGTCCCGGGCTCACCCTCCAACGCGCTCAGGGTCTCTGCCTGGGAGAGCACCAGCGCGGCGTAGCCGAGCAGCAGGACGCACGGCAGGCTGAAGAGATAGACCGGGCCGGCCAGATAGAGCAGGCCACCGATGGCCGGGCCGACGATCGCGCCCAGACACAGCGTGATGTAGCGGACCCGGAACAGCCCCCCGCCCTCACCCGCGGCGAGCGAGAGCAGCTTCTTCGTCGCGGGCTCCACGAAGAGACGCCCGACGCCGATCAGCACGATCAGGGTGACGATGACCCAGGTCTGGTCGACGATCGCCAGGCCGGCGTACACCCCGGCGTAGATCACGAGACCGAACACGATCCAGCGCACGGCGCCCGTGCGGTCGACGATGATGCCGCCGACCACTCCGCCGACTGCGGCGACCAGGGCGACGGAGCCGACCACGGCACCGATCACCGGCAGGCTCAGGTGGCTGTTGGCAGAGAGATACAGGGTCAGGAAGGGCGCGGCGGAGAAGAACGCGATCGCGTTCAGCAGGCTCCCGGCCACGAGGATTCGAACCGCACGCTTGTGTGCCGGGTCGGTGATCGGAGCGCTCGAGTCGTTCACCGACTGACCCCCGCGGGAACGCGGCCGATGTCGAGCAACGGCAGGTCCATCGCCCGGTTGCCGTCGGTGATGCCACGGATCTTGCTCTTGTGGTCGACGAAGTCGTCGAGGATCCGTTGGTCGGACGCCGGCGACAGGTGATACATCATGTTCACGTACCAGAGCCAGCCCAGCTCGGTGATCTGGTACTCGGTGTCCTTCTCCACGACCAGCCCCTCACCGATCAGGTCACCGAGCTTCGTCATCACCTCGGCCGGCACCTTGTCCCACTCCACGCGGCCCTTCTCCAGCCACCCGAAGTAGGGCAGCCGGAAGACGATGCCCTTCTCGTAGGGGATGTCGTCGGCGACGGTGACGTTGATCTTGAAGTCGTTGTGGTCCAGGAGCGACCGGGTGTAGGTCGCCCGGTTCTCGTCGTTCATCACCGTGTAGACGCCGGTCTGGGAGATGGCCGAGTTGCCGAAGCCGATCAGGTCGTCGTCGTAGTGCGCCCAGAAGAAGCTGTTGTAGACGTTCGTGTAGTCGCGGGAGACGAAGGTCGACGCGAAGTCCTGACCCTCCGGGACCCGGTAGAAGCCGTTTCCGTTGTGCTGCTGGAATCCGCAGGCACGGATGTACTCGTTGAGATACACCGAGTAGGCCATCTTGGTCATGAAGCTCAACGGCTGCAGGTCGCGCCGCACGTAGCCGTGGTGCAGCGAGGCCTGCGTGACGACGTTGGTGATCGGGTAGAACTCGATGGTCTCGGTGCCGAGGTCCACGGCCCGCTGGATCTCGGTCGAGAGCTGCTCGATCGTCTGACCGTGCATCCCGTAGATGATGTCGAAGCTGGTGTAGTCGAAGTAGCTCTTCAGCAGCTCGGCCGCCTCGTAGGTCTGATCGAGGGTTGCGGTGATGTTGAACAGCTCGCGGTAGACGGGATCGAAGGTCTGCAGACCGAACCGCGCCTTGTTGACCCCGATGTCGCGCATCGCGACGACCTTCTCCTCGTCGATGCTCTTCACCTCCATCTCGAAGGTGAACTCCTCCAGCGCCGACAGGTCGAAGTTGTCGTGGATGGCAGCCCCGATGCGACGGATCTGACCGGCCGTGAGAGTGGTCGGCGTCCCACCGCCGAAGAAGATCGCGGTGATCGGACGGCTCGTGATCGACTCGTAGGCGGCCTTGATCCGGATCTCCTTGATCAACGCCTGGACGTAGAGCTCGATGGCTTCGTCGCCCGGCGCGCCGAGCCCACGATTGAGGGTGCAGAACGTGCAGATCGTCTCGCAGAAGGGGATGTGGAAGTAGAGCGCACGGTTGCGCACCCGGCTGACGTCCACGGCCCCGAACAGCTTCTGATGAGTGATGACGTCCAGGTCCTGACCCTTCATCGGGTAGAGCCAGTTGTAGACCGGGAACTGCTCGTCGAACTTGATGAACGACTTCTTTCCCGAGATGAGGTTAACCATGCGTTGAGATCTCCATTTCGATTGTCTTTCGAACGTTCTCGTGCACCCGTAGAAGGTCCTCGACCGTGTCGGCCGAGACCAGCGCCTTGCCGAACAAGCTGTTCAGATCCGTGGTGACCGGGACTCGGTCGCCGACCTGGTAGTTGAGGTGGAGGGCATCCACCTGGGGAATCCCGGCGACCGCGTCCGCACCGCGCAGGGACTCCAGCCGGCCCTCGAGGCCGTCGTTGCGCAGGCAGCAGATGCCGAGCCTGGCGTCGAAGTGCGGGAGCTTGTCCCTCGTGGTGAGCGAGGCCGGGTCGAGGAAGGCCGACACGGTCTCGTCGTACGCGTCGAACCCGCTGTGCTGCGCCCAGTGATCGGTCATCCGGGCGCCCGGGAGTCGCGCGCCGACCTCGATCAGGCGGACGCCGTCGGCGGTGACCTTGACCTCGGTGTGGCTGGGGCCGATGCAGACCCCGAACTCGGTCAGGATCTGCTGCACGGCTCGTACGACGCCCGCCCAGTCGGCGTCCTCGGCGGTGATCTGGATGAGGTTCCAGTAGGGCTGGTCGTAGGGCCCCTCCACCGGCTGCTGGTACTCCCAGATGTCGAGCACGTGGTGCTCGACCCCGTCACTGAAGCAGTTCACGGCGAGCTCGCGGCCGGACAGGTACTCCTCGACGACCCAGCCACTGATCCGGTGACCGAAGATGTCGCGGCTCTGCGGCGAACCCAGCAGGCGACGGGCGTCGTCCGCGTTCCGCAGAACCTGCACACCGTGCGCGGCCGCACCCGAGGTCGGTTTGATGATCGCCGGGAACCCGATTCGCTGGGCGGCCAGGAACAGCGCGTCGGGCCGGGCGGCTTCGGATCCGCCCGGCACGACCTCGAACCGCGGCACCGGCAGTCCCACGGCGCGGGCGTGGTTGCGCATCGCATCCTTGTAGCGTCGAGCCGGAGCCGTGGCGGGGTCGTTGCCGGGAAGGCCCAGCGCATGCGCCACGCCGTCGGCAAGGGCGACCCCCGGCTCGGTGGCGGCGACGACGGCGTGAACGGGGCGTTCGACCAGGGCAAGGATGTCCGCGACCGAGCTCGCATGCACCACCGCGTGAGTGCCGTTGCGGCGCTCCCGTGCCACGGCGTCGAGGACCTCGGCTCCCAGGGTGTAGACCGCGGTGACGGCGAACCCACGCTGGTGACAGGCGCGAAGGAAGCCGTCCCCCGTGAGCACAGGGTCGATCAGCACGACATGCTGGCGGCCCGAAAACGCCATAACCCTCTCCCCGAGTCTCAGGTCCCCCGATGGACCCGGCACGGGGACGCTAGCGTGCGCCCACAGGGCGACGCAATGGTTCCCGCCCAAGAATTTGTCGCTACATGAGAGTTGTGCCGCAATTCATCTGGCGCAGAGTCCGCGCAGCAATCAGTTCATCCAGCGTTCGCTCCGCGTCGGCCCGCGACCACCTGAGGGCGCGGCCGAGTTCGCGCGCGTTCGTCTCGACCATCGTGTCGACGAACTGGGTGGCGGCGAGCCTCTGCCTGTCCGGCAACGGAGGACCGGCCTGCAGAGAGAAGGCGCGCGTGGTCAGTTCGATGACGCCGCTGGCCCAGCCCGGCCCATCCTGGGCGGTGCCGAAGTTGGTCACCACCAGGGCGCGCCCGAGCTCGGTGAGGATGCGCTGGCTCGCCCGCGAGTCGAGGCCGTGGACCGAGCGCAGGGTGCGCATCGATGTCGGGCCGTGGTCGTGCAGGTGGCGCGCCACCCGGGTTGCGGTGTCGCTGAGCTCCACCGATTCGAAGTCGCTCTCGGCGCCGTCGCCGGGATAGAGGCACTGCAGCATCCGCGGCGACAGCAGGGACTGTCGCCCCATCAGGAATCGGCCGCACCAGGCTGCGCCCTCCACCGGGAACTGGTCCTTCCACGTCCAGACCCGTTCCAGGTCCTCCCCCCAACCCGCCGGCAGCATGGCGGCGTTCTCGTCTCGCGCCACCTCGCGCAATGACGGGAAGCTCGCCTTCGCATCACCGAACAGCAGCAGGATCCCGACGTCGTCCACGTATGCCGCCGCCTCGGCGGCGGTCCGGATGGGTGGTTGGTCCATGCCCCACCGGGCGAGACGCCGGGCCTCCAGCGACGCGTCGCGGTTGCTTGACATGGTGCCGTCGGCCACGGATTCTCCCGATCTTCGAGGATCTGCTGGGTCTCGTCACCAGGTGACGGCCGCATCCTGCCAGAGCTCCGGCGCCGGGATCTCGTCCGAACGATTCCACAACGCCAAGTAGAGCGACACCGGGGATCCGGTCAGCTCGACGTCGCCGTGCGGGTGCGACGTACGTCGGGTGACGGCGGGGTTCGTGCTCACCGCGACCTCCCAGCCGAGCTCCGTCCCCTCGGGACGTACGGCGATCGTCATCGGATCCGGCGAGCGCAGGCGTGACCTCTCGCGAGTCAGGAAACCGGTCAGCAACTCGTCGATCCCGTCGAGCGCGACCTCGTCGCTGATCCACGTGTCGGCGGCCTTCGGATAGCGGCCCAGCGCCGCCGAGAGCGCGTCGACCGCATGGATCGTGGTCTCGTGGCACTGCCGCCGGGCCCAGAACTCGCGCGCGGGCGGGGCGTCGTTGAGGAACACCGGCGCGGCCAGGTCGTCGGCCGCGACGCTGATCGCGGTGACCACCTCGATGGCGCCGTCACGCAGCCAGTCGAGCGGATCGATGGCAGCCTGGCCCTCGCGCTCGTAGCGTTCCGGCTCGGCCGGGTCGCCCCGCACCAACGCCGCGGCCCAGCGGTGCACCATGCCCTGGTGCACGACCAGCTTGCGCACCGTCCAGTCCGGAGTCGTCGGCACCGAGGCACGCAGGCCGGCACGGTCGGCGTACCGCGTGAAGGCGACCAGGGCGGCACGAAGTCCTTCGAGGTGCTGCGCCTGGGTGAGCTCGGTGGCCATGTCATCAGCGTCCCAGTTTCCGAAGGCCGGCGCGCGCGATTATTTCGCACCCGCGCAGCGACGACCCCTGCGTGGTCGTACCTCCCATTCGTCGCGGGCTCAGCGGTCGAGGAGCGCGCGGTACCTCTCGCGGTCGACGTTCATCTGCCAGCCGGGGTCGTCCGACGGCGGCTCCCAACCCCAGTCCTCACCCTGCTCGAACTTCAACGCACCCGATGCGATCTCGCGCAGGGTGGCGGCCAGCCAGGCAAGCTCGGTGGCCACCGAGTCGCGCCAGAGCATGAGCGACCGGAAGGCGTGAGGCGGGCCGTACTCAGGCCCGACGTGGCGCGGAGAAGGGAAGCCGTCGAGGGTCTCCTGGAGCACCCGCTTGCGCACCTCCAGGCTGTGCACGACCTGCGCCCGGTCGAGCAGGGGCAACATGGCGAAGGCGGTGTGGAAGGCGACCCGGTCGTAGGGGTCGACCTCCTCGAGCGCGCGCACCATCAGCTGCAACAGCTCGGCCCGGCCCTTCGTGGTGATCTCGTAGACCGCGACCTCACGGGTGCCGTCGACCAGGTCGTGGCGCTCGAGGTGGCCCTGACGCGCGAGCGTGGTCAGGCCGTTGTAGATCGACCCGGGGTTCACGTGCGCCCACTTGTCGATCTCCCACGAGACCAGCTCTCGGCGGATCTGGTAGCCGTTGATCGGCCCGAACATCGCCACTGCACCCAGCAGCAGCATGCGCGTCTCGGAGCCGGCCATGCGCCCGAGTGTAGGCACTCACCGCGGCCGCGCCACGTGTGCGGTGCCGTGGTCGCTCGCGCGGTGTCACAACGCGTGCGGAGCGACCACAACCCCGCCCTACATCCGGGGAGGGTCAGCTGACCGGCTTGCCGCTGATCGCGGCGGCCACGGCCTTGGGCACGTCGGGGTGGAAGACGCTGGGAATGATGAACGACGGGTGGATCTCCTCGTCGGTGACCACGTGGGCGATCGCCTCGGCCGCGCGCAGCAGCATCTCGGTGGTGACCTCGTCGGCACGGGCGTCGAGCAGCCCCCGGAAGACGCCGGGGAAGGCCAGCACGTTGTTGATCTGGTTCGGGTAGTCCGAGCGGCCCGAGGCCACCACGGCGGCGTACTTGGCGGCCTCGGCCGGGTCGACCTCGGGGTCCGGGTTGGCCAGGGCGAAGACGATCGAGCCCTCGTTCATCGTGCTGATCCACTCGGGCTTCAGCACACCCGGCCCCGAGACGCCGATGAAGACGTCGGCGCCGTCGAGCGCGGCCTGCAGGTCACCGCGCCGCAGGTGCGGGTTGGTGCGCGCGGCCAGATCGGCCTTGGCCGGTGAGAGCGCGGTGTCGTCGCGGCAGAGCAGGCCCTCGCGGTCCCACACGCTGACGTCCTTGGCTCCGCCGGCGAGGAGCAGCGTCACGATGGCCGAGCCGGCCGCGCCACCGCCGGCCACCACGATGCGGATGTCGCCGATCTGCTTGCCGACCACGCGCAGGGCGTTGGTCAACGCGGCGAGTACGACGATCGCGGTGCCGTGCTGGTCGTCGTGGAAGACCGGGATGTCGAGCGACTCGCGCAACCGTGCCTCGATCTCGAAGCACCGCGGGGCGGCGATGTCCTCGAGGTTGATGCCACCGAAGCCCGGGGCGATCATCTCGACCGCACGCACGATCTCGTCGGTGTCCTGGCTGGCCAGGCAGATCGGCCAGGCGTCGATGTTGGCGAACTTCTTGAACAGTGCGGCCTTGCCCTCCATCACCGGCAGGGCCGCGCCGGGCCCGATGTTGCCCAGACCGAGCACAGCGGAGCCGTCGGTGACCACGGCCACCGAGTTGCCCTTGATGGTCAGCCGCGAGACGTCGTCGGGGTTCTCGTAGATCGCCATCGACACCCGACCCACGCCGGGCGTGTAGGCCATCGACAGGTCGTCGCGGGTCTTCAGCGGAACCTTCGAGGTGACCTCGATCTTGCCGCCGAGGTGGATCAGGAAGGTGCGGTCGGAGACCTTGTGCACCTCGACGCCCTCAAGTGCGCGGACCTTCTCGACGAGTTCCTTCGAGTGCGCCTCGTCGCCTGCCGAGCAGGTCACGTCGACGACCAGCCGGTCGTGGCTGGACTCCGCGACGTCGATCGCGGTGACGACGCCGCCCGCCCGGGCGAGCTCGGTCGCGACCGTGCCCACCACTCCGTGGTCGGGCGCGGTGTAGAGGCGCATGGTGATCGAGTACGACGAAGCGGTGGCGGCCATGGGCAAAGAATCCTCCCGGTCGAGGGTTACCGGCAAGTCGCACGCTCACGGGTGGGCGAGGTCACACCACCAATGAATTGCACTCCACCCTCATGAAGTGCAAAACTGCACTTCATGAGCGAAAGTGCAGATCCCGCCGGGGCAACCACCCACGGCCTTGCGCTGCGCAAGATGACCACGGGCCACCGCATCACCGTGTGTGCGCAGCAGCTGACCGACCTCCACGGTTTCGACGGCTTCACGATGGACGAGCTCGCCGAGGCGGCCGGTGTCTCCCGCCGGACCCTGTTCAACTACTTCCCCGGCAAGCTCGACGCCGTGTTGGGCAACATGCCCGACGTCGACGAGGAAGTTCTCGCCGAGTTCACCCGAGGCGGCCCGGAGGGCAACCTGATCGATGACCTGTGCTCGATCCTCGTGCACATGGTCAGCACCAAGGAGTTCACCCGCGATGAAGCCGAGGTGGCCCGGCGGATCGTCAAGGCCAACCACCGTCTGATGGCCGCGGCCCACGAACGCTTCGAGGGTGTGGCCGAGAAGTTCGCCGCGCTGATCCTCGAGCGCGAGGGCAAGGAGTTCGGCGCCCGGCGCGCCCATCTCCTGATCTCGATGCTGGCCTGCCTCTACGGCGTGGCCCTCAACGACGTCCTCGCCAACGAGGACCGCGAGCTCGAGCTCGACGTGGCCTTCGTCGAAGCGCTCACCACCCTGCGCGACCTGCTCGCCTGACCCACCCGCTCCTCTCCCCACGCTGTTACATCCCGCCATCCCACGGGTCACATCCCGCCATCCCACGGGTCACATCCCGCCATCCCACCCACAGGAGCCACCACCATGGCAACGCTGCTCTACCGACTCGGCAAGACCGCCTACCGGCGCTGGCCGATCTTCCTCGCCGCCTGGCTGATCGCCATGGTGGGCGTGGCAGGTGTCGCCGCCACCATGTCCAAGCCGATGACTGACGCCTTCTCGATCCCGGGCATCCCGTCCGAGAAGGCCGCCGACCTGCAGCAGAAGCTGTTCCCCGATTCGGTGGACGCCTTCGACCAGGCCAGCGTCAGCGTCGTCGTCGCTGCACCCGAGGGCCACACCCTCAAGGAGCAGAAGTACGCCGACGCGGTCGACGCCCTGGTCACGGACCTGGCCGACAACCCGCAGATGCCCGACGCGACGAGCCCGACGGCACCGGTGAACCCGGTGGCCGCGATGGACGGCCAGCGCCAGCAGATGATCGACGCTGCCGTCGAGGGCGGCGCGTCGAAGGCGGAGGCCGCCACGAGCACCGACGCCCAGCTCGAGGGCATGGCGACGATGCTGCCGCTCAGCGACGACAGCCGCGTCGGCGTGATCACCTTCGACTTCGACGTCGAGACCCCGATGGACGTCAAGGTCGCCACCCAGGACGCCGTCAAGGACTCGATGGACAAGGCCCGCGACGCCGGCCTCACCGTCGAGGCCAACGGCGCCGGCATGAGCTCGATGGCCCCGCCCGGAGGCGCGTCCGAGCTGATCGGCATCGGCCTGGCCCTGCTCGTCCTGATCCTGACCTTCGGCTCGCTCGTCGGCGCCGGCCTGCCGATCGTCACCGCCATGTGGGGTGTCGGACTCGGGATCACCGGCATCACGGCGATGACCGCCTTCATGGACATCGGCTCCTCGACCCCGATGCTGGCCACGATGATCGGCCTCGCCGTCGGCATCGACTACGCGCTGTTCATCCTGGCCCGCTATCGAACCGAGCTGCACCACACCGAGGACCGTGAGGAAGCGGTCGGCATCTCGGTCGGAACCGCCGGCTCGGCCGTGGTCTTCGCCGGCCTCACCGTGCTGATCGCGCTGGCCGCCCTGGCCGTCGTACGCATCCCGTTCCTGACCGCCATGGGCCTCGCGGCCGCTGCCACGGTCCTGATCGCGGTGCTGGTCGCGCTGACCCTGCTCCCGGCCGTGCTCGGCCTGCTCAAGTCGAAGGCGTTCGGTGGCCGGGTGCGCAAGTACAACCCCAAGCGCGACGCCGACGGCAAGATCGTCAACAACGGTGTGCGCTGGGCCCGGCTCATGGGCAAGCGTCCGGTAGCGGTCGTGCTGCTCGTGGTCGTGGCACTCGGCGCCCTCGCCGTGCCGCTGAAGAACCTGCACCTCGCGTTCCCGACCGACAGCACCTCCTCGACCGACACCACGCAGCGCAAGGCCTCCGACCTGCTCACCGAGAACTTCGGTCCCGGCCGCGAAGCCCCGATGCTGCTCGTCGTCGACGCCACCGACGTCGCCGCCGACGCTCGCCAGCAGACGTTCGGCGACGTCGCCGAGTGGGCCAAGAAGGTCGGTGGCGACGAGGTCGTCAACGCCTCGGTCGCCCAGGTCAACGAGGACGGCACCGGCGCGATGGTCATGGTGATCCCGGCCTCCGGGCCCGACGAGGTTGCCACCGAGGACCTGCTCGCCGATCTGCGTGCCGGTCAGTCCGACATCGAGGAGCAGACCGGCGCGACCACGGGCGTCACCGGCCTGACCGCGATCACCGCAGACGTGTCCGAGCGGCTCGCCGACGCGCTGCCGATCTACCTCTCGGTCGTCATCGGTCTCGCGTTCATCCTGCTGATGCTGGTCTTCCGGTCGATCCTCGTCCCGCTGACCGCCACCCTGGGCTTCCTGCTCTCGGTGCTGGCCACCCTCGGCGCAACGGTCGCGGTCTTCCAGGAGGGCGCCTTCGGCATCATGGAGGGCCAGCCGATCGTGAGCTTCATGCCGATCTTCCTGATCGGAGTGGTCTTCGGGCTCGCGATGGACTACCAGGTCTTCCTGGTCACCCGCATCCGGGAAGCCCACGTGCACGGCGCCGACCCGCGCGAGTCCGTCATCGACGGCTTCCGCAACTCGGCCCGCGTCGTGGCCGCGGCCGCCGTCATCATGACCGCCGTCTTCGCCGCCTTCATGCTGCAGGACGACCCGATCATCAAGTCGATGGGCTTCGCGCTCGCCGTCGCGGTCATCTTCGACGCGTTCGTCGTACGCATGACGCTGATCCCCGCGGTGATGTACCTGCTCGGCGAGAAGGCCTGGTACCTGCCGAGGTGGTTGGACCGCATCCTGCCGAACGTGGACGTCGAGGGCGAGAACCTGCACCGCCCGCACCTGAAGCAGGACGTGCTCGACGGCGGCGACGAGGACCGCGAGCTGGTCAACGCCTGAGCCGGTCAGCGCCTTCCATGACAGGGCCGTTCCCGCACGACGCGGGGGCGGCCCTGTCGCGCGTCTACACCTACCCGCAGGTACGACGCAAAGTGGCGCCGGTCACAGTTCCCTAGCATGCTGGCCTGGATCTCGAGCCACCCATTCGAGCCCGGAAGGAACCGCCAGTGAGCACCCAGTCACCAGCCAGCCAACCCCCGTCAGCTCCGACCCAGCAGGCGATCGAGGCGAAGCGCGGGGCCTTCTCCTCGCGCAAGGTCTTCATCTTCGCCGCGATCGGATCGGCCGTCGGTCTGGGGAACATCTGGCGCTTCCCGATGGAGGCGTACGAGAACGGTGGCGGCGCGTTCATCCTGCCCTACATCATCGCGCTTCTGACCGCCGGAATTCCGTTCCTGCTGCTCGACTACGTGATGGGCCATCGCAGTCGCGGATCCGCACCCCTCGCCTTCGCCCGCACCCACTCCAAGACCGAGTGGCTGGGCTGGTGGCAGGTGGGCATCTGCTTCGTGATCGCGCTCTACTACGCCGCGATCCTCGCCTGGGCGCTTCGCTACACGATCTTCTCCACCAACAAGGGCTGGGGCGACGACCCCGACGCGTTCTTCGGTGGCGACTTCCTCCAGGCATCCGACCCGGCCAAGGGCCTGAGCACCGAGTTCGTGGCCGGCCTGCTGATCCCTCTGGTCATCGTCTGGATCGCGGTCGTGCTGATCATGGCGCTCGGCGTCCAGAAGGGCGTCGGTGCCACCTCGGTGATCTTCATCCCGGTGCTGGTGCTCGCCTTCCTGGCCCTGGTCGTCCGGTCGTTGTTCCTGCCCGGTGCCGGCGACGGCCTGAACGCGCTCTTCACCCCGGACTGGGCCGCACTGAGCGACACGGGCGTGTGGGCGGCGGCCTACTCCCAGATCTTCTTCTCGCTCTCCATCGGCTTCGGCATCATGATCACCTACTCCTCGTACGTCGGCCGCAAGACCGACATGACCGGCTCCGGCCTGGTGGTCGGCTTCGCGAACTCCAGCTTCGAGCTGCTCTGCGGCATCGGCGTCTTCTCAGCCCTCGGCTTCATGGCCCAGGCGCAGGGCGTCGACATCTCCGAGGTCGCCACCGGCGGCCCGGGACTGGCGTTCGTGGCCTTCCCGACGATCATCAACGAGGCGCCCGCCGGCGTCGTGATCGGTCTGCTCTTCTTCCTCTCCCTGATCCTGGCCGGCATCACGTCGCTGGTCAGCATCCTTGAGGTCGTCATCTCGGCCATCCGCGACAAGTTCGAGCTGTCCCGCCTTGGCGCCACCATGGCGGTCTGCGTGCCGGCCACGGTGATCAGCATCTTCTTCTTCTCCACGAAGAGCGCGTTGTCCGTGCTCGACATCGTCGACAACTTCATCAACAAGTTCGGCATCCTGCTGGTGGCCGTGGTGAGCATGGTGGTCCTGATCTGGATCGTCCGGGCACTGCCCGACTTCGTGGAGCACCTCAACGCCCACGGCTCGGTCCCGATCCGTGGCTGGTGGCCCGCGCTGATCGCCGTGATCACCCCGTTGGCACTCGCGTTCGTGCTGATCAATGACTTCACCGACACGGTCAAGACGAAGTACGGACTGCCCGACACCGACTATCCGGACTGGATGGTGGGCACCTTCGGCTGGGGCGTGGTCGCCGCCGTGATCATCAGCGGCGTGGTCGCCTCACTGGTGAAGTGGCGCCCCGAGACCAGCCTCGAGATCCCCGTTGCCGTTGACCAGACCGTGGAGGAGAACCGATGAGCACCGAGGCGATCGTCCTCATGATCCTGGCCATGGCGGTCATCTGGGGCGGTCTGCTCGCCGCCATCATCAACCTGTCCCGCTCCCCTGAGGACCGCAGCGAGCTCTGACCCGGTCATCACCAGTGGGCACCGCCGAAGGTTCGTCGGTGGTGGCCCGCCCCCGGAGGTGGCCGCCTGGGGCATGGCAGGCTCGTGCCATGCCCCAGGTGAACGCACGAGTCGTCGTACCGGTTGCTCCGGCGACGGCCTTCGCGGTGTCACAGACCACCGGCGAGCTGCGCCTGCGCTGGGACCCGTTCATCCGCGAACAGCACTTCCTGCACGGCGCCAACGCTCCCGACAAGGGGGTTCAGACCCTGACCAGGGCGCGGGTCGGGCCGACCATGATCAGCCAGTACGCGTCCTACCGGCCGCCGACCAGCGTCGGCATGACGATGGTGAAGGGTCCGTGGTTCTTCGCCTCGTTCGGCGGTGGCTGGCGGTTCAAGCCGACCGCGGACGGCAGCACCGAGGCGATCTGGAAGTACACCTACTCGGTCCGCCCCACATGGCTGCGTCTCGTCGCCGAGCCGATCGGTCAGTGGCTGCTGGGGCGTGAGATCCGAGCTCGCATCAACGCCTTCGCCAGGGCGTGCTCCGACCCGGAGATCATCGCCGCCGTCGACCACGACTGACGGATCAGCGAGGCGGGACCTTCCGGCCGCGTGCCTCGGCCGGCTGCTGGTGGCCGACCGGATTGGCGAACCCGCAGAGGATGACCCGCACCTTCTTGCCCCGGCAGATCATCAGGATGTCGTCGTCGTTGATCTCCATGACGTCACCACGCACCAGCAGCTGGCCGCCCTCGAGGTCCTCGATGAGGTCCTCCGGCTTGCACCGTACGACGTCCGTGGTGGCAAGCAGCTCGAGCACGTCGTGGCGGCGTACCCAGATCATCAGGGCGAACATCATCAGCACCGCGAGGTCGGCCAGGCCTGTCAGCAGCAGGGCCACGTCGCCCGGCGGCACCTGGCCCACGGTGCGGTTCGCGGACGGTTTGCCGACGAGATAGGTCACCTCGATGGTCTTGGTGTCCTTGGCGCCCAGGAACGTCGAACGGTCGACCTCCTCGGAGTACGTCTGCTCCTCGGGGTCCACGTCGCGGGGCAGGGTGAAGGTCACGAAGTAGCGGACACTGTCGCCGCCGCCGACCTGCTTGGCCTCGTCGACCGCCGCCGTGGTGGTCTGCCCGTCGGTGTCGAGGCGATGACTGGTCCACCACAGGTGACCCAGGGGCAGGTTGATCAGGAACAGGAGGACGACGACCGCGACCAGCGGCCACACCCGTGACGGCTTGGACATCCGGCCAAACTACAGGCCTGCGGCCGCACCCCACGTGCCGGCGAACACGAACTCGGACAGTGGCTTGCGCAGCCGGGGCCGCTGGTCCCGTTCGGCGAGCGACGGATCGGCGGTGGCCGGGTCGCCGTACGCACCGATGGCAACGGCCGTGGTGACCCGCCAGTGCGCAGGGAAGCCGAACTCGAGGGCGACCGCGTCGTGGTCGAAGCCGGCGAACTGGTGCGCGGTCAGGCCGAGCAGACCGGCCTCCACGGTCAGCATCGCCACCGCCTGACCGAGGTCGTACATCGCGTAGTCGGAGTAGGCCGGCGCGTCCTCCTCGGGGCCCGAGGCGACCTGGTGGGCGGTGACCAGGACCGCGCTCGCGGTCGGGACCCAGGAGCGGTTGCCGGCCGACAGATGCGCCACGAAGCGGCCGTGGGTCTGATCTCCGCGGCGGCCCACCAGAAAGCTCCACGGTTGGCTGTTGCCGGCCGACGGTGCCCACTGGGCGGCGCGGAACAGTCGCGCCAGGTCGGCGTCATCGAGGTCGTGGGCCGGATCGAAGACGCGGAGGCTGCGGCGGTTGCGCAGGACGTCGGACAGGTCACCGGTGGTCAGGGTGCTCATGTCGGCACAACCTCGCGACGCCGTGAGTGATTCCGCCGCGGCCACGGCGGGGCGTGGCCGATACAGTCAGCGCGTGTCCTGGCTGCTCACCTCCGTCGTGATGACCCTGCTCCTCGTCATCACCGTTCTCGCCATCGCCGCTGCGGCCTCCTCGCAGCTCAAGCCGCTGGAGCCGATCGCCCGCCACGGCATGACGGTCGGGCAGGTGTGCACCGGCGTGGTGGTGCTCGGCGCGGTGATCGGGCTGCTCAAGGGGCACGACCCCGATGAGCTGTGGATCAGCGTGGGCTACGGGGTGGCCGCTCTCGGCGTACCCGTGATGCTGTTGAACCGGCAGCCGGACGCCTCGGGTGAGCCGGTCGAGCCACCGCATCTCTACGTCGTTGCCGTCGCCGCGTTCGTCGCGATGGTGCTCGTGCTGAGGTTGCAGCAGACATGGTGAGGTCACCCGGGCGCCAGCTGCTGGTCGCCGTTTACGCGGTCTTCGCCGTCGCCGCGGGCGCACGGTCCGCGGTGCAGATCGCCACGAAGTTCGACGAGGCGCCGATCGCCTACACGCTCTCCGCCGTCGCCGCTGCCATCTACGTCATCGCGACTGTCGCCCTGCGCTACCAGGGCGAGCGGGCCACCCAGGTCGCGTTCACGGCCTGCTCGATCGAGCTGGTCGGGGTGCTCGGCGTCGGCGCGGTGACGGTCGCGGACCCGGACGCGTTCCCCGACGCCACCGTCTGGTCGGACTTCGGCATCGGCTACGGCTTCGTGCCGCTGGTGCTGCCGATCATCGGCTTGTGGTGGCTCTGGAAGCACGTCGCTCGCCCCACCACCTGAGCCGCAGGCCGAGGTCGACGCCGATCATCGCTCCCAGGGAGTTGGAGACCAGGTCGGACAGTGTCGCCGAGCGGTCCGGCAGGGCCGCCAGCTGCACGAACTCGATGGTGACGGTCGCGGCGATGCCGAGGAACACCCACTGCAGCGGGTTCACCCGCGGCCACAGCAGGACGCCGAACAGGGTCAGCGGCACGAACAACGCCACGTTGAGCGCGAACTCGATCACGGTTCCGGAGACGAACGTGATGCCGACCGACCCGAGCGCATCCACGAGCTCCTCGACGGCTCCCGAGGGGGTGTCCGGCTGGGGCCAGAACACGAGGTACGCCGCCACCGCCAGGTAGAGCCCGAAGGCGAGGAAGACGAGTCGGCGCACTCGATCCATTCTGCCTTGCGCAGTCCCGTCCGGCTCACGGACGGGGAAGGAAGACCCAGCTCTCGGTGCCGGGGTCGACGTCGGTGGCCCGGGTCAGGTCGCCCGCGGTGTCGAAGAGCAGCACCGCGCCCGGGTGATCCTCCTTGCCGGTTCCGGCGAAGACATGGGCCTCGATCGCCAGCGACGAGTCGTCGTTCCAGAGCACCTCGGTGTAGCCCAGCCCGTGGTCGCCGTGCAGGTCGACGGTGCTCACCACCGAGCCGTCGGACGCGTCGAGGATCGAGATCTTCAGCGGATCGGCCCGACCCGAGAACCCGACGACATACTGCCCGTCGGGACTGAAGGCACCCAGCATCCAGCCGTCCTTGTGCCAGATCTCGTCGCCGCTCCGGGCATCGACGACACGGGCCGTCGTCCCGTCGCCCGGTGCCTGACCGGCGATCCGGTCGTTGATCTGATCGGTGGACACCACCGACATCAACGAGTCGATGTCGCGCACGCTGCCGTTGAGGTCCGTCGCCTTCACAGTGGCGCCGTCTCCCTCGACGGACGCCTGGTAGACCAGCTCACCGGAGCCGACGTACCCGATCGGAACCACCCACGTCGCCTCACCGGTCTCCTGGACCGCACCGTCGCCCTCGCCCATGCCCGCGGCACCGGCCGAGTGCAGCTCGCCCACCTGCTTCTCGACATTCCAGGTCCACCAGGCCAGCTGCGTGCCGTCGTTGCTGATCGCGAACTCGCTGTTGCCGGGCACGGCGGAGACCTCGGCACCGGAACCGTCGTACTGCCGGATCGTCGAGTCGACGTGCTCGTCGGTGGGGTCGCTCTCGGCCACCATCCATCCGCCGTGGTAGCCGGCGAGCGAGGTGACGTCTGCCGTCGTGGCGGGTGCCGGGACCTCGTCCCCCTCGCGCAGGTGGATGGTGTCGCCGACGAGGTACTCGACCGCGAGCGAGTCACCCGTGGGCAGGTTCTCGAGTGCCTGCGTGGCCGCCGCCTTGTCGTCGGCCAGCTGGGTGTCCGGCGCCTTCGTCCGGTCAGGGCCCTGGGTCGTACGTCCGGCCGGGTCGGGTGAGCCGTCGTGCCGGGTGTCGTTGAGGACCAGCGTGGTGGGCACCGCGACGATCGCCAGGACGGCGGCCGCGGCGACGCCGGTGCCGATGCGACGGCGGCGCCGGATGCCCCTGGCCTCGCGCTGCATGGCGTCGAAGTCGAGCTGGGAGCCGGACATGACCTCACCGCGTTGCGACAGCGCGTGGCGCAGCTTGTCGTTGCCGTTGGTGTTCATGACTGCTCCTCGAGCTGGAATGCGGATCCGAGGCGGGTGCGGAGGGTGGCCATCGCACGGCTGGCCTGCGACTTGACCGTGCCGGGGCTGATTTCCAGTGTGGCCGCGATCTCGGCCTCCGAGAGATCCTCGTAGTAGCGCAGCACGATCACCGCCCGTTGCCTGGCCGGCAGTGCCTGCACCGCCTTCCAGAGAGCGGCGGCCTCCGTCGGGTCCGTCTGCGGGTCGACGTACCCGGTCTCGGGAAGCTCCTCGGTGACGTGCTCGCGCTTCTTCCACGGCCGCCGCCACAGCGAGTTGTGCTCGTTGATGATGATGCGGCGCACGTAGGCGTCGACGTTGCCGCGCTCGTGGACGCGGTCCCAGGCCAGGTAGAGCTTGGCGGCGGCGGTCTGGACGAGGTCCTCGGCGGTCTGCTTGTCACCCGAGACGAGGTACGCCGTGCGGAACAGCACGCCCTGGCGCGCGGTCATCCAGGCCGTGAACTCCTCGTCCCGAGACGATGCCACGTGGGTGCCCCCTTGTTGTCGTGCGTGCCTGCTCGGTCGTGCGGGTGTCCGGCCCGCGTGGGCAACGGCCATTGTCGTCTCCATGACTCACCTCCTCCACTCTCCACACGCAGGCAAGCCGAAACAGGTTGCAGCTTCTGCGGCACGCAGTCGATCATGGAGGCAGATCAGGCTCTGCCTGATGTCCTTCAGGGATCGGAGGGGGCGACCTTGATGCAGCCCCGGACGGCCGGCGCACTCGTGCTGGCGGCGGCCCTGCTGGCCGGGTGCAGCGACGGTGAAGCCTCGGACGCCGACTCGTCGCCCACCACCAGTCGACCGGCCGACGCCACGCGTGACGAACCCGGCGTCAGGGTCCCGGCGAGCGTTCCGAAGCGCTGGGCCTCCGCGGCCAACGAGACCGTGGAGGACTCGGTCTACCCGCAGTACGGCGACCCGTTGGTGGACGCGCTGCACTACGACCTCCGACTCACCTGGGCCCCCGACCAGACGACGCTGACCGGCGTCGAGACCCTGACCTTCCGCGCCACGGCAGACGCGTCGAAGGTGACCCTCGACCTCTCGGACGCACTGACGGTCAGCCGCGTCGAGCTCGACGGCAAGCGAGCCGTCGCCAGCCAGCACGGCGACCAGCTGCAGGTCGGTGCCCGTGTCGTCACGGACTCGGTGCACACCCTGCGGATCAGGTACGCCGGCACGCCGCGCAGCGGGGGCTCGACGTTCCGAGGGGACATCGGGGTCCAGCTCGGCCCGGGCAACGAGCTCGGCACCTCCCAGGAGCCGTACGGCGCGTTCACGTGGTACGCCGTCAACGACCAGCCCGGCGACAAGGCGTTCTACGACTTCACCCTCGACGTCCCTGCACCGTGGAGGGGAGTGGCCAACGGAGAACTCGTGCGAACCACCACGACGGACGGGATGACCCGCACCCGCTGGCACCTGGGCTCCCCCGCGTCGTCGTACCTCACCACGTTCGGCTTCGGCGACTACCGGCACAAGCGCCTGGGCCGGGTCGACGGCGTACCGGTCAGCGTGTGGAGCCCCCGCGCCAACGGCAACGAGCAGGCGGGCCTCGACTACGGGGACGACGCACTGCGCTGGGCGGTCGATCGGCTCGGGCCCTACCCGTTCGGCTCGCTGGGGTTCCTGGTCACCACGGGCGTCGAGGCCGGCATGGAGACCCAGACCATGATCACCTTCGGGGACGTCAAGATCGGCGAGGATTTCCGGGCCGTGATCGTGCACGAGGTCGTGCACCAGTGGTACGGCGACCTGGTCACGCCCGCCGACTGGAGCGACGTGTGGATGAACGAGGGGATGGCCTACTACCTGCAGAAGGTGTGGGAGTCCGAGAACGGGGGTGCACCGCTCAACGAGTCGATGGGCTCGATGTTCGCCTCGGCCCAGGAGTCGCGCCGGCAGTCGGGGCCGCCCGGCGACTACAGCCCGGAGCGCTTCGCCGACATCAACGTCTACGACAGCCCGGCGCTGATGTGGCACGCCCTGCGCAGCGAGCTCGGCGACGAGACGTTCTGGCGGCTGGTGCGGGAGTGGCCGCAGCAGCACCGTTTCGCCAGCGTGACTCGTGACGAGCTGGTGAACTGGTGGAGCCAGGAGAGCGGGCAGGACCTCACGTCGTTCTTCGAGGACTGGCTCGAAGATCCCGAGCTGCCTTCCCCCTGATGTCGCGGTGCCCGTCACGCCGAACTGCCCCTCACGCCGAACTGCCCCTCACGCCGAACTGCCGGTGAGACGGGGTCGACCTACGCAGCGTTGCGTACGGCGGTTACGCCTCGACGCTGACGCGTGTCGGGCCTGATCCGGCGAGCCTTGAGGCATCGTCAATCAAGGAGGAACACCATGCTGAACGCACTCGTCATGTCCGCCGACCGCTGGGACGGCGACGCCCCGGCCTTCTGGCCCATCTTCCCGATCTTCTGGTTCCTGATGATCGTCACCTTCGCCTACCTGGTGATCCGCTGGGGTCGCCGCAACCGGGCGCAGTGCGGACCGATGTCGGGCCAGTCGCGCCTCGCCGAGCGGTTCGCGGCCGGCGAGATCGACGAAGAGGAGTACCGCGCGAAGCGGGCCGTGCTGCAGGAGAAGTGAACCGGCGGACCGTGGGACAGGTAAGCACCCGTACGACGGCAGCGACCCACGCTCAACCGGGTAGATTCCAGCGCCACTTACCTGTCCCACGGTCCGTTGCCCTGTCTGGGGCGAGTCCGCAGGTGCCGCCTGCCCGCCGCCCGCCGACCCCGGCTCACGGAGCTGACCGCGCCCGGCGCCGCACCCCGGCGCACTCGGTATGACAGCCCAGAACGATGTCGGAACCAAGATCTAACGTGCCCTGTATGACGATTCTCGGGACCACCCTCATTCGAATGATGTCGCGAGCACGTGGACAACGGAAGGAGTGCCCTGCTCCTTTGATGCCACTGCCACTGCTCACGAGGCGCCTGGTCCACATCTACAGGGGCGACTTCCTCATGGACACCAGTCAACACGCCGGACGGCGGCATCGACCGACCACTGCATGGTTCTTCTACGCCATCAGCGCCGCCGCCGGCGCGATCTGGAGTCTTGCCCACGCCGACAGGTCCACCTATTGGCTCCTCGTCGGGATACCTCTCGCCTCGAGCGCAGCCCTCGCCCTCCTGGCTGCCACCTTCACGATCTTCACCGCCATGAATCGCCTCGATCTCATCGTCAAGCTGGTGCGGTTGGGGCGTAGTGCCACCGCTGTCATCGACTCCGCTGGAAACGCGCTCGCCGCCTTCTCGGCTGCTTGCGGAATCGCCGTTGCCCTCTATGCCACTCATCTCAACGGCACCCACGACACCAGTGCCCTGCGCGCCGCGGCGTTCAGCTTCGCCTACATGGCCGCGGGTGTGAGCCTCGCCACGAACAGCGTCATTGCACGACCTATGTTCAGCGTCGTGCGCGGGCGACCACGCACTGTTGCCCACATCCTTGCCGCTGGCACCCGTGTGCTCATCGTGGTCTCTTTGTTCACCTCAATCACGGTGCTGATCACTCCCGGAACGAGCGCCTGGATCACCATTGCTGCCGGCCTTCTCCTGACCAGCATCGGATGGGAGGTTGCCAGACATGCTGGCGCGGAGCACGCGGTGCGACGATTCCTCGAAGCTGCAACTGCAGTGCAGAGTGCAGCAACGCTGCCTGACGGGGATCTGGTCGGCGCCCTTGCCGCCCTCGAGAACGCGGGCCTCACGCGAGCTCGGGGCCGGGGCCTCGTTGTCGAGTCTGAAGTGATGATGATCGTAAGGACCTGCATCGAGCGGCTCGACCCACATGAACTACGGACCTATCCACCCGGGACGGGTATGGCTGACCTGCAGAAGGCTTTCACACAGCAGGACGAAGAGGGCCTGCGAGACGACATAGGACGGTTCGTCACGTCCCTACGCCAGGCGATAGTGCTGCGGGTGCCCCTTGTCCAGGGGAACATCTGGAACCTCCCTCTCCCACTGTCCTCTGAGGCTTGAATGGAGGGTGGAGCAAGAGTGAATATCCACCATTGTGTTGCTTTCTTGGACCGAATGCAACACAATGGAGGCGGGGATGGTCTTCGACCAGATCGAGTGGGGCGAGCGCAACGTGGACCGCGCGACCAGACGAATCACTGCTCAAGAAGTCGAGCAGGCCATTGGGAACGCAGACCACCTGTTCCCCCACTGTGAGCATGACGACCGAGCACTGATCCGGTCGATGACCGATGGTGGGAAGCCGATCGTGGTCATCGTCCAGGTCCTGGCCCACGGAGTTCGACCGATCACCGGATGGGAGGCATGAGCATGACGAAGAGACTCGGTGAAGCACTGGCACAGCACTACAACAGGACCGAGGACTTGTCCTGCTTCGACGAGGACAACCCGGTTCCCGTCACGGTCACACGCTCGGTCACGATCTCGGTCCGGTTCTCCGCCGAGGAGATCGCCGAGTTGCGGGCCCGCGCAGACGCGGAAGGCACCAAGGTGACTTCCTACATCCGCGACGCCGCCCTCGCGGCCTCACGGCCTGTCGACCTCGATGAACTCGGCGCACTCGCCCGAGGACTGGAGCAGCAGGCCCACCGGGTCTCGCAGATCCTGACGCGCAAGGCTTGACCGTCTGAGTCGTACGTCGACCCCGGCTCACGATCTGACCGCCTTCGGCGCCGCCAACCGGCCGAAATGCGAGAAGGCCCCGGGGAGACCGGGGCCTTCTGTCATCACGTGCGCGAGGGGGGAGTTGAACCCCCACGTCCTTTCGGACACACGGACCTGAACCGTGCGCGTCTGCCTATTCCGCCACTCGCGCGTGAAGCGGGCCAAGGTTATCCCAGCAACGAGGAATCGCCCAAACCGCGGTGCCAATCGTCGGGCCGGTGACCCGCACCCCGATACGATCGGGCGCAGCCGTCAGACTGTGTCATTCACGCGCGCCTGACGACGCACCCGGCCCGCGCCCCACCCGGCGCCCGAACAGCACGACGGAGAGGAGGCACCGATGGGTGGACTGCAGCGCTTCGAGAACAAGCTCGAGCAGATGATCTCCGGTGTCTTCGCGCGGGCCTTCCGCAGTGCCGTGCAGCCGGTCGAGATCTCCGCCGCCCTGCAGCGCGAGGTCGACAACAACGCCCAGATCCTCAGCCGTGACCGGCGCCTGGTGCCCAACAGCTTCCACGTCGAGCTCAGCCCTCCCGACCTGGAGCGGCTCTCGCCCTACGACTCCACCCTGGCCACCGAGCTGACCAACTCCTTGCGCGAGCACGCCGACCACCAGAGCTACGTCTTCCCCGGCCCGGTGAAGATCGAGTTCGAACAGGCCGACGACCTGACCACCGGACGGTTCCGGGTGCGCAGCACGGCGCAGGCCAAGGTCACCACCAATGCCACCGACACCCAGGTCGGGCGCGCCACCGTGGTGATCGAGGTCAACGGCGTGCGTCACCCGCTGAACCCGCCGGGTCTGGTCGTGGGCCGCGGCACCGAGGCCGGCCTGCGGATCAACGATCCCGGCATCAGCCGCCAGCACATCGAGTTCCAGATCAACAGCGGCCGCTTCCAGCGGGGCAGCAGCCCCGAGCTGAGCGTGCGCGACCTCGGCTCGACCAACGGCATGCAGGTCGACGGCCACCAGGTGGGCGAGGCCGCCCTCTACAACGGTTCCACGGTCAAGATCGGCAACACGACGCTGGTGGTCCGGGTCGTCGACGAACAGGAGCAGGCCGTTGAGTGAGTTGACCTTGTTCCTGATCCGCTTCGCCTACCTGGCGATCCTCTGGATCTTCGTCCTCTCCGCGATCAGCGTGATCCGCACCGACATGTTCGGTGCCCGCATGCCCAGTCCCGCGGCGCGTCAGGGCGGTGGCCGGGCACCCAAGGCGCCCAAGGCGCCCCCGCGCCGCCGTGGGTCGCCGACCCACGTCGCAGTCGTCGAGGGCTCCAACGCCGGTGAGCGCGCCGACCTGGCCGAGGCACCCATCCTGATCGGGCGCGGCCCCGACGCGGCGATCCGGCTCGACGACGACTACGTCTCGACCCGCCACGCACGCATCGCGGCCTCCGGCGACGAGTGGTTCGTCGAGGACCTCGGCTCCACCAACGGCACCTACGTCGGCTCGGCGCGCATCACCCAGCCGACGACTCTGGCACTCGGCACACAGGTCCGCATCGGCAAGACGATCCTCGAGTTGAGGAAGTAGACGCGCATGGGCGACGACACGACCGACGACAGGTCCGGTGACACGACCGGCGACTCGACGGGACCCCCGATGCGGCTCGAGTTCGCGGCGCTCTCCGACGTCGGGCGGGTCCGCAAGGACAACCAGGACTCCGGGTACGCCGGCCCCTGGGTGCTGACCGTCTGTGACGGCGTGGGTGGCGCCGCGCGTGGTGACATCGCCTCCGCGACCGCCGTACAACAGCTCCGCAAGCTCGACGAGCGCCCCGGCGGCGACATGCTCGCCCAGGTGGCGGGTGCCCTGCACCGCGCCCACGACCGCATCGCGGAGCTCGTCGAGGAGGACCCGAACCTCAACGGCACCAGCACCACCGCCACCGTGGCCCTCTTCGACGGCACGCGGGTCGCGATCGGCCACGTCGGCGACAGCCGCGCCTACCTCTACCGTGAGGGTGCGCTGAGCCAGCTGACCAAGGACCACACCTTCGTCCAGTCACTGATCGACGAGGGCCGGATCACCGAGGAGGAGTCGCGGGTCCACCCGCACCGCAACCTCATCCTCAAGGCCGTCGACGGCATCCACGAGACCGAGCCCGACCTGTTCTTCGTCGACCTCGCGCCGGGAGACCGGCTGTTCCTGTGCTCCGACGGCGCCTGCGGTGTCCTTGATGACACCCACCTGGCCGACATCCTCTCCACCGGCACCCCCGACTTCGCGGTTGTCGAGCTGGTCCGGGCCAGCCTCGAGGCGGGTAGCAGCGACAACGTCACCTGTCTGGTCGCCGACGTCCTCGAGAGCGACACAGCTGGCGTGGGCGACGCCGTCGCCCCGGACCTGACCCCACTCCTCGTGGGTGCGGCGGCCGACCTGCCCCGGCGCAGCCGCGGTGCGGCCGGAAGCCTGTTCCGCGGTCACCGTTCCGGTGACACCGGCGAGCTCGAGCCGGTGCCGGCCGAGATCCCGGTCGGCGCCCCCGGCTACGCCATCCCGAACGACCCGATCGATCCCGAGGTGGCCCGCTACGCGCCACGCCCGCCCCGACGGTTCGCCTGGCTCAAGCGCCTGGCCGTGCTGGTCGTGCTGATCGGCCTGCTCTGGGCCGCGGCGGGAGCCGCCTACGCCTGGACGCAGCGGCAGTACTACGTCGGCGAGCACGACGGCCACGTCACGATCTATCGCGGCGTCGACGCCAGCCTTCCGGGACTGACCATGAACCGGCCCTACGAGGAGTCCAACATCTCCCTCGACCGGCTGCACGAGATCGACGCCCGGGCCGTGCGCGAGGGCATCGAGTCCAACAGCCTCGATGACGCCCGCCGTACCCTCGCCAAGCTGGGCGAGGAGCAGACCCCCTGCCCCGAGGAGTCCGACGAGGCCCCCACCAAGACCCCGGCACCCACCGAGAAGCCGAGCGCCACACCCCCCGGCGGAGGCGGTGGGGGCACCGGCGGCGGCAGCGAGGGCGAGGTCAGCGGCACCGACAGCGACAGCCGCACCAGCAACGTCACCGGCGGCAGCGTCACCGGCGGTGGGCCCGTCCAGCAGGACTCGGTGATGGATGCGGCCAAGGCCGCCTCGGACTCCGCCGTCCGCGCAGGCGCCAGCGTCGGGTCGACCACCGCCCGGACCGACGTCGGACACAGCGCCGTGCGCGCGGACTGCGACTGAGGCGGGTGCCGATGACGCAGCAGAACAGCTTCCTGGGGTTCGTGCACCGGCGCCGCCGGGGTGCGGAGCTCTTCCTCCTCATCCTCGCGCTCGCCGTGGGCATCGGGGCGTACGCCGCCGTGGGCCTGGGCGTCGAGGGCGAGGTGCCGGCCGACATCATCGGCTACGGCGGATGGCTGGCCGCGCTGACGATCGCCTGCCACGTCGTCGTCCGTCTGACCGCGCCGTACGCCGACCCGGTGCTGCTGCCGGTCGTGGCCGCGCTCAACGGTCTGGGCCTGGCCGTGATCCACCGCCTCGACCTGGCCGACGGCACCACCTTCGCCCGTCAGCAGCTGGTCTGGATGACCATTGGCGTCGCGCTCTTCGCGGCGACCCTGGTCTTCCTGCGCGACCACCGGGTCCTGCAGCGGTTCACCTACACCAGCGGCCTGGCCGCCATCGTCCTGCTGCTGATGCCGATGCTGCCGTTCATCGGCGTGCAGAAGAACGGCGCCCGCATCTGGATCAACCTCGGACCGGTCGGCATGCAACCGGGCGAGATCGCCAAGGTGCTGCTGGTGATCGCCTTCGCCGGCTACCTGGTGCTTCACCGCGACGCCCTGGCCCTGGCCGGCCGACGCCTGGTCTTCGTAGACCTGCCCCGCGGGCGCGACCTCGGCCCGATCCTGGCGATGTGGCTGATCAGCCTCTGCATCCTCGTCTTCCAGCGCGACCTGGGCTCCTCGCTGCTGTTCTTCGGCATCTTCTTGACCATGCTCTACGTCGCCACCGAGCGGCCCGGCTGGCTGGTCGTCGGCGGCACCATGTTCCTGGCCGGCGCGTTCCTCGGGTTCAAGGCGTTCAGCCACGTGCAGGTTCGGGTCGACGCCTGGCTGCACCCCTTCGACGACTTCTACGGGTCGGGCAACCAGATCGGGGAGTCGTTGTTCGGCATGGCCTGGGGCGGCCTGCTCGGCCGCGGCTTCGGTCAGGGCAGCCCCTACCGCATCCCGTTCGCCGAGTCCGACTTCATCATGGGCGCGATCGGCGAAGAGCTCGGCCTGACCGGCGTGATGGCGGTGATCCTCTGCTACGGCCTGATCGTCGAGCGTGGGCTGCGTGCTGCCCTGGTCTGCCGCGACGCCTTCGGAAAGCTGATGGCCTGCGGTCTGGCCTGCGTTCTCGCCCTGCAGGTCTTCGTGGTGATCGGTGGCGTCACCCGCCTCATCCCGTTGACCGGTCTGACCACGCCGTTCCTCTCGTACGGCGGTTCGTCCCTGGTCGCCAACTGGGTGATCATCGCGCTGCTGCTGCGCGTCTCCGACCAGGCCCGGCGCCCGGTGCCCGACCTCTCGAACGACACCGACGAGACCAGTGACGCCGAGACCACCCAGGTGGTGAACCTGCGGTGAACAAGCCGATCCGCACCATGGCGATCTTCTGCATGCTGCTCTTCATGGCCCTGCTGGCCAACGTCACCTACCTGCAGTACATCGCCGCCGACGACCTCAACGACGCCTCGAAGCACCCCGAGAACCGGCGCGTCATCGAGGCTGCGTTCTCCCGCGAGCGCGGCGCCATCCTGGTCGGTCGCAACGCGGTCGCCGAGTCGAAGGCCTCCGACGACAAGTACAAGTTCCAGCGTGCCTACAGCAATCCGTTCATGTATGCCCACGTCACCGGCTGGTTCTCCTACTACTCCCAGTCGGGCATCGAGAACACCCAGAATTCGGTGCTCTCCGGCGACGACTCGCGACTGTTCGTCTCGCGGCTGGTCGACCTGGTCAACAACGCCTCACCCAAGGGCGGCACGGTCGAGCTGACCATCGACCCGGACGCCCAGCAGGCCGCGTTCGACGGCCTCTTCAAGAACCCCGGGCTGGGCAGTGACGTCCAAGGGGCGGTGGTGGCCCTCGAGCCCTCCACCGGCAAGATCCTGGCGATGGTCTCGGCCCCGACGTTCAACCCGAACAAGCTCGCCTCACACGATCTGGACAAGGTGGAGGCGGAGGACAAGAAGCTCAACAAGCGCGAGGACGAGCCCAAGCTGAACCGGGCCATCGCCACCACGCTGCCTCCGGGCTCGGTGTTCAAGCTGGTCACCGCCTCCGCCGCGATCGAGACCGGCGACTACGACGCGGACTCCATGGTTCCCGGCGGGCCGTCGTACACCCTCCCGCACACCTCGACCTCGATCGGCAACGGCGGCCGCTCCTGCGGCACCGACAAGATCACCATGACCCAGGCACTCGAGCAGTCGTGCAACACGACGTTCCTGGCGCTGGCCAACGAGCTGGGCCAGGACAAGATGCTGCGCCAGGCCGAGGCCTACGGGTTCAACGACACCTCCCTCGAGGACCTCAAGGGCCAGGCCGCCAGCGTCTACCCCACCGAGGACCTCGAGGACTCCTACCTCGCCCAGACCGGCATGGGGCAGTACGACGTCCGCGCGACGCCGCTGCAGATGGCGATGGTGGTCTCCGGCATCGTCAACGACGGGGTCGTGATGCGCCCCTACCTGGTCGACGAGGTGCGCTCCCCCGACCTCGACGTCCTGGACAAGACCTCGACCGAGGAGCTGTCCGAGGCGGTCGGGTCCGACACCGCCCACGAGCTGCGCAAGATGATGGTCTCGGTCGTCGAGCACGGCACCGCCGGTGTGGCGCTGATCCCGGGCGCCGAGGTGGGCGCCAAGACCGGCACCGCGGAGAACTGCAGCGAGTGCAACGACTACGCGTGGTTCGTCTCGTATGCCGACAAGGACGACAAGCAGGTCGCCGTTGCCGTGATGCTGCAGAAGGTGCAGCTCAGCAACGCCGAAATCGCCGGCGGCAAGCTAGCCGGACCGATCGCCAAGGCGGTCATGGAAGCCGTGATCGACTGATGACCCCCTCGGACAGGAAGAAGG
The DNA here is from genome assembly GCF_001552535.1 of Nocardioides jensenii JCM 1364 = NBRC 14755. Classification (GTDB taxonomy): domain Bacteria; phylum Actinomycetota; class Actinomycetes; order Propionibacteriales; family Nocardioidaceae; genus Nocardioides; species Nocardioides jensenii. The sequence goes on along the minus strand of NZ_BCRJ01000006.1, from coordinate 27,285 downwards.
GCACATGACGAACGAGGAGCCGATGATGGTCGGCGGCCGCTACGAGCTCGGCGAGATGCTGGGTCGCGGTGGCATGGCTGAGGTGCGCAAGGGCACCGACTCCCGCCTCGGACGCGTGGTGGCGGTCAAGCGACTGCGCACGGACCTGGCCAGTGACGCGACCTTCCAGGCTCGGTTCCGTCGCGAGGCGCAGTCCTCGGCGTCCCTGAACCACCCCTCCATCGTCGCGGTCTACGACACCGGCGAGGAGATGGCGGCGGACGGTGTCGCCCAGCCCTACATCGTCATGGAGTACGTCGCCGGGCGCACCCTGCGCGACATCCTCCGTGAGGGGCGCAAGATCCTCCCCGAGCGGGCCCTCGAGATCACCTCCGGTGTGCTCTCGGCCCTCGACTACAGCCACCGCGCCGGCATCATCCACCGCGACATCAAGCCGGCCAACGTGATGCTCACGCCGGGTGGTGACGTGAAGGTGATGGACTTCGGCATCGCCCGCGCGGTCTCCGACGCCTCCTCGACGATGACGCAGACCGCGGCCGTGGTCGGCACCGCCCAGTACCTCTCCCCCGAGCAGGCGCGCGGCGAGACCGTCGACTCCCGCTCCGACGTCTATTCGACCGGCTGCCTGCTCTACGAGCTCCTCACCGGCCGGCCGCCCTTCGTGGGTGAGTCCCCGGTCGCCGTGGCCTACCAGCACGTGCGTGAACCGGCTCAGCCGCCGTCGACGTACGACTCGGAGCTGACGCCCGAGGTCGACGCGATCGTGATGAAGTCACTGGCCAAGCGCCTCGAGGACCGCTACCAGTCCGCCGCGGCGATGCGCTCCGACATCGAGCGCTACCTGGCCGGCCGCCCGGTCCAGGCGCCGTCGGTCGCCGCGGCCGCCGCCGTGCCCGCCGAGTCCACGACTGTCCTGCCCAGCTCCGCCCCCCGTCCGACGACCGCATCCCATGCCGCCGTCCGTGAGGACGACGAGCCGCCCAAGCGCACCGGCCTGTGGATCGTGCTCGGGCTGCTGCTGCTGGCCCTCGTCGCCGGCGCAGCGTGGGCGATCCCGAAGCTGAAGGACGACAACACGGTCACGCAGGTGCAGGTGCCCGACGTCGCCGGCATGGCGCAGCCTCGCGCCGTGAAGGCGATCAAGGACGAGGGGCTCGTGCCCGTCATCGAGGAGGCGGCCTCCGACACGGTGGCCGAGGGCAAGGTGATCGAGACCGACCCGTCCGGTGGCACCGACGTCGACCCCGACAGCGAGGTCACCCTCACGATCTCGACGGGCAAGCCCGACCTGCCGGTGCCGAGCGTGGTGACCCTGACCCGTGACGAGGCCGAGGCCAAGCTCGTCGACCAGGGCTTCAAGGTGACCTTCGAGGAGCGTGACACCGACGACCCGAAGGGTCAGGTGGTCGACCAGAGCCCGGTCGCCGACACCCAGGTCAGCTTCGGCAGCACCGTCACGGTGACCGTCTCCGACGGGCCCGAGGAAGTGCCGTTCGTGGTCGGCGACACCCGTGAGGAGGCGATCAAGAAGCTCGAGGCCGCCGGCTTCAAGGTCTACGTCGACGAGACCGACGAGGAGTCCGACGCCAAGCCGGGCGAGGTGGTCGACCAGAGCACCGCGCGCGGTGAGACCGCCGACCAGGACACGGAGATCCGGATCACCGTCTCGACGTACGTCGCGCCGACCGAGGAGCCGACCGAGTCCGAGACCCCGCCGACCGAGACCCCGCCGACCGAGACTCTGCCGACGGACCCGCTGACTCCCTAGGGGTCATCGCCGGAAGGTCGTCGCGATGAACGGGCGACCGCTCTACGTCAGCGGCTGGGCGTACTCCATGCCGCGCAGACCTTCGTAGGCCGGCACCGTGACGTCGTCCTCCTGATGCATGTCCCAGCCGACCTGGATCGAGGGATCAGCGGCGTCGAGGCGGTAGAGGTTCACGGTGAGGTTCTCGTCGATGCTCTGCTGGATGGCGTCGGCGTCGCCGACCGCGGTGATCACGTAGGGCTGGGGATAGGGGATGCCCTGCAGCTCGACGGAGTTGCCGGCGCACTTGATGCCCGTGGTCGAGATGATCCGCTGACCCTGGATGCTGATGCCGTCCGCACCCGCCTGCCACATGGCGTTGACGACCGCCTGGATGTCCTGCTGGTGCACCACCAGGTCGTTGATGTTCGTGGCGCCCTCGCGCAGGTCGGTGGGGCTGTCCGAGAGCGTGACGGTGACGCCGTCCCCACTGACCGCGGTGAAACCGGCCGGCGACTCCAGCCGGTCGGCGTTGCGCCGGGCCCGGCGTACCTGGTCGTCGTCGATGCGTGCCGAGAGCCGCTCGACGTCGTCGGTCAGGTCGCGTGCCTTCGACTGCTGCGCCTCGAGCTGGTTGCTCTCACTGCGCACCAGTGAGGGCAGGTCCTCCACCCGTCCGGGCCTCAGGTCGGTGCCCTCGCTGCTGGTCGCGCTGACCACGAACAACGCCCCGGTGGCCGCGAACACGATCGGGGTGCTCAGCCGCCAGGCGACGCGTTTGGCACGGTGCTCGTGGGATCGCGGGGTCATGGCGACTACGCTAACCCGGTGCGCCCGGGAGTCCAGCCGCACCTGGTCAGTTATTGAGGAGATGTCGGTGTCCAAGTCCAAAGACAAGCACGAGCTGGTAGACCCCAACGCGGTGAAGGGACCGATCTTCTCGATCCGGTTCCTGATCACGATCCTGTTGGTGGCTGCCGGCATCGCGTACGTCGTGATCTGGACGCTCTACGTCCGTGATGTCCGGGCCTTCGAGACGACCGGCAAGGGCGGTGAGCCCGACACGCTGATCCCCAGCATGGACAAGCTCAAGGACTGGAACTGGGCCGTGGGCTTCGGTCTGATCTTCCTCGGCCTGATCGTCTCCGCGCACCCCAAGACTCCCCTGGGTCGTGGTCGCGGTGTCGTGGTCGGCATGCTCGGCTGCTTCCTGATCGGCCTGATCTGGATCTGCACCTTCTACATCTTCGCCGACCGCCCCGAGGGCGAGATCTGGCTGCTCGGAGACCTGGGTCAGCTCAACCTGGCCGTCGGCATCGGGTTCATGGCCGTGGGCTTCACCTTCGCCACGCGCTGGGAGTGACCTCGCGCGTCTGATCCGCACAGCAGGGCCGGTTCTCCACCGGCCCTGCTGCCATTTCACGCCTCTGACCTGCGGAATCACACGCCTGTAAGTTCTCCACAGGGGTTATCCACAGTGTGCATAACTCATCGCTGAGCGGAGTGGATGGGCATGAGTCCACTCAACGTAGGAGATTCTCCGGCACCGGTGCCGGGGAATCTCCTACGCCGGCGCAACGACCTCGCAGGCGCTCAGACGAGAGCGGTCAGACAAGGACGGCGGTGCGAGCGGCCACGGTGCCGACGACAGCGATCAGCACGAGGCTCACGCCGATCGCCTGCCAGAGGGTACGGCGATCCTTCGGGGCGTAGGCGAGGACGGCCCCCAGGAGAGCCCCGCCGATGAATCCGCCGAGGTGCCCCTGCCACGAGATGTTGGAGCCGCTGATGGTGATGAAGACGTTGAGACCGATCCAGAGCAACAGCTGGCTGACGTTGCCGCCGGTCTTGAGACCGACCACCAGCAGGGCGCCCATCAGGCCGAAGATGGCGCCAGAGGCTCCGAGGGTCTGCTCGCCGGCACCGGAGAGCCAGTAGACCGCAGCCGAGCCGGTCAGGCCGGAGAGCAGGTAGACGACCAGGAAGCGGGTACGGCCCAGGATCATCTCGAGCTGCGGACCGAGGAACCACAGGGCCAGCAGGTTGAAGGCGACGTGCATGAAGTCGACGTGCGCGAACATGCTGGTGACCAGCTGCCACCACTCGCCACCGGCGACCCCGTGTGCCCACTCGGTGGCGTGACCCGGCGCGTTGCCGGCCTTGCACACGGCCTCGGACTCGACACCGGGGTAGTAGGCTCCCGGCTGGTCGGGGGCCAGGCACTTGCCGAGTGGGGTCAGTGCCAGGCGCGAGACCCATTCGCTGCTGTGGCCGCCGGTGCCCCGGATGAACAGGAACACCAGAGCATTCAGCCCGATCAGGACCATCGAGGTCAGTGCCGGGTTGCCCGAGCGCTGCCCGCCGTACGGCGTACGGCCGCTGCGGGTCTGCTTCGCGCCCTGGTGCACGCAGGAGGGGCACTGGAACCCGACGGCGGCCGGGATCATGCAGTCCGGGCAGATCGAGCGCTCGCAGCGCTGGCACCGGATGTAGGCCTCCTTCCCCGGGTGCCGGTAGCACACGGGGAGGGAGGAGTCGGGCGGCGTACTCAAGTCAGGGCCGAACGACCTCGACGGAGTCGATGACGATGTCCTCGACCGGGCGGTCCATGCGACCGGTGGGCGCGGTGGCGATCGCGTCGACGACCTCGCGCGAGGCCTGGTCGGCGACCTCGCCGAAGATGGTGTGCTTGTTGTTCAGGTGCGGGGTCGGGCCCACGGTGATGAAGAACTGCGAGCCGTTGGTGCCCGGGCCGGCGTTGGCCATGGCGAGCAGGTAGGGCTTGTTGAACTGCAGCTCGGGGTGGAACTCGTCCTTGAACTTGTAGCCGGGGCCACCGATGCCCTGGCCGAGCGGGCAACCGCCCTGGATCATGAAGCCGTTGATCACCCGGTGGAAGATCAGGCCGTCGTAGAACTTCTCGCCGGAGCGACCGGCGTCGTCCTTGTAGTCCTTGGTGCCCTCGGCGAGGCCGACGAAGTTCTCCACGGTCTCGGGGGCGTGGTTCGGGAACAGGTTGATGTTGATGTCACCCTTGTTGGTCTTCAGGGTGGCCTGCAGGTCAGCCATGACTGCCTTTCGTGGAGTGCGTGGACGGATAGATCTTCGCAGGCCCGGGCAAGCCTGCGAAGAGCAGGTCGCGGACGCGCTGTTGGTTGCTGCCCACCTGTGGTGTTTGATCGGAAGCAACGAATCGACACGGGAGGCTCCAAGCATGGGCATGCGACGCAAGAAGAACCTGATCGACTCCGCCAACGAGCTGGCCGATGACCTGCGCCCGCGCATCGAATCTGCCATGGAGACCGCGCGCGACGCAGTCGACCAGGCACGCGAAGCCGCCGGTCCGCTGCTCCAGGACGCTCGCGAGAAGGCCGCTCCGCTGATCGCCGACGCGCGTGAGCGCGCTGCCGAAGCTCGCGAGAAGGCCGCCCCCTACATCGCGGAGGGCAGGTCGCTCGCCGCTGAGAAGGCCGGGGAGGCCCGCGAGAAGGCGGTTCCGCTGCTGGCCGAGGGCAGGGCTCTGGCCACCGAGAAGGCGATCACCGGTCGCGACGCGGCGGTGGCCAAGGTCAACGAGCTGCGTGGCATCGAGCCCGAGCCCCAGAAGAAGGGCGGCAAGCTGAAGAAGCTGGTCCTGGTCGGCGTGCTCGCGGGCGTCGGTGGCCTGGTGTTCAAGAAGCTGCGTGGCGGCCAGGGTGCCGGCGACAACTGGCAGTCCAGCTATGTCCCCGCTCCGCCGCCGTCCCCCGCCCAGAAGACTGCTGCCGGTGCCCCGGCCGACCGTGCCGAGGACGACGCGGCTGCGGCCACGCCCGACGAGGCGCTGGCCGACGCTGCCGATGCTCCGCACGCCGACACCACGCCGGACAACCCGGCCGAGGTCGTCGACCTGAAGGCCGTCGCCGACGCGCCCACCGACTCGGCTTCGGCCGGCGAGTCGCCCTACGGTACCGGATCGGCTGCACCGCTGGAGGACGGTTCGGCCCCTGACGCGTCGTACGCCGTCAAGGGAAACGCCGGCTCCATGCTGTTCCACACCACCGAGTCGCCGTCGTTCGAGCGGACCAAGGCCGAGGTGTGGTTCACCGACGCCGCCGCTGCCGAGGCGGCCGGCTTCAAGCCCTGGAACCACAAGCAGCAGCACTGAGTCACTGAGCTCCGTTCAACGAACGGTCGCAGCCACCGCGGAAGGGGCTCGGGTCAGGCGCTGGTCGCCTCGGCCCGGGCCCCTTCGTCGTGCACCCGCTTGGTGGCCCGGTGCTCGGCCCAGAAGCTGAGGATCGGGATCGTGCCGCAGATCAGCGTGACGATCGTGAACGGCAGCTCCCAGCGCTCCTTGCGGGCCAGCAGGAAGGCGGTGACCAGGAAGATCATGTAGAGCCAGCCATGGGCGACGCCGAGGTAGGTCGTGATCCACTCGCCGAGCTGCTGGGCGTCGGTGCCGTCGTCGAGCAGGTACTTCAACGGCACGCCGACAAGGATCAGGACGATCAGCAGGACACCGACGACGGTGGCCATCACGCGGTAGCGGGTCAGGGTGGCGTTGGCGCTCTTCACGCGGCCGACCTTAACCGCTCGGTCTCGTCGCTCACCCAGCGCCACCAGATGAAGCCGGCGAACAGGCCGAAGACCCACCACTCGATGGCGTAGAGCAGGTTGCGCAGGGCCGTCGTACGCCCCACCTCGGGGAGCTGGTCGAGGCTGGCCGCGGCCAGACCCTCGGTGCCGTCGTTGACTGCGGTGTCGCCGTGCGGCCAGTCGCCGTCAGCCACGTCGTTCGCGACGACTGCATAGGCGCCGTACAGGTCCTGGTCGACGTGCTGGAGCGCGTCGGCCATCCGCACCTGGGGCAGCACGTCGTCGTCGGGGTCGTCGTCGACCTGGCCGGTGCCCTCGGTCGGCTGGAGCCAGGCCACGAACGCGGTGGCGCCGCTCGGCGCGGGCGGGGCATCGTCGACGTCGGGGGTCCACCCTCGTACGACGAGCAGCGCCGCGCCGTCCTGGCCGTCGATCGCGACCGGCGTCATCACCCAGTAGCCCTGGTCACCGTCGTGCTCGCGGCCGCTGACGAACAGGGTCGACTGGGGCACCCACGAGCCGCGTACGACGACCGGCTGGCCGACCTTGCGCCCGGGGAACGGGTCGTCGGCGCCGATCACGTCGGTGAGCTGCTCGGGTTCGATGCGGGTCAGGTCACGGGCCTCGGCGGCGCGGTGGGCCTGCCACGCGTTGAGCTGCCAGACACCGAGACCGCAGGCGATCCCGACCAGCACGAGGGCCAGGAGGTGGAACCCCCAGTACTTCGGGCGGAGCAGCGGACTGGCGGGCACGGGCCCACTCTACGGAGCAGGTCGTGGGGATCAGAGGCCGGTCGGCTCGTCCAGCGGGGTCAGCTCGTTGCAGATCGCGAAGGGCAGGTGGTCGCCCAGCACGAGGTTGGCCGCGGCCACCGGATTGCGGACCTTGAAGCCGATCCGCCCGGTCGACGGATCGGCGACGACGAGTCCTTCGAAGGCGTCGCGCCAGGTGATGGTGCCGGTCTCGGGCCACACGTCGATCAGGTCGGCACGGTCGTGCAGGTCGGTGCGGTCCACGTCGGTGCGTGCGGTGGCGACTTGGTCGGTGACATTGACCGAGAAGGCCTCGAGCGGCATCAGGTTCGTGACGTCGAACGCGCTCTCCAGGGCCTCCTGGTCCTCGTACGTCGCGTCGACGCCGAGGGCGTCGTTGACCGGAATGCAGCTCCGGCGCAGGTAGGTCGACTCGGCGTCGGCGTCGACGAGCTCGGGCAGCAGCGGATCGGAGGCCCACACCGGGTCGCCCTCCTCGGCGATGCCGGAGACCAGGAGGTGCTGATCGGCCTCGACCCTCGCGTCCTTGAGCGGAGCAACATCGTCCTTCACCGCCTTGCCCACCTCGGCCATGTCCTGGTCGGGCCGGAAGCCCAGCACGAAGCCCGGTCCGTCGGGTCCGGTGAAGCGGGCCTCCCAGTCGACGTCGTCCTGGGTGAAGCCGTAGTCCAGCCAGAGTCGTGAGTGCTCCTCGCGGAGCAGACCGTCGGTCAGCATCACGCTCTCGCGATCGGCCTGCTCCCAGAACGCCGTACGGTCGGTCATCAGCGAGTGGCTGGTGAGGTCCTCCATGCCCAGGTCGGCGCGGATCGCGTCGTAGTCGGTGATGGTGAGGATCTCCGCGTCGGCCGGCACCAGGGCCAGCACGAGCCGCGGGTCGCGGACCGCCTTGTGCTCCGGGGGCTGCAGGTCCTCCGGGATCGCGGTGGGCGTCGTCTGCTCGGCCTTCGGATCGTCCTTGTGCTTGTCGTCGGAACCGCAGCCAGTGGCCAGGCCGACAACGAGCAGGAGCGAGGCAGCCAGCCGAGTCAGGTCCACGCCGGGATCGTACTCGGAGCCACGCCGGCCCGGCTGCTGCGGCAGATGCAGTCAGGCGAGCAAGGTCTCGGCGAGGTCGCGCGCGGCACGGGCCGGGTGCTGGTCGCCGCGAGTCGAGCCCATCACGAGCGTTCCTTCGATCAGCAGGTGCAGCTGCTCGGCAGCGCGGTCCGGATCGTCGTGGCCCAGGGCCGTGACCTCCCGGGCCAGGAGCGCGCGCAGGCGACGCCGGAAGGAGCGGGTCTCGGCATGGGCGGGGTGCTCGGGGTCGGTGAGCGCGAGGTCGGTCGCGAAGTAGCGACAGCCGCGGAAGTCGGCGTCGGAGACCAGGTCATCCAAGCGGTCGAAGAGCCCGAGCAGGCGGGCCCTCGGTTCGTCGGCACCGGCCAGCGCCTCCTCGTACCACGCGATGTCCTGCTCGGCGGCGCGCCGGATGACGGCCTCGATCAGGCCGTCCTTGCCGCCGAAGTGCTCGTAGAGCGACCGGCGGGCCACGTTGGCCTCCTTGAGCAGAGCGTCGACCCCGACCGAGGCGCCGTGGGAGTAGAAGAGCTCCTGCCCGGCCGGGCGACACCGACGCGATGGCCGCCCTGGTCCACGACGACTGCCTGATGGTGTCGGCACAGCCCGCACCCGACGGCACGGCGTACGCCGGCAAGGACGCGTGTGTCGCGTTCTGGGCAGAGCTGATGGACGACGAGTCGACGACGTTCGAGGTCGAGCACGTGTTCACGGACGGGGAGTGGGCAACGGTGCGGTGGCGCTACCGGTTCGGGCCCACCGACGCGGAGTCGGTCCTGGGCGTGAACGTGACGCGGGTCAGTGAGGGTCGCGTCATCGAGCAGCTCGGCTACACCAAGACCCCGGACAGCTTGCCGCTGCCGGAGTAGGACTCGGTGCCCGCGAGCCTTCCGGCCTCAGCTCGCGTGCACCCGTCGGTTGCGCATCAGCGCTCCACCGCACAGGGTCGAGGCCAGGCCGAGCCAGAGCAGAACCAGTGAGGGACCGCCGGTGTCGGGCAGCGCGACCTTCGGCCCAGCGGCGCCGGCACGGCACGGGTGAAGAACGTGGCCGTGCCCGCCGCGTTCGATGAGATCGCGATCATCGTCGACGACATGCCCGGGGACATCAAGCTCTTCGTCGTGCTTGCTGCCTTCGTCGGCCTCCGCGAAGGCGAGCTGCTCGAGCTACGACGCTCCGACGTCGATGGCGTCACGGGACGCATCAGCGTCACCCGCAAGGTCGACAAGGAGGCGGACCGGTAGGTGCGCGGCGCCTGTCCCGAGTGCGGTCGTCACATCAGCACCCCGAAGACCAGGAGCGGCATCCGCGTGGTGCACGTCCCGCCGCCATTCCTCCCGATGCTCCAGCACCACCTGCTCGAGTTCACGGCCGAGGGCGACAAGGGCCTTCTCTTCCCCGGCGACCGCACCGACCACATGAGCGTCCGCTTCCTGATGGACCGCTACCGACCCGCTCGCGACAGGGCCGGCCGACCGGACCTGACGATCCACCACCTGCGCCACACCACGCTGACCATGGCCGGCCAGCACGGCGCCACCGCGGCCGAGCTCCAGGCGCGCGCCGGCCACGCGTCCCAGGCTGCGATGGCGATCTATCAGCACGCGGACGCTCGACCGCGACCGGCTGCTTGCCGAGAAGATCGGCCAGACGTACGCCGACTGGCAGGCATGGCGGAGGCGCGAGTGAAGCCGATGTCGGTACCACCATGCAAATTGGTGCGTCAGTGTCGCACCAATTCAGAACCACCAAGCCGAGGAGAACATGAGTGAGCTCGTACCTGGCGACGACGTTCCGCAGGACGTAGATGCCTTGCTTCCCTACTTGGTCGAGCTCGTCGAGCGAGGCCAGCGAGTAGCGGCGACTCAGGTCAACGCAACACTCACCATGACGACTGGCTCGTGGGTCGCGCGATCGCCATCAACACCCTCCGCGACGGACGCGCGGACTACGGCAAGAGAATTCTTGGGACGCTGTCCCAGAATTGAGGGCCCGGTTCGGTGCGGGCTTCGACCAGACCAACCTCAGCCGGATGGTCCAGTTCGCGCGCCAGTTCCCTGACCACGCGGAGGTCGCCGAACTGGTCACGCGCGTTTCCTGGTCGCATGTCTACACCTTGCTGGCCATCAAGTCTGACGACGCCCGCGACTTCTACGCTGCGGAGGCCGCTGTCAAGCGCCTGAGCGTGCGCGAGCTCAAGAAGGCGATCTCTCGCAAGGCATACGAGCGACGCAAGATCGCGAACTCCCAGATCCCCGAGGGATCCGCCGTCCCGCGCGACACGTTCCGCGACCCATTGCGACGCCCCCGACCGCGTATCGCCGCCAGCCGTCCGTTCCTTGCGACACACAGCGGACGCTTCTGCGGGACGCGACCGCGACTACCGCTCGGCCAGCTGTGGGTGTTCCGGTAAAGGTTCCGTCTCGAACACCCTCAGCCACTTCGAGCCGCGAGCCGACTGGGATGAGATGACCTCCTGACCCGGGAGTGGGACGGCTACTTGGAGTGGTTCCCGGTGAAGGCGACCGAGACGCCGAGCCCGATCATCGAGACACCGCCGACCGTCCCGAGCAGGCTGCCGCGTCGCGGGGAGCGGCTGAGCCACGTGCGTAGGCGGGCGGCGAGCAGAGCCCACACGGTGTCGGACGCGAGGGCGATCGACACGAGGATGGCGCCGAGCAGAAACACCTGCAGTCCGAACTGTTCGGCGCCCCGGTCAACGAACTGGGGCAGTACAGCGGCGACGAGGATGAACGACTTCGGGTTCGAGACAGCCACGACGAACCCCTGGCGCAGAGACTTGCTCCAAGAGATCGTCGCGGGCTCGGATCCCTGCGAGTCGGCGCCGAAGTCGTGCCGGTGACGGATGGCCTGGATGCCGAGGTAGACCAAGTACCCGGCGCCCAGGGCCTTGATGACCCAGAACAGCATCTCGGATCGGGCCAGCAGCGCTCCCAGGCCGACGGCGACCAAGACGACGAGCAACAGAAGACCGACGGCGTTGCCGACGACGCTCGCCATGGCCGTCCGACGGCCGTGCGCTATTGCCCGGCTGATGGCGAACACGACACTCGGCCCGGGGATGGCGATGATGATCGCGGCAGCAGCCGCGAAGGCCAATGTCTGTTGCAGGTTGAGCATGGGGTCAATCTACGACAGCGAGGTGCCGCTGGGTGGGTGAGAACGCGACGCGGGTGCGCGTTGCCTCCCACGCAGGCGGTGCCGCACCCCCACCTCGCACTGGATCGCGTCCCGCACGAGGATCGTTGTTCGGGACCGCCGGAGATGCGTCTTTCCACCGCCTATGGGGCAATCCTCCGGTAGCCGCTGGGCGGCGGCCTGCCGCAGGCCTACGCTGATGGAATGCTCGACCTGGATGCCATCGATGTCGAGGAGCTCGCCGCGGCACTGACCGACCAGACAGACTACGAGCATCGGTGGTTGATCGACCCGCAGACCGGGGAGCTTGTGTTCTGGACCAGCGACACCGGCATCGACGGCCAGAATTCAGTGGACCTTGAGGAACTCGATCATCTGGTGCTGATCGACCCTCTGCCGTCGTACGTCTGGTATCAGGACATGGTCGACTTCGCCGAGGGCATCAGCGACCGCATCGCGGGCGAACGCCTGAGCCGAACGCTTGAGGGCAAGGGCGCCTTCCGGCGGTTCAAGAACGAGCTCCATCAACGCTGTCCCGACCTGGTCTCCGCTTGGCGCGCCTTCAGTGATGTCCGCGCGAGGGTCCGCGCCGTGCGTTGGCTGGCCGACGAGGGTCTGGTCGACGGCGACTCCGCACAGCTGTTCTCCCGGGACAACCCGGACGTCATTCTTCCCTGACGACGGTTACGGTCGTGACCGCTGGATCGCTGCTCGGGCCACCGCTGCGACGGCGGAGTCGGTGCCCTTGACCTCGCCCCACCGGACGCGGGACGCACCGGCCAACTGCTCGAGGATCTGGAGGGTGGGACTCGTCGGGGGTGGCGGCGTGAACCGGTCGCGGCCGCTGCTCCAGCCCAACGCTTGGAGCAGGTCGGCCGTCTCAGCACGCCACTGCTCGACGGGCGTTCCGCCGCCTGCGACCGCGAGGACCATCCATCCGGCGTGGCGCTCGTAGTCCTTGGTTCCGATCGGCAGGCGGCCCACGATGTGGGCGACCAGGGCCTGCGGATCATTCGAGCAGCGCCGAGCGGCGGCAGTCGGGGCGAGTTGACCCTTGCGCACGCTGACCAAGCCGAGGGCACGCGCGGTGCTGCGGATCTCGGCGACGGGGTGAGTCATGTCCTCGCGGTTGGCCTTGCCGATCCACCACTCGGCGATGCCCGTCCGGGCGGCGATCTCCTCCACCACTGCCGGTCGAAGGTAGCCGGCGGCGGTGAGCGCAACACCGTCGCCAACGATGTCGAGGAACGTCCGGTAGGTCTCGGTAAGGCGAGCCGCCGAGCCATCGCTGAGGTCCACGGGTGCGTGGGAGATCGGGCGCCCCAGCACCTCCCTCAGCGCTTGGATTCCGCGCCGTTCCAACTGGCCGGCCAACTCGGCCAGCTCCCCGGTGACCGCGACGGGTTCGGCGCTCGCGACTGCCAGCGCCTCATTTGTCTCGTCGATGTCGAAGTGGTCGGGGTGCCAGTCAAGGGGCAGCCAGTTTCGGCCGTGCTCCGCGTCCTCGAACGACTGCGGGAGCAGGGTGTCGTCGTACCCACTGCGCACCCATGCGGCCAGTTCCTCGTAGCCGGCGATTCCTCCGCAGTCCTCTGGCGGACAGGCCATTCGCCCGGCGGTGCATCGCACGGTGGCGAGCGGTTCATCGAGGACCGCCTCGACGACGAGCTTGTGGTCCCATCCGTCGCCGAAGTCGCACTCGTACCAGAGTTCGTCGCCCTTCTCGGCGAGGATCTGGTCGAGGCGTACGTCGGACTCGGGTATGCCTTCGTCGCCCTCATCGAGGTCGAACTCGGTCGCGAAGCACGCCGAACGGTGGTCGTTGCCCATGCGGAACCGATGCAGATGCGAGTCGTACCACCCCATCGCGGCTTGGATCGCGACGTGCACCCGTGGGAGGGGCAGGTCGCCGGGAAGCTCGAGGCGGCGCCAGAGGGGCGGCTTGGCGCCGTACAGGTCGAGTCGGACCCGGAACCCGCGGCCCCGCTCCGGGACTGGGAGGAGCTCGGGCCGCTCATCGCTTCAGTTTCTCGAAGATGCTGGTGACCTGGCCGCTCATCAGCGCGTCCAGCAGCGCCATGCCCTCCTCCGCGGTGGCACCTGCCATCAATTGCTTCACCAGGTGCTGGACGTCGGTCTTGTCGGCCACGGTGGACAGTCAAGCACTCGTACCCTGATCCCTTTGTGGGTCATCGGTCGATGGCGCGCTGGAGGCGGCCGAGGTGTTCGTCTGCGTCCTCGACGAGCATGGCTGGCCCGTCCTTGCGGCACAGCGGGATCATCCTGGTCAGGCGCTGGCGGTCCTTCCTCCCCAGCGGAGACTCGCGCAGATCGCGGGCGGCGAGCAGCGAAGCCAGTACTACGAAGTCGACACAGTGACGAGACGCCGCCTTGCCGCCACCGAGTTCGACACGGGCGGCGGCCTTGCCGACGAGGGCGCCAACGAGGTTGGGCCGAAGGATGGTGCCGGTGCGGCCTTCGACGATGACCTCGACCGCCTCCGTGCGCGTGAGGGCCTGGGTCGTGCCGGGGGATGACACCGTTGGTGCTCCTCCGACGCCATGCAGCTTCTCGGCGCGCTCACCGACGCCTTCGGGGATGAGGACGTCGACCTGGGCGAGGCCTTTGAGCCACCGGTGTTGGTGACCGGCGGCGCTCGTGGCGGGGGTGAAGCCGAGTTCGTCGAGGGCCGCCGTGAAGCGGGCGAGCATCCGTTGGTCGGCACGGATGTTCACTACTGCGTCGGCGTCAGTGGTGGGGCGGGTGGAGTAGGAGCTACGTTCGGCGCAGTGCAGGTGCACGAGTTGTCCACCCACGAGCGTCCAGTGCTCGGGGACCTTTGCATAGAGATCCATCATCGCGTTCCAGGAGGCAGCCTGTGCCTCAGTCATGGCAGGGAGGGCGACCGGGTCGCTCACTCACTTCGCCCTTCACTGCGTGACCGACGCGCCTGTGGGCCCCGGATCTGAGCCTGCTGCGCAAGGTCATTGAGCACTTCCATGGCACGGTGACGTTCGCGCGGCCCGTCGTACTCGGAGAGGTCGGCTGCCATCAGCAGGCTGTTCCAGGCGTGGCTGAGGAACGGCAGGATCTCCTCGGCATCGGTTGAGACGACATGGAGGATGACGTTCGCGCGATCGCGATCCATGTCGCGCAGCAGGTAGTCCTGGGTGACGTCGTCGAGATCACCCACCGACACGTAGCCCTCGACGACGTCACCCGACGCGAGACCGGACTCGGGGTGAGATAGCCCGGAGAGCCGGATACGCGGGTCGTTGCGCAGATCGTTGAGGTCGCGACCGGCGGCCAAGTAGCAGCATCGCGCGGCTCGGTTGCGCAGGAACACCGAGAGGAGACGGAGACTCTCCTGGGGGTCGTCGTGCTGCGCGGCGGCGAGTTTGCGGAGACGGGCTCGCGCCCGGGATCGGTCGGGGGCCGAGAGCGAGTGCAGGAGGGCGTCGTTGTCCTCTGCAGCGGCGACCAGCGCCCATGCGGAGCGCTCGGACAGAGGCCGGCCCGGGGCGCTGGAGTCGGCGATCCGAGCGAGGTCCTTCTCATCGATGATCCACTGCCCGCCCACGCGCTCGGCAGGCAGTGAACCGTCCTGGATCCGCTGACGTACCCGCTGCGCAACCACGCCGAGTCGTGCAGCGGCTTCAGGAACGCTGATGCGAGCCATTGCGATATTCCTAGCCTCCAGCAACCGATTGCCGTAATACTAGCGTCGTCACTAGGTTTTCCGAAACTCGCATGTGACCGAACCGGTTGCCGTCCCACTCCGCCGGAGAGAGAGCGTCACCAGTCCAGAAGCGGAACGGCATGGGGACAGACAAGAGTGCGAAGCCACCGCCGACGCCGAGGACCACGATGCCCACAACGACCGATGCGACGACTCTGACATTGCGACGCATCCACTCGTTGCGGCGACGCTTCAGTTCTCGCGCTGGATAGGACGCATTCCTGGCCATCTCGCTCCCCCGTTCCCCATCGAAAGTCAACACCAAGGCTCGCGAACCCGTACGAGATTCGACGGAAGTCGCAAAGGCCAGCCCCAGCCTGCGAGACCCTGGGATGACCCGACCGTGACTCCCGACGAGCGACTACGCGAACTCGCGATCAGACATGCCGCGTTTGCACGGCTCGACCGCCGACGTGACGGGGGCAAAGAGATCTTCAGCCAGGAGGACACCAGCGGTCTCACCTTGGCTGGTGAGACCATCCGGGCTCATGCCTACTCAGGAAGGCACCTGGAAACCGGGACAACTACGGCTGCTCTCTCGGTTCGAACCGTCCACCGTCCGAGGGCACCGACCGCCCCTATGACGATGCCGTTGGCGTCGACGGTTTCTATCGCTACAAAATGCGCGGCGATGATCCGAACCACTATCAGAATCGGGCACTACGCGAAGCGATGACCGAACGTCTCCCGCTGATCTGGTGGCTGGGCGTCCAAGGAGGTGGGTACCAGCGCCCTCTACCCGATCTTTCTGATTGGCGAGGAGCGAGCTGACCTCCAGTACATCGTCGATATCGACGCCGTGCCACGGCCCGACATCCTATGGCCGTCCATCGAGCTGGAGATCGACCCGTCGTACCGCCGGCAGCTCACCGGCCAACGCCCGTTTCGAGCGGCGGTCCTGCGGGCGTATCGGACCTCATGCGCCGTCTGCTCTTTCCGGCACAGTGATCTTCTCGACGCAGCGCACATCCACGAGGACGGGGCCGGCGGGCTCCCGGTCGCCACCAACGGACTCACGCTTTGCAAGATGCACCACGCCACCTACGACCGACGAATCCTTGGCATCACGCCTGACTACGAGGTCCGAATCAATGCCGAGGTCCTACACGAGGTCGATGGGCCGATGCTCCGTCACGGCACCCAGGAATTCCACGGCCAACACCTGATGGTGCTACCCAAGAGCCGGGCGCAACGCCCGGACCGGTCGCTGCTGGAGACCCGATACCAGGCCTTCTTGGACGCGGGCTGATCCAAGCCCAGTTCGGACCTATCAGCATGCGCTACCCCCAACAGTCCCCCAGCGATGCTGGAGCCAGTAGTGGGTTAGCCCGAAAATGCAAAGAAACCGCAGGCTGACCTGCGGTTTCAGTGAGTGGAGCCTAGGGGACTCGAACCCCTAACCCCCTGCTTGCAAAGCGGGGTGATAGCCACCTTCACACTTGGACGGCACCCTTCTGACCCGTGGTTTTGTGGTCACGAGTGGACACGAGTGCCCGTCCATCTGGCACCAATCTGGCACCACTTTGGGCTAGTCTGGCACCACCGAGAGGGGTGGCACGCATGGCGCGCAGGGCAGCGGCGGGAAGTGTCCGCAAGATCCACACGCGCTCATGTAGCCAAAGGCACACCTGCACGTGCGGCGGCCGCGGGGCTCACACGAAGCCGTGCCCGAAGGCCCTGCGTTGTCGGTGCGACGGCCGCTGGCAGGCCCGTGTCACCGCACCCAACGGAACGACGGTCACCGCGCCGTCGACGTTCAGGGCGAAGATCGACGCGGAGGAGTGGGTCAACGCCGAGCGGGCGCTGATGGAGGACCCATCGACGTACGTCACCGCGCAGGCGCGGCTGGAGGCCGCGAAGACGCGAGCCCGTCTCGACGCCGCAAATACCTTCGCTGTGTGCGCCGATCGCTACCTGATCGAGCGGGACCTCAGACCCAACACGGCGCGCGAATACAGACGGATCTTGACAACGGTCCTGAAACCGACGTTCGGCGAGACTCCCCTCAAGAGGATCAGCCGTGAAGATGTGCGCGCTTGGCACGCCAGCCTCCCGAAGGACACTCCGTCTGCAAATGCTGCCGCCTACCGTCTCCTCCGTTCGGTCATGGCCGCCGCCGAGGACGTCGAACTGATCGACCGTAATCCCGTCCGCATCGCCAAGGCTTCTACGGCACGTGTTCAGAAGGATCAGAAGCCCTCGCCGGTGGACGAGATCGCGACGATCGTCGACCACATGGCCGAACGACTCCGACTCTTCATCGTGCTCGCCGCATTCGCCGGGATGCGAGAGGGCGAAATCTTCGAGCTCCGCCGCAGCGATATCGACACTTCCACCGGGGCGATCGCCGTCACCCGCAAAATCGAGAAGGACCGCAACGCGGAAGCCGCCGGGGCCTGCTCTGACTGCGGTCGGGTTATCGGGCCGCCGAAGACGGCGAAGGGCACCCGGGTCGTCCACCTCCCGCCGGCCTTCCTGCCGCTGCTCCGCGTCCACCTGCTCGCCCACACCGCGCCGGGCGCCACCGGCCTCCTCTTCCCGGGCGAACGCAAGGACCACATGAGCGCCCGCTATTTGCTCGACCGGTACGACATCGCACGCAGAGCAGCTGGTCGTCCCGACCTCACCATCCACGGCCTCCGCCACTCCGCGCTCACGCTCGCCGGTCAGCACGGCGCGACGAACGCCGAACTCCAGGCTCGAGCCGGCCACGCGTCAGTCGCCGCGATGGCGATTTACCAGCACGCCACGATCGACCGCGATCGGATGCTGGCCGCGAAACTCGGTGACTCCGTGACCGCATCGAAGGCATGGGCGGACCTACTCGGCGACGCCTGATCCTTGGAGTTGTTCAACTCTCGATGCCCAGCGCAGCTAGGGCTCAGTCGATCGCGGCCCGAGCTGCCCGCAGCCCAGCGGTCACGTCAACGGTACGGGTTGCGGCTCGTTGCACAGCGCGAAGGCGCCGACGCCCTGGCGGGTTCCACCAGGCCGTCGTCGACGAGCAGCTGCTGCGTTTGGCGGATGGTGTTCAGGCCGGGCACGCCGTAACCCGCTTGCAGGGGCTGCGATCGAGGACAGCTGCTGGCCGGGATATAAGACCTCGCCAGCGTCGACGGTGTCGGAGGTCCTCGGCGATCTCGCTTTGTCGAGCCATGCCGTCATTGTGGGACTGAGGCTGCGCCGCGATTCATCTGATGCAGGACGCAGACGAGTAGCTGAGCCGGCGACTGGACCACGACGGTCGGCCGACGTCACGCCACCTCGGCGCCGGCACCCGAAGCAGTGCTGCCGATTACGCTGTCGGCGGACTCGGCCCCGGTCGCGTCGTCGGTCTCCAGCTGACGCAGCCGCCGCACCGTCGCCTGATCGAGCCCAGTCAAATGCACGACATCCTTGACCGCGAGCCGCTCGGCGAGTAGTCGCTCGATCGCGGCCGCGACCTCCGCATCCGCCACCGCCTGCTCGGCCTGCGCTCGTTCCTCCCAGGCGACCTCGACATCCACCGAAGCCTCATCAATGCGCCGCTCCCGGGCCAGCTGGTCCGGATCCATCTTCAGCCGGCGCTCCCGCGCCGCCTCCAGCCGGGCATCCCGAGCCCGGTCCCGACCTGCCTGTGCCTGTGCCCGCTTCCCCACGGGGAACCACCTCTTCCTTGATCTGGTCACGGCACATCCACCGCGATCCCTTCACAAACAAGAAGCAACCTCGACCGACCGAGATCGGACACTCTGCTGGACTCCACTGACCAACCCGCCCGCCACACGGAATGGCCGCCTACAGGTTCGCCATTGCGAACGCGCTGCCCAGAAGCCGAACTGCCTCACCCCGTTACTTCGCGCGGGTCGGCCAGCCAGTCAACTTGGGGACGGATGTCCTGGTTCAGGACATCCCACAACCCGGGGACTGAGATTCGAACCCTGCGACCTCTGGGATACATCCGTAGTGCACTGAGCGACTGCCGTCTCTTGACACTGTTCGACGATTTAGTGGATTCCCTGCGCAGATGCCACGCGTCCGACTTCACCGTTTGACACCGGCTGACCCGGTTCGCGGCCAAATCCGCCCACTTTCCGCCCATCTTCAAGTCTACAGCGCAGGAAGGTCCGATCCTTGACGGAGAGCAGGCACAGGTCCCCGGTCGCGCTCATATCAGCGCCGGGAGGCGGCTGTGTAGCTCGAGTGCCTTCCGCGGGTTGGGTGCGATTGGCGCGCCGAGGTGGGCCTCGTCCGACCTGGCGCCTGCATTCTTGGCAAGCGATCGGCTCAGCGTGATCGTGGCGGCCGGCCCCTCGAGCACGAACGGGCAGATCTCCTGCTCAGTCGTCGCGGTCGTCACATCAGCCCCCGCAGCACGCGGGTGGTCAACAGCTCGACGGCCTCGCGGGGGTCCGGTCCGACCGGCGCACCGACGTACGCCTCGGTGAAACCGGCCCCGCCGGCGTACTCCAGCAGCTCGCCGAGCGCGGAGACGCAGTCGTCGGGCGTGCCCGAGACGACCAGCTGGTCGGCCACTTCCTGCGGGAGGAGCTCCGCCGCCCGTGCCACGCTTTCACCGTCGTGGATGGCCTGTCGGGTCGCCGCGTAGTCGGCTTTCTCGAAACCGACGATCTCAAGGCTCTCATGGGGCTGCTGGCCCACGATCAGGGTCGCCTGACGACGGGCCGCCGCGTTCGCCGCATCGCGGTCGTTCGAGACGGAGATGTTGACTCCGTAGATCCGGGCGAAGTCGGGGCGGTCACTGCGGGTGCGGCCACGGTCGAGACTGTTGAGGTTGCTGACCGCGTCGAATTGGCCGGACCGGAACGCCGCGAGGCTGTGCGCCGGGAAGTCGCTTGCGCAGATCACCCCGTCGGCGAGCTCGCCCGCCATCTCCAGGACCTTGGGTCCGGCGCCGGCGACGACCACGCGCACGTCGGCGTCGTCGACCCAGGGAAACACGGCCTTGCCGTCCTCGCGCATCCGGACCCGGGCGCACGTGAGTGGGTAGTCCCCGAGCCGGACGTACTCGCCACGCCAAAGGGCCCGGCAGAGCTGGATAAGTTCGGCCACCGCTTCCACGGGCCTCTCGCGAGGCATCAGCGCGCTCACCATTCCGCCGCCGGTGCCGATGCCCATGCTGACTTGGCGGCCCGGCGGCATGAACTCGGCGAGCGTGGCCATCGTCGATGCCTGCTCGATCGGGTTGCGGCCGAAGGGAAACGTGACGGCCGTGCCGACACCGGCGCCGGTCCGTGCGGCGACAGCGCCGAGCACCGCCGCCACGCTGCGAGACTGCAACTGGTCGGTCAACCACACCGTCTCGAACTCCTGGGCGGCGAGTTCGGCAACCTCAACCATTTCGGACGCGCGGGCCCACGCGTGCAACTGGATGCCCTTGATCATGAAAACACTCGATTCATATACTGAACTCCGACCATTATCTTGAACGCTAGTGGCCCGCACCCACCCAGGTCAAGAGCTCCGACCTCACCAACGGGCGTAGACAGGGGTCCTGAGGTAGGTCACCGAGATCGACTCGATCAACGGCCCGTCCCGCTCGGTGCGCGCCTTGATATCCAGCCAGCGCGGGTCCTGGCTGCAACGCGCCCAGTGGTCCTTCGCAGCTTCCACGCTGAGGAAGCGGACGATGTAGACGATGCGCCCCGGATCGTCGTCGACGTGCCAGAATCCCCGCACGTCCAGGCCCATCTCCTGCCACAGGTCGAAGGTCATGTCGGCGAAGCGGCGGTGAAGGTCCTCAGCACGCCCGGGACATGCCACGTACTCGCGGAGCTCGTCGATCATCGCTTGATGCCCTGGATCGCGACGCCCGACCGGGTCTTGTAACGCCGGTTGATGTTGATCAGGACCGCGGTCAGCGGCTCGAGCTGCGCGGCGACCCGGAGAGCCCCGCCATCGACCCCCCGGTGACCAGTCACGGCCGCGGCCAGGTCGGCCACCACGTCCTTGGCGTCGCGGTCATCCCCGCAGACGAGGACGTCCTCGTGCTGCAGTTGGTCCTCGCTCTCCCACAGCGTCACTGCCGAGAGGTGATGGAACGCGCCAACCACCCGAGCGGTCGGCACCAGCTGCTGAGTCTGCTGGGCTGCGCTGCCCTCATCGACCAAGAGACCGAAGGCACCGTTCTTGTCAAAGCCGAGCGGGTTCACGCAGCTGACAACGATCTTGCCGGCGAGCCCGGGGGCCAGTGCCTGGACGAGTTCACGATGCCCGTCCCACGGCACGACGACGAGGACGACGTCCGCCGCGGTCGCTGCGGACAGGTTATCGTCGCCGAGGACCTCGACGCCGACCCGTTGGCCGATCGCGCGTGCCGCCTCCTCGGCCCGAGCTGCCGATCGCGAGCCGAGGACGACCTTATGACCGGCGGCGGCCAGCCAGCGCGCGAGGCCGCGGCCCTGCGGTCCGGTGCCGCCGATGACAGCGATGGTGTGGGTGCTCATGGGGTCTCCACCTCTTTCTGGCGTGTGTTCCTGGCATGGCGGCAATGCCCGAAGGCGTCGACGCCCGAAATCCGCGACGGGCGGGTGGTGCTGCCGCTGAGCGGCCGGTCAGCCCCGGACGGAACCGACCGCCGGGTAGTCGGCGGGGAGCTTCCCGCCGCTGCTGGTGGTGATCGCGTGCGCGGCCTCAACGAGGTAGCCAGCCATCCGATCGATAGTCTCGGGAGTGAGGTCCGCCCCGATCCCAACAAGCGTGACGAAGAGGTTCGGCCGGGCGTCGCGGTCGAAGACCGGGAAGCCCACGACGTTCAGCTCGGGACGGTACTCACCCCAGGCCGCGCCGTAGCCCTGCGCACGGATCCGGGCTAGGACCTCCTGCGGCGCCTGGCTCGAGGAGTCGTCGGTCCAGGCAGCCGAGAGCCGCGAGAGCAGCGGCGTCGTCCGCTCGAACCGGGAGCCGACGTCGATGGTGATCTTGATGTCCTTGCGGCTCTCGACCTTTGCGATCGCGGTGAAGTGACCGTCCGGCATCACCTGGATGGCGAGGCAGGCGAGCTGGGTCTGCTCGGCGAGCCGGTCCATGAACGGCCGCGCCTCTGCCACTGCAGTGGTGCGGGTCACCGCGGCGAGGCCGAACTCGACCAGCTGAGTGCCAAGGTTGTAGCGACGGGTCTTCGGCTCATAGGTGACTAAAGCCCCCGCCACCATCGTGCGCAGCAGGTTGGACGCGGTGCTCTTCGCGAGCGAGCACCGCTCCGCCAACTCGGTCAGACTCAAGCCGTCCCGGCAGAGTACCAGCGCCTCAAGGACCGCGATAGCGCGGGCGACCGCAGGCACGGCGGTTCCAGCGTCGCTCCGAACAGCATTACCCTGCAGTTGTTTGATGTCCACGTCCCTGGCCACTCCGCGACCTCCCCGTCCAGCTGCGCCACCTCGGTAGCGCTCACCCGATGAGCTCCACAAAGTGGAACAGCGTTCCGTCCGGGTCCTTGGCGAAAAGGAGCGCCCAGCCCTTGAGTCCGTCCCGGCCCATCACCGTCTGCGGCGGCGACAGGAACTCGACGCCTGCGCCGCTGAGGCGCTCATACTCGCCCTGGATGTCGTCGGTCAGGATCGAGAACCGGCAGAGTCCGGGGTGGATCAGGTCGGCCTGCGCCTCGCCCGAGGCACGGTCGTCGTGCCACTGGATCAGGTCAAGGAGCGCCTCGTCGGCTGAGTCGTTGGGCAGCCGCATGTGCGCGAACCGCAGCTTGCTCGCGCCGTCGAAGAAGAACGCCTTGGCCAGATTGGCGTCGTCGACCTCCTCATCCCCGATGACCTCGAACCCGATCTTCTGGTAAAACTCGATCGTCGCGTCCATGTCGGTGACGTTGATGCCCACGTGCCAGAATCTACGCACGTCGATCACTTCCTTTCTCTCTTGATGAGTCGTGAGCCTGGTGCCGTTCAACTGCTCGCTTGCAGAACGAGCGTGATCGTGATCTCATGCTGGTCTCCTACATATCGATGTTGTTGATCCGGGAAATGGGCCTTCGGATACCGAGCAGCCTTTCAGCGCTCAAGGAATGGTCAGATGTGCGGCACGAGCTCGCGCCGCAGGAGCTTGCCGGTCTCTGTTCGGGGCATCGCCGCGATGGATTCGATGTCCTGCGGGCGAGCGTGCGGCCCCACGGTGCTGGCGACAAGGTCGCGCAGGGCACCCGCGAGCGCGTCGTCGAGCTCGGTGCCGGCGAGCTGGACGTACGCCTTGATCGACTGGCCGAGCTCCGCAGCGCCTGTTCGATCTCACCCGGACCGCAGCGTATAGTTGAGGAACCGCCCAGGAGCCGGCACAGTCCGCCCCTCAATCTTTGTGATCAGGCCGGCGAAGTACTCTAGCGTCTCGATCATCACGGGCAGGTCGATACCGATTGACTCGCGGATGGGCTTCCCCATGTCGCGGGTCTGTAGGAGCGCGAGTTCCTCGGCGTGCTCCTCGACCAGCGCTGCGTAGCGCAACATGAGGCGCGTCCGCTGTGACGGACGGACCCGCTGCCACTTCTTGGCAGCAGCTTGGCTCGACCGCACGGCGCGGTCGACGTCGTCCGCTGTCGCCTCTGCGACTGACGCCAGGACCTCTCCGGTCGCCGGGTTCACGGTGTCGAACCGAGCGCCGGTCGAAGCCTCGGCGAGCTCCCCGTCCAGGACGAGTGAGACCTCGTTCGTAAATGCTTGCATCTGCGTCATCTCCGATCAGGGCAGCTTGTGAGCGGTCGGCAGGACGGCCTCGGCGAGCTCCGAGAGCTCGTCCATAGCTTCGGCGAGGGTCTCGTGTTCGAAGGAGGTGTCGCAGACGAAGTGGGTGACTCCCTGGTCGCCGTATGCCTCGATGGTCTCAGCGTTGTACGGCGCGGTCCGCAACGGCCGGGCAGTCAGGGTGATCTCGCTGATGTCGCGACCTGCGGCCTCGACGTACTCCTTGAGGGTCTTCAGGTAGCCCGCGTAGTCCTCCGGGCCCACCGCGAGGGGATGCCATCCATCACCGATCGCGGCGATGCGACGCAGCGAGGCTTCGCTGTAGCCGGCGAACCAGATCGGGATCGAGCCGCGGACCGGCTTCGGGTACATCTTGAAGTTGTGCAGGTTGTAGAAGTCGCCCGTGAAGTCGACCTCGTCCTCGGCCCACATGTGGCGCATGAACTTGACCATCTCGGTCACCCGGCGGCCGCGGTCCTTGAACGGGGCGTCCAGGACCTCGAACTGCTCCTTCATCCAGCCGACGCCGATGGCGACGGTCAGCCGCCCGCGCGAGAGGACATCGATGCTGACCAAGGTCTTGGACGTCTGGACTAGCGGACGCCACGGAAGGATGAGGCATGACGTGCCCAGCTCCATCTTTTCGGTCGCCGCCGCAGCCCAGGTCAGCGACGTCAGGCAGTCGAGGTAGGGGGTCTCGGGCGCCCAGAGGAACTTGCCGTCCGCGGTGTAGGGATACGGCGTCTCGACCTTGGTCGGCAGCGCGACATGATCGGTCATCCAGAGCGAGTCGAACCCGACCTTTTCAGCGAACTGGGCAACCTCCGTGATCGCGTCCGGGCCTGCCCACGGCCCAGCTCCCGGAATCCTGATTCCGACCTTCACTCAATTCCCTTCCGTTCAGTTCTGCGTTGTCATCGGACGACGGACGCGGCCATCAGCCGAGCGACGTCTTCCTGGGAGTAGCCGAGGTCCCGGAGGACCTCGGCGCTGTTCTCTCCGACGGACGACGGTGGTCGCCGCACGCTGCCGGGCGTTCGCTCAAGCTTCACCGGGATCCCGGGGATCCGGAGCGGCCCGAGCTCGTCGTGCACGATGTCGACCACAAGACCCATGGCGCGAATCTGCGGGTGCTCCACGGCCTCGTCGTAGGCAAGGACGGGCGCACAGATGATGTCGTGGCTCGAGAGCAGGGCCACGATTTCATCGCGGTCGTGCTCAGCGAACCAGGGTGCGATCGCAGCGTCGATCTCCGCTGCGTTCTGCAGTCGGTGCTCCGCCGTGTCGAAGCGCGGGTCCTCGAGCAGCTCGGGCCGCTCGATGGCGTGCACCAGTTTGGCGAAGTGCCGGTCATTGAAGGATACGATGTGGACCTGGCCGGCGTCCCGGGTCCGGTAGGCGTTGTAGGGAGCGTAGAAGTTGCTGCCGTTGCCGGGTCGTTCTTGGACGTAATCCGCGAACAGGTACTGCCCGAACCAGGGAGCCTGAAGGTGGAACAGCGCGCCGACCAGCGAAACGGAGCCAGCCTGCCCCTCGGCCCCCGGCCGCCGGGCGAACAGCGCGACGAGCGCGGCGATCGCGACCAGGTACCCGGCTGAGCTGTCAGCGATCGGCGGCCCCGCCTTGATCGCCTCGCCGCCCCGCCATCCCGTCGCTGCCATGAACCCGGTCATAGCCTGGGCCACCGGGTCCAGGGCTGGGCGCCCAGCGAGCGGGCCATCGTCCCCGTAGCCGCTCACATTCAGGCTGATGAGGTGCGGGTGTCGATCCCTCAACTCTTCGCTGGTGAGCCCGTAACGCCCCCGAACTGCCGGCAGCATGTTCTCGATGAGCACGTCGGCACTCGCGAGCAGGTCGTGGAAGAGCTCGCGACCCTCCTCGGTGCGAAGGTCAAGCGCGATGGCCTTCTTATTCCGGTTCACCCCGGCGAACACGCCGCTCATCCCATCGTGGCCCGGTCCGAAGGTGCGCGACTCGTCCCCGCCGATGGGCTCCACCTTGACGACCTCGGCTCCGAAGTCACCCAAGATTGACGCGCCCAAGGGGCCGGCGACCATGGTCGCTGCGTCAATGACTTTGATGCCTTCTAGCGCCTGCATCGTATTCCCTGTTCGACATGTTGAACCGTCATCAGCATTCGGAACACGATACGATCCCTCAGTAAGGGGTGTCAAGGATCACTTCTCAAGTCCTCGCACAAACTGGCCGACCTCGAGCTGCGTCACCGCCGCCGCGCCCGCTGCGAGGACCGGATCCGTAACGCTAAGGACACCGGCCTGCGCGCAATGCCGCTGCACGACTACGCACAGAACCAGATCTGGTGCGCCATCATCGCCCTGGCCGGCGACATCGATCGCCTGGATGCAGATGCTCGGACTCCACGACGACCCCACACGTCGCTGGGAACCCAAACGGCTCCGGATGCGCCTGTTCACCATCCCCGCGACCCACGCCCGAAGCGGCCGACGCGACATCGTGCACCTGGCCGAGAGAGCGCCCTGGGCGCACCTGGTCCAACAAATCGTCAACCGGCTCAAACACCTGCGACAGCACGGCACCCCACTCGCCGTCCCCGGCTGAGCACCCGGCCCCTGTCCCTACCAGCCAGCACAGCCCTACGGAACCGTGGAACCCGCGCCTACCCGAGCGACACCGGGGCCACTGTCCTACCCCAATGACACAATCAGACCCAGACCGCCCCATCCAGGCGCGCCCAGGGCATCGAAGGCAACCGTGAAACTTCGAGGCTAGTGGCGCGGATTTGAAGTTGTTGGACGGTTGGCCTTCGCGAGGATCTCGTCGGCGGTCTTGGTCCAGATGAAGGGGTGGGATCGGTCGTTCCAGCCGTCGATGAAGGCGCGGATCTTGGTGTTGAGGTCTTTGACGGATTTGAAGACGCCGCGGCGGATGGCTTGGCGTTCGACGATGCCGAACCAGACCTCGACCAGGTTCATCCACGAGGCGTGGGTCGGGGTGAAGTGCACGACGAAGCGCGGGTTGTCAGCGAGCCAGGCGCGGACGTTTGTGCTTGTGGGCGGCGTAGTTGTCCATCACCAGGTGCACCTCAACCGGCTTCCCGTGCTCGTCGACGACGTGGCGGTAGATCCGCTAGATCTGCTTGAGGAGGCCAGGAACTCCTCGTTGCGGTGCCGCCGCTTCAAAGCGGCGGTGACCTGGCCTGTGGCGATCTCAAGTGCAGCAAACAACGTCGAGGTGCCGTGGCGATAGTAGTCGTGCGAGCGCCGCTCGATCCGCCCTCATTGCATCGGCAGGATCGGCACCGTGCGATCCAGGGCCTGGATCTGCGACTTCTCATCAACACACAACACGATCGCGCTGTCAGGTACGTGCTCGTGGACGCCGAGGTACAGCCCGCAGATGTCGGTGACCTTGCCAACCAGCTCGGGATCGGTGGAGAAGCGGAACGACTCCGCCTTCCACGGCTTGATCCCGTAGGCCCGCCACGCCCGCTGAATCGTAGACGGGCTGACCGTGAGTCGGCCGGCCAGCAGCCGGCTCGACCAGTGCGTCACTCCCAGCTTCTTCGGC
>NZ_BCRJ01000005.1 GCF_001552535.1 Nocardioides jensenii JCM 1364 = NBRC 14755 | reverse complement strand
GCCTCGAGCTCCCGTCCGGTCAGCTGCAGGAAGACGTCCTCGAGCGTGCGCTGGCCCAGGACCAGGCTCTCGGGGAGCACGTCGTGCTCCTCGCACCACGCGGAGACGCGGGCCAGCGTGGAACCGTCGGCCGGACCGGTGATCAGCAGGCTCTGCTCGTTGATCTCGGTCACCTCGGTGGCGTCGCCCAGGGCGATGCGCAGCTTGTCGGGAGAGCCCGGTGGGAACGGCCGGGTCACCACCAGGCGGATCGTGGCCTGGTCGCGGGCACGGGTCAGCTCGAACGGGGTGCCGCTGGCCACCAGGCCGCCACGGTCGATGACATGGACCAGGTCGGAGAGTCGTTCTGCCTCGTCCATGTGGTGGGTGGTGAGCACGATCGTGACGCCGTCGGCCTTGAGCTCCTCGAGCAGCTCCCAGGTCGTGCGGCGCACCGCCGGGTCCATGCCGGCCGTGGGTTCGTCGACGAAGACCAGCTCGGGGCGTCCCACGATCGCCATCGCCAGGCCGAGTCGCTGCTGCTGCCCGCCGGAGAGACGGCGGTACGGCGTACGCCCGCAGTCGTCGAGGCCGAGACGCTCGACCAGCATTGCGACGGGCAGCGGGTGGGCGTGCAGTGCCGCGATGTGCCGCAGCATCTCCTCGGCGCGGACTCCCGACCATGCGCCACCGGACTGGAGCATGACGCCGATGCGGGGGAGGAGCGCCCGGCGCTCCCGGGTCGGGTCCAGTCCGAGGACCCGCACCTGACCGGCCTGGGGTTTGCGGAAGCCCTCGCACACCTCGAGGGTGGTGGTCTTGCCGGCGCCGTTCGGCCCGAGCACGGAGGTGATGCTGCCGCGCTCGACCCGCAGGGACAGTTCGTCGACCGCGACCTTGTCGCCGTACCTCATGACCAGGCCGTCGATCTCGACGGCCGCCCCGCCGGGATCGGTTCGTCCCGACCCGAGACTGCCGGATCCAGCGTTGCCGGGAACGGCGTCGGGGGAAGGTTGCACCGGGACAGTCTAGGAACCCGGTTCTGCGGCGGAAAAGGAGGTGACCTCCCAGGCCGGCGTGCCTAGGGTGAAGGGCGATGAATTTCGCGGCCGGAGCGGGTCGAAGTGTCAACGAGCCGGACACACCCGGACACATGGGAGAGGCCCACTATGAGTTCACCCCCGGCCATCGAGGCCGACAACCTGGTCAAGCACTTCGGTGACACCGTCGCGGTCGACGGCGTCAGTTTCTCCGTCCCCGAGGGCACGGTCCTCGGCATGCTGGGCCCCAACGGTGCCGGCAAGACCACCACGGTCCGCATGATGACGACCCTGACCACGCCCACCAGCGGCACCGCGAGGGTGGCCGGTCACGACGTGCTCCGCGAGCCCGGCGCCGTCCGCCGCAGCATGGGACTGACCGGCCAGGCCGCGACCGTCGACGAGCTGTTGACCGGCCGCGAGAACCTCCGGCTGATCGGCGGGCTCTACGGCCTGTCGAGGTCCTACATCACCCGGGCCAGCGAGGACCTGCTCGAGCGGTTCTCGTTGACCGACGCCGGCAACCGGATCGTGAAGACCTACTCCGGCGGGATGCGCCGCCGACTGGACCTGGCGGTGAGCCTGATCGCGACCCCGCCCGTGCTGTTCCTCGACGAGCCGACGACCGGGCTCGACCCGCGCAGTCGGGTCGAGCTGTGGGACGTGTTGCGCGAGCTCGTGCGCGAGGGCACCACGCTGCTGCTCACCACGCAGTACCTCGAGGAGGCCGACCAGCTGGCGGACCGGATCGTGGTGATCGACAAGGGCACGGTGATCGCCGAGGGCACACCACTGCAGCTCAAGGACCAGTCCGGCAAGGCGGCGGTGGTCGTGACGGTCTCCGACGTGGCCGACCTCCCCGCCGCCGAGAAGCTGCTGCGCAGCCAGGTCAGCGAGGTGCACATCGACGAGGCCTCACGCCAGCTGACCGCCGCGGCCAACGGCCTGGCCGACATGACCCGCATCGCGTCCGTCTTCGCCGACAGCACGATCGAGCTCGACGACCTGGGTCTCAAGCGTCCGAGCCTCGACGACGTGTTCCTGCACCTGACCGGCCACCGAGCCGAGGACGCCGACGAACAGCCTGAAGAGGAGATGGTCCCGTGAGCGCCACACTGGAACGTCCCGAGATTCGCGACACCGGACTGCTGCGTCAGTCGATGGTGATCGTGCGCCGCAACCTGATCCACATCAAGCGGATGC
Organism: Nocardioides jensenii JCM 1364 = NBRC 14755; assembly: GCF_001552535.1. Taxonomy (GTDB): domain Bacteria; phylum Actinomycetota; class Actinomycetes; order Propionibacteriales; family Nocardioidaceae; genus Nocardioides; species Nocardioides jensenii. Next base: position 16,589 of record NZ_BCRJ01000005.1, on the reverse strand, counting down.
CCGAGATGTTGATGGACGTCACCATCCAGCCGGTGATGTTCGTGATGCTGTTCGCCTTCGTCTTCGGAGGCTCCATCCAGACCGGCTCTCCGTCCGGGTACCGCGAGTGGCTGCTCGGCGGCATCATGGGCCAGACCATCGCGTTCGCGTCGTTCGTGGTTGCGGTCGGCCTCACCGCCGACATCGACAAGGGCATCGTCGACCGGATGCGGTCGCTGCCGATCAACCCGGCGGCGGTCCTCGTGGGCCGCAGCATCTCCAGCCTGCTGCACTCCAGCATCGGCATCGTGGTGATGTCGCTGACCGGGCTGGTCATCGGCTGGCGGATCCGCGGCAGTGTCTTCGACGCCGTGCTGGCCTACGTGCTCCTGCTGCTGTGGGGCTTCGCGATGATCTGGGTCGGCATCCTGGTGGGCTCGAAGATGCGCTCGGTCGAGGCGGTCAACGGGGTGATGTTCACCACGATGTTCCCGATCACGTTCCTGGCCAACACCTTCGCCCCCACCGAGAACATGCCCACCGCACTGCGCTGGCTGGCGGAGTGGAACCCCATCTCCGCGCTGGTCCAGGCGGTGCGCGAGCTGTGGGGCAACACGTCACCGGTCGCCTCCGATGCGGCACTCCCGCTGCAGCACCCGGTGCTGACCACGTTCATCTGGACCATCGGCATCACTGTCGTGATCGCGCCGCTGGCCATCCGGACGTTCCGTCACCGCACCCAGGACTGATCACCGGCTCGGATATTCTCCGGACCATGGCGGCTGTGGTTCGACGTACTCGCGCCCGGCAGAGTGACCGGGACGACGTCCTCGACGCACTGAGCGCGGCGTACGGCGACAGTCAGCTCACCGAGCAGGAGCACGAGAGACGAGTGGCCGAGGCGATCCGGGCCACGCAACTCTCCGAGCTCGCCGGACTGCTCGACGACCTCCAGCTGGAGCCGGGGCCGGCCCGCGACCTGGTCGCGCGGGCGCAGGAGGTGCCCGGCGCCGGGACCCGACGTGAGCGCACGCCCGCCTGGAAGGTCGTGGCGATGACGCTCGGTGGCCTGGCCGTCGTGGTGGTCGCCGTCGTGGCGATCGGTGCGTGGTCCGGGGACGAGGCGACCGAACGGTTGGACATGCGCACCGAGCACAACATCGAGAGCATGGTCGACGACGTGCAGGAGCGGTTCGGCTCCGCCGAGGTCATCGCCGCCGAGATCGACGAGACCCGGGCAGGTCTCTCGGTCCCCGTCGGCTCGGGACGTTACGAGCAGTGGTTCTTCAGTCGTCATGGGCTGACCGACTACGAGCCGGGCAGCGGCCGGTTGTCGGGCCGGCTCGCCCTGGTGGACCTCGCCGAGCTGGACGCCGGCCGACTGCTGGAGAACCTCGAGACGGCATCCACCTCACTCGGGGTCGACGAGGTCGAGCGTTCCACCATCCAGATCGAGCCGGGCCCGGTGCCCGATGGCGTGCCCGGAGCCGCGAAGGTCGCGAAGACCGACGGCCACGTGATCCTTCGGGTCTTCAGTCCCTACCAGGAGGTCGGGGAGCTCTACACCGACCTCGAGGGCAGGGTGCTGCTGAGACTGCCGTTCGGCGCACCATGACCTCGAGAGGAGGATTCGGTGGCGGTGGGAAGCGTCGCCTGTGGCCCGGGCTGCCGGATCGGCCGAGCAGGCGGCAACGCCGACACGTGCTGGACGCGCTGACCATCGGCTACGCCGACGGACAGCTGACCAAGGTCCAGCACGAGGAGCGCGTGTCCTCGGTGCTGAACGCCTCCATCGTCGACGAGCTGCGAACCTCGCTGCGTGACCTGCAGCTTCCGTCGGACCATCCCGCGGGGGCACTGTTCGGCCCGTCGATCGCAGTGCGCTCCCGCCGTGTCCTCGGCAACGTGCTGGTCGTCCTGGGCCTCTGCTTCGCGCTGGTGATGGGTCTGGTCGTCTTCTTCCTCTTCCGCGACGAGAGGCCGGACGCCTCGGCCGTCCCGGTGGCCATGCTCGACCAGTCGGCCCTGGAGCAGCTGGTCGAGCGGGTGGACGATCGTTTCGGAACCACCGAGGTGCTGGTCGCCGAAGTCAGCGCGGCCCGGGTCGACCTCCGGTTCGCGGCCGCGGGCGGGGCCGGACGCTACGAGACCTGGTCGTGGGACGGCCACGAGTTCACCCCGTCGACGAATGGGACGCTTCGCACCGCGCACCCCGGCAGCGTCGACCTCGCCCGGCTCGACGTCGAGCGCCTGGTGGCCAACGTCGACCGGACCACCGGCATGCTCCGTGGCGGGGGGCCTGCCGAGGTGCACGTGACGGTGAGTGGGGGAGCGTGGCCCACCCTGCTCAACGTGCACCGTGAGGTGGGGGCCCGCGGCCCGGTCCAGGTCGAGATCGCGGCCCGCGGGCGAGAGCCGGCTGACTCGGCCCACCTGGTCACCGACCCGACCGGCCGGAGAGTGCTTCTCCGGCTGCCCAGCCACTACCGCCGTGTGAGTTAGGGGACCCTTGCTTGAACGAGTCCCGGTATTAACGTCACACTTGTGTTGTGGAATTCGCCCGGACACCCGTCGCCGTCCCTGAAGGGGACGCCCCGACCCGTGCCCGCGTGCTGCGTTCCATCCTCGAGAAGGGGCCCTCCACGGCCGCCGACCTGGCCCACCTGCTGGACCTCACCCCGGCCGCCGTACGCCGTCACCTCGACCACCTGGTCGAACTCGGCACCGTCGAGGCGCGTGACCAGCGAGTCTACGGTTCCCGCGGGCGAGGACGGCCGGCCAAGGTCTTCGCGCTCACCGAGTCCGGGCGCGACGGCCTCGCTCACCAGTACGACGACCTCGCCGTGCACGCCCTGCGGTACCTGGCCGACACGGCCGGCGACGAGGCCGTCATGGAATTCGCCAGGCAGCGCGTGGCGTTCATCGAACGTGACTACGCCGACCTCGTCCGCGACCAGCCCGACCTCACCCCGGCCGAGGCACTGGCGAAGGTGCTGACCCAGGGCGGGTACGCAGCCGGCGTACGCACCCTGCCGATGGCCGACCAGCTGTGCCAGCAGCACTGCCCGGTCTCCCACGTCGCCGCGGAGTTCCCGCAGCTGTGCGAGGCCGAGACAGAGGCGATCGGCCGCGTGCTGGGCCGCCACGTCCAGCGACTGGCCACCATCGCGCACGGCGACGGTGTCTGCACCACGAGCATTCCCAATCTTGGTCTCGACAGGCTCGACAACCGGGCTGACCAGCGCGGGGCCACCACGATCCACGACAAGAAGGACGGAGCGTCTTCATGACGACCATTGACGAAAGAAACCCGGAGCTCGAGGGCATCGGTCGTTACGAGTTCGGCTGGTCTGACAAGAACGAGGCCAGCGAGAACGCCCGCCGCGGACTCAACGAGGAGGTCGTGCGCGACATCTCCTCGAAGAAGAGTGAGCCGCAGTGGATGCTCGACCTGCGGATGAAGGGCCTCAAGCTCTTCCACCGCAAGCCCATGCCCAACTGGGGATCCGACCTGTCGACGATCGACTTCGACAACATCAAGTACTTCGTCCGCTCCACCGAGAAGCAGGCCACCTCGTGGGAGGAGCTCCCCGAGGACATCAAGAACACCTACGACAAGCTCGGCATCCCCGAGGCCGAGAAGCAGCGCCTCGTCTCCGGCGTCGCCGCCCAGTACGAGTCCGAGGTGGTCTACCACGCGATTCGCGAGGACCTCGAGGAGCAGGGCGTCATCTTCGTCGACACCGACACCGCACTGCGCGAGCACGAAGAGATCTTCAAGGAGTACTTCGGCACCGTCATCCCCGTCGGTGACAACAAGTTCGCCGCGCTGAACACCTCGGTCTGGTCGGGTGGCTCGTTCATCTACGTGCCCAAGGGCGTCCACGTCGACATCCCGCTGCAGGCCTACTTCCGGATCAACACCGAGAACATGGGGCAGTTCGAGCGCACGCTGATCATCGTCGACGAAGACGCCTACGTGCACTACGTCGAGGGCTGCACCGCGCCGATCTACTCCTCCGACTCACTGCACTCCGCGGTCGTCGAGATCATCGTGAAGAAGGGCGGTCGCTGCCGCTACACGACGATCCAGAACTGGTCGAACAACGTGTACAACCTGGTCACCAAGCGCGCCACCTGCGAGGCGGGCGCGACCATGGAGTGGGTCGACGGCAACATCGGCTCCAAGGTGACCATGAAGTACCCCGCGGTCTACCTGATGGGCGAGCACGCCAAGGGCGAGACGCTCTCGATCGCGTTCGCCGGCGAGGGTCAGCACCAGGACGCCGGCGCCAAGATGGTGCACGCCGCGCCCAACACCTCCTCGTCGATCCTGTCGAAGTCGGTGGCTCGCGGTGGCGGTCGTACGTCGTACCGCGGCCTGATCCAGATCAACGAGGGCGCGCACGGCTCGAAGTCCAACGTGCTCTGCGACGCGCTGCTGGTCGACCAGATCAGCCGCTCCGACACCTACCCCTACGTCGACATCCGTGAGGACGACGTGTCGATGGGCCACGAGGCATCGGTCTCCAAGGTCTCCGACGACCAGCTGTTCTACCTGATGTCGCGCGGCATGGCCGAGGACGAGGCGATGGCGATGATCGTGCGTGGCTTCGTCGAGCCGATCGCCAAGGAGCTCCCGATGGAGTACGCCCTCGAGCTCAACCGCCTCATCGAGCTGCAGATGGAGGGCGCGGTCGGCTGACCGGCTCCGCTGCACCCTGCCCTCGCGACCGTCGTACAAGAAAGCCATGAAGTGACTGCTACTGCTGAGAACGTGAGTTCGGCCCTCGAGGTCGACAAGGTGATCTCTCACCTGCACCCCGAGGGGTCCTTCGACCTCGCCGACCACCCGGTTCCGACCGGCCGCGAGGAGGTGTGGCGGTTCACCCCGCTCAAGCGCCTCCACGGCCTGCACCAGGAGGCGCCTTTCGGTGCCGGTGCCTGCACGGTCGAGGTGAGCGCCGCCGAGGGCGTCGTCGTCGAGCAGGTCGCCGCCGACGCCGCCGAGCGTGGCCTGTCGGGACTGGTCCCGACCGACCGCGTGTCGGCCCGGGCCTGGGCTGCGGCCGACGGCGCGACCGTGGTCCGCATCCCGCAGGACGCCGTGGTCGAGGGGGCGACGACGATCTCGCACACCGGCACCGGTGCCGAGCTGGCCGGCGCAGGCCACACCGTGATCATCGCGGAGAAGTTCTCCCGGTCGACCGTCGTGCTGAGCTTCAGCGGCTCCGCTGTGCTGGCCGACAACATCGAGATCATCGTCGAGGACGGTGCTGAGCTGACCGTCGTCTCGCTGCAGGACTGGGCCGACGACGCCGTCCACCACTCCACGCAGCACGCCAGCGTGGGGCGCGACGCCAGCCTCAAGCATGTCGCGGTCTCCTTCGGCGGCGACCTGGTGCGCCACGACGCGACCGCCTCCTACGCCGGCCCCGGCGGATCGGTCGAGATGCTCGGCATGTACTTCGCCGACGAGGGTCAGCACATCGAGCATCGCCTGTTCGTCGACCACACCGCTCCGCACACCAAGAGCAACGTGATCTACAAGGGTGCGCTGCAGGGTCAGGGCGCCCACGCGGTCTGGATCGGCAACGTCTTGATCCGCAAGGTGGCCGAGGGCATCGAGACCTACGAGGAGAACCGCAACCTGGTGCTCACCGACGGCTGCCAGGCTGACTCCGTGCCGAACCTCGAGATCGAGACCGGCGAGATCGAAGGAGCGGGCCACGCCTCGGCGATCGGGCGCTTCGACGACAACCAGCTGTTCTACCTCCGCTCCCGCGGCATCGAGGAGAACGAGGCCCGTCGTCTGGTCGTGCACGGCTTCTTCAACGACCTGATCCGCAAGATCGACGTCCCGGCCCTGGAGGAGCAGCTGCTCGCCACGGTCGAGTCCGAGCTCGAGAAGAACGTCCTCAAGGCGTTCTGATGAGTTTCGTCCGCGCCTGCGCAGGCTCCGAGGTCCACGACGACGAGGCCCTCGGCGTGACCATTGACGACGTCGAGGTGGCCGTGGCCAGGGACGGCGACGAGTTCTTCGCCGTCCAGAACCTCTGCTCCCATGCCGAGGTCGCCCTGTCCGAGGGTGAGGTCGCCGACTGCACCATCGAGTGCTGGCTGCACGGGTCGACCTTCGACCTGCGCACCGGGAAGCCCACCGTGCTGCCGGCCACCGAGCCGATCTCGACCTTCCCGGTCGAGGTGCGCGGAGACGACGTGTACGTCGACATCAGCACCACCCTCAACGGCGTAGCGCCGTCCTGAACCACAGACTTTCGTAGAGAGAAGAGAGAACACACATGAGCACGCTGGAGATCAACGACCTGCACGTCTCGGTTGCCACCGAGGACGGCGACAAGGAGATCCTCAAGGGCGTCACGCTGACCATCAAGGACGGCGAGACCCACGCGATCATGGGCCCCAACGGCTCGGGCAAGAGCACGTTGGCCTACTCGATCGCCGGCCACCCGAAGTACACCGTCACCGGCGGCACCGTCACCCTCGACGGCGACGACGTCCTCGCGATGTCAGTCGACGAGCGGGCCCGCGCAGGGCTGTTCCTGGCCATGCAGTACCCGGTCGAGGTCCCCGGCGTGTCGGTGTCGAACTTCCTGCGCACCGCCAAGACGGCCATCGACGGCGAGGCGCCCAAGCTGCGCACCTGGGTCAAGGACGTCAACGCGACGCTGCAGAAGCTCGACCTCGACGCCTCCTTCGGCACCCGCTCGGTCAACGAGGGCTTCTCCGGTGGTGAGAAGAAGCGCCACGAGATCGCCCAGCTCGAGCTGCTCGACCCCAAGGTCGCCATCCTCGACGAGACCGACTCCGGCCTCGACATCGACGCGCTCAAGGTCGTTTCGGACGGCGTCAACCGTTTCATCGAGGACAAGGACAAGGGCGTCCTGCTGATCACCCACTACACGCGCATCCTGCGCTACATCACGCCCGACTTCGTGCACGTGTTCGTCAACGGCAAGGTCGCCGAGTCCGGTGGCCCAGACCTCGCCGACGAGCTCGAGGCCAACGGCTACGACAAGTACGTCTCCGCGGCGGCGGTCTGATTCCGATGGACGGACTCCTCCCCGAGCTGGAAGTCATCCGCAAGGACTTCCCGATCCTCGAGCGTGAACTTGCCGGCGGCATGCCGCTGGTCTACCTCGACAGTGCCAACACCTCGCAGAAGCCGCAGGTGGTGATCGACACGATGGTCGACCACCTCGAGCGGCACAACGCGAACGTGGCGCGGGCCATGCACCAGCTCGGAGCGGAGTCGTCCGAGGCGTTCGAGAATGCGCGCGACAAGGTCGCCGCGTTCATCAACGCGCCCACACGTGACGAGATCATCTTCACCAAGAACGCCTCCGAGGCGCTCAACCTGGTCGCGAACACGCTGGCCTGGGCGCGCGGTCCGCTCGAGATCGGTGAGGGCGACGAGGTCGTCATCACCGAGATGGAGCACCACTCCAACATCGTGCCGTGGCAGCTGCTCACCGAGCGCAAGGGCGCCACGCTGCGTTGGTTCGGGCTGACCGACGACGGCCAGCTCGACCTGTCGAACATCGACTCCCTGATCACCGAGAAGACGAAGGTCGTCTCGCTGACCTGGGTCTCCAACATGCTCGGCACGATCAACCCCGTCGAGGCGATCGCCCGCCGCGCGCACGAGGTCGGCGCGATCGTGGTCGTCGACGCCTCCCAGGCCGTTCCCCAGATGGCCGTCGACGTCCAGGCGTCGGGTGCCGACCTGCTGGCCTTCACCGGCCACAAGGTCGTCGGCCCCACCGGCATCGGGGTGCTGTGGGGCAGGCGCGAGATCCTCGACCAGCTGCCGCCGTTCCTCGGTGGTGGCGAGATGATCGAGACCGTGGCGATGGAGCGGTCGACGTACGCCGGCATCCCGCACAAGTTCGAGGCCGGCACCCCGCCGATCGTGGAGGCCGTGGGCCTCGGCGCCGCTGTCGACTACCTCGGGCACGTCGGCATGGACGCGATCCGCGCGCACGAGCACGCGATCACGGCCTACGCCCTGGACGGCCTGGCCACCGTGCCCGGTCTGACCGTGCTGGGTCCGATCGACGCGTCGCTGCGTGGGGGAGCGATCTCGTTCGAGATCGACGGTGTGCACCCCCATGACGTGGCCCAGGTGCTCGACTCGCGCGGTGTCGCCGTGCGTGCCGGTCACCACTGCGCCAAGCCGGCCCACAAGCGCTTCGGCGTGCAGGCCTCGACCCGGGCGTCGTCCTACCTCTACACGACCCCGGCCGAGATCGACGCCCTCGTCGAGGGGCTGGAATACACCCGCTCCTACTTCAAGTTGGGTTGACATGAGCCAGGAACTCGACTCCCTCTACCAAGAGATCATCCTCGATCACTACAAGAACCCCTTGAACAAGGGGCTTCGCGAACCGTTCGAGGCCGAGGTGCACCACGTCAATCCCACCTGCGGTGACGAGGTGACCCTGCGCGTGCACCTGGCCGGTGGCGTCGTGGATGACGTCTCCTACGACTCGATGGGCTGCTCGATCTCGCAGGCGTCGGCCTCCGTGCTGACCGACCTGGTGATCGGCAAGCCGGTCGACGAGGCGATGCAGATCCACGCGACCTTCCAGGAGCTCATGCAAGGGCGTGGCAACGTGGAGCCCGACGAGGACGTCCTCGAGGACGGCATCGCCTTTGCCGGTGTCGCGAAGTTCCCGGCCCGCGTGAAGTGCGCCCTGCTGTCGTGGATGGCATTCAAGGACGCGACGGCCCAGACGCTTGCTGCAGCCGACAACAAGGAGAGCACCAATGGCTGACCACTCTGACATCCCCGAGGCGCCCGTGGGCACCTCGACCGTGACCAAGGACGACGTCACCGAGGCGATGAAGGACGTCGTCGACCCCGAGCTCGGCATCAACGTCGTCGACCTCGGCCTGGTCTACGACGTGCACCTCGACGAGGGCTCCAACGTCGTGCTCGACATGACGCTCACCTCGGCTGCGTGCCCGCTGACCGACGTGATCCAGGACCAGACGAACTCCGCGCTCGAGGGCATCGTCAACGACGTGGCGATCAACTGGGTCTGGATGCCGCCGTGGGGCCCGGACAAGATCACCGACGACGGCCGCGAGCAGTTGCGGGCGCTCGGGTTCAACGTCTGACCCGACGAGATCGCTCAACTCCGTGGATCACAGTCATCAGGTGACTGCAATCCACGGAGTTGTCGCATTTCTCGGTAGCCTCGCCGGGTGACGTCCCTCCTCGTGCCCACCACGCGACTCGTGCGTTGGGTGGAGAACTTCGCGGCCCGCCACGGCGGCAGTTCGCTCGATGTCACCGACGGCGCGTTGTCCGGTCTCGGGGGCGACGGGTCGACGTTTGTGGGGCGGCCGCCCTTCGGTCGTTCCTACGACGGGGCACCGGCAGTCGCGTCGTTCGTGGAGGCCTGCGTGCCGCCCCGACACTGGGGCGTGCTGCTCGTGCGCAAGGGCGGATTCGCCATCGCCAGCCTGAACGGCGACACGATCGTCGAGTCGAAGGTCGGGCAGCGTCACGTGCAGGGGCGGACCAAGGCGGGTGGCCAGAGTCAGCAACGTTTTGCCAGGCGTCGCGACAACCAGGCCCGGCAGGCCTACGAGGCCGCCGCCGGTCATGCCGTGCGCATCCTGGGTCCGTTCGAGGAGAAGCTCCGGTCGGCCGCCGGTGACCCTGATGTGGTGCTGGTGACCGGGGGAGACCACGACGCGATCGAGGCCGTGCTCGCCGACCAACGCCTCCGGTTGCTCGCAACCCGCGTCGTCGAGCCGTTCCTCGCCGTGCCGGATCCCCGGCGATCGGTGCTCGAAGGCGCGATTGCGGACGCCGGGTCTGTCAGGATGACGGTCGTCAACACCTGACTGACACCGCAGGAGTCGCGATGTGGCAGCCCGAACCAGACTGGCAGCCTGTGCCCGGAGGCATGGGCAGCTCGACGCTGGGGGTGTGGCGGGTCGATGACCTCGTGGTCAAACGGGTCCAGGCGCCGCAGCCCGGGGACCCGGGTGAGCTCTCCGACGAGCGCCACTTCGCGTGGTGGCGCCGGCCGATCGTGGTCGCGCTGTCCGGAGCGGTGGACGCGACACCGGGTCTGCGCAGCGTGCTTGCGGCCAAGGTCGAGGAGGACGACGAGGGCGCGACGCTGTGGCATCCGTTCGTGGAGGACCAGCACCTGCCGAGCCCCTTCGTGGCACGGGCACTGGGGCGGTTCGCCGGCGCCGAGCTGACTGCGTATCCCTGGCTGGCCACCGACCAACTCGCGGACCGGCTGCGGCGCACCGAGCACAACGGCGGCTGGCGCACCCTGGCCCGGACGACGGTCGCCGACGTCGCGGACCGCCTGTGGCAGCGACGTGGAACCCATCTGCGTCTCCTCGACGAGCTGCCGCCCGTGGCCCAGCACGGCGACCCCGTGCCGGGCAACCTGTTGGCCCGTGACGATGACGACGTGCTGGCGATCGACTGGTCGATGCTCGGTCGAGGCGCGGCCGGAGCCGACCTGGGCTACCTCGCCCTGACCGCCCGAGAGGAGTTCGACGTGCTGGTCGACGCCTACCTGATGGGCCTTCCCGAGGGGACCGCCACCCGCGACCAGGTCGTGCTCGGAGCCCGCATCAACGCGGTCTACACCGCGATGTCGCGCGCCGAGTGGGCGCTGGCCAGGGTCGCCGACGGCCCCGGCGCCTTGGCCGGGAAGTACCGCCACCCGAGCGTGGCGCCCTATCTGCGTTCTCTGCAGCGCCTCTTCCCGCAGATCGAGGCGCTGCTGTGAGACATCACTTCCAGATGTCGCAGGCCTCGTAGTCACCGGAGTCGTAGCCCGTCCTGAACCACTTCATCCGTTCCTCCGACGAACCGTGGGTCCAGGATCCGGAGTCGACGCGACCGCCGGTCACTTCCTGGATGTGGTCGTCGCCGACGGTGTAGGCGGCGCCGACGGCCTCCTCGATGTCGGCGTCGTCGATCGTGAGGATCTGCTCGCCGTTGTCATCCTTGAGGGACTCGATGTGGTGGGTCCACAGACCCGCGTAGCAGTCGGCCTGCAGCTCGAGCTTGACCGCGTCACTGTCCTCACCCTGCTGCGTGCGCACGTTCTTCATCTGGCCGGTGATGTTCTGGATGTGGTGGCCGTACTCGTGACCGAGCACGTAGGGCTCGACGAAGTCGCCGCCCTTGCCACCGAGTTGCCCCTCGAGAACATCATCGAAGAAGGTGGGGTCGAGGTAGATGGTCTGGTCCGCCGGGCAGTAGAACGGCCCGACCGCAGAGGTCGCACTGCCACAGCCGGTGGTAGTCGACCCGGCGAACGTCTTGGCCGGCGCCGCCACGAAGTCTCCGCCCTTGAACTGGGCGGACCAGTAGTCCTCCAAGAGCTTCAGAATCGCCACACGCGCACACGCCTCTGACTCGTTCGCGTCTTCGCCGGTGAGGCACTTGTCGTACTGATCGGCCTGTTGTTGTTGCGCAGGGTCGCTGCCCGCGGCGTTGTTCTGGCCACCGCCGCCATCGCCCTGGTTGATGCCGGGCACCTGTCCGTTGCACATGGCGACCAGGAAGGCGACCACCAGGATCACCAGGCCGAGCTTGCCGCCACCGGCACCGGTGGGGATCGGAAGCTTCATGCCGCCGCCACCGAGGCCGCCACCGCGGCCTCCGCCGCCTCCCGCGTCGGAAACCTTGCCCGAGTCGATCCGTGCCTTGGGATTGAAGCGCATGTGTGCGTCCTTCCTGATGCCCGTGCGGATGCCGGGGCTGAAGCCTCTCGCACGTAGACTAACGATCCTCATGATCACCGCACAGCAACTAGAGGTCCGTGCCGGTGCGCGTCTCCTCATGGAGAACGTCAATTTCCGCGTGGCAGCAGGCGACAAGGTCGGCCTGGTCGGCCGCAACGGAGCCGGAAAGACCACCCTCACCAAGATCCTCGCCGGCGAAGCGCTGCCCGCCTCCGGCAAGGTGCTGGCGACCGGTGAGGTCGGCTACCTGCCCCAGGACCCCCGCACCGGTGACCCCGAGGTGATGGCCCGCGACCGGATCCTGTCCGCACGCGGCCTCGACGACGTCGTACGCCGGTTGCGCCAGGCCGAGGCCGACATGGGCTCCGACGATGCCACTGTCTCCGAGCGTGCCATGAAGCAGTACGCGCGCGCCGACAACGAGCTGCACGCCGGCGGAGGCTACGCCGCCGAGTCCGAGGCAGCCACCATCGCGGCCAGCCTGGGCATCGAGGAGCGCATCCTCGCCCAGCCGCTCAGGACGCTCTCCGGCGGCCAGCGTCGCCGGGTCGAGCTGGCCCGCATCCTCTTCTCCGACGCCGAGACCATGCTGCTCGACGAACCCACCAACCACCTCGACGTCGACTCGATCGTGTGGCTGCGTGAGTTCCTCAAGAGCTACAAGGGCGGGCTGATCGTGATCAGCCACGACAACGAGCTGCTCGAGGCCACGGTCAACAAGGTGATGCACCTCGACGCGAACCGCGCCGAGATCGACGTCTACAACATGGGCTGGAAGAACTACCTCACCCAGCGCGAGACCGACGAGCGACGCCGCAAGCGCGAGCGGGCGAACGCCGAGACCAAGGCCAAGACCCTCACCGACCAGGCCAACCGCATGCGGGCCAAGGCCAGCAAGGCCACCGCCGCGCAGTCGATGCTCAAGCGGGCCGAGAAGATGATGGCCGGCCTCGAGGGTGAGCGCCAGGCCGACAAGGTCGCGAAGATCAAGTTCCCCGCACCGGCCGCCTGCGGCAAGACCCCGCTCACGGCCAAGGAGCTGTCCAAGTCCTACGGCTCGCTCGAGGTCTTCATGGACGTCGACCTGGCCATCGACAAGGGCAGCCGCGTCGTGATCCTCGGCTTCAACGGAGCGGGCAAGACCACGATGCTGCGCATCCTGGCCGGGGTCGACCGGCCCGACACGGGTGAGGTCATCCCCGGGCACGGACTCAAGGTCGGCTACTACGCCCAGGAGCACGAGACGCTCGACACCAGTCGCACGGTGCTCGAGAACATGCAGTCGGCGGCGCCGCAGCTGACCGACACCGAGGCCCGCTCTGTTCTCGGCTCGTTCCTGTTCTCCGGTGACGACGCGCACAAGTCGGCCGCCGTACTCTCCGGTGGTGAGAAGACCCGCCTGGCCCTGGCCAGCCTGGTCGTCTCCAGCGCCAACGTCCTGCTTCTCGACGAGCCCACCAACAACCTCGACCCCGCCTCGCGCGAGGAGGTGCTGGCCGCGATCCGCACCTACGAGGGCGCAATCATCCTGGTCACCCACGACGAGGGCGCAGTCCGGGCGCTCGAGCCCGACCGGGTGCTGTTGCTGCCCGACGGCGACGAGGACCTGTGGAACGAGGGCTACGCCGACCTGGTGTCGCTGGCCTGACCGTGATCGTTGGCCTGATCGTGACGGCCAGGAGCTGAAGGAGGTGGACGCATGGCGGGAATGATGGGTGCCGGCCCGGCCTTCCGCAATCTCCGCACCGACCGGAGCGTGGTCAACAGCCGGCTCGACCGCGGCACCCTGCGCCGGGTGCTCAGCTTCGCCCGCCCACACCGGCGCATCATCGCGGTGTTCCTCACGCTCACCGTGCTCGACGCCTGTCTCGTCGTGGTCACGCCCCTGCTGGTGCAGCGCATCGTCGACGACGGCATCCTGCGCGGCGACACGAGGCTGGTCGCCTGGCTCGCCGGCGCGATGGCCGTCACGGCCCTGATCAGCGGGCTCCTCAACGTGCTGACCGGTTGGTTCTCCTCACGCATCGGCGAGGGGCTGATCTACGACCTCCGCACCCGCGTGTTCGGGCACGTGCAACGCCAGTCGTTGGCGTTCTTCACCCGCACCCAGACCGGTGCCCTCGTCTCGCGACTCAACAACGACGTGATCGGTGCGCAACGTGCCTTCACCTCGGCCCTGTCCAGCACCGTCTCCAACATGATCTCGGTGGTCGTGGTCGGCGCCACCATGTTCGCGCTCAGCTGGCGGGTCACCCTTGCCTGCCTGGCTCTCTTCCCGGTGCTGATGCTGGTCTCGCGCTGGGTCAGCCAGCGGCTGGCCGGCCTGACCCGCGAGCAGATGGACGGCAACGCCGACCTCGGCAACGCGATGACCGAGCGGTTCAACGTGGGCGGTGCGATGCTGCTCAAGCTCTTCGGACGCCGCGACGAGGAGGACCAGCGCTTCGCGGTGAAAGCGGCGGTGGTGCGCGACCTGGGTGTGCGCATCTCGCTGATCACCCGCATCTTCGTGGCCGCCATGATGACTGTTCCGGCGTTGGCAACGGCCCTGGTCTACGGAATCGGCGGCTATCTCGCGATCCAGGAGGAGCTCAGCGTCGGCACCTTGCTCGCCCTGGCCACGTTGCTGCTGCGGTTGCTCGGCCCACTCCAGGGTCTCTCCAACGTCCGCATCGACGTGATGACGGCCCTGGTCAGCTTCGAGCGGGTCTTCGAGCTGCTCGACCTGCCCTCGTTGGTGCAGGAGAAGACCGACGCCGTGGTGCTGCCGCGCAGCACCGCGCACGTCGAGTTCCGGCATGTCGCGTTCACCTACCCACGCGCCGACGAGGTCTCCCTGGCCTCGCTCGAGGTGGTGGCCCGCAAGGAGAGCCGCGACACCGAGCAGGTGCTGCACGACATCACCTTCACCGCCGAGCCCGGTCAGATGATCGCGCTGGTCGGCCCCTCAGGTGCGGGCAAGACCACCGTCACCCACCTGGTCGCGCGACTCTACGACGTCACCGGCGGCGCCGTCCTGATCGGCGGGCACGACGTCCGCGACGTGGAGCTGCAGTCTCTCGAGGACGTGGTCGGCTACGTCACGCAGGACGCCCACATGTTCCACGACACGATCCGCGCCAACCTGCTCTATGCCAGGCGCGACGCCACCGACGACCAGATCCGGGCGGCCCTCGACGCCGCCCAGATCGGACGGCTGGTCGCCTCCCTTCCCGACGACCTCGACACGGTCGTGGGCGACCGTGGCTACCGACTCTCCGGCGGAGAACGCCAGCGTCTCGCCATTGCCCGACTGCTGCTCAAGGCGCCCGCGGTCGTCGTACTCGACGAGGCGACGGCGCACCTGGACTCCGAGTCCGAGGCCGCCGTTCAGCGGGCTCTGGACGCCGCGCTCGAGGGACGCACCTCACTGGTGATCGCACACCGGCTCTCCACCATCCGTGGCGCCGACCAGATCCTCGTCGTCGACGACGGCCGGGTGATCCAGCGCGGCACCCACGCCGAGCTGCTCGTCGAGGGTGGCCTCTACGGCCAGCTGCACCGCACCCAGTTCATCGACGACACCGGAGTCGCACGGTGACCGGCGCGGCCCTCAGCGTCGCCGTCCTCGACGACTACCAGTCCGTGGCGCAGGACGGCGCCGACTGGGCCGGCCTCGAGGACGTCGCGGTGACGTTCCTGCACGACCACCTCGTCGACGAGGGTGCCGCGGTCGCCGCCCTCGAGACGTACGACGTCCTCGTGGTGATGCGAGAGCGCACCCCGCTGACCGCCGGTCTCCTCGCGCGCCTGCCCCGACTGCGCCTGGTGGTGACCAGCGGACTGCGCAACGCCTCGATCGACCTCGACGCGGCGCGGGCTCGGGGGATCACCGTCTGCGGCACCCCCAGCGCGTCGGAACCGCCCACCGAGCTGACCTGGGCACTGATCCTGGGGGTGGCCCGCGGACTCCGCGCGGAGGTGCCCTCGTTCTGCACCGGCGGCCGCTGGCAGAGCACGCTCGGCACCGACCTGCACGGTGCCGTCCTCGGGGTCGTCGGTCTCGGCAAGATCGGAAGCCGGGTGGCCACGATCGGCATGGCCTTCGGCATGGACGTCGTGGCGTGGAGCCCGCACCTGACCGAAGCTCGGTGCGCCGAGGTCGGCGTACGCCCGGCGGCGGACCTGCACACACTGCTCGCCGAGGCCGACGTCACGACCCTGCACCTGGTGCTGGGGGAGAGCACGAGAGGGATCATCGGGCGTGACGAGCTGGCCGCGATGAAGTCGACCGGTCATCTCGTCAACACCTCCCGAGCTGGTCTGGTCGACACCGACGCGCTGGTCGACGCGCTGCGTTCCGGCGCCCTCGCGGGTGCCGGTCTCGACGTGTTCGACGAGGAGCCGCTGCCCGCTGACCACCCGCTGCGCACGCTGCCGAACGTCCTGGCGACCCCGCACCTGGGCTACGTGACACGAGGCAACTACGCCCGCTACTTCGAGGGCGCCGTCGCAGACATCGCCGCCTGGCGGGCCGGATCCCCGGTGCGCCTGCTCACCTGAGCCGCACGCCGAGGTGGCAGGATTCCCGGCATGGACCTGAATCTTCGTGACCGCGTCTACGTCATCACCGGTGGAGCCCGCGGCCTGGGCCGCGCCACGGCCGATCAGCTCGTCGCCGACGGCGCGCGTGTCGTGCTCTCGGGCCGCACGCGTGAGTCCCTGGATGCGGCCGTGGCCGAGCTGGGGAATGGCGCTGTGGCCGTCGAGGCGGACAATGCCGACCCGGCGGCGGCCGGCCGGCTGGTCGCGGCGGCGCGGGAGGCCTGGGGGCGGGTCGACGGCGTCCTGATCTCCGTCGGCGGGCCTCCGGCGGG